>DAIDJF010000057.1 GCA_027451525.1 Ktedonobacterales bacterium
GATAGCTTTTTTTTAGCACATCACGCTCCTGACGCAGTAACTCATTCTCCCGCTTTAATTGCCGTACCTCCTCTTCTTGCGGAAGTTGATGACCACTGCCCACAAAGCCTTGTTCGCCATGCTCACCGAACTGCTTGCACCAATGGTGCAGTGTGCTATCAGCATTCAAATTGCTATCAGTTTTGCTGTCATTACGACAATTTGAGGTGAAAAGCGGGACAAAAAAAGCCCCTCAAGCGGCTCTAGATGCGGCTTGAGGGGACCGTCCTACGAATAGGGGGTGCCGAAGGGGGGACTCGAACCCCCATGCCAGTTAAGGCACAACGCCCTGAACGTTGCGTGTCTACCAATTTCACCACTTCGGCTGGATAATTTCTCTTGTCTTTGTGGACACGCATAATACTACAGTATCTCCCGCAACTTGTCAAGAGGATTTTGCGCTAGTTTTTTCTTCCCCACAATGGCATCATAATTTTCTTGCACCACTCTCACCCATACTCTTACGTGGTATACTACCATTATATCTTCCCTTTTTCAGGGGTCTCGTAACTCTATGTCCTATCCCTGAAGATGGCTATATCAAGCGCACTGCCTCTTCAGGTCTCGTTCGCGTAGTGCGGAGTGTTTGCAATGTTCGATCAGAATACACCAGTCCATGCCGCTATTGATATCGGTAGCAATACTATTCACCTCGTTGTCGCACGTAGCCTGCCCGACAATCTAGATATCCT
Source organism: Ktedonobacterales bacterium (assembly GCA_027451525.1). GTDB lineage: Bacteria > Chloroflexota > Ktedonobacteria > Ktedonobacterales > Ktedonobacteraceae > DTNP01. Next base: position 732 of record DAIDJF010000057.1, read on the forward strand.
TGCCGATGAGGTCGATCTCGTTCGCATCGGCGAGAGCGTCACCGCAACAGGCGACATCTCTGCCCAAAAGCAGGCGGCCTCGATTGACACACTTCTACGCTATAAAGCCATCGCCGAGCAACATCAGGCTTCACCTATCCTCGTCGTCGCAACAGAGGCTATTCGGCAGGCAAAGAATAGCGCAGATTTTCTCGCTGCCATTCAGCAGGCCACAGGACTAATCGTGCATCTCATCGACGGCAATGTTGAAGCCACACTCACATTCGCTGGTGCTACCTACACGCTCACCAAACAAACATCATCACCCACACATATCGGCGTTATGGACCTCGGCGGTGGTAGCACTGAATTGGTCACCGCCACTCAGGGACAGATTACCTGGCGCACCTCGCTACCCATCGGCTCAGGCTGGCTGCATGATCGTTATCTGCCTTCCAATCCTCCTATACCTGAAGAGATACGCACTGCACATGCATTTCTCCATAACGCGCTGCAAAAGTTATCTATCAAGCAGCCATTAGAGGCGTTGATTGTCACTGGCGGCAGCGCGAACTCGCTTTTACATCTGGCACATCACGCCTTTGGCCTTGATCTGGCAGCCGAATGCCTGACCCACGAGGATATGCTGCGCTGCGAGGGATTACTACACGCCCTGCCTGCTGAAGAGATCACCCGCCGCTATCAACAGCCTGATGCACGTGCCTTGATCTTGCCCGCAGGTGCCGCGATCATCCGCGCAGTCATGAATTATCTGCATCTACCCGAAATACATGTTAGTCCACATGGAATCCGCGAGGGCACACTACTGGCCTATGCACAATATGGCGAACAATGGCTTACCCACGTGGAGGCCGAGGCGAAGAGCGACACCGATACGACAAAGGCACGCACGACAGCAGTGCCTGTAGAGAGCGGAGAAGCAGAGCAAACAGGCGATATCACGACGATGAACTTCGTCCAGTTTGGTCGCCAACTTCTCAAAGAACGCCTCCGTAAAATGCTCTCGTGGCGCGAGGCGGTTCTGCGTCACGAGGATAGCGAGGCGGTTCACAAAATGCGTGTTGCCACGCGCCGCTTGCGTGCCGCTCTTGATGCCTATGCCCCCCTATGTGAACCCAACGCATTTCGCAAACTCTACCGTGAGGTCAAAAAAATGGCAGACGTACTCGGTGAAGCGCGTGACACGGATGTCATGGTGCAAACGTTGCAGGGACAGCGAGAACAGGCAAGCGAACAGGAGAAAAGTGGCATCACCTGGCTGATACAGCGTCTACAGATCTACCGGCAACAACAACAAACTGTAGTAGCCGCATTTTTAGAGCAGTGTGACGAAGAGACGCTGCATCATCTGCTCGATACCAGTTTGCCCAAAGGAGGTCACAAACATGGCAAAAGCTAGTCCCATCACCAACCTCTCTTCACAGGCCTCTATCGGAGAAAATGCACGCACCATCGCACACGTCAGGCTCGACGAATTCTACCAATGGAGCCATGTTGTTGATACCCCCTACAATGTGCGCGATCTCCATCATATGCGTATTGCTGCAAAACGTTTGCGTTACACCTTAGAACTATTCCAGAGCACATTTCCGCCAGCGAGCGCAACAATCTTGCTAGAGATCGAGCAAATACAAGAAGAGTTAGGTAGATTGCACGATACAGACGTGATGATCGCCGCCCTACGCCTGTGTTTGGGTGGACTCGATAGCGGTACTGCCTATGAACAGGCATTAGTACGCGCACAGACAAAACGCAATAAAGGAACCTTCATTATCCCGCCATTCCTTATCGCGACGCTACTCGACTCAACTACCACGCCCACCGCTGAAGAACGCTATGGCCTTGAGCATCTGCTGATGAGTTTGCAAGTGGAGCGCGAAAAACTGTACACTACCTTTAGCCAGCATTGGCATGCTCTGCAACAGCGGGACTTGCGCTGTGAGATTCTCCGCATTTTGGACGCATAATCTTATAAAGTAAAAGCTTGAAAATCCTGAAATGCGAACGTTCCGCATTTGCTAGCAGCATAGAATAGATAGAAACATGACGATTTGCCAAAATGATACAAACGAGATACATATGACAATGCCCGATGCAATCGAAGGTTTAAGTTGGTGGCAACAACCCCATCCTACAGAGGAAGAACAATATCTCAGTGGTGGGCTACAAGTTGAAGATTGGCCGCACGCGCGCCAGGTTACACGCCTCTCTTGCCAACTTTTTGAAGCGACCCGTCCACTTCATCAATTTGGTGAACACGAACTGCGTGTGCTTAAACGAGCAGCCTTTCTCCATAATACGGGCATGACTGTCGAGGCTCGCCGCCACCATAAACATTCGTTCCGCTTGATTAAAGAGGCACACTTGCCAGACTTTACAGACAGAGAACGCTATGAGATTGCCTGTATCGCGCGCTACCATCGACGCGCCCTGCCGAGTAACGATCATCAAGAGTATGCTATTCTGGACAAAAAGGCTCGCCATCGCGTTTCCAAACTGGCCGCCCTGCTACGTATCGCAGATGCCTTCGACTATAATCACGACGGGCGCGTGCTGCAGATCGATACTGATCCAGCAGGCTCTAATAAGAATATCTGGACCTTTCTACTCACCATTCGCCCACTTTCAGATCTCGACATGGAACTGGAACAGGCGAATGAAAAGGCAGACCTTTTTGAAAAAGTTTTTGCACGTAAACCGCATTTTCTCGTGTGTGAATACCAAAGCTAGACTTCATGGATGAATTGTCGCTGTTGGTGTCACCGAAGGTTGTAGACCAGGAGTGGTAGAAATAGATGGGACAGGCGTTCCTGTTCCCGGCAATGGACTACCAGGAGAAACTGAACCAACAGTTCCTGTTGGAGGAATAAATAACGGAAATGTCGGTGAAGGTGTCGGCGTAACTGTACTATTTGTTTGTAACAGAACAACAGGGTTGGTTTGTTGTAACAAGGTTGTACTGAGCGCGAGTCCTTCATTGGCAATGAAGCCCTCTACCGCCAGTCCAAATTGAGTCTGCCCAAGCGCGCGAATGGCATTCAGAATATGAGCATGGTTAATCACCTTGCCCATGATATTCCAGAGCAAATCAGCCAACGTGGTCTGCTCACCGCTATCAGCCAGCAGGGATGCAAGGCTGACGGCACAGGCATAGGCATACTGCAACATCTTCGTCGTATCTGGAACCGATTGTAACACCAAACGATAATTACTCACCAGCGTTCCCAAATCGCTCATCGTCGTAGTTGCGGCAAAAACTTGCTGCATCATACCAGAACCCAGCAAACCCACCTGTACACCAGTGCTATGCTCTCCCAACATCTGTATCAGCAAACTGATAATGTCCAATGTCACCGCATGCATTTCAAGCGGTGAGAGCGTAAGCGTCAATTGTTGCTCAGGACCAGAAAACGCGACAGCGAGATGCAGAGCCTCATCGTTATTGTTGCCATTGGCCTGATCGAATGGAAGCACACCAACAGGTGGCAACAGCACTTGCGAAGCGGTCAGTGCGTCCGTCACGCTGTCGTGCGTATCCGCAGCACCAGGAGTAATACCAGCGGGCGTCGATTGGAACGTCACACTGTACCAGAGCAGTGTTCCATTATGCAAGCCAAAAAGCGCATGGTCGGGATTTGCCAGATTATCAGCCGTGACAGTCAGCAGCGGCGAACTGAAATTACTGGCGGTGAGCGTCACAGCATACGGAGTAAAAGGAGCCGAAAGAGCATTAATCCCTCTTGCCATACTGATAATGATTATAACCACAAGCCAGACAAGCATCAGTATTTTCAGATAGCTTACAGGAATTGGACGGCTAGATATCTTCGTCCTCGTCACTCTCGTCATCGTCATCTTCTTCGTGTTTCCGCCAAAACTGCCATTTGGGGGACTTACGCGCAGATTGGTCGGGGTCCGTCTGTATCTGTTGGCCCCATCGCTTCGTCTGTACGCTAGTCTGGGCAGCAATAGCGGACTGACGAAGTCGCGCAAGATGTTTGCGATACAGCAATAAGGCAATGCTTCCAATCAACACTAGCCCAAGTATGTTTATCACTATTAGTATAGCGGGTAGCACAAAAGGCGCGAATAGGGGAAGGTTTGTTTTAGACAACGAGGATGCGGTTGGCGTAGGCAAAACCTGCACATCGGGCGGTGTCTTTCCCGCTTGAATAGCCGCGATGACGGTCGCCTCAGCCAGAGGATTAGGTGTAGGCAGCAAAGCAGTATTACTGGCAACAACCAGGATTTCACCGCTCATCAGTTTTGGTTGCGAGGGGTCATGGTATTCAAAAGCTCCGGCATGAGCAAACGTAACAGTCCATTGCGTACCGGAACGAATTACAGGCGAGGCAATACTGCCATCAAGAGAGGTAACGGTATATGACGCAGATGGTAATGCGTGATTGACAAAAACAACTGTATCGTAGACATGAATGGTCAGGAACGCGGGCGCGAAGCCTGGAGGTTGCGCGACTCCAATGATCTGCACCGTGAGCGTTTCTCCATCTGCCTGCGCTTCATGTGCCGTCACGAGAGTAAGTACAGATACCATCGTTAGTAGCATGGCAAAAATTCGCAGTTTGCGCATATCGTTGCTTTATACCACCTTTGCCAAACCATGCCTCAATTGTTATTTCAACGCAGGAGAAACTCTTCCCTTTATATAGGATACATGAGAGAACAAACGGATGGACACAATGAGGAGATGAGAGAACTTGACAGGAGACAAAATTATTGTGGTTAACAAATGAATATAGGTTGCGTAGGGGCATGATGATGGCATTGAAAAATGAATCCGCATCCGGTATTATGCTGCGTAGGGGCGTGATGAATCACGCCCTTCATCCCCCTTCACATGGCCTCCCAGGCGGATTGGCGCACAGGCAGGGCGTGATGAATCACGCCCCTACACCATCGGATAAGGTAGCCAGATTCATTTTTTTAACACGATCATCACGCCCCAACACCGTCATGTGACACATTTGGAGGGATTTTGTTACAGGCGATAATTACGCCTCATCGTGTGACTAGCGGCCTGCGACTTTGATCTTCTCGACAACGGGCACAATCTCGGTTGCAAGCAGTTCAAACGGCTCGGCCTCAGAGACATTGGGCATGTTGAAAATGGCCTGATCGATACCCAGTTCCGCGAGGCCCGTGAAGTACTCGATGGCGGCGGCTGGCGTCATTGTGCCATCGCGCCCATCGCGTGTAAGACGGAGCGTATCGAGCGTCGTCTTCTCGATCTGCTCGTATGGTCGTCCCAGCGTCTGGCAGTGATCGCGCAAGATATCCAGTTTACGTTTCAGCTCGTCGTTGCCGAGACGCGCAAAGAGATTACAGCCATCGGCGTATTGAGCCACCATGCGCAGTGTCTTCTTCTCGCCCGTGCCGCCGATTAGGATAGGTGGATGCGGTTTCTGGATCGACAGCGGCGAGTTGAGGGGCCGCTCAAGCTGATAGTGTTTGCCATTAAATGGCTTGTCATCGCCCGCCCACATCTGGTGCGCAAGCTGCAACGTCTCTTCCAGGCGCTCAAAACGCTCAGCCAACGGTGGGAAGGGAACGCCGAGACCGTTATGCTCTTGCTCGTTCCAGGCCGCGCCGATCCCAAAGTAAGCTCGTCCCTGCGAGAGCACATCAAGCGTGGTTGCGGTCTTGATCAATAGACCGGGATAGCGATAGGTAACACCCGTCACCATTGTACCTAGCTTGATATGATTTGTTCGTCCGGCAGCGAACGCGAGGGCAGACCAACCCTCAAGCATCTCGTTTTCCGCCGGCCCAACATTGCGAATCTGGAAAAAGTGATCCATCACCCACAGGCTATAGAGGCCCGCGCGTTCCGCACGTTGCGCAATCAAACCAAAAGTATCGCCCAGTTGAGATTGTCCATTGGCCCATGTAAAACTGGGAACTTGTAATCCCAAACGCATTTTGTTCTTTTCCTTTTCTCGCATAGTGTTAACATCAATCACGCTTTCTCGTGACCACTTTTAGTATACGTAACAAAGAAGCATGATGGCAAACAAATGTACGTTACAGAGGAAAAGTAATAAACTCATACATGCAGCAGTTGAGATGAAACCAAAGCTCCAACCAACCAGAACGGCACAAAAAGAGCAAAAATGCTCTTCCTTTTAAAATCATAGCAGAAAAGCTATATCCTGCTGTAGCACTTCTATCTGGTGCTGTGTATACCGATTGGGCGGTCGCTTTTGGAGACCCCGTGCCAGTGCGCGGACATTGATCAGCATACTGGTAAAGCGAATGCGCCGCTCACAATCTGACGGAAGTGACGTGATTTCACCATAGCCGCGCAACAGCGCAGTTTCGAGATGAAAGGGATGCTGCTCTCCGTCGCGCATATGAAAATGTCCAAGATCATACCACTGATTCGCGCCACGTATCTCTCCAAAGTCAATAATGCCTGTATAGCGTCCTGCATCCTGATAGATGTGCGTGCTATCAAAATCCCCATGTGCCAGCCATCCGCCTTCACAGTTGAGATAAACGTCGTACTGAGAGATCAGGCGTTCAAGCATAGCCACGTGTTTGGTAGATAAGGCATGTTTGCCCAGATACGCAAGGTCCGCAGTCCACGCTTCGAGAGCCAAGGCGCGATAGGTGGGCCATTGCGCTCGCAGCAGGCTTGTCTCAGGAGAATCGCGCAGAACCCAGCCAAAGCCTGCGACAGGCACGCTATTAATTCTTGCCAGATCCCGCCCTGCCTCTACTACGATTGCATCGCGTACTGCCTCAGATAATTCTGGCGAGTGCAGCAAAGACTGTCCTTTAATTGCGCTCGTCACCATAATGGAGCGTTGCAAAAGATCGTTGCAATGCTCAAAATGGATGATCGCTGGAACCTTGACCTGCTTCTGTCGCAGGAGCGTGTGTGCCGCCGCTTCGGGAGCAAAACTTGCCCCACCTTCCGGCAAGATACGCAGGTAAAAAGTCTCGTTTCCAGCAACAATGCGATACACCCAGGTAGATGCACCCTCTACAACGCGCTCAACCACGGGAGACATTGCCGGAAAGATACTCTCTATTACTCTATTGATCTCACTGAGCACAGGCGGCGATAGAGTAGACATTTTGTCACACCTCTTCAGGCAAAAAGCTATTCATAACGTTTCGGCTATGGACAAGATAGTAAACTGCTACTACTACTAATACTTTGGCGATGTTACACTTTGCTCAGTGAGATTGTTACACAGAATAACGAGGAGAGCAATATGGCAACCGAGTTTGTTCCTCAACAACAAAACCGCTGGGCTTCCGGCGTCATCCCCTATGCCCAGATGGGTTACTGGCAACCCGACTATGAGCCGAAGGATACCGACATTCTATGCGCATTCCGCATTGTGCCTCAGGAGGGCGTTGATCCGATTGAAGCGGCGGCAGCAGTCGCGGGCGAATCTTCTACCGCGACCTGGACGGTCGTCTGGACTGATCGCTTGACCGCTTATGAGAATTATCAAGCCAAAGCCTATCGCGTTACGCCCGTTGTGGGCACAGATCAGCATATCGCCTACATCGCCTATGATCTGGACCTCTTTGAAGAAGGCTCGATTGCCAACCTGACCTCCAGCATTATCGGCAATGTTTTCGGCTTCAAAGCACTGAAAAGCCTGCGCCTGGAAGATATGCGCATCCCGCCGCACTACGTGAAAACCTTTCAGGGACCCGCGCACGGCATCGTGATGGAACGTGAGTATCTCGATAAGTACGGTCGTCCGCTCATAGGTGCGACAACCAAGCCCAAGCTCGGCCTATCGGCGCGCAACTACGGGCGCGTCGTCTATGAGGCACTGCGCGGTGGTCTGGACTTCGTCAAGGACGATGAAAACATCAACTCGCAGCCATTTATGCGCTGGCGTGATCGTTTCCTTTTCTGCATGGAGGCAGTCAATAAAGCCAGTGCCGAGACAGGCGAGATCAAGGGTCATTATCTGAACATCACCGCCGCGACGATGGAAGATATGTACGAGCGCGCCGAGTTCGCGAAGGAACTGGGCAGCATTGTTGTCATGATTGACCTGACAATTGGCTACACCGCTATTCAGTCAATGGCAAAGTGGGCGCGCAAAAACGGCGTACTGCTGCATCTGCACCGCGCAGGCCATAGTACCTACACGCGCCAGAAAACGCATGGCGTCTCGTTCCGCGTGCTTGCCAAGTGGATGCGTCTGGCGGGCGTCGATCATATTCACGCGGGAACCGTTGTCGGCAAGCTGGAAGGCGATCCGATGAATATTCGCGGCTATTATCAGACGTTGCGCGGCATGAAATACGAGGCCAATCCCATGCAGGGTTTGTTTTTCGAGCAGGATTGGGCCTCACTTGCCGCTGTCATGCCTGTTGCCTCCGGCGGTATTCATGCCGGACAGATGCATCAACTGCTGCACTATCTGGGCGAAGACGTAATTCTTCAGTTTGGCGGCGGCACGATTGGACACCCGCAAGGGATCGCGGCAGGCGCAACCGCCAACCGCGTCGCGGTCGAGGCAATGATTCAGGCGCGCAACGAGGGCCGCGACATCATGAGCGAGGGACCGGAAATTCTGGAGAAGGCCGCGCGTTGGTGTGGACCATTGCGGGCCGCGCTGGAGGTCTGGAAGGATGTTTCCTTCAACTATACCTCAACGGATACGCCCGATGCGACTCCCACGCCCAGTTTCTAATTGCCGATAAAGGAGGCTTGCACATGCCATTTCATCTGACACAGGGAACCTTCTCTTTTCTGCCGCCACTCAGTGATGACGAGATTCGCATGCAGATACAATATTGTCTCGATAATGACTGGCCGATCAACATCGAATTTACCGATGACCCGCACCCGCGCAACACCTATTGGGATATGTGGGGACTGCCAATGTTCGACGTGAAGGACCCCGCTGCCATTCTGTACGAGATCAACGAGTGCCGCCGCGCCTACCCACAGCACTATATTCGCGTGGGCGCGTATGACCGCAGCAAGGGACGCCAGACGCTCGCGATCTCCTTTATCGTCAATCGGCCCAAGCATGATCCCGGCTTCACGCTCGTACGCCAGGACGCCCATGATCGCGTCTCGCGCTACAGCCTGCATAGCTACGCCACCGACCGCCCATCCGGCGAACGCTTCAGCGAGTAGGAGGCTTTTCATGCAGCCATCGGCACATACGAATGAATCAGACGGTCACGAGCAGGAGGTGACCGTCGACCTTGCCAGTATCCTTCAGCAATCGCAGGTGATGGACGTGCTTCAGAAGTTAGATGAGGAATTGGTAGGACTCAAATCGGTTAAGACGCGCATTCGAGAAATCGCCGCCTTGCTGGTGATTGATCGCATGCGGCGTAGCATTGGCCTGACTGCGCGTCCGCCCTCGCTACATATGTCGTTCACGGGACAGCCAGGAACGGGCAAAACGACCGTCGCGACGCGGATGGCAACCATCCTGCACCGCCTGAACTACGTGCGCAAAGGGCATCTTGTCGCGGTGACACGCGATGATCTGGTCGGGCAATACATCGGGCATACTGCCCCTAAAACCAAAGAGGTGCTCAAACGCGCAATGGGCGGCGTGCTGTTCATTGACGAGGCATATTATCTCTATCGTCAGGAAAATGAGCGCGATTACGGGCAGGAAGCGATTGAGATACTGCTACAAGTGATGGAGAATCAGCGCGACGATCTGGTGGTCATTCTCGCGGGCTACAAAGATCGCATGGAAACATTTTTCCAATCCAATCCCGGCTTTAGCTCGCGCATTGCCCATCACCTGGAATTTCCTGACTATAGCCGTGACGAACTGGTGATTATCGCGCAATTGATGCTAGCGGAGCAGATGTATCGTTTTAGTCCAGAAGCCCTCAAAGCGTTTGAGAGCTATCTGGACAGAAGAATGCAGCAACCGCGTTTTGCCAATGCACGCAGCGTGCGCAACGCGCTTGATCGCATCAGATTGCGTCAGGCCAATCGCCTGTTCGCGAGAGGTGGGCGCATCTCGCAAGTAGACCTGATGACGCTAGAGGCCGAGGATATCCTTGCTAGCAGAGTCTTCTCGGCTGAGCAGCCGGCGTCATAGCCAGAGACTGTGAATGGCCTGCTCAACCTGTTCGCGTCTCACAACACGCACGCGCTCAGGACGAGGGCCAGTCCCGCCACACTCGCTGATAAAACTGGCGAGATCAGCGACGCGACTGGCATAACCCCACTCGTTATCGTACCAGGAGACGACACGAAACGTATTGCTCTGCTCCTGACGCGCAGTCATCAGCCCATCAACAACGCTGGAATGACTATCGCCGCGAAAATCGCTGGAAACGAGCGGCAATTCGCTGTAGCCCAAGATATTGTGCAGAGGACCAGCCGAGGCTAGCGCGAACGAGCGATTAACCTCTTCGACAGTCGCCGCGTGTTCCAGTTCAACCATCAGATCGACCACCGAGACGGTGATGGTGGGGACGCGATACGAGACACCATGCAATTTGCCAGCCAGAGCGGGAATGACCTGCCCAAGTGCCTTTGTTGCGCCCGTCGTCGTGGGGATAATATTTTCGGCGGCGGCACGGGCGCGCCGTGGGTCTTTGTGACTACGGTCAAGGATGCGTTGATCGTTCGTGTAGGCGTGAATCGTGCTCATCATGCCGTGGGCGATACCAAATTGATCGTGCAGGACCTTCGCGACGGGGGCGAGACAATTGGTCGTACACGAGGCCGCCGAGATAATCTGATGCTCCATTGGATAATAGTCATGCTCGTTGACACCCGCGACAATCGTCACGTCGCCACCTTTACAGGGAGCCGTCACCAGTACGCGACTCGCACCCGCCTGCAAGTGAGCAGCAGCCTGTTCGCCTGTAGTGAAGGCTCCCGTCGCTTCAATTACCAGTTCTACGCCGAACTTGCGCCAGGGAATATCGAGCGGGTTAAGATATGAGGTAATCGCCACAGCCCGCCCGTTAATATGCATGTATTGCTCATCGGCCTCAATCTGCGCATGAAAAGGGCCATAGGTAGAATCGTATTGCAGGAGATGCGCGTTAATCGATGCATCGCCTCTATCATTAATTGCCACAATATCTAATTTCACGCCACGCTCTAAGGCAGAACGCAACACCAGCCGCCCAATACGTCCAAAACCGTTAATCCCTATTCTCATCGCCTTTGCTCCTTCGCAAATAGATCGCCGCAGATAGTCCTTACACTTCGCTTTCGTCGTTCTGACGAGCGAGCAATAGATGGTAAACGAGCAATAATTGAGTTAGCGCGAGAGGGTGGCTGTGTCCCGCTTTTGCCCCTGAATAGTGCCCAATCTCTTCCAGCGAGGCAGCACCACAGGCATCCAGGTGTTCGAGAATGCCGCGTTCAAGCGCCTGCGCGGGCGCGTCTGGAATGGAGCCATCAATCTCCAGATATTCGACAGCACGCCCGTTCTCGCGTCCCAGCCACGAGCGCACACAACCAGATTGATCGCGCTCGATGATCTGGCTCAAGTCAGGATGCGGCAAGGTGCCACGCAGTGTCAGACGCACGTTGAGGTGTGCATCATCGTCATAGAGGCGCGTTTCGTCAGGAAAAAAGGACACAATGATGTCAGCATGATTGCGCTGAGGGCGGATATAATTAGCGGAATCGGCCTCGCGCATATCCAGTTCGCGCAACACCTCTTGCTCGGTATAGCCACGCTGCGCCATATCGCGCCGCACTTTCCAGCGTCGTCGCAACTGTTCGGGCGGTTCAAGATAGACGCGCACGCTATAGGCATTGCGCATTTCCTGCCAGGAGAAGCCGAGCAGACCTTCCACAATAATAAAAGGATGCGGCACAATGTACTGCGGTGGCCCAAAATCGCCCGTCTTGTGATCGTAACGAGGCTTGAGAATAGCCTCGCCACCACGCAAGAGACGCAGATGTTGAGCCATCATATCGAGATAGTTACAATCGGGATGAAGGGGCGTAATTCCCAGTTCCTTGCGCTGTTGGCGATTATAACGATGATAGTCATCAGTGCAAAGCACAGCGACCTGTTGCTCGCCAAGAATCTGGGCAATGCCCCGACTAAGTGTAGTTTTGCCTGCCGCACTATCTCCCACGATGCCCAAAATGATCGGACGCACGGTTGCTCCATATTGTACTGCCATTGTATTCTCCACATTTCTTGCGCTGTCTGCCCTGCTACAATGTTCTACTTTTGAGAGGATACATAACCCATGTTATAATAATATCGGGCAACCGGTATAAGAACAAGGTATAATTCGCTATGCCTGCTATAGTCTGAAGGTTATAGATGAGGCGTGTACAATGGGTGCAAGAAATGGAGTAAAGCGATGGTCTGGTCACGTTTTGATAGCATCACAATGCGCCAGTTACGCGCTTTTTGTGCCGTCGCACATCATTTGAGCTATACACGTGCCGCCCAAGAACTGGGTTGCCAGCAACCGACCGTTTCCGCGCTGGTCGCGGACCTTGAGCGCATCACAAAGCTCACGTTGCTAGAACAGTGGGGCCGTCATATTGCACTCACCAGCGAGGGCTATGAGTTCTACGCCCACGCGCAATTGATTGTCGCAGCGACAGACGAAGCGGGACTGGCCCTGGCACAATTGCGTGGCGCGGGTTTAGAAGAGAGTGTCCCATTGCGCGTCGCCGCTGACACGACTATAGGAACATATGTCCTCCCACACCTGTTGGGTGAGTTTCATCAACAGCATCCACTCGTCAAGCTCGACCTGCATGTAGCTAACCGCGCCAGGGTGCGCTCTCATCTGCTTGATAACGAGGTTGATCTGGTCATTGCAGGCCGTCCACCCTCGATTGAAGAGTTGATTACAGAGCCATTTCTAACGAATCCGCTCGTTCCAATCATTGCCCCTACACACACACTGGTCGGGCAGAAGCGCATACCGCTGGAGCGACTGGCCCACGAACAATTTTTGTTGCGCGAGGTCGGCTCAGGCACACGCGCCGCGATTGAGGAGATGTTCGAGATCGCAGGCTTGCCGCTGCAAGTGGGCATGGTTTTAGGGCATGTCGAAGCAATTAAACAGGCAGTCGCCGCAGGTCTGGGCGTGAGCGTGCTATCGGCGATGGCGGTCAGGCGTGAAGTGCAATATGGGCGACTGGCAATTCTTGACGTAGAACAATTCCCGCTGCAACGCCGCTGGTATATCGCACGCTTAGCCTATGCCCCCCTGACACCCAATGTTGAAGCATTTATCACTTTCCTACACGCCTACGCGCGCCGTTATGAACAGGAAGAGACACACCATGCGCTATCATGAACGCTCTATTTGCGTTTGCTCATACAGCAGGAAATGCCGTAAAGCACTTGCCGCCAACGAAAGCCGCTGCCCTTTCAGATGAACGACATGCCAGTGACGGTGCAGCGGAAACCCCTGCACATCCAAAATAACTAATTCGTTATGCTCCACTTCCCAGATGATCGACTCACGCGATAAGACCGCGATCCCGATATTCGCGATCACGCTTTCTTTGATCGCCTCAATACTGGCAAATTCCAGGCTACGCGCGGGAGACAGACCATCTTGTGCGAAACGCAGTTCGACATCGTGGCGCGTGGCTGTACCGGGTTCGTGGAGCAGGAAGGTTTCAGCGCGCAAATCATGCAGCGATAAACCCGCCCGTGTGGCTAATGGATGAGTGGATGAGGCAACCATCACCAGTTCATAAGGAGCAAGATGTTCCACCACAAAGCGTTCGTGATGCTCAATTACGCTCATGACTACAAGGTCTACCTGATGCGTAAGGAGATATTCCTCTATGACGCGCCGATTGGCGACCGTCAGATGAATATGCAGACCAGGATGAAGTGTATGAAACGCTCCCAGCAACATCGGCACAATATAGGTTCCCGCGCTGGTACTGGCTCCAATCAACACGCGCCCCCGCTGTACCTGCTGAATGTCATGCACAAGCGGTCCGATACCAGCAAACAAGCCCAGGATACGCTCGCTGTGACGCAACAGTTCCTGACCAGCAGGTGTCAAGATCAGGCCCCGACCTTGACGCGCAAAGAGTGGCAAGCCGATGCGTTGCTCAAGTGCTCTGATCTGCTGCGAAACGGCGGGTTGCGAGAGATAGAGTTGGTCAGCGGCGCGTGTATAGCTGAGGTACCGCGCGACGGCACGAAAGAGGGTCAGTTGATGAAAGGTCAAGTCCAACGTGATATTGACATTGCCGCTTATAAAGGAGGGTTGTTCTGACATAATTCCTTTCACCCAATCGACATAGATAGAAAAATAGCATGACATTGATTAGAATGCCATGCCATTGTCATCAATTGCAAGAGGGGGCAGGACGAGGGCAAGCCTCGCCCCTACAATGATACGTTGCCCGTTTTCCCCGTCTTATCTTGCCCTCGCCCTGCTCCCTCTACATCTCAAAAACGAGACGCGCGGGAACCTGCGCCTTTTCAATCTCCTCGAAGGCGCGATTGACATCTTCCAGATGGCGTTTCTCATAGATGACCTGTGTACGCCCTGCCGCATGCAGATCAAAGACTTCCGCCAGATCCAGGCGCGTGCCGACAATAGAACCAACAATCTTGATGCCATTCAAGACCGTCTCAAAGATCGGCAGTTGGACATAATTGTCAGCAGGCAAGGCCACAAAGACCAGCGTGCCACCGCGTCTTAGCGAGCGATACGCCTGCTCAAAGGCTTTCGGCGCAACCGCCACACTGATCGCGGCATCCGCGCCACCCAGTTTCTTGATCGCCTCAACGGGGTCTTCCTTCAAACCATTGACGGTGTAGTCCGCGCCGAGCTTTTTCGCCAGTTCCAGTTTCTCATCAACCAGATCAACCGCCACCACTGTCGCACCTGCAATCTTCGCGTACTGCAAAGCCAGATGACCCAGGCCGCCAATACCAAAAATCGCCACCAGATCACTTGAACGCGCGCCACTCACCTTGATAGCCTTATACGTCGTGACACCCGCGCAAGTCAAAGGAGCGGCAGCCATTGGATCGACGCCCTTTGGCACTTTGCCGACATAGCGCGCATAGGCCTTCGCGTACTGGGCATAACCGCCATCCAAAAAGTAACCTGTATTGAGCTGCTGCTCACAAAGCGTCTCCCAACCAGAGACACAGTACCGACATGTTCCACATGCATAGCCAAGCCAGGGAACCGCCACGCGATCTCCCTCTTTCACCTCGGTTACACCCGCTCCCACCATTTCAACAATACCAACACCCTCGTGACCAGGGATCAGCGGCAACTTTGGCTTGACAGGCCAATCGCCATGCGCCGCGTGAATGTCGGTATGGCAGAGGCCAGACGCCTCAATCTTGACAACAACTTCGCCAATACCCGGTTCCGGTTTCGCAACCTCCTCAAGACGTAACGGTTCCGTAAAACTATGTACCACCGCCGCCTGCATTGTTTGAGCCATAGAGCTACCCGCCTTCCTTTGCTTCTCGCAACCGTGCGATATCAACGCATCTCGCATACATAAAAAATCGCATTACAAGCACAAAGAGACTATTATCAAGGGAGCTTCTGATGTAGGTAAATCTTTCCTTTCCAAGGATACGCTTAACAAAGGTTTTTCTCAAGGGTTTTATCTCACATATACGTCACTGAATAATCACAAATGTATCACATGATAATATAAATAATTCATTTATAATAATTACTAAAGCGTGCAAGCTGCGGATACAATACACTATCTCAGCTATTTTGACAGAGAGGTGCCGTAATGCGAGACTAAGAGCAAACTATCAGACAAAAGTGAGAAACAAAGTATAATGAACGTGCCATCTCCTAGCATAGAAACCGATACTCTTACCAGAGCGCGGCGTCAGCGCGTGCTCCTTATCACAACCACACTGGCAGCCAGTTTGATCTTTTGGGTTTTTGTCTTCGCCGATAGCGGTTGGGGACCGCTACTCACACCACTTGCTGCACATCTGCATATCTCTCTGGCGACAACTGGACTGCTCTATGTCGTCTGGTCTACAGGCTATCTCCCTGGCGCATTGCTGGGCGGCACAATGCTAGATCGCTACGGGCCACGTCCCGTATTTTTCGCCGCCGCGCTATTGGTCATGCTTGGTTTAAGCAGTATTACGCTCGCTTTACTCGTTCCACAAGGTATCCCGTTCGCACTCTTACTCGTCATTGCGGGTATAGCAGGCATCGGTGGCGGCGTGATCGATGCCTCAAGTAACGGTCTTATCAGCAGTCTCTTTGCCAGCACACGCGGCACGGCACTGAACCTCTTCAACCTGCTCTACCCGCTTGGTGGTGTTTTGCTCGCGTTGGTGGATGCGGAGCTGCTTACGCTTTTCCACAATGATCCACGGCCCTCGTTCCTCTTCACGCTCGGCTTTATCGTGATCGCGCTTCTCTCGCTGCTCGGCATCCCCCATGGTTTTCAACTCAGGCATGTAACATCGCCCGCGAACGATATGCCTCAACAAGCAGAACCTGAAAAATCGCGTACGCCCCTGATGCATCTCCTGGTGCTTCTGGCTCCAGTGATTATGGCAATGATGTTTACCTCTGGTATCAGTTCGAGCGTGCGCGCCTGGACGCCTGCCTACATTCACGTCGCCTATGGACAAAGTGCGGCAGTGGCAGCGGCGTTAAGTAGCATTGTATGGATACTCTCAGCAATTAGCCGCCTTGGAGCCGCCGCGCTGATTATCCGCATTGGCGCGTGGCGTATGGTGATGCTCGGTATGCTGGTCTCCCTCGCTGGCTTTCTCGCGATATGGTTCAGCACTGACATTCGTTCAGGGATGTTTGCTATCGCGCTTGCCAGCATTGGCCTCTCTCCCATCTTTGCGACCTTCCTCTCAATCGGCAGCGAACTGGCAAAAAAATCGCTAGGAACTGTTTCGGGCATTCTTTTGTTCACCAGCGGCCTCAGCACCGTCTTTTGTGGCTGGTTTTTCGGCCTGCTGCTCAACACGGCAGGTCCGCGCTGGGCGGTCATCTTCTGTATGATCTTTGTTCTACTCGCAGGTATCCTTGCACTGCGCTTGCGCCCCACACCCGCACTAGCATAGTAACAGTGACGCTTTTTGCTGCTGATATTCGTGTTTGCCAGGAGAAGTTTTTTCGTTACTGGCAATCACATCTATATGCGCATTTTTGTTATTGCGAAAAACTTGCAATTACGAAATTTAGATGGTATGCTTGTAGAGGACATTGTCACTTGCTTACTATGAAGTGACCTCAAGAGCAGGATGCACGAGGGGAACTTCCAATTGAGACTTGAAGTACCGAGACCATCTGATCGTTCATGTTGCTGATACGACCTTTCGGCTATATGAAATCTGTTTTATGAGGAGGATTCATGATTGCTCCGCTCTCGCGAGTATTTAACGATAACGCGCACAATGTGCGTGGCAAAGTAATTGGTATTCTGACATTCCTGGTTATCGCAAACGTTGTGGCCTGGGTATTGGCACTCACCGTCTTCTCGGCCTACCCACTGCTCCTGGGAACCGCGTTGATCGCCTATACTTTTGGCCTGCGCCATGCCGTTGATGCCGACCATATCTCCGCCATCGATAATGTGACACGTAAATTGATGCAGGAGAATAAACGCCCGGTCGCGGTGGGTTTCTTTTTCTCGCTCGGTCACTCGACCATCGTGGTCGCTCTGACGGTTATCATTGCTTTGACCGCGAGTGCCATTCAAAAGAATTTTCCGGGCTTGCAGGCTGTTGGTGGACTGATTGGCACCTCCGTCTCCGCGCTCTTCCTGTTCGCGATTGCGATTGTCAACCTGCTCATTTTGTGGGAAATTTTCCAGCAGTTCCGCATCGTCAGAAAAGGCGGAACCTATGACGAGCAGACGATAGAAGAGTTTTTGAATCAGCGTGGCCTGCTTGGACGTTTCTTCCGTCCACTCTTCAAGATCATCACCAAAAGTTGGCATATGTACCCACTTGGTTTTCTCTTTGGATTGGGTTTCGACACGGCAACTGAGGTTGGTCTGCTGGGTATCGCGGCATCCTCGGCAACAAAGGGTCTGCCAATCTGGTCAATCTTGATTTTCCCGCTGCTCTTCCTGGTCGGCATGTGCCTGATCGATACCCTTGACAGTATCCTGATGCTGGGCGCGTATGGCTGGGCATTTATGAAACCGATGCGCAAGCTCTACTACAACATGAATATCACACTAGTCTCAGTATTGGTCGCCTTTCTGGTCGGCGGCATCGAGGCCCTCAGCATTGTCGCCACGACGCTCAACCTGCAAGGGGGCATCTGGAACTTCCTGGGGAACCTGAGCAACAACTTCGGCACAATTGGCTATATGATTATTGGTCTCTTCGTGTTAAGCTGGCTTGGCTCAACGCTGATTTACAAGATCAAAGGCTATGACAACCTCAAGGTAGCTACGACAAAAGAGCAAGAACAGCTCGCGGGCACAGGCGGGTCCTAGAGCAGAACAAAACACAGAAAAGACAGAAGGCGAAGCGCATATGTGGCTTCGCCTTCTGTCTTTTCGTGCCTGCTATCTACATCTTTTTCTGAAGGGATTGAGAGGAGCAAGCGCGTAGCTTGTTTTTGCCACTTGACTTATTAGAACATATATTCTATAATTAGTAAGGACTGAAGCAATTTGCTTTCGCCTCTGATGAAGGACGGATCGTTCTAAAGAGGA
Source organism: Ktedonobacterales bacterium (assembly GCA_027451525.1). GTDB lineage: Bacteria > Chloroflexota > Ktedonobacteria > Ktedonobacterales > Ktedonobacteraceae > DTNP01. Next base: position 19,369 of record DAIDJF010000057.1, read on the forward strand.
GCATACGTATGGCAAGTCATCCAATCGTGCATATCGAGATTCCTGCTATTTCTACGAGCGCGGCGGGCGAGTTTTACGGTCAGGTTTTTGGTTGGCAAATCCAGGCCGACAATGAGTATAACTATGTGCAGTTCCAGTCTGAAGGTGGCCCTGCAGGGGGCTTTGTCGAGCAGGGACCAATATCGATCCCTCATATCGAATACAAGATCGACAGGCTGCTGGTCTATCTCGCTACCGATGATATCGACGCCACGCTCGCAGTGATAGAGGCGCACGGAGGGAAGACCATTCTACCCAAGACCGAGATTCCCCATGTCGGTTGGTGGGCAGCGTTCACCGACCCGTCTGGCAATCACCTCGCGCTGTTCACATCTGCACCACACGAGTAGTAGAGCAGGGCTACCCTCGCGGTCGCCCTGCTCCCAGAAAAAAGAGGACCCTTTATGGCTGAACAACAGATCGTGCTTCTCCCTTTGTATCACGGCTGGGATACCTATCAGGAACTGCTGCTCAAGGCTATTGAGCCACTGTCACCTGATCAGCTATCCCTACGCGCCGCACCGCATTTGCGCTCGATTGGCGAACTCGCAAGTCATATCGTCGGAGCGCGTGCTGGCTGGCTGTATTACACGCTGGGCAAGGGCGATGAACAGATGACCACCATCGCGGAGCAACCTGCTCGTTCCGCCGCTGAACTGGTCAAGGGCTTGCAAGTCACCTGGAATGTCATCCAGGATGCCTTGAGCCACTGGACCACTGCCGACCTGGAAGCAATTGTTCACGATACCGATGAGAACGGAGAAGATCAAACCTATACACGCCAGTGGGTGATCTGGCATCTCATTGAGCACGACCTGCATCATGGAGGTGAACTCTCCTTCACGCTAGGCATGCATGGCTTGGCTGGAATCGAGATTTAAGCTCAGCATAAATCATCACGGTGTTGTTTTTCCTACTTACACACCTGTCAGGTTGCTCACGCTCGTGGGGCCGCGTTGTAGACAATTTGGCAGGTGAACGATGTTTGTAGTGTCATCTGGCCTGACAGGCGGCTTTATGGATGGTTGACAGAGGGCAGCTATTCTGGTATCATACTACTGATGCACCCGTAGCTCAATGGATAGAGCCACTGACTTCGGATCAGAGGATTGCGGGTTCAAGTCCTGCCGGGTGCGCTTTTTTTATCTGAAATAATTGGTCATGGCATCTGATCATTGAAATCATCAGTTTCTACGACAGAGGGTATGTATTGATTGTCTGCGACGTATGCGAACTCCTCCTCTTGGCTACTAGAAAGTACCTCTTCTATTTCTACAAAATATTCGGCAGTTCTATATTTGTTTTTATCCTTCCAAGGCATATATTTCCTCATTTCGCTTGATAGATACCTATAATTCATATGCAAATGAGCAATATACAGTGGCTTCCTGGATAAGTTCGCCATGCACGAGACAGTTAGAGGCAGATAGCTCTGGACGCGAACTGGTTGGCGTGATAGCTTTAATGCCAGAGTCCTCTTGTTTCTGGACGAAGACAGGAATAGACGAGGATACCGCGCAGAGTAACATCGCGGTATCCTTGCGTCCCAGGTTATTCCAGTGGATACATTTTCACCACGGAGCCAAAGGCCATATCTGGAGTCTGCACATAGGCGGAACCGACAGAAAGCTGCTCAATGCGCGCCACCGCATCCTGACCAGGACGAGTATGAATGAAACCAGCTACCTTTTTCGAGTCTGGATGATTGATACGGAAGATCACTTTCGTCCCTGCATTGCCCAAAATATCCTGATGGAAATCGCCTATTCCCTGGCTGGCAACGATCACCGCAATGCCAAATTTACGCCCTTCCTTCATGATTTTGGGCAATGTGACATCACGCGCCAGGCGGTGCGCTTCATCCAGCACAATGGCAAGACGCAGACGATCAGTATTGCCCCAGCGGAACATATCTTTATAGAGCTTGCGTAGCACAAACGCGCCAGCTGCTACTTGCAGCATCTCTGAGTACAGATTATGCAGGTCAATAATAAGTCCCTGCTTGATAGCGGAAAGCAAATCAGGACTATTCTTGATCGGGCGAAACAGGTCCATTTCTAATAGTGGACGACAGCGCGCGGTGACATTATGGATATGACGTGCCTGCTCTTTCTGCTCAATGCGTCGCAATACCTCTTCAGGACTCGGATACTCGATTTCGCCGCTGTCGATACCCTCATCGCCAAAGCCGTGCGCTTTATAGGCATCTTGTAATGCCGTAAAAATGACATCTTGTTGCATTACACCAAGTCCGGTCACTGAAGCAAAAATCTCTGCCAATGCCAGACTATTCGCTTTCCAGCCATTTCTATCGTTGCCAGTCGTACACTCAAACGGAGAAAATGGCAGGCCACTAGCAGCATCGACCACTGTCGGCTGGATCAATCTGGCAAAAGGACCATCCACCTCAGCGAATTGACCGTGAAAATCAAGCACCAGAGTCGGCACCTGTTGTTTTCCCAGTTCGCAGAGGATGCGCGTAATAGTCCACGATTTCCCTTGCCCTGGAATACCCATAATGAACAGGTGCGGACTTCCTTTAGTGCTCGGTTGCCAGATAACAGGTACATCCGCGCTTTCACCCAGTGGGACAGTTACTTCATCGTTCTCAATAGCCGAGACAATAGCCTCCACAGGTGTAAAAGCCTCGTTCTCTTGCGTATCCGGCTTGTCCCGTTGAGTATGCGCATTGGTAGGATCGTCGCCCTCATCATCACTCTCAATGTCTGTATTTACAGCATCTTGCGGAGTATCTATCTCAGGCCGGTCATAGAAAGTTTGATAGTTCAATGTCAGTGATGGATCGTCGTTCAGGCTCTGCGAGGTCAACACGACGATACGAGCCTTATCAGGTAACCCATCCCGCGCTGCAACATCAATGGTCAGCGGTTTGCGTGGTGTTCCATCCAAGTTAACGACATAGCCTTCATAGGTTACCCTGAAGTCAGGAGCCGTGTTTTTTTCCAGGCGCGCAAGTTGTTCGAGAAAAGATTTTTCAGCTTCTGGGTCGAACAGCTTATAGCGGCGCGCGCGCTCAAAATAAAATTTGAGCATATTAGCGAGGTAAGCGCGTTGTAGAGTCCCATCGATACGCTGCTCGTCAAAGAACCGATTGCGCATTGCCTGCGCCGATCCCACCATTTGTAAAGCCATATCTTCCGCCAACTCTTGTAGTGACGTCTGTCCACGGCGCCATTTTACCTCGATAAAGGTGGCCTCGACGATATTGCGGCGCAGAGTGACAAGCACCAAGTCACAACGACGTTCGCCTCGTTGCGGTTTGCTTTCGCCTGATGGCGAGAAGAGGCGTGGATACGCATCGATAGGAATGAGAATGGCTGTACGCAAGCGTCCAGTTTGTTTCAGATAGGCCGTGACAACGCCCAGTCCAACGGCGGCAGCGGCACTAGTTGGCGACTCCAACGCTTGCAGGGCCAGCCGTCCAGAGACCGTTTTCAGATAATGCAAGAGATGCCCCACACTCTGATCAATGCGCTGGAAACCCAATTCTTCCATCGCCTGGGCTAACAGACTTTCAATCTCTTCGTGCCAGGATGTTGTGACCATCATCCGATGACCCAACCCCTCGATAGCCTCTGGTGAGTAATCCAGCACATATTTCTGCGCCATCTCGCTCAAACGCGGTTCGTGCGGAGAGTCATAGTAGTCAAGCGTAAAAAAGCGATCAAGCGTAATCACCCAGTTTGTGGCCGCATGCAGGCGATCAAGCAGAGTGCGCTGCTGCTCTTGTAAGCGAACCTCCAGTACAGGCTGCGTATCCGTTCTCTGTGTACTCAAGTAGCCACCCGCACTCAGCATACTTTGATGCAGTTCTAGCAACGTATCGCTATAACGCGCCAGCACTGGATGAACCTCTGGCTTCTTAAGGCCATCGGTAGCAATGGTATAGTGCCACAAGAAATCGTTGCCATCTACTGAAAAGCGGGATAGAAAACGCGTCATCAAGCCATAAAGTGAAAAACTGTTCTCATCAGATACCGTCTCAGACTGTGGCAAACTGATCAGCGCAGGGCGGGTAAAGTCGGTAATGATGGAGATATGCGCCTCTGGCAGAATTTTGGTGTTCTCCAACCGACTGAGAGGACGCACACTGGTTGAGAGCGTCGGCAAGAAATAGTCTTTTGCCTGCTGATACTGCTGATCAATCTTCTGGCGTACCTGTTCGATAGCTTTGAGACGATTCACGTGTCCATCTTGCATATACGCAGTGACCTGAAGTGCTGGAAGGTGTGTTCCTTCCTCTTCTTCAGATACACTGTTGTGGTCAGTAAGAAAATGATTGATTGCTTCAGCAAAAAAGTCTCCACGTCCAGGATTGATAAGCGTTGTCACAAGTGTTTGTGTATACTGGTGTAACTCATGGAAATGCGTAAAATGTTCTTTCAGACGTACAGGCTGAATACTGCCAATCTCTGTCTCTTCATTATTAATGCCTACAATGCGCGCCAGATCTTCATAACGACGATGTGGATCGGCAACGCTTGCTGGGAGAGCCACGCCATAAAAGAAACGCAGATTTTGGAAGAAGAGAAATGTCTCCGATGAGGCGATATGATAGGCAAAAGCGGGCGTATTCTGCGGCGTTAGCAAGCGTAGAAGTTGTATATCGATACCGCGCTTCCGTTCGCTCCTACTTATCTCAAGGAGACGGCTCTCCCAATGGCGGAAGAGTTGCGTATATCCAGCATACCAGGCTACGCGCAGAGGATGAGTTGGCAGAATAATAACAGCATCCTCCGCCACATTATCTTTGCCAAGCACACTGATCAACAGGCTATCGACCGATAATGCCTCCAACAGTTCAACACGCTCACAACCGCTTTCCATCAGCGTTTTCAGAAGATCACGATACGCTTGAGCATAGCGCAAAGCCAGACCAGCCAGTTCGGGTGTCCAATCAGCCGCTTCAATAACATCGCGCTGCGGTGTCTTTTTCAGACGTGTAAAAAAGGTATCACGCGCGCGCCAGAATGCCGTCCATGTCTCATTTTTGCCAGCGGATAACTCACGAGCGTTGCATGCATCTAGCGCAACCGGGTAAATTTCATCAAGCTGTAGAGTGAAACAGCCACCACTGCGCGGCTCGTTCAAAATACGCCGTTCGAGGTCCACCAGCAATTTGCTCAAACCAACGTTGAGCGTTTTATGACCGACAGAGAGCGGCAGGCTAAAGTAGGTCAGATCTTTCTCGCCCCACTGCACCTGTGTCTCTTCGATCGCCTGTTCGGCAATTTCTAATGTTGTCTCCAGACGTCCGTAAGCAATTGTTGGCACGGTACTCCGCCGCTCGCGATGCAGCGTTGTGACAGGAGATTTCGGGTCTTTCACAAGGAAAAACTCGGTACTTTTATCCGCGACTACACGTCCGCTCTCTTCACTGATGATCTCGTTGCCTGCTGCATCCAGTGCTGTTACCCGTACACAAACAGGTCCAGTTGGTATCTCCTCTTCTTCAAGGTCGAGTTTGATAGTCGCTTTGCGCCTGGAACCCGGCACTCTGGGGATTTTGAGTTCGATGAAATCGTTCTCTTCATCAAGCTCTTCGTCAATCTCCAGCTCCACTGGCAATATCCTGATGCTCCAGCTACTGACGTTGCGTGGTTGCCTCGGCTCACACGACCACTGCACAACCATTTTTCCCTTTGGCCCACAACTGGCTTTGAGACTCCCATTAGTCGAATCTGGTTGAGAGAGTTGGCAGTAACGCTCGACATCACCATGCTTATTGACGAAAGGCTGAACGCTAATCTTGCTAATATCACTCTTCTCATTGTGCAGAAAAACCCAGCGATCAAGGGTCAGATCAGCCTTTGCCAGTTCACGCGACCAGGATGGGACATTATTCACCGAGCGACCTCGGAAGAAACGCTCCAGGTTTGCCGCCGTCTCTTTATCCAATTTCAAGCTTTGAATGCGTTCACGCGTCGTCGCATCAAGACGCGGAGGCCGTGAAAGGGCAAGTGTACTATGCTTATTGCTATTTAAATCTTCGACAAAATCGGAACGTCCATCAGCAATCATGCCGACCCGCCAGAGCTCCAGGCCCATGGTATCTAGTGTACCCTGAGTTTTATGATCGAGGGCGACAACGGCAAAATCAAGGCGTTGCTCCAACGTGGCTTGTAAAGCCCCACGCGCAACAAAGCGTAATACTTGCTGCGCGCTATCAGGTAAAGAGCGCATCATACGCCGTAACACATCAGTCTGCAATACGCGGCCATCTATGATCGCAAATGAGTTTGAGAGCGAACTATAGGCAGCATCTACCAGATCAGAGGGAACGAACAGGCAGAGGCGTCCCTGCTTACGATTGCGAATCTCGATAGCCTCATCGGTAGTAATAAAGATATCAGCGTTAGACGAGGTATCATGCTTCGCCTTCAGCACATGAATTGTTACCTGACTAGCCATTAAACACTGGTTCATACAATGACAGAGGGCAATAGCCTCGTCTCTGCTGAGAAAATCGACACGGGCACAATGTCCCTCAGAGGTTCCGTTGACCTTATCGAAGATTTCATCTGCCAAAAATTGGATGCGAATATCATACATTGTCTCTACCATTGTTGTTACACCTCAACCCTTCTAGCTGTGCTCCCTGCATATGGCGGATGTAGTCGCTGCACAGTAAAATCATCGGAAAGATCACGGAAAATACCCATCTGCCTCAAGCGCGTAAGCATAGCGCGCAGATTATCACGCGCCGCCGCCGCGTATTCCGCGCCCTGAAAAGTATCTGGTGGGCGGTCGATTAGAATGCCAAAACGTTGTTCCAGAAATTGCAGAAAATCCTGCAGACGGATTGGATGTATCTGTATCTCTTTTTCTGAAAGCCGCGCTGCCGCCACCTGCACCAGCACCGCCAACAGATCATTTGATGGAGCATACCGCCACGACTGCCGACTCTTCGTCGTTCCAACCAGCACCCCATGAGGCTTTTTAATACCTCCAACACCCCAATACCAATTTACAAAATGTGTTATTCCATCACTTTTCTGACCTTCTACCAACAAATTAATAACTCGCTCTATATCAGTTTCAGCCGTATCAGCAATCTCATCTAACCAGGCAAGCACCTCAGTATCCTCTTTGTTAACAGCATCATCTTTACTTTTTACATCATCTATATACTTATTCTCTTCACGAATACGCTCCTCGTCCATACGCGCCTGAGCCTCAATATATAGAGCAAGGGAAGGATCTCGCTCCAGGAAAAGCAAACGTTGTAAATATTGGGGACCAGATGTTGCGCCTTCCAATACAGTATCGATCTTAGCACGTCGCTGCGAGTTGCGCTTGAGGATATCTACATAGGAATCAAGCAACCTCAAATGAAGAAGGGAAGGCAAAAATTGTTGATATGCCTCAATATCACGACGCACACAAGCCTTTGCCATTTCATAGCTCTGGCTCCGCACATCATGCGTAAAATCCAGATAAAGTTGTGGAAGTGAAAACGCTGGTTGATTGCTCATAGCTACTGGTAACTCTTCAGGCTTCGCGACCAGTGCATTGAGCGCGTACACGAGCTTGAGCGTATAATTGAATAGCTCAAAATTGATAAGCGCGAGCAAATGATAGGTAAAAGCTTGTGAGGGCATATTTTCGTGGTAGGCATACAAAAAGCGCAATAAATCTGTCGCCATCTCATTTGCCAACACAGGACAGGCAGATATAAAGCTCTGTTCGCGGCTCAGACCAGTTCTTGTGTTTTGGAAACTATCCATAAAGGCAACAGAAAGACGTGTCAACGTATCTAGCTCGGTGTGACCATCGTAACTTCCTCCCAGTTCTGGCATATTATTAATAATTACGCCTTTTCCAAAGAGGTACTTGATAGTTTCCAATAACCTATCATCAGCTTTCTGTAAATTATCGCGCAATATCTGGTAGATAAAAGTATCCGCACTACGATTGCGACTAGATCTTATAGGAAAACCGGGTTTATGCGTCAGAAGAGTATAAGGAACAATAGACAAAATCTGTTCCCCTTTGTTTGCACGCCCTACACTACCTGTTCTAATGAGAGTAGTACGTACTAATCTTTCCAAGACTCTATAACCAACAGAGTCATCAAAACCATCAAGTGTATGGTGTTGCGCAAGCAAACGAATATATTCCTTAACGCGCGTAGCATCATTGATCTGTCTGGCTTTACCGCGCCCTTGTGAAAGGATCATAAAGAAGAGAGAAGGAAGCAGAAAATCGATATCAAAGTCGTTCATGTCAATAATGAGTGCCTTAGGGAATTTGATACCCCTCATCTCTTTTGGAATACGTATTTTCATGTTCTCTCCTCTTCTTACTTCAATAGAGTGCGGACAATTTTGCCATTACGTTGGGTAATAGAGTGGACGCGATAGTGGTTTTCGATCAAGACGAGATCACGAGTCTCTTGCAGCAGCAGGACATCTTTGAAAAGCTTAAGGTCTTCTAGCAAAGGCTGCAATTCTGGCGCATCAGGCGTTAGGCCATCAGCTAGACGCATGAGTAGCTCGAACATATCCAGGCTGATTTCCAGACGTGGATAACCACTTTTATGCTCTAAAATCAACACTTCCGGTATTTTTTCAAGCATATCCTCTCGCAGTTGGCGCGGATACAGACGAAAATCGTTGAGCGGCAGTTGTTTCAGAATGACCAACTGTTGTTCCTCAGAAGCACTGACCTTCACACTGAACTGACGTGGCTGCATGTTTTCAATCACATCCTCAATGACACCATCAGAACGCAATATGCCCAGTGCCAACTGCTCACGTATCTCTGCCACCCCATCCTCTTCATAGGCATTTTCAAGTAATTCGACAAATGTCTGCGCATATTGATATGGTAAAAGTGCCAGAGCAATTATTTTAGGTAATATCTGTTTTACTTGTGTTGGCAGGTTTTTCTGTTTCGTGGCTTCAAAGTAAAGCCGCCTCTTCATAGCCGCCATCCATTCTTGCTCATCGCTGAAGCGCTGCAAGGGCAGGTCTACGCCATCGCTGAATAAATAGCGTCGGATTTCTGCATCAGCTAGCGACTGGTGAAAGTGAAGATAGCGATCCAGGTGTGGACGTGGAAAACGTGCTGGATCAAGCGTGGCAAGCTCCTGTAAAACCTCGTCGGCCTGTTCTAATGGTGCGAAGGCCGAACGCCAGTAGGATAAGCTCATCAGCGTGGCACTGCCTTCTTCACTTTCTCGTGCTTGATGTATCTGTTCGCAGTTCTTGTTCCCAGTAATCAGATAGGCTAGCGCGGAACGCAGATCACGCATCGTCATCTGCCGCTGGCGGCGTAGATGGGTAAGAACAAGCAAATATTCCAGACGCTGGCGCGCGGCAGTTTTGCGCAACGCACTGGCATTGGCACGAATCGGGCAGGTCTGATGCGCGGCACAATGCTCACACATACTCCATTGCTCAGGTGCTACCAGTTTCTTCAGCACATTTCTGAAAATCGAAGCATCTTGCATGTGGGGGAGATGAACGAATGTGCGTTGTTTCAAATCAATCACCCAAACTGGAACATTGGTCATATCTTGCTTACTCTGCACCTGATCTTTAATAGATGCCAGCCAGGCAAATTGCTCGCGATGATGCTCGAAAAAGTCCATCATGCGCCCGTCATTAATCGCTATTAACACAGTTAGCGCAGTGGCTGGAGCTACACTCCCTTCCAAACCATGCAATTTTTCACTGAGCTGTTCATCCGCACTTTTACCCTCATGCGCTTCAGAGGCATCATAACAACTGCGGAAGAGCTGCCCTTCATACTGCCACTCCCACCCACTGGGATCTTTCGCGTTGCAAGTCGCGCCATGTTCTTGCAAATAATGCTGCACCTGTTCAAGAAACGCAGTTTTGCCATCGCCAGGATTGCCGGAGAGAAATACAACTTTCGGTCGATGCTGCATAATAGCAGGAAGCAATTCCCTGTCCAGGGCCGTTTCCACATAGGTCTCGCGCACAAAATCGGTATCCAGACCTCTATTGTTGATATTACCATGCTCACTATTGCGATAGAGGCTACGGATGTTATCTACCCAGGGATTAATCTCATTTTTCAGTTCGTCAGTCGTTGGTATCTCTTCAAGAGCAAGTAGCGCATTTTGTAATTCAAGGCGCATCTGTCCAACGCTGGCTGGACGTTGACTGGGGTCATTGGAAACAACCTTGAGCAGTACCTTCATAAGACGGATGATTTTCGGGTCTGTAATCTGTTCCGGTATGCGTGGTTGTTTCTGAAAACCATTGCTGAATTCAAAAGGGAGCATCCCAGTGAGCATTTTAAAGAGCAACACTCCGGCAGCATAGCGATCACCGCTTGATGGCGGTATGGATGCAGTCGGTGCTTCCGGTGGAAAATACAATGGAGAACCAGCTAACTTTACCTTACAGGCAACACCAGCTTTTGTGGCATAGCTAAAATCGATCAGGACAGGATAATTGCCATCATCGCAGAGAATAATGTTCTCAGGCTTAATATCGCGATGCAGCAACTGCTCCTTTTCCAATACATCAATAGCATTCATCAACTCCTGGGCAAAGTTCCACCAGCGATCCAGTGACCAGGGGAACTCACTCTCTAAAGATTGCAATGTGTTGCCTGAGATATACTCCATCTTGATATGCACATCGGAATCCGGGCTATAAATGTCTCCAATACTGGGTAAATACTTACTCTTGATCTTCATTAATATGCTATATTCATTTTTACCCTGCTCAAAGACCTCATGTGGAAGATGAAATTTCTTGAGGACGCAGTATTGAAGATCGCTGAACTCAACATAGCTAGCAAGATAGGTACGCGCAGTCTTCCCCTGGCCCAGAACGCGTTCAATCCTGAACTTTTTATTCAGTACCTCTCTTCCCTCTTCACTATTTGATTCTGTGCGCAGACGGCGGGCAAGATCACTAAATTGCACGACAAATTCTTTCATCGGAAGCACAGTCGGCGTTACATCCGCAAACACAATGCGCTTAAATAATTCGGTTAGCTCATCAATAATATCAGCAGGAAGAAAGGCCCAACGGCTTGTCAGATCAGGGAAAGTGATGTTGCTTTCAACATCGGCGCGGATGACAGAGACAGGTACCCCAGCAATACGGGTCAAGAAAATCAGTGCCAGGCTGAAAATATCGGTATTCTTGTTCGCAAATTCATAGCCGATAGCTAGATCAGAATGCGCGTAGGGATCCTCCCATGCCAGAGCCAGCTTATCGAGGCGAGAGGCAATCGTTTGTGAGCCTATACGCGCAGCAAAAAAATTAGTAAAGGCAATTTTAGGATTCTGCCCACTAGAACTTGACAGCGCGTAGACATTATCCGGTCCCAGCGCACGGTGCAGTAAATTTTTAGAGTGAATGACCTCTAAGCCCTTGAAACAAGCTGCAGCAAGCAACAATTCTTGTGCCAGTTCCTCTCGCGTCTCAGGTACAGGTAGCGTACTCAAAGGTTTTCCAGTCAGAGGTTCTATTGGTAGCACTAGGTAATCATCAGACCAGGGCGTAGGATCGCTCACACCAGCAACCAATCCTGTAGCCTTGAGTTCACGCAGAGCCTGAAATTCTTGCATATAGAATTTACGCACTTCGCTCGCTTCAAGTGGATTGCGCCCTAGATCATAGACCATCAGCATTCGTGGCTCGTTGCTATCCTCCATGTGAGCACGGAAAAGCCGTACATCAGGGCGCAACGTGACGACATCTTCGATCACATAATTGTTGATGCGGCTGGGTACAGCTGGACGCTGAGAAAGACCAATGAGGGATTGTTGTATTTTCTCACGGTATTGTTCAAAAAGAAGATTGCCTTTTTGCTTATCCAACGCGACCAGACGCTGACAAACATCTTGCAAGAGGAAGAGACCATCACGGGCACGTGGATCATAAATTTGTGGTAGTTCGGTCACGGCAGAGAGCAAAATACCGCTGCGCACACAATGCCCGCCACCTTTGAGCGGCGGAACATATTGATAAACACGTCCAGACAGCACCTTCGCAACATAATCTACTTTTCCAAGCGGGCTGCGTTCTGACGAACCATCGGCACGAACCCATAGCTCCTCATTGCCCTGAATTTTACCGCGCCACGATTTTTCATCGAGCAAAAATATCCAGTGCTCGCCAATGACGATAAAATCCGTCTCATAGGAACGTCCATTTGGTGTGGGCAAAATTTTATTACAAATAACAGTCCAGGATGGAGGAAGCTGTTGAAGGACAGTTGCAGACTTACGTTCACCCTCGGTGACGAAATCTTGAGCGGCACCGACTATTTTAGCCATTGCGAGAGACTCCTTACCTGTGCGAAATATTGATCTACTTACTGTTTTCTTTTAGCGATGTGTTTTTTCGGTAATACTCATGTCTCATTTCCGGTAAGTAATATTGACTTCTTAAAAAATATCTTGTAAGCAAAAGAGAGAAAAATTTGATGGGCAGACAATAGCAATACTAGAGAGAACTCTTTAGCTGGCTTTCAGTACACTTTCTAGGGAAGAGGATATAAACGCAATCCATCTTAGCCCGCTATACGTGTAATAAAACAGAACGGCAATTATTTAAGCGTACCTGGCCCGGCACACAAAACAAGTGGTTTGCAAAATTCCATAGATTATAGGATGCATGAGTTACTTTTAATAATAAAGGATGCGCTTGATCTTGTCAACAGAGGAAATGTGCGAGAAGTGTAATGATACATATATAAATACAGATGTACACGTGAAAATAAATGTACTGATTTTTCAAAACAGACCGTATGTGCTTCAATTTGACCATACGGATATCGCGCTCCGCCTGACTATTGCTGCTTCTTATTTGCGCGGTATATTCCTGGCAGACTATGTCATTTCGTATGAGATACATCAGTCTGCTTCTGGCCAATTGCCAGTGCTTCTCTATGCGCAATCATCTAGAAAAGAGCAACACCAAGCCGATGAACGAACAGCCTCCCACGCCCACAGTCAGAATAAGCGAGGGAGCAGTATAATCGCTGAACGGCGTGTTCTGGCACCATTCCAGTGGGAACTGCCCTCTCCCGCTTGGTGTGCTTATCGGAGCGGATGTAGGAATAAGTACGCGCAAACACCAGAAAATTTTTTGACGTTGCGTATAGCAACGTCTGATTATTGCCGGGGAAGTGAGAGAGCTTAGCGAACGACTTACGAACGTGGGAAACGGTTGGATTGCTCGCGGGAATAGCGAACTCTCTCGCGATAGTAGACAATGCCGACGATGAGCAATACAGTACAACCTGGCAGATTGGCAATCAAGGCCGCCAGGAAGTTTCGGGAGGACGTGAACGTCTGCACCATCATCCATATTTGGAAGAGCAGGAGCGGCACGGCCATACCAAAGCTCAACGGACGAGTTTCCTCAACAAACGTAAACACTACCAGGAGAACCTCTATCAGTAAAAAAGTCCCGAAGAAGAGCAGATCCCCTCCTATGTTGGCGGCACTAAGGCGCGTTACAAGGCCAGCTTGCCCCAGAAAAGGGTAACCGACGATCCAGAGCACGCACAGCAGCCCAATACCGACACCCCATCGCCATTGTACATTGTGTATCATACGCATTTATATTTCCTCTTTCGCATTGCTTGATCTCTACACAGCAAGATTGCTATTGATCTCAAGTATAGAAGCAGGGGAAGAAAATGGCATGGGACAAATGACCTCTTTTTCCTCGCGGGGACAGAGCAAGGGCACTGCTCCCAATAAATGAACCGAGATATATGCTGGCATCATTTCTGAATTATCAGGTCGAGTGCGATTCGAGCAGTCCCGCGATGAGCAGATTGACCATGCGACGAGCATTGTAGCGTGGGTCTTTGTCTGCACCAACGCAGAGGTTGCCGATGCCAAGCATCAGTTCGAGAGCATCAATATCGGCACTGATCTCCCCAGCTTCTATGGCGGCAGCGAGCAACTGAGCACAAACGGGCACGAGGCGGTCAACGAAGTAGGCATGCAGCGTCTCGAAGCCGACGCTATCAGGTCGCAGAACTGCGGCGAGTCCATGCTTTGTGACCAGGAAATCAACGAAGAGGTTGACCCACTGAGCGAGTGCAGCGTGCGGCGAGCCAGCATTCGCCAGTAAAACCGGACCAGCCTCGGCGCAGGCCTCAACCTGATGGCGGTACACGGCAACAACAAGATCTGCGCGCGTCGGGAAGTGGCGGTAAATCGTTCCCATTCCGACGCCAGCCGCCGCCGCGATGTCACGCACAGGAGCCTCGACACCGGAGGTGACGAACACGGCAGCTGCTGCGGCAAGCAACGCCTGCTCGTTGCGCAACGCGTCGGCCCGTTTATGTCGGGCGGGTTGCCCCTCTCCCTCGTCGATAGAGGTCATCACTTCATTCCCTCTCTCAAACACTAGCTTGACAAACGGAACATTGTTCCGTATAATAATATCGGAGCACTGCTCCGGTAACTATTATAGCATGAAGGAATACAATCTATGAACGAAACAGACATAGCGACTACGAACGTGGCCGTGAGTGGGCACGCGACCAGACCGCGTTTCGGGATCATGACGGCCCCATCGCAGGTCAGCTATCACGACATTCTGCGGATCTGGCGAGAGGCGGACACGATCCTTGAGATTGAGCACGCCTGGTTGTTCGATCACCTCATGCCAATCGGCGGCGACCCGAACGGGCCGATCTTTGAAGGTTGGACACTGCTCTCAGCCCTTGCCGCACAAACCGAACGGTTGCGCATCGGTCTGCTCGTAACCAGCAACCGCTTCCGACCACCCGCAATGCTCGCCAAAATTGCTGCGACCGTCGATATCGTCTCCGGTGGACGGCTCGACTTTGGCATTGGCGCAGGCTCACGACCAAGCCTTCCTATCGCCCGGCGTGAGTACGAAGCCCATGGTCTGCCCTTTCACGACGCTGCCCACGCGGTCGGGAGCCTCGCCGAAGCATGCACGATCATCCGACGCTTATGGAGCGAGACCGAACCGTTCGACTTTGACGGCACCTACCACCATCTCACTGGAGCATTCTGCAACCCCAAACCCATCCAGCGACCTTATCCACCAATAATGATTGGCGGACGCTCTACCGCGACACTGCGCGTTGTTGCCGAGCATGCCGACATGTGGAACATCCCTGGCGGCGACATTGCTGACGCCATCAGTCGCGCGGCTCTACTGGACCGCTTCTGTGCCGAGATCGGTCGCGACCCCGCCTCGATCATCCGCTCTATCTTTCTGCCAGTCTTCTACGACCACCCAGACAAGACGCGCAACGCGATTGCTGAAGCCATTAACGCTGGCTTCCTGCACATCGTTCTAGGATTGCCCGCCCCATATCCCGAAAACGTCGCACGATGGGTTACCAACGAGATCATCAATGTGCCCTTGTAAGACCATAATCCCATCATGTATACTTCCTCTAAGATCAATGTAGAGATCAATGGCGGGTAAATGCGCTGGTAGAGCGTTGCTGCAAGTGCTATTTGGGCTTCGTCTGCTTGAATATCTCCGCCTGGAAAAGAAGGTATCCCATGAGCCTGATCCCTGCCTCTGAGCGATACAGTCGCTCGAATGCTCGTTCATACGCACGCGCTAACTTGCGCGGCATCTGGGGGGCAATCCCTTACCCTTTCACTCCCGATGATGAACTCGATGCACAAGGATTACGGAGCAATATCCGCTACTGCATTGACAATCAGTTGTTGGATGGCATCTACTGTGGTCACTTCATGAGTGAGTTCTGGGCACTGACAACACAGGAGCGCAAGCAAGCGGCTGAGATTGTGGTGGAAGAGTGCAGAGGCAAAATACCAGTGATGATACATGTCGGTCATACCTCGGTGAAAGAGAGTGTTGAACTCGCCCACCATGCCGAGCAACTTGGGGCTGACTATCTCGCTGTCGGCAATCCATATACGATGGCTTACAACGATGAGCAGATTTACAGTTATTTTCGTTTTATTTCTGATCGCACCTCGCTTGGCATCCTCATCACCAATACCGGCTACACAGGCGTTACGCTAAGCCCTGAACTGGTTAGTCGTCTGGCTGATCTTGAAAATATTGTTGGTGTGAAGAACTCACCTAAGATGCCGCATACGCTTGAAACGCTGCGTC
>DAIDJF010000058.1 GCA_027451525.1 Ktedonobacterales bacterium
TCACACGAGATGCTTGCTTCCTTCACACGCGCGGCCAGTAACGCATAGAGGATGGAGGCGAGATATTTCAATCTCACACGAGATGCTTGCTTCCTTCACACGGGCGGTGCCTCGCGCCGCTCTACAGGCGGCTTTATACGGCACTTTGCGAGGCACACACTTTTTTGACCTCGTTTTTGCCCGTGAATGAGCTTGCAGATACACTATAACATAAAAGCCTCGCTATTGCAAGAGCCTGGGAGGCCATTCGAGGCGTTTGCATGTTTTTGCGAGGCAGCGAGCGTGGAGGTATGTTCACTTCGTGCCTCGCAATATCGTGCACCAGCAATTGGCTCGAACAAGACGACGATGAGAGTTCGCAAAGTGCATAATGCTTTGAACGTCTCTCCCTGGCACAACGACATTTGAGTTGCCCCTCTCGCAGGTGCGTTACCTAAGTAGCAAGAGAGGACCAATTATTAACTGTTGTGCCGACACAGACGAATGGTATCCTGCCACGTGGTTTCTCAACGCACAACATCGCAAATGCGTGAAAAGTGAAGCCGAACGCATCAAAATCCACCGAGAAAAGGGAACTAGCTACATATTTCTACAAGATAGGCCGATTAAAACACGCAGGATAATAAACGATTGGTATCGAAGAACATGAATGTGTCGCGGAGCATTCCTTCAGCGGAGCGATTATTTTTCGCACTTAATTGCTCAGCAGGTGTTTTTCGCGCTCGAAGAGCCAGAGCAGGGAGAGCAAGGCCACACTTGCCAGGATCGCCGTCAGGTAGATCATGCCATCGAAACCAAAAGAGCGAGCGAACAGTCCGCCGAGACCGTTGCCGAGGATCTGGCCCAGGCCGAGGAAAATGGAGTAGAGGCCCATCATCAGGCCACGATCTTTCGCGCTCTCCTCAGAGATATCCGCTAAGTAGGCGAGGGCAGCGGGGGCAAAGCTCGTTTCGGCAAACACGCCAAGCGACAAAACTGGCAACCAGACCCATAGAAGGGCAGGATTGTCCACACCACGATGATTGATACCGAAGAGGGCAATACAGGCCAGATAGATACCCGCGATAGAAGTCAGCATCAGGCGCAGGCGCGGGAGACGATTGAGGAAAAAAGCCCAGAAGAGCAGGCAGAGCGCGAAGAAGAGCACATAGCCGCCCAAGACAAAGCTCAGCACGTGCGCTCCGCCCGGACCCCCCATACTCCCCATCAAGACCTGACGCGGGAACTGAGGCGCGGGACGCGAGAGCACAAAGGGCAGTTGCGCACTGAGCCAGATGCCGACCAGCGCGTTAATGCACACCCAGGCTGGAATGAAAATGAAGAGGCGCGGAGTACGCACAATACGCCAATAGCGCAGAGCAAGCAGGCGAAGATTGCCGTGATCGACCAACTGATTGACGACAGGCGCGAGCGACATAAAAAACGCAACCAGCAGATAGAGCGTGGCAAGCAGAATAAAAGAAGAGCGGTGAAAATACTCCCAGGCAATACCACCCATCACCACGCCAACCGCGATGCCGCCACTCGTTACCAGTTCGTAGAGGCTCATCACGCGCATCCGCAACATCTGATCCAGGGATGTATAATCCGCGAGATAGCCTAGCACGGCAGGCGTGGTCATTGCGCCCGAAATACCCGCGATCACTTGTAAGCTGAGGAGATAAGGCAATGGATTGGCGGCAGGCGTGAAGTACAGCAGACCAACCTGCACGACGCCGAAAAGTGGACCGAGGACCATAAATACACGGCGACCGAAGCGATCACTCAGTCCACCCATCACTGTTGCCAGCGATAGCTCGGTAATGTAGAACGCGACCGAGAGCAAGCCGACTTGCAGGCTGGTAATGATATGTCCAGTATGTAGAGAGAGCTGAGCAAGAAATAATCCGAGTACGACGGTTCCCGCACCTGAACTAATACGCTGGATGGCTGTAGCTATAAGTAGTGGCGCGACTGACCGCCGAGACATCTCAAGCATGCTCACTCTCTAGTAATATCGCCCCTGATTGTGTTGCACCCGCTTTGCGCATATTCATCCACGTCATCGCTGCAACAATCGCGCCCGTGATAATCAACACCATCGCGACGATTACCAAAACTAATAACAGTGTACGCATACCCCCACTAGCTGCGTTTACCGTCATTGTTGCTATAAAAGCCATAGGTTTCTTCCCCCTTTTTAGATTGGATATGTTACACACCCTCATATCAAGACTCTTCTAGTAAGGCAACGGTAACAAACAGAAAATTAATAGGAGGGACACACTAGGGCATGTGTATTTCTTTGGCATACACTAGATAATGCCTGATGACATGCATACCGGCACGCTCATAGAGGCGGGTCGCTCCCGTTGGGTTTTGGGCATCGACGGATAATGCTACCGTCTGCGTGCCACGTCGATAGAACTCGCCAAAGGCATGTAGCAGCAGGGCCATTCCCAGACCGCGCTGACGCCACTGACGGCGTACGCCCAGACTGCCGACCCAACCACCGTCAGGGCGATGACGGCAGAGAATCACAGCGGCAACCTCTTCACCATCCAGAGCAAGCAACCATAAACTCGGATCAAAACCTTCAACGTGTACACGAGTGCGTTGCCACTCCTCAAATGGAAAAGGATGGTGATTCCAGTGATCCTCAAATGCCTCTTCGCGTGCCGCGTGTACTATGCGGTCATCTTGTCCAGGCACGAAAGAGCGCACACGGATACCAGTCGGCCATTGTGGAGCGGCAGGCTGTTCCCGCATCTCTATCGCCATATGCCAGAAATGACGCTCAATGTGATAGCCCATTGCCTCAAACAACGCGAGTGCCGTTACATCGCGTATGCTCACACCGGCATGCAGGCTAATAGATGTTGCCTTCGCTCGCTGGGCGAGGAGGCGAACGCGCTGCTCAGCTTGCGCGAGCAGAAACGTTCCGATGCCCTGGCCGCAGTAATTGGGATGGACATAGCCATCAATATCGGCATGATGGGCAGCGTTATCGTATTGTACTTCCTCATAGCCAACGATCTGACCTTGTGAGGTCGTGACCAGCCAGGCATCTTCTTCCAGGTGAAAATCCGACTCAGACCAGCCCCGGTAAATATCTGCTGTAGTCATGGAGGTATCGCCATCGGTCGCGAGACCACAAGTATTGACCAGATCGGCAATCGCCTGTGCCTCATCCGCACGTGGAGCGCGCAGAAGCAAACCTACTGGCAAGGTAATCGCATCCATAAAGTGCTGCTCCTTTCACGGGGCATGATGAAACAAGCCATCACGCCCGTATTCCCCGTTGTATTATCAGTATCAAACAGTAAGCGGTTCGCGTGTCAATGCTTCCGCTACGGCTTCACATCCGGCGCGCAACTCTTTCTCGTAGACAGCGTATTGGCATGTGCTATAGATTGCGGCTGATTGCTCAACATGAGCCACACGCTGTTGCGCGTCCACCACCATATCGAGACACACTTTGCCATTGCTGGCGATTTGACTGCTATGCATCTCGTGAACGTCAATCAAGACGCGCCAAAAGCTGCGCACACGGCGATACCCTTCACGCTCCAGAAGTGTACAAGCGCGCAGGTTGTTACTACTAGCAGTGATATACAACCCGACGCGTTGCTCTATCTTTAACGTTGCGAGATGATGGCGTGCGCGCTCTTCCAGCAGCCAGATGAGCAGGGTGCCAATACCACGCCCCCGATAATCGGGATGGACGTGCAAGAGCGCGTTATAGTGTCCAACCATATCGCTACGGATATCTGCGTACCCAACCAGTTGCCCATTGCGTGTCGCAATCACCCAGGCGTCAGTCGGAAGATGAAAATGCGGTGTATGCCAGACACGCCGTATCTCCTCCTCCGAAATCTCTGTCAACGTTGTATTCTCCACCTCCTCACGTTCACACGTTTTTAAGAGTTCAGCAACCGCGACGGCGTCCTTCAATGTAGGAGGACGGGCCGACAAGTTGTGTAATCGCACAATCATAAAGGGAGTCTCCCTTCTCTGCGCGAAAGCATTGGTATCCCCACGTGTTGCCGAGGGATAACCACTACTTCCGCGCCATCTTCTATAGATAGGAGAGAAAGAGACCAGCAGGGATAGTGCGCTATGCGTTTACGAGTGTCTGGGTACTAAGTTCCTTCCCTGCTCGTAACTCCTTCTCATACGTATTTGCCTGTTTCACCACGCGCATACCAGCGCGTTCATAGAGACGGGTTGCTCCCGTCAAGCTCTGAGCATCCACACCGAGGTAGACCTTATGAATGCCGCGTTGATAAAACTCACCGAAAGCATGGCGCAGCAGAGCCATACCGATGCCCTTTTTGCGCCAGGGCCGACGTACACCCAGCGAGTGCACCCAACCACCCTGCTCTTTTTCGTCCGCGCACAGTCCGATAGCCGCGATCTGCTCACCGTCCATGGCGAGGAACCAGAGCGCGGGATCAAAGTTCTCGCGCTTCACTTCCCAATGCTGGAACTCCTCGAACGTATGCGGCAAATAGCCCCAGTGATCCTGGAAGGCATCTTCGTCAGCTTCATAGACGGCCCGCAACAGGTCCATATTATCGGCCAAAGTGCGCAACGTAATACCTTCGGCCCATACAGGACTGGCAGGTCGCTCGTGCAACTCGATACCCATGCGATAGGAAGAACGGATACACTTGAAAGCATGCTGCTCAAGCAAATGCGCGCTATCCTGATCGTTGCTGCTCAACCAGCAAATCATTGAGACTCGTGCCGATGGATCAGCCAGAGGAATATGCTCCTGGGCGCGCGCCTCTTGCAGTTGTAGCAGGTATGTGCCGATGCCGCGATGCAGGTATGAGCGATGCACGTTGGCATTAGGATGCAGACGCACATGGTTTTCATGCGAGAGGTTAGCACAAGCCACCACCTGACCTTCAGGTGAAAGCACCAACCAGGCATCTGTTGCCAGGTCGAAGTTCGGCATCTGCCACCAGCGTTGCATATCGCTCAACGTTGTCTCTATCTCGTCATCGAGGGCTAGCTCATCATCCTTCACCAACTGCCACACCGCTTCCATGTCATCCATCGTTGGACGGCGCATCACAAAGCCCTTGGGTAAGGTTTGCGTAATCATGCATTGCTCCTTTTCTGGTGTTTCTTTTGGGTTTATCGGTGGGCGCGATTGCTCGCGCCCGTAGTGTTTAGCCATTACGTTTCAGACGTCCCGTGCGCTTGGCATAGCGTTCCGCGACGCCAAAGATGTAGATGCCAACAGGAATGCTCACGATACCCGTCACGATCAAGGGCCAGGTATCGGCCCAGATGGTTGTCGACCAGATTGGCTGACCTTGCAGAATGCCCGCGCGCATGCCCTCTAAGACGTAGGTTGCAGGCGAGATTCGCGCGATTGGCTGCATCCAGGCGGGCAGAACCTTGATCGGGTAGTAGACACCTGAGACTAGCAGGATCACCGAGCGAATAATAAAGGACATCTGCATGCCCTTCTCCGTGTACAGTAGCGGCAGGACAGCGGTGCCAATTCCAAAGCCGATGAACGAGATACTGCCAATCAGCAGCATAAAGATCGCAGTCAGGTAGTTGGCATTGCCAAGATTGAGATGGAAGAAGGCTCCCACGACAACCAGTTGCAGCAGCGTGAAGAGCATGCCATGCACGACCGCGTACATACAACTGCCAACCATATGCGTAAAGCGCGAGATCGGAGCCATGAAGGTATACTCGATAGTGCCTTCCCAGCGTTCCATGTTGATAATATCCGTCACGCCGTCAAAGGTCACGCTCAGATAGGTCCAGACCGAGGTTCCAATCAGCAGATAGAGCACCAGGAAATTCGAGTTAATCGGCGTATCAGTAACCTGACCCGCGCTGACGCCGATAAAGGTGACAGAGGTCGCATTGACAATGTTATAGACCAACCAGACGATCTCCCAGGCCCAGTAACGCTTGGTCAGGTTCCAGTTGCGTTCAAAAAAGGCGTAGGTAGCGCGTCCCTGGTGTAAAAGACTAGACATGTAGGTATAAGCTCCTCTTCTACTCTTCTTCTTTCTGGGCCTCATACGCCTCGAATGCTTTTTCCCAGCTTCCGTAGCGTTCGATGTCGGCCTCAGTAATCAGATGAGCAACGGTATAATGCATAAAGACTTCGTTCATTGTCACAGGTGTTGTGCGTTCCAGGCGTTCCTGTACCGCCTGCTTCAACTCTTCTATCGTCCCCATTGCCACAATGCGCCCCTGGTCGATGATAGCGACACGATCACACAGAGCTTCCGCTTCATCCATATCGTGGGTGGTAATCAAGATGGTCGCGTCATGAACATCGCGCAATTCTTTGACAAACAGTTGCACGTCGAGTTTGGAACGTGGGTCGAGTCCGGTGGTTGGTTCATCGAGCAGCAAGACAATGGGGGATGTCAGGAAGGCACGCGCAATAGCAACTTTCTGCTGCATACCACGCGACATATTCTCCAGCGGGGCGTTAATGCGGTCTTTCTTGATACCCAAACGGACAAGTATCTCGACAATCTTGTGACGCGCATCCGATGAGGACATATTGTAGAGACGGGCGGCGTAAAGCAGATTCTCCATCGGCGAGAGCTTTTTGAAAAACGAGGCTTCAACGCTCACACGATTGATGAGGCGCTGCACAACACGCTCATCGCGCACGACATCATAACCGAAGATACTGACAGAACCAGTATCGGGAATGAGTAACGTCGAGAGCATGCGAATCAGGGTTGATTTCCCGGAACCGTTAGCCCCTAGAATACCCACAATCTCACGGTGTTTGATCGTGAGATTGATATCGTCAACGGCGCGTACCTCACGTTTGGCGGCGTCCTCCTGTTTTTTAGGCCATAGTTTTGTTAAGAACGGACGCTCCTTTTTGAAGATCTTCGAGACATGTTCAATCACCACTGCATCTTTTGAGGTATCAATGGTAATCTGTTGCATCCCTGGTGACTCTATTGTTAGATCACGAACAGCCAATTTGTTTTCTCCTTTTGCGTGAACAGAGCCTTCTGGCTATAACGACAACTTCTCCACACACCGTAACGCTTTTTATCTCCCTCAACATCAGACATATGCACAGATGTACACCTGTACGATAGGACAGGCACACGACAGAAGTAGATTCTGGAACGACTTCCGCTCTTCCTCCACAGGGATGCCGTATACTATTCTTTCTGTCGCAGAGAAAAGCGGCTACTGCGCTGTCAAATGTCATTGCGCACCTTTTGTGCCTGGGAGCAGGGCGTGATGATCGTATTCAACAAAATAATCCGCATACCACGCAGGTTGCGTAAGGGCGTGATTGATCACGCCCTCGTCCCCGTTCGTATGGCCTCTCACATGGCTCCCCAGGCGGGGCAGGGCATGATACATCACGCCCCTACACCATCGTATGACCTGTTCGCATTATTTTTTAAAAGACGATTATCACGTCCTGCCTCTCTACTCAATCTTTCACAAGTGTTCTCCCATACGAAATTACATTAAAAATGCAGATGTTGCGACATGGAGCCTTATTTCTATAAATAAGGCTGGTTATCAGTTACACATCAGCTATCGCCGTAGTAGTCGTTGAAAACGAGCGGGAAAAACAGCGACAAAAAACCGTGGGAACTGGATTTCTTGCTTGCCAGTGCCCACGGTCGAGGGTGTCTTTTTTCTTTCACCTACTCATCTAAGAGTGGTGGACCTCCTCTGAAAGTGGGCATACTGATCCCCTGGGCCTCGCCAGCGAAAGGCGCAATGCGCCCTTTGTAGCGGATAGAGCTGATGAGGGTCAGGAGTCCAGATGGCATGGCACGGCCGCTGATGAGCGTGTAATCAAGCACACAGCTCTGACAGATTTGCTGTCCGATGCAATTTTCCATGCTCGCCATCTCCTTTCACAAGATGTGGTAATTAAGCGGTGTATCTCAGAGAACTTTTTTCTTTCTATTGCTCATCTTGAGACACGGCTACGTTGGTTGCACATGTACAACCTTACAGTACTGAGTATACGAGATAAACGAATAGTCTGTCAAGGGGCCTGCAAAATCTTGAAAGTCGCAAAAACCCCATTCAAAGAGACAACGACAGATCGTTATATAGTTTTTTTGGACTGTGCCAGTTCCTCTAGCCGACCATTTTGAATAGCTTGTATCACCTTTTGATGTTGCAGAATCGCCGCATCAAGGGTCTGAGAGCTAAACGAGCAGATTGGCAGGCGTACTAGTGTTAAATAGCCGCCTTGCTGGGGAAAAACTGTTGTTCTACATGGAGAACCCATTACGGCATCAATGTAGGAAGCGACAACATAGCGCTTTCCGTTAGGAGCGGTAGCAACATGGCGCGCCAAATCATCGGTATGCAAACGCACTGGAGCCGCATTGGGGATTTCGACATTGCGTCGTTGATTGGAAAGCGCGACAAGCCCCTGTTCACTCTCCATCGCCTCTTCAATAGGCATTGGAACCTCCTCGTGTATAACCATAGCCATGCAATCCGCCAGAATACCACCCAGTTGAGTAGTATGCAGACTGCATGGTATAGTTTACGCAAGTTCAGCCCTTTGGTCAAGCGATAATGACTATAGTTCATCTTCTTCAAGCAACTTGTGTGCCCGTCGTTTTTTAATAATCGCGACGAACATGCGGCTGATGCGCTCAGGGAGCCAGCGCAGGAAGTATGGATGGCGCAAGACATACACAAAGAGACGTGGCTGCAATTGCTTCCAAATGTCCGGCAATTCGCGTACCTCGCCAGAACTCGAAGGATGCTCGGCACTCATTGGGTCTGCCCATCGCTCACGCACATAGATATCGCCGAAGCGTTCCAGCACAGGAGCATATTCGGGTGTCATATTGCTTAAGCCGTGAATGTATTCATAGGGCGTCTGCGAGGTGCGCAACTCAACGCCAGCCCAGCGTGCAAGCAGACAAATGCGTCCATACATTTGTGTGACCAGATTGTAACGGCGGAAGAGACGACTCCACCACAGACCAAAGAGGATACTGCCAAACAGCACGAGCAGAACTAGACCTCCCAGCGTCACGCCGACTTGTTGGCCGAGCGTATCGGAGGATGTTGTTGTGCCAGTATCAGATGTTCCGCCATTGCTTGCTGCGTCTTGTTTGCCGTTACGCCGTCCTTGAAGACCTGAGAGAGCGGCGATACTTGAACCACCTACGCTCCCGCCAAGCGTGCTAGAAACAAATTGATTGGGTAAGGGACGCGCGAACTGTGAGAAACTTGCCGATGGCTCAAAGTTAATCCAACCATATCCCGCGAAGTAGATCTGGGTCCAGGCATGAGCATCAGTGCCACGAATGACCTGCAGATGATTTTTCGCGTCATATGTGCCATTGGTATAGCCAACGGCGACACGGGCCGGAATGCCTAACGTGCGAGCCATGACCGCCATCGCGCTTGCGAAGTAGTTACAATAGCCTTTGTTGCCGCTACGGAACAAGAACCAGGAGACCCCTTCTTCGCCTGGGGGCAACTGAATATCCACGCTATAGGTGTAATGCGTGCGCAGGTAGTCCTCAAGAGCGGCCGCCTTATCATACATCGTGTGCGCGTTGGCGGTAATGTGTTTAGCCAATGCCGCAACATTGGGATCAAGATTTTTGGGGAGTTGTAGATTCGCCTGCACGATATTCGGATCGTAGACGGTCGGTGAAATCGTTCCAGGATAGTCAGGCGGATAACTTGGGGCAGCAGATGGCATTGGCACTGTGCGTAGCGTTTGTTCATCAGCCGATGAGACCAGCGAAACGACCGAATATTGCATGCCAGCCGTCAGGTTGCCCGTCTGTTTCAACCATGCCACCACATCGCCACTTTGCGAGTTAGTCAGCACATCTGTCCCAACGTTGGCCGAATCTATCGTGGACGCACCCAACAGATATGTTTTCTGCTCCCCTGGCGGGCTGACAATCGTTATGTTTTGCTTCACGGTATGAGAGAGCGCGGGTCCATTAATAAAGTATTGGTTCGCTTTAATCGTATTATTGGTTACAGGCTGGTTGGTCCAGCCAGCAACACCCTGGTAGGTATCGTAGCTCAAAGACTCAAGATATTGCGTCACATCGTCGCTCTTGACAGTCATTACAACATCATGATTCAGGTTTGGATTTCCACTCAAAACAAGCGTATCGCGGAAGTTGCCATGATTGGCGGGATTCGCGCCGCCACTGATCGCGATAGCACGGTTCCAGGTATTTTCTAACTGTACGATGGGATTGGCATTGAGGGTCCAAATCTGCGCGGCGGCAGGGTTAATATAGCCCCAGGGTAACAGCCAGGAGAAGATCAGAATGCCGATTGAGATCAACGTGCCCGCCTGCATCACATCCCAACCAATATCATCGGCATAGCGTAACCCCTGCCTTCGCCAGCGACGAATGGATTCGTGCAGGTTGAAACGCAAGAGGAGGAGGAGAGAGGCAATCAAAAACACGGCGAGAAAGATAATAAAGCCGCTATCTACATTACTCAGGTTAATCAGCAACACAACCGCGTTGGCAACAATCAACAGCCAGGGATTACGGACACGATAAAGTAGCCATGCACTGGCATAGGCAAGCACGAAACCCAGCGCGGTGATGAAGAAAAGAAAGATGGAATCATCTTCACCAGAACTGCCAGCAAGGACAGAGGCAAACCAATGCTGGATAGTATATAAAAACGTGCTCGTACTTCCCGCGTAAAAAGCTCCCGCTGTCTGCCAGAATGCGAGCAGAATAGCGAAGACAATTGCGCACAGATGAACCGCCCAGGCAGGAAAACGCCGTTGTTTGGCAGTCACCACCCCTATGACAAGCCCGATGGCCGTTGTAAGGGTCAAGATGTTGAGATGATTTACCCAACCAACAGCCTGGATACTCCAGATCGTACTATAGACGACTGTCGCCAACAAAACGAGTGAGAACCAGCCCTCCTCTATACCCCAAGAGAGGGTTATTACTGGTTTACGTGGCTCGTGGTGTCCATTCGAGCGCGTTTTATTATCTGGTGCAGGTGGCTCAGAGATAAGTTTTGATAATCTTTCAACTGTAGCATCGCGCATGAGCCTTACCTCCGTTGTGCATAACGAACATCGGGGCCACTTTCTAATACTTCTGTCAGAGAGTCGCCTTTAGCAATACGCAACACGGGTACGCCAGCCCCTTCTAAGAGAGCCAAGGTATCCTCATCCTGTGGACTATTAGTAAATGTATTTGCATTAAGACCAACGACAGCAACCTGGACACCGCGCCGCTGCAAATGGCGCACGCCATCATGCCAATCACGTGAAGCCGAGGGCGTAATCACAATCGCAACCGTATTGCGTCCAAAGTGGAGGGCATCCAGAGCCAACGCCTCTTTCAGGTCTGTACCAGGACCAGCCGATACTACCGCGAGCGACTCCAATACACGCTCTACCTGTCGATCTCCGCGATCAAGGGAGAGAAACTCGCGATGCTCCCCACTCACAATCATCCCTACAGAGAGGTCTTGCCGCAACAGATAGACCGCGATAGTAGCGGCAACGGTCACGCCATACTCTTCTGTTGAATGTTCACCCTCACCCGCCTGGACTGCTTCTTGCAAATCTAGCACAATCCATGCATCTACAGCGGGGTCTAGATCAAACTCTTTCACCATCAATTTATTAGAATGGGCACTTGAACGCCAATGGATGCGGCTCAGTGCATCACCAGGAATGTATTCACGAATGGTGGTGGCATTCGTCGTTGTTTGCAGCGCACGACGTGAGCTACGCCCACGCCCAGGTAATCCGCCCGTAAAGAGGGCAAAGCGCGTAATTGGCAGCACGCGCGGCAAAACCAGGATATCGCGCTCCTTCGTCAAGGTGAAACGCTGGCGAAACAGCCCAAAAGGGTCGCCGCTCGTCGCGCTTACTGGGCCAAGCTGAAAATGTCCACGTCGTCTGCACACGGTACGCGCCTTCCACATCGCGCGTTTGCGTCCGCCCATACTGGCGACATAGCCAGCGCGATGATTGGGCAGTGTTGAACCGTCGGCGATCTGGACCCACAGTTTGGGCAGGATACTGACATTATCCAGCATCAAGCGTTCCTCGAAAACCTCCCCAACTTGAATACGCTCACTTGGTACATTACGATGAAATACCAGTTTGCGCAAGCTGTAACGCGCCCACAGCCACGAGAGAACAAACAGCAAGAGCAGGATATATGTTAACCAGTAGAGAACTTTCCAGCCACTACTGACAGCAAAAAAGCCCAGAACAAGAATGAGCAGTATAGCTTGCCAGGGTCGCATAACTTAGCGTCCTTTTCCGCCACCTACCCATGCATTGGGCACGGGAACGCTCTGCAAGATTTCATCAAGCAGCGCGGTCGATGTGATGGCACGCACACGAGCGGCAGGCGTCACGATGATACGATGGGCCAGCACGGGTTTCGCTAGCAGTTTGACATCGTCGGGGATAACATAGCCACGTCCCCGCATGGCAGCCAATGCTTGCACGCCGCGAAAGAGGGCCAGCGAACCACGTGGACTGGCTCCCAGGTAGATATTAGTATGATTGCGTGTCGCGTTGGCAATCGCTACAATATACTCGCGAATCGAGGGATCAACATGAATAGCACGCACCTGGGTTTGAATGAGCGTCAATTCCTCGGCGGTCATAATCTGAGCCAGGTCTTCGAGTGGATGATGATGTTGATGCGTATCCAGAATGTTCATCTCATCGGCCGGTTTGGGATAGCCCAGGCTAATGTTCATCATGAAGCGGTCGAGTTGCGCTTCTGGCAGCGGGAAGGTTCCTTCATATTCGATAGGATTTTGCGTCGCCATCACCATGAATGGCTCCGGTAAGCTATAGGTCACGCCATCAATCGTTAACTGATTCTCTTCCATCGCTTCTAAAAGAGCCGATTGAGTTTTAGGGGTTGCGCGGTTAATCTCGTCGGCCAGGACGATCTGCGCCATAATGGGGCCGGGCCGATACTC
The DNA here is from genome assembly GCA_027451525.1 of Ktedonobacterales bacterium. Classification (GTDB taxonomy): domain Bacteria; phylum Chloroflexota; class Ktedonobacteria; order Ktedonobacterales; family Ktedonobacteraceae; genus DTNP01. Next base: position 12,949 of record DAIDJF010000058.1, read on the forward strand.
AAAATTGCCAGTTTTCTGATTATAAATGGAGACGCCTGTCACATCGCTTGGCAAGAGGTCCGGCGTGAACTGAATACGTTTAAAGGTACATCCAATGGAACGCGCAATAGCCTTCGTGAGAACCGTTTTACCGACACCCGGCACATCTTCGATGAGAATATGCCCCCTACAAATAACAGCAATTAGACTAAAGGCAACAGAGTCTGCCTTGCCTACAATGACCCGTTCAACGTTGGCTACCACACGTTGTACAGCGGTCGCCAGGTCCTGTATTGACTGCATAAGTCTCTCTCCTCAACGAGGTATAATTGAGGTTTCCATCCATTTTAATGGCAGTTTGCATCAGTGCTTAGTGTACCATCTTACCACAAAAGCACCCAATATTCGAGTGATTGCTGACATTTTTGCGAAAATACACATTACACATGTATCTATACATACGCCGTTCGCTCTATTTTTGTTACGCTCACGTACAATAGTCTTAATTATACCCACCTTGGCGGAAAGTTGCTTAAAAATTTACACATTTTAACACACGTGCAAACATGCACACGTGTTGTCTTAAATCAGCAGATCAGCAGAAAAGCCGTCAAAGGGCTATGCTCAACGCGCTATCTGTGTTATCATAGGGGCCATGAGCCAGCATAGCATGAACCAGCAGGAACAATATAGCACAGGCATCGAAGAACTCCACGCGCAGGTGCGTGGGCGCGTCCAGGGCGTCGGCTTTCGCTATTTTGTCGTTCAGAAAGCCCTTACGCTGGGATTACGCGGGTATGCACGCAATGATGAGAGCGGTGATGTAGAAGTACTGGCCCAGGGAGCGCGTCCGGCACTCGAACGTCTCCTCGCCCTCCTCTGGCAGGGTCCGTCAGCGGCCCAGGTTGATGAAGTGCGGGCCACGTGGCGAGAAGCAAGCACCTATATAAGTGGATTCCATGTCCGCTGGTAAGCCATACGTGTACCTTAAACGCGGTACGTTTCTATTGAGGAAGAATATGATTGATCGAGAGACAGTAAAGAACGTAGCCAAACTTGCCCGGCTCGGTTTAAGCGAAGCAGATATTGAAATATTCCAGAATCAGCTTTCCGTGATCCTTCAGAATATCGCTATCTTACAAGAGGCCGACGTCAGTGGCGTGTCTCCGACCGCACACGCCTCGCGCCTTACCAATATTATGCGTGTGGACGAGCCACAGCCTTCCTACGCGCCAGAGGTCTTGCTGGCAAACGCCCCCGACCAGGAAGAGAACTGCCTCAAGGTCAACGCGGTGTTGGAAGGAGAATAGCTGATTATGACAGAATTATACCAACTAACGATCCACGAGGCGGGAGAACTTCTCCGCCAGCGCAAAATTTCCTCGGTCGAGCTAACGCAGGCGCATCTTGAGCGTATTCGCGCCGTCGAGGATAAGGTCAAAGCATTTACGCTGATCACGGATGATCTCGCGCTCGAACAGGCACGCGCAGCCGACCGCCGCATTGCCAATAGCGACACGATCTCGCCGCTGACTGGTATCCCGCTCGCGATTAAAGATGTCATTTGCACAAAGGACATTCCGACGACGTGCGGTTCGCGCATGCTAGAAAACTTCCGACCGCCCTACGACGCAACCGTGATGGAACGGCTTAACGCGGCAGGCATCGTGATGGTCGGCAAGACCAATATGGACGAGTTCGCGATGGGATCATCGACCGAACACTCGGCCTTCTTTAACACACATAATCCCTGGGACCTGGAACGCGCTCCTGGTGGTAGTAGTGGTGGCTCAGCAGCAGCAGTGGCAGCGGGCATGGCAATGGGCGCATATGGCAGCGACACGGGCGGCTCTATTCGCCAACCCGGTGCACTATGTAACGTCGTTGGTCTAAAACCGACCTACGGGCGCGTCTCGCGTTTCGGTCTGGTCGCGTTCGCCTCTTCGCTGGACCAGATTGGCCCCTTTGCACGTGATGCACGCGACGCCGCACTGCTGTTACAAGCTATCGCAGGACCTGACGCACGCGATGCAACCTGCTCGCCATTATCCGTTCCTGATTATAGCAGCGTACTCACAGGCAGCATTAAAGGCATGCGTATCGGTGTGCCTGAAGAATACTGGGTAGAAGGCACACAGCCAGATGTGGTCGCATCCGCACGCGCCAATATCGAACTCCTGCGCGAGATGGGAGCACAGGTTGAGCCGGTTTCACTGCCACATACACGCTATGGTGTCGCTGCCTACTACATTATCGCTCCCGCTGAGGCCAGCGCGAATCTGGCACGCTACGATGGCGTCAAATACGGCTACTCCTACCACGATACCGACGATATGTGGGAGGCAATGGAGAAAACACGGCAATACGGTTTCGGAGCCGAGGTCAAACGTCGTATCATGCTCGGCACGTATGCCCTCTCAGCAGGCTACTACGATGCCTACTACAAACGCGCCGAGAAAGTGCGCTCACTCATTCGCCAGGATTTCGAGCAGGCTTTTGAGAAATTTGACGTGTTGGCTAGCCCGGCTTCACCAACCGTTGCGTTCAAACTGGGCGAGATATCTGATCCCTATCAGATGTACCTGCAAGACGTGTTTACCATTCCGGCAAACCTGGCAGGCATCTGCGGCGTCTCTATCCCCGGTGGTTTCAGCAATGGCCTACCGATTGGCTTCCAATTGCTCGGCAACGCCTTCGCGGAAGAGAATATTCTGCGCGTGGCTCATGCCTTTGAACAAACTACTGACTACCATACCCGCTGGCCCAGCCTGTAACCCCGTGGAAGAGCAGGGCGAGAGCAAGCCTCGCCCCTACAATGATACGATGCACGTATTCCCCGTCATCATTGTAGGGGCGACCCTCGCGGTCGCCCTGTTCCCTCTACGCCTACCCAAGGGAGATAATGCGTTATGCGCCGCCGCGTTCTCGCAACCGCACTTCTATTCATTGCCCTCTGTATTTTGTTGATAACGCCCGTATTAGCGTTCACGCCTTATGGGACGCAATTGCTGCACGCGATGGGAGCCGTAAAAGCCACACCATCGCCGTCACCAGTGGTATTTACGCCAACACCCATTCCCTCTCCCTCACCCATACTGACCATTCAGGGAACGCCGCCACCCGTGCAATCAAAAATCGCCTATCTGATGGATGCCAATACAGGCAACGTGCTGGTCGATGAAAACGGCGAGGTTCCCGTACAGATGGCGAGTACGACTAAGATCATGACCGCCTTGATCGCTATTCAAACAGGCAACCTTGATCAGCTTGTCCCAATTCAGCAGGATGCCTATAACGAGGTCTGGTTGCACGATGGCAGTAGCGCGGGCCTTGTCGTCGGTGACCGCATGCCGCTCAAAGACTTGCTTTATGGTCTGATGCTACCTTCGGGCGATGACGCGGCAATCGCTATCGCCGACGCGCTAGGTGGTGTCCCCAGTTTTGTGCAGCGCATGAATCTCTTCGCCTACCACCTGCACCTCTTCCAAACGCATTATCTCAATCCCGATGGACTGAACTACGTTGCGAGTGGTGAGCCAATTGCGGATCACCATAGCACGGCCGCTGATCTGGTGCGCCTGGCGCGTTACGCGATGTCTATCCCACTTTTCGCGCAGATCGTGCAGACAAAAGTATATAAAGTGCCACCAACGATTAATCATCATAGCTATACCTGGACGAATATCAACCAACTCCTAGACACATATCAGGGGGCAACAGGCATTAAAACAGGCTTTACACCACAAGCAGGGTATTGTCTGGTCTTTGCCGCCACCCGTTCAAACCAAAATCTCGTTGGGGTTGTCCTCGACTCACCGACAGAACCGGGGCGTTTTCAAGATGCGGCCGCACTACTCAATTGGGGCTTCGCGCTTCCCCTTATGCCGCCAGTCCCGCCAGCGGCATAAGCGATGGTGAAACTACCACCACCACACGGGCAGCGACGGTATATAGTTTGGGTCCTGCGTGAAATCAAACGCTTCATAGAAGTCGCCTAGTTGCGCCAGCCCATCGCGGGGCGAAGCAGCGGGGCCAACACCATTCCAGGCGGCCTCGTTGCCCTCAACGGGCGTCGCCATATCAAATTGCGGGTTGACCTGGGCTAAACTGGGCAGATTGAAACGTCGCTCAATAAACTTGAGGATAGAACTATGCTCATACAACTGACCAGAAACATAGCCACGTCTGGCCCAAGGCGAAACCACCAGGGTCGGTACACGGAATCCCAACCCGTAGGCATCAAGTTGCGGGGGTGGCACATGGTCAAAGTAGCCCCCTCCCTCATCATAGGTGAGAAAGAGGGCCGACCGCGACCACAAACGCGATTGGATAAGGGCACTTATCACGCGCGCGATTGTGTGCTGCCCTAATTGTATATCGGCAGGGGGATGCTCACTGATAAGAGACTCGGTAATCAGGAACGCCACCTGCGGCAGTTGCCCCGTGTGAAGATCAGTATAATAGTCCTGTTCACTATAAAAGAGGCGACGATCACGATACCAATTTTTGAAATAGACCAGAGCATTGAAATCTTCAAAGAGGCTTCCCGTGCCGACGCCTAGATTATAGCATTTCCAGCTAATGCCATAATCATCGAGCACATCAACAATTGTCGGCCAGTCCAGGCTCCCACGCTCGATGGCATTGGTAGTTTTGCCGCCAGATGTTCCGCTCCAAAGCGCAATACGATTAGGTGTAGACGGCCCAAGCAGGGAGCAAAAATAGTTGCCACACAAGGTAAAATGATCAGCCAGCGCATAGTAGTATGGTAAATCCGAGGAAGCATAGTAACCAAGTGCATGCCAGCCGTCATTGGTATAAAAACCATCCATTGAGCCGCCATTCCATTCCTTGTGAATATCTTGCCAGGAATGCGGGATATTGGGCGACATCGAGAAGGGAAAATGATACGGTTGCACGCTCCCACCATTTCCGTCTGGCAACGTATAGTCAACAGGGATGCCAAACTGTCCCGCGCCTGGATAGGCACCAAAATAAGCGTCAAAGGTGCGATTCTCCTGGCAAGCAATAAGGATGTGGTCGATGGGAGGCGTCGCATCATCCCAAAGAGATGCCATAGCCTTTGTCGCCGCCGTCAACCCTGTGCCAATTGTGACACTCATCCCTGCCGCAATGCCAAGATGTTTTAAAAGAGCACGGCGGGTATAATGTGTTTTTAGCCATTTTCGCATATATTTTTTGTACCTGTATGTATATGTATACGGAGAAAAAAGAGATAGCGCATAGCCATCTGTCAATTACATCAAAATGAACGCGATGACGTGGAAAAAGCCGGGTATCGCATGGGAAAAGGCGAAAAGGTACTGGTAAGGATTAGCCAAACATGATACAATACTGTCACTTAATCAGTGCCATACAGTTTTTTGAATAGAGTATGCAACGATGCGCTATGCTGTTTTTACCGATGTTCATGCAAATTTAGAGGCTTTGGAAGCGGTGCTAGCAAAAATTGACATGCTGGCCCAGACCGAGCCGATTGATGAAATATGGTTCCTGGGCGATCTGGTCGGCTATGGCCCTAATCCCAATGAATGTATTGCAACATTGCGGAAACGTACCAATGTGATTATTGCAGGCAATCATGACTGGGCAGCAGTAGGCAAGATAGACCTGGAAGATTTTAGTTCTGCCGCGCGTGTCTCCGCCGAATGGACCGCTGCGCAATTGAGCGAGGAGAACCGCGACTTCCTTAAAAATCTGCCAGAACAGATAGAAAAGGGGGAATGCACACTGGTTCATGGTAGCCCCTATGGACCACTCTGGGAGTATTTGACATCCGAGGTTCTGGCTGAGCGCAGTTTTCAATACTTCTCTACCCGCTATTGCCTGGTGGGACATACCCATGTCCCGATCATTTTCCAGCAGCGCGATATTACAAACGAGCCGACGCACCCACTCAATAGTGATGCACACAATACGCCGACTTCACCGCTCTTTTTTGACGACAGCGCGCAGGATGATACGCAAGAACACGACGATGATATGGATGAAGAAACAGCGGAAATGGTTGCAATTCGCCTCACCAACACAGCGGCCCAAACAACGGCAGAGGTTGAACCAGTGCATCTCTCTTCCACTACGAGCGACCAGCATGACGCTAGTGATGTGTCCAGTCCAGGCATGGGCACACCAGCCGAAATAACAGAAGCGGCACCGGCAGAGGAAGATGGGGAACAAGCCATTGAAGAGCCATCAGAAGGCACCATCGCAAGCGCAGAAGAACGCATCAATCAGGAAATTGAGGAATTACTGACACTACTAGGGTTAAGTCAGAGTATGGTACAGGTGACAAATGAAATGCTCGAGCCGCCGCTTGGCAATTGGCAGACACCTGATAATTATCGCGCCATTATCAATCCCGGCGGTGTCGGTCAGCCACGCGATGGCGATGCGCGCGCGGCCTTTATGATTTATGATACTGAAAAAGGGTTTACGTTTTATCGCGTTCCCTATGCATTTGAAAAGACACAGGAGAAGATCATCAAGGCGGGCCTGCCGACCTATTTGGCAACACGTCTGGCCTATGGTCGCTAAAAAAAGAGAGCATGAAACTGGTTATTGGCCTGGGCAATCCAGGCGCGGAATATGAGCACACCCGCCATAACGTTGGGTTTCGCGTTGTTGATCTACTCGCAAGAAAGCAGGGCTGGGCCTGGAATGAGCGCAAGAGCCGCGCAATTCTCGCCAGTGGGACACTGGAGACTGAAAAAGTGGTGTTGGTCAAGCCGATTACCTATATGAATAAAAGCGGCGAATCGGTTGGTGAACTGATGCGCTGGTACAAACTCCAACCCACCGATCTCCTGGTTGTCTATGACGATCTGGATCTGCCCGTTGGACAACTGCGGTTGCGCAATAGCGGCAGTGCGGCAGGTCATAACGGTGTTTCTAATATCATTCAACATGTGCATACCAACCAGTTTCCGCGTCTGCGCGTCGGCATCGGGCGTCCCAGCAACAGTCGGATGGACACAATCCAGTATGTGTTAGGCATTCCCCCAGGCGACGAGCGCATTCTATTAGAGACAGGAGAGGCACGCGCCACAGATGCCATTCCCGAGATTCTCAGTCGCGGCGTCGAGACGATGATGAACATCCTCAATGTTGACCCGGAAGCTGTGCGCAAAGCCGAGGAGCGTCGCCGCGCCCAACTCGCACGCCGCCTCGCCGAAAGCGAAGCAGCACGCCCACAAGCCGAGGAATGACGTAGGGACATGAACAAAAGAATATGGGAATAAACGTAGGGACAAGATTTATCCTGTCCAGCGGCGATTTATCGCCAGTCCAGGCAAAATGGAAGTGTTTGCGCGAGGACATTTCACAGGTGTGACTCGCGATAAATCGCTGCTGGACAGGATAAATCTTGTCCCTACGGGATTAACAGAATAGTTTTTTAAAACGATAAGTCGGTTTCTACGGGCATTCCGAGCACAGCAACACCGTCTCCTCGTTCTATAGGCATGAAGGTTTTGCGTATTTAATCGCAAGATAAGGGTTGATAGAGTTTATCAAGAGCCCAACGGGTTGGATTATTCAAAATGTATTGGCGAATATTGAAAAGATGTTGTTCATCTCTAATGACTGAATCCCAATACCTTTGTTGCCAATGAAAGCTTTTTGTTCCCGAAATATGGATATGATAAGAGGTGAGAGCTTTAAATGCTCCGATAGCTTGTCCAAGCGTATAGTCACATCTATTTTTACCCTCTGGTGCTGTCATGACTACAATCCCATGAAAATGGTTAGGCATAATGACATAACTATCGAGCCGAAGACCCGCAAAACGTCCTGGTAAACTCTCCCAACTTTCTTGAGCAATTTTCCCATTGGTATTTAAGATCATACAATCATTGAGAACGCTACCGAACAAATTGTTTTTATTATGAATACAAATTGTGACAAAATACATGCCAGGTGTACTATAGTCATAACATTTTAGTCGTGCAGAATGGCGATCATATTTATATACTTCTTTATCCATAAACCTCTCACTTATACCGAATATCTGAATTGATCAGTACTAATATACAATATTTTTCGTAAAAAATAAACAGGCCGTCGATTTTCATAGAGACATGATTATTGATATGTAACAAATTAAAATAGGAAGATAGTCTCGTCACACCCGAAATAACATAAAAACCGTAGGGACAAGATTTATCTTGTCCAACGGCGATTTATCACCAGTCACGCCTGTAAAATGTCCCCACACAAACAATTGCGTTTTGCCTACACTGGCGATAAATCGCCGCTGGACAGGATAAATCTTGTCCCTACGGTTTTACCAATTTATTTTGTTAAACTCCTGAATCGCGTCCGCGCACATGTGTTAATTTTGGTCGAAGGGGGGCGAGAGCGACTCTCTGTCGTTTGTCTCCAAACGCTGATACACAATATACGAGTAGATAACGAGCACCACAGCGACCAGCGACAGTGCTCCCACGCTTCCCCAAAAGCGCAAAACGGGCACAAAACTCGTCACTAAAGCAAAGAGACCCGCCGCGACAAAGAGCCAGCCGCCAAGACGATGTGTGCGCTCCCAGACTGTTTCACTGGCAAGTGTCCAGGGTGTGCGGATACCTGCCCAGAAATTGCGTCGCAGTTTACCCAGATAATTACCAAGCAAGATCATTAATACAGCAAGCGATATATTCATCACAAAAGTGATGTCCACTGGCACGCCAAATGAGATAGTTGTCACAACAGCATGTATGACCAGGAAGAATAAGAGCAGCCAGACGATAATGATATTTACAATTTGCAGATTGGCACGCTTGCCCTCACTATTAAGATTGAGGTTTGGACCAAGCGCGAGCAAGAAACGGAGTAGTCCAAAAATGGCAAGGCTTATCAGTGGAAAGAGCACCGCATTGAGCCATTTGGGGGCATAACTATTAGCCTGTCCATTAATATTCCAGTGCGTTGGCACAACAGCGGGCAAAAAGGGATAGGAGAGGAGAGAGAGTAATATCTGTGCGCCGATGATAAGCATGGCAATAATCGTAATCGTGCGATATGGCGATGGTGACGAATGATCCATCGGACTATTTTGAGAGTCCACAGCGTCCTCCATAAGATAGAAGAACAACATCTAGAGAAAAAAAGAGATTATGCTTCGCTATCATCTACTCGCTCCTGCTCCGTGCCATCAAGCTCACTAGGAACGCCATCCATACCGCCGAGCCAGCCCATTAACTCGGTCAGCAGATCTTGAAAGACAGTCGTATTGAGCGAATAGATTTGGTACTGACCGCGCCGCTCTACGCGCACGAGGTCAGCCAGTTTGAGCACCGTGAGATGGTGCGAAAGGGCTGTTCGTCCAATACCAGCGTATTCCGCCAGTTCGCCAGCGGTTCGTTCCCCGCCACGCAGGTATTTCAAAATGCGCCTGCGCGTGGGATCAGCGATTGCTTTATAGGCTTCTTGCATAACACACCCCAACTATCCTTCCATAGTATACGCTCTTCCTGCTCCTAAAACAATTTTTGCAGAGGCAGCCCGAGGGTCGCCTCTGCGCATAATCACACCCTCTATTTCCAGCTTGTTAAAATCACTTCGCGTTGGAATAAGCGTGCTGCAATCCAGAAGGTCAGCGCAGTCAGTGCAACCAACACGACAAAGACGGCAAGGGCAAAAGTCAGTCCAAGTACGATCAAGCCAAACAATTGCCCATAAAAGAGGGCCAGGAAAGGAATGACGGCCCACGCTGAGACTTGCTGAGCCGTGCGTGGATCGTTGACACGCGACGAGATGGCAACCATCACGGCAATCGCAATCAGAGCCAGCATTGGCGTCCAAAGCAGAAACACTACCAACCATGCTGGACTAACAACTAGCCAAAACACTTGTCCACTCAGAGCGAACAGGGCTGTTGTGATAATAAAAATCATACCACACAGCCATGTTGCTATCAGCGAGGGCAAAAGCGCGATCAGACTCTTACCTATCAGCAATTCCCAGACGTGCACAGGTGTTGCCAGCAATGGTTCCAGTGTATGACTCGTTTTCTCACCGACGATACTATAAGCGGCAATCACGCTTGGCAGGATAATCGGCAGGATGAGGTAGAGCACAGAAAACTGTTTGCCAAGCATTGCTTGAAGCGTCTCGGCCTGCGTCAGACCGGCAACACCTAAAATTTTGCTCAAATCAGAGGGCGTTACACTGCCAAGGTTGACATGCCCTCCCAGGCGTGCTACATACATCAGCACTGCTGGTAACAGGGCAAACAGCAGCGTTGGCAGAATAATACCCAGCATTAAACCGCGCTGTTGCCTGATCTCCGTCCATTCTTTGTGTAGAATCACGCGGATAACATTCATCTTCATAACTCCCGTTCACCTATGCATTGCCAACAGGAACCGCTGTACCTGGCTTCTGCTCTTCAACTAACTCCATGTACACTTCTTCCAGGGAATGCACAATCGGCTCGACAGAGCGTATCTGTGCCCCAGCCTGCACGAGAACACGCACAACAGTAGGATTCTGCTCGTCTGGCTCATCTATCGCGATGGAAAGCAGATCACCATGCGCTGTGACATCGCGCACAAAGGAGAGAGCTTTGAGGCTTGCCAACCAGGCCTCGGCCTCACCAACAACGCGCACCTGTGTGCCGCGCCCAAAGAGTCCCGTGCGCAGGTTCATTGGCGTATCAACTCGCACTAAGTGCGTGCGGAATACCCCAATCAGATCACACAGTTCATCTGCTTCGGGTAGATTATGCGTCGTTAGAAAAATGGTCCGCCCCTCGGAGCGCAACTCTTTGATAAAATCACGCACGGTACGCGCCGCCTCCGGGTCCAACCCCGAAGTCGGTTCATCTAGAAAAATGATCTTCGGCTCGTGTAATAACGCACGCGCAATCGCCAGTTTCTGGCGCATCCCTTTCGAGAAACCGCCCACGCGCTCGTTGCGCCGCTCCCACAGTGCCAGCGTGCGCAAGTAGCGTTCTGCCTGTTGCGCAGATTTTTGCGGTGAAAGCCCATATAATTGCGCGAAGAAGGTCAAATTTTCTTGCGCGCTTAGCCGATCATAAAGACCGGGCGTCTCGGTGAGAATACCAACATTTTGGCGAATTTGTGTATCATCGTGTCCCAACATGTAGCCAGCGACACGCGCCTCTCCGCTCGTGGGCGCAATCAACGCGCTCAACATACGCACAGTGGTGGTCTTACCCGCGCCGTTTGGTCCCAGAAAACCAAACACGCTCTTTTCTGGAATGTTCAGCGTCAGTTGCTCAACAGCGGTACGTGTCCCAAACGTGCGCGTAAGAGCTTGTGTTTCAATCGCGTACATGATCTATGCTTTCCTTTTGCTACTTTTGACTAGCATCAACAATTTTCGGTTGAGCCGAAAGGCGTCCAGTCAGTGCCAGCCAGACGACAAAGGCAATCATCGGGAGCAGGCCGAGCAATCCGATAGGAGCCGAGAACAACGAGTCTGCATGTGTCAGGGCCAGTGCGCCAAAGCCACCTTGCGCGTTGATAGCGGCATGGGCCAGCGTAGAAGGCCAGACGCTACCAGAGCGGAAGCGCAACCAGGCAAACACACAACTGAGAGCAGTCGTAAAAACCACCATCATCAACACGCCAAGCCAGGGATGACCGGGATAGTTGTAGCCGTTCAGGATAATCAGAGGCGCGTGCCAGAGGCCCCAGATCACGCCCGTGATAATAGCGGCGGGAAGGCCACCCAGCGGAGCCAGTCGCGGCAACAGATAGCCACGCCAGCCAAACTCTTCGCCAAACGTGAAGATCATATTAAAGGGAATACCGAGCGTGAAGGCCAGGACAGTTTGCGAGATCAACGAGATGAGAATCAGTTGATTAACTGTAAAACCTGCCGGGATCGTCTTGAGACTCGCGCTTATCAATGCATGCATGTTCGCGTTCAATGCCCAGTGCTGATAGCCGACGAGCAGGACCAGAGCAATGCTTGCTGCGATCAACAGTGGCGGCAGCAGATACGCCGCCAGATAGATGCGCCACGTGCCGCGCTGTCCACGCACACCCAGGCGCAAGCCAGCATCGGCAAAACCCTCGTGTCGCAGCAAGCGCACGATAACAGCCGAGAGCGCGGGGCCAAACATGCCAATAGTAACTCTAATCGTAAATGGAACGCCGAGCGCACCAAGGCCGAGCCAGAGTGCCCAACTGAGGGCAAAAGCAATAACGATATAAAGAACAATGCCTGTCCACTGGACAGTAGTAGTCCGCGCAGCAGATGATGGCTGAGCGTCCGACTCAGTGATATGTGTATCCATCCTCTTGACCTACTTCCTTATAGAACAGCCCTGATTGCTTCTTGCACGAGGCAGGATAGCCAGGTCATTTCAACATTTCAGTATTCACTGAAATACTAACATACAAAAATGGGCAAAGTCAAGGGTATGGATGAGAATATGCTTCGACGTTTGGGTATTCACAGCAATTATTTTATATTGATGACATATAAATAAGTTTCACCTTGTATATTAAGGAGATTACGCAAGTGTGAAAACGCATTGAAAATTTTTCCAAAAACACCATATCCTGGCTGCCCCGGCCAATTAATGCCGTGAGTCACAGACTGCCCGTATCATTGGTTCTTGGGCTCAATGCCTCGGCACTCGTTCCGACTCTATCACAATCGGGAACTGGCAAAGAGCACCTCTACAGGGGATGCAGGTAATGACCACCCTATTGCCCTTCATGACCGCTTACGATAAACACTGACAGGCTAGCTGAGCGATTTTCCTATGCACACAACCTCTAACAACTCCATCCCAGATAGTTTGAGCCATTAGCAAGACCACCAGGAACCGAAAAATACAACGTATTGTTGCCAGGACAATCGGAACTGGGTATCGTAACGGTCACCTGAGCGTTTGCCCCAGGAGCCAGTATACCCTGCGCAGGAGAGAACGTTATGGCAGGATCAGGATTGAGAACTGAGGCCGTCCAGGGCGTGTTTACAGTATTCTGAGCAAAGGCCGTCACCGTGATAATACAGACCCAATTGCCGTTGTGCGAGCAAGATGTGTTATCAAATGAGGTTGCACTTGGACTGGTATCTATCTCTGAACATATTAAAGGCACCTGCATGGTATTGACCGGACCCGTAAAAAGAAGAGTCAAAGCGAATGGGCATGGCAGGCTGCCATTACCATTGCCATACATCTCGGCATTGATAGTCATCGACTGACCTGCTGCCAGAGTCCCGGCAGAATGATCAAAGATGACACGGGGATTGTTTGCTGATACCGACCAGTTCAAGCTGCTTCTGGTTTGCGTACTGTTGCTTACCACAAAGGGACATGAAATGAGATAACCCGACCCACCATGAGTTTCAGTGCTGCACGCCTGGAAATTATTCACGCGACTTGATGGATTCACACTCAAGGTTGGTGGTACAGAAGTAGGTGTTGGGCTTAGAACAGGTGTGAGATCTGGCGTCGGCGGTGTTGGTATTGTCGTTATTGTCGGGCTGGACGCTTGTTGTGCAGGCACCGTGGGTGATGCCACGGCAACGGTCTGCAACACTATAGTGGGGAGCATACCTCCCTGGAGGAGATAGGTTCCAAGTGAGAGCATAAAGTCGGCCAGATACCTCGAGAGCTCGGCGATTGTAATAACTTCTGCGATGCCTGAGACCCAGCTAGCCAACGTTGTTGCTGCACTCCCGATAGCCGGTCCAATCAGCCGGGTAAGAATCTCCGTTAACCTGACCAGTTCTGTAGAACCTTTGAAAAGTTTGTAGAGATCTTTTGCGCACGCAAGAGCCTCCACAGAAACCCTATCTGGCCGATTACTCACTACGTCCCCCAAAGCAGCACTATAATTGAAGATAAAATCCTCTAGATCCGGCATCAGCTTGACCAGCGCAAAGATCGCTTTCAGATTACCAGGCACGAGTACGCCTACCTGAGAGCCGAGAGTATGGTCACCCAGAATTTGGATCAAAATATTGAGGACATCAAGTGTCAGAGCCTTGCTGTTGAACGGATTAATTGACAGCTGGAGTTTCTGGCCCGGACCGCTAAAAGAGGCCAGCAGCATACTCTCCTGAGCAAAGAGTTCGACAGGAATGGCACCAGCCGGTGGAAGCAGCCCGTTATCAATGAGCAGGGACGCAACACGGTCATTCGATGGGTCAGCCGCTTGAGGCTTAAGACCGAGTGGTTGGGAGTGGATTTCAATGCCGTACCAGAGCGTGGCGGTGCTATCCAGCCCGAATGTGACCTGTTGCGGATTGCGCAGGTCTCCTGGGTAAGCATATAAGAACACCTGTGATCCAAAGTTGCGAGTAGAGAAAATTACCTGATATGGAGCAGCCGCGTGTATTATCGGAGCCTGCAAAATGCCCGATAGCAAGAGACAAATAGCAAACAAGAGCAACCAGATATTCTTTATTGGCCTCATTACTGTAAGCTCCTTTTGCCAGAGGAATGTCTTGCACGCCAGAGAAGATAGCCGACTACAACCAGCCCGATAAGGATTACGATAACGATTGATAACAGGATAATGTTCTGCAGGCTCAAAAGCGATATGGTAGCAGATGTTTCAACTCCTGACTTTGGCGCGTTCCGTATGTTCGCTACTTCCAATGCAATTGCTCCCGGATCTGGTGTCGGCAAGAGTGCAACTGAAGAGGGGACAACCAGGATGATACCTACCATCTGTAAGCCTGCACTTACTGCATGATATTCATAAGTTCCAGTTTTCGTCGGGGTTACCTTCCACTGAGTACCGGGCGCAATTGGCCCAGAGAAGAAACTTCCATCATCGGAGGCAAGTGTGTACATTTGAGAAGGCCGAGACTGGTTGATGAAGGTAATAGAGTCATGCAAGTGAATAGAGACCAGATCGGGCAAAAAGCCCGGTGGAGTGCCTATCCCTGTAATTTCGATGATCACTGTCTCGCCAGCCGCAAGGGCATATTGCTGTGGTGAGAAAAAACGCCAGAATAAACCTGAGAGCAGAAGCAAAACTGCCAGCAGGGAGCGGAATGAAGAAAGTGTGGCAGTTTGCCCTGCCATAAGGCGAAATATTCTCAATGTTTTCACCGACGCTCTATCCATAATTTGATTTATCTTTCACAGGATCGAAATACGATAGGCCCCCTATTGTGGACGCGCGTTAAGCCTCAATGTACTAGTTGTCTGACACATGGTAGCACCGAATCGTTACACAAAACAGAGGTTCAAGTCTTTCTAGAAGTCATAGACAGCTGCAACAACACTGCCACCTATGCTCAGAAGGATACCAGTTATAGAGACCCAATAGCCGAGACCGTGAGGTAGATGCGTTCCGAGAAGTGTGACGCTACTATCAATGATAAATACGACGATAAACGTAAGGAGAGCTAATCCGATCATCCCTACTACTCCGAGCGCTGCATCATAGTTTCCGGTGCGGCTGTAGCAATGTCAGCTGCTGTCGGCGATGAGATAGGATTTGAGATAACAGTGGAGGCATCTGGAAAATTCATATAAGGCAACGAGAAAAAGGCCACCACGATGAGAATTGCTCCTATTTCCACAATGATCCAGCCGAGGCTCTCTTTGAGCTTGAACGCGCGAGGTCTCTTCGTCCGTGCTACCGCCGCCCTCATTCCGGCTTGTGCTTCTCTTTCGGCAGTAGCCTTTGCTTCCGCTTCTGCTATCGCTGCTTTTGATATAAGACGTAGGGGCTGCTCATCTTTTGTCACTTGATATTGAGCGTTAGTGAGAAACTGAACATTCACTACGGACGCATCCTCAAGGATGAAGGACCGCCCTACTTTCAATTCTTCTTTCGTGAGCATATCAGCGATAATACTCCCATTGATGAGAACCGTCACATTGCTACCCTCAAAGACTTGAATACGTTTCATCCCTGTTGAGTCTAAGGCAAACTCGTAAACGGCCATAGCGTTACTCCTTTGTTACTAGCTTCTAACTAGAGGGTTGGTATTACCCCGAATACAAAGAGATCAGGGTGCAGCATGTTAGCTGCGGATGCATGCTGTCTCTAGCAGACCCAGGACAGCGAAATATACTTCAACTATATCCGCTTCTGTTGTATTTGTCAATTATTTTTAGGACATCCATTGTCTCATAGTGGGAAAATTGAAAGACGATTATAGATGAAGAAAATATGCATCTATGATCAGCGTCTATCTTTCCTCTCCCTATAGCGACCTGGTAGACTATCGTGAGGCAGTTACACAAGTGTTGCGAAGGATGAGCTGATCAAAAACATTCTTCTTTTCGCAGTCCGCTTTCGAGGCAGGTGAAGGTTCCCATGACACTTTATTAAGGCATCCCTATCCTCGCCTGTCAGTTGCGTATGCAGCAGCTTGATGGCGGCCTCAGACTCAAGGTGGATGTGCTCACCCAGATAGACCTCAGCGAAGCCAACTTGAGAAGCAAGAGCGGTAGGAACAACAAGTGGGGCAGCGCATCACTCGGCTAAGTTGATACTATTCTGAACAACCGTTGTATAATGTAAAAAAAAGGTCCCAAACATGAATCGGCCTATTGCAGAATGCAGAAAGTGAGTACGCATCCTCATGAGCGATCAATTTCCGCCTCAATCGAACTGGCCTCCTCAACAACCATACCCACAACAGCCTATGCAGCGTCAGCCGGGCTATCCTCCACAGAAACCAATGCCACTGTTTCAGCCTCAAACGCACAAGCCACGGCGGGGCGGCCTGCTTATCGGCGTGATCGTGCTCATGGTCGCTCTCCTCGGACTCTGTGGCGCCGCTGATCTGATGCTCAGTCACGGCGCGACCAGCAACAGCGGGACGCTTGACGCATCTTCCAGTCCCGCAAGCAGCAGTGCGACACAACCCGCCGCTACGGCAAAGCATTTTGCCATTGGACAAACGGTGAATGTGGTGGATATCTGGCAGATCACCGTAAAGAGCGCGAAGACGATCACCAATGATAACATGGATTACCCGCAAAACATAGGTGATGTCTATCTGCTCGCTGATGTGAGCATGAAGAATGTCAGCCCAGAATGGCAATATATATCAAGTTCCTTGCAATGGGTGCTGCGTGATAGCTCTGGTCAGCAATACCCGGAAACCCTTTTGCCAGATTACACCACAGCACCCAACGGCAAAATAGGAGCTGGTAGTCCAGTCAAAGGCGTTATTGTGTATGAAGTTCCGTCATCCGTGCGCAGCTTCACGCTCGCCTTTATTACCAGCTCAGGACAAACGATCTTTGATGTGAATGTGTAGCCTCATTCGCACTGATGGTAAATTAACTGAAAGGTAGACCGATTTTGCACGTATCCTGGGCCTAGCTCTTGCCTTCGTGATCATCTCTTATCCTTTAATGAGGCAAGCCTTGTAAGATATCCTGTGGTCACCTGCTGTATCACCCTCTTGACAAATGAATATGTTTAGGTTATTATCTAATCATGTTAGACAAATGACTAACAGTAATAATATTCGAACCACCAAAAGAAGGAGCGTCCTTATGCAGACTGATGTTTCCCTCCCTATCCACTATCTCACGCTCCCCGAGGGCGTGATCGCCTTTGACGATACCCAGACGGCGGGGCCACTCGTCCTGTGTGTTCCTGGATTAGGCGATGTACGCGCCTCCTATCGTTTCTTGCGTCCCGCGCTCGTGGCTGCTGGCTATCGGGTCGTCACCATGGATTTGCGAGGTCATGGGCAATCGAGCGTTGGTTGGTCCGACTATCGCGATACCGCGATTGCCCATGATGTGCTGGCCCTCTGCCATGCCCTGCAGGCTGGTCCCGCCTTGCTGCTTGGCAATTCCTATGGGGGGGCCGCCGTGACCTATGCCGCTGCCACCGACCCTGCTGCGGTCGCTGGGCTGGTCTTGCTTGATGCCTTTGTCCGTGACCTACCACAAACGCTTTTCCAGAAGGTCGCGATCTGGCTGGTAGCTCAGTTTGGGGCTGGAGCATGGACCTCCTACTATAAAAGTGTCTACATCAGCAAGCAACCACCTGACATGGAGACCTACCTCGCCGCGCTCAAGGCGAATTTGCGAGAACCGGGCCGCTTTGCCGCGACCAAGGCCATGATGTATGGCAGTCACGCGGCTGTTGAGGCGCATCTCGCCAAGGTGCAAGCTCCTACATTGATCGTCATGGGCACAAAAGACCCCGATTTTTCTGATCCGCAGGCAGAAGCGCGGCACACAGCAGAGGCACTTCGTCAGGCCGCTTCGTGTCAGGTCCAGATGATTGAGGGCGCGGGACATTATCCCCATGCCGAGATGCCAGAGCAGGTCCTGCCGGTCGTCTTGGCCTCTTTCCAACAACTGAAGGAGCAGATCCGCCATGACGCATAGAGCTGGCCTCGACGAAACACGGGTCATTCAGGCGGCGGCGGCCTTAGCAGATGCAGAGAGTCTCGAAGCCCTGACCCTTGCCACCCTTGCCACCCATCTGGGGGTCCGCACGCCAACACTCTACCACTATGTCAATGGGCTTGATGGCCTGCGCCGCGACCTGGCACTGCTCGGCAAACGCGAATTGGCGCGCACGCTTGGGCACGCGGTGATGGGACGCAGCGGCGCGATTGCTTTAGAGGAACTGGCCCGCGCCTACCGCGCGTTTGCCCATGCACACCCAGGGCAGTATGCAGCCAGTCAGCGTGCGGCAGCAGCCGAGGACACCAGCATGCGCGAAGCAGAGGCAGAGGTAGTCGCAATCGTGCTCCGTGTGCTTGCAGCTTCCGAACAACAGCGTGATACCGCCATCCACCAGGTGCGGCTGATACGCAGTGCATTGCATGGGTTTGTAGCACTGGAAATGAGTGGGGGCTTTGGCCTGCCCCAGGACGTAGAGGAAACCTTTCGTCGCCTGTTATCGGTCATTGTCCTGATAGGTACCAAGGAGGAAGACGCATGAAGACCGCACTCTTGCACACACCAATGACCCAAGGAGCGTGGCTGCAGCGTGCAGAGGGAATGGTGTTCTTGGTGGGAGCCATCGCGTTGTATCAATGGGATCATGGCAATTGGGGCATGTTCGCGCTCTTGCTGTTTGTGCCTGATCTCTCGGCACTAGGCTACCTGTTTCAGCATCGTTGGGCCTTCGGCATGTATAATCTGGCCCATACCCTGGTCGGGCCAGTCCTGCTGGCCGCATCTGGAGTGTTGACTGGACACCAGGTGCTGTTCTTGCTCGCCCTGATTTGGTGCGCCCATATTGGCATGGATCGAATGGTAGGCTATGGATTTCGGGAGTCCTCCCAGGAGGAGGGCATCTAGACAATAGACAACGGAAGAGCAAACTACTCAGAGCATACACATACTGTTTGTGGGAAACAATACGGTATGCTTTGAGTATTTTGATGAAGAATCCACATCCGAACTCTCTATATGCATTCACATCCCCTTATGGAGTAATAGAAAGCCTTATGTGGAATACCTCTCATAGCAACAATATTAAAATATACCAATGTGTTTTTTGGTGACAAATTGTGATATTATGTGAGAGGAATTTACTGAAGAGATTACACAGAACGGGTATAACTCTATGCATAAACAGTTAGCAAAATTTCGGGCAAAAATAGAGGAATATTGTAAGCATACCCCTTACAACGGCGAGCAGCACATACAGGGGGGGAAAATCCGGTCTGTTACTCAAGAAGATTTAGCCAGTGCTATACCAATGAGCAGAGAATACCTCAACAGGAAATTACATGGGAAAAATGAGATAAACGAAAGAGATATTATTGGCATTATTAAAGCTCTAATTAAGTTAGAATGTGTTACTCATACCCATCAAGTAAAAGAGCTGCTCGATCTTATGGATATGCACGATTTCATCCTTGATTGGGCCGCTCCTCCTTTCGACAGCCTCTATATAGATGAAAATACGCCGCTTGAAAAAACCAATGCTTCCGCCAAAACAGATACGTCAGCAACACCAGGAGAGAAATCCATAAGGCAGCAAATGGCTCATTTGTGGTTTGCTTCGCTTTCTGGTGAATTTTACTATCCACTGCCAGAAAGAGAGCAAATCCTTTCCCAACTCCTTGAAGAACTAAAAAATCCCGCTGGGCGTCCAATCCTGGTGATTGATGGCCTTGGTGGTTTGGGAAAAACGTCACTTGCAGTAGAGTTAATCAGAAGAGCTTTAGAACGTTCTTTATTTGACACTGTGATCGGTGACTCAGCAAAGCAAGAGTATCTCATGGGGGGTAGCATCATTCATATGAATACTGCTGTTCTCGATTTTTACCAGTTACTCGATACTATTTTAAGGCAACTCAATATGTGGGAAACACTCTCGCTTGAAAAAGAACAAAAACGGCAAATTATCTCCGACCACTTGAGCCAACATCACTACCTTCTTTTTGTGGATAATATTGAAACAGCCGAAAATGCTAAGGCACTTATTGCCAAGCTCCGCAGCTTACTGGGTAAGAGCCGTGCCATTATTACAAGCCGCTCTAAAGCATATTTTGACTTCCTACAAGCTTATTCCTTACACGGACTAAGTATACCTGATACGTATTTCTTCCTGGATAAAGAGCAAGAGAAGCAAAAAAGGCGTTCAATTCCTTCAGAGCAGTACATAGAACTGTATAGAGTTACAGGTGGGGCTCCACTTGCACTGAAACTTATTACTGCCCAAGCACAGTTTCTTGATTTGAATACCATACTGAGGCAACTAGAGCATGCAGGAGGTAATCTCTATCCTTTTATTTTTTTGGCAAGTTGGAATCTACTCTCCCCAGTTGCGCGCAATTTACTGATCTATATTGGGAAGACCGTAGAGACGGACATAGGTTGGGATGAGCTGAACGAACTAAGCTCTTTAGGCATTATGGAAAGTGAGCCAGCGTTGATCAATGCAATTGAACAGCTTATCACTTATTCACTCCTGAATACCTCTTTTACTACAGGCCATGCTCGCTATAGCATTCACCAACTGACGCGCCAATTTGTTACTAGTAATCTTCCTCAAGCATGGGAGCAACAAGGACTGTTATGATAGTAGAACAACCTAACGGCGAAAATCGACCGCAGAATATTTTGCTAACGACATCAGTACAAGAAATTCGGATGTGGGAGCAGTCTGACCTCATTGCCGCCAAAGTTCGCCTCAAAATAGCGCACCGATATCAAAATGACCGCACACGGCTTAATGACGAATTTCCAAATCTATGCCTCAGTCAGGAGTGGTTGGCTGCCCGACAAAATGAAGAAACTGCCCATCTCTATATCAGTTACACAGAACAACTGTACTCATATCTGCAAGAACAAGGGCATAATGCCGATTTACTTCAATGGTGCAAAAACAGTATTCGTGCATGCGAGTATGTAGAGAGAAACCCTTGCTTTTTCTATTATCTTCTTGGCGATGCATCCCACGCCTTAGGACGTTGGAATGACGCGATAGGCTATGCAGAACAAGCAATTCAATTAAGCCAGGGCAGTGATGAAAAAACGCATGCTCGCGCAATGCTGTTAAAGGGGCGCATTCAATTTAGTCAAGGGGCATATACATCGGCCCTCACTACTCTTGCTCAGGCCGAGATACTGCTATTACAGCAAAAGGATTATGAGAATTTTGTGAGGGCAAAGCTAGACACGATTTCCTATTATGTAAGTAAAGGGGATATTGACGCAGCTCTCGCCGGTTATCGAGATATAGAAGCGTTTCAGCAGGAAAAGGACGAAATGACTTTTATGAGCTATACACTGCTTATGATAGGTGTCAGCTATCGTAGAAAAAAGGAATATGCACAAGCAAAAGTCTATTTTCAGCGCGCATTGCAGTACAGTGAAGCTCGACAGCATCGACGGGATACAGCGACAAATTACCATCATCTGGCATGGTTCTATCTAGAGCAAGGAGACTTACATCAAGCACAGGCTTTTTGCGATAAAGCCCTTACACTTTACAAAGAAACAGGCGATAACAGAGGTGTTGCTGATGCTTATGATCAAATCGGTTGCATCATGCAAAAAAGGAAATCTTTTCACGAAGCAGCTACTCATTTTCATCGATCATTAGATTTGAGTAGTCAACTTGGTTCTCGTCATGGAATAGCTTGTAGTCTGCGGCGTTTAGGGGTGTTATATATGAGACACTGGCATCTCTTTAAAGGCATACGCTATCTCTACGAGAGTTTTACCGCCTATCACAATTTAGGCATATTGAGCAGAAAACGAGTATTTAAAATATTAAAAGAGATTTGGGGGTAGTTGCCTGTTTTCCCCGTCATCATTGGAGCAGGACGACCGCGAGGGCTTACACATGGAGGTTTTTTGGACCCATTGCCGCATGGTGGGGTACGGACGGGCGACCACAAGGGTCAATACCGTTTAAATAGGGAGAATTGGTTGGGTTTGGCAGGGCGAGGGCAAGCCCCGCCTCTACAATGATGACGGGGAAAATAGG
>DAIDJF010000059.1 GCA_027451525.1 Ktedonobacterales bacterium
TTGGTGATAAGACGGCGGCACGTCTTATTCACGACTATAATGATCTGGATGGCGTGCTCGCGCATCTAAGCGAATTAAAGCCAAAAGAGCAAAAACTCCTTGCCAGTATGACCGAGCAGGCCCGCCAGTGTAAAATGCTCGCGACTATCGTCTTGGATGTCCCTGTACAGCTCAACCTGCAAGAATGTCAGTTGCGCTCGGTGGAGAGCGAAAAAATTCTCGCCCTCTTCCGCGAGCTTGGCTTCCGCTCACTCGTTGAAAAGGTTTTGTCGCTTTTCAAGCTCCTTGGTATCCAGAGTGAGCCAACGACAAAAGCGCGTGAGAGTGACGCACTGCTCAGCTCAACGTCTGCGTCTACAGAAGAACCCCAGAACGAGGAAAGCACTCAACCAGTAGCAGAGGCTGTTGCCGACTTGACGCTCGCTCCACCCGTTGGTATGGTGCAGATTATCGCTCCTCCATTTCCCCCCGCTGATGGCCTGACGATCTCGCCGGATGAGCGTGGCGTCGCCGCAGAGCATACTGCCACCACCTCCGTTGATGTACAACAGCGCGAGGAGGATATGGTGAGCGCTGGACCAACGCAATTGAGCCTGTTTGAGGTTGCCGCGCCGAAGATGCCCACTGTACGTAAACTTCATTTACCCGCACCGGAACCGCATCCGCTGCTATCGCCCTCATCATCTGACTCCTCCCTCTTTATGCGTGAAGCTGATACCAGCACCATGATTATCAATAGCGAAGAGGCCCTACGTGTGCTCGTTACGAGCCTCATAAATACAGGAGCTTTTGCTTTTGATACCGAAACAACCTCGGAAGACCCGCGTCATGCTGGACTCGTGGGCTTGTCATTAGCAATGGCGGCGGGTGAAGCCTACTATATTCCCGTTGGGCATCAACCGACGCTAGAAGGTTTGGAGCCAGAGACGCAACTTCCGCTGGCACAGGTTATTGCGCGTCTCAAACCTGTACTGGAAGATGAAAAAATCAAAAAATATATGCATAACGCCAAGTATGACATGATGGTGCTGATGCGTTATGGTGTGCATGTGCGTGGATTAGCATTTGATACGATGTTGGGTGCCTATGTCGCGGAACCAGGACGGCGCGGTCTGGGCTTAAAAGATCAGGCTTTTCAGCGTCTGGGGGTTGTGATGACGCCAATCTCTGATCTGATTGGGCGTGGCAGTAAGATGTTAAGCATGGCTCAGGTTCCCGTGCGCGCCGCTGCCAACTACGCGGGAGCGGATGCCGATATGACTTTGCGCCTGGTTGAGCCAATTATGGCAGATCTGCGCCGTCACAAACTGCTCGATCTGTATTATCGTATCGAATTGCCGCTGATACCCGTCTTGATGCAGATGGAGATGCACGGTGTTGCTCTAGACGCCAATTTCCTGCACATCTTTGAAGAGCGACTCGCGGAACAGATACAGGCATTGGAACAGGCGATTTATAGCGCGGTAGGTCACGAGTTTAATATTAACTCGACACGCCAACTGGGCGATATCCTCTTTGGTGAACTGAAGTTACCTTCGGGCAAAAAGACAAAAACGGGCTATTCGGTCAGTGCTGATGTGATTGAGGGCTTACAGGGCAAGCATCCCGTCGTGGATTACCTGCTCGAATATCGCCAGTTGAATAAGCTTAAATCAACCTATGTGGATGGCCTGCTCGAACTGATGGATACAACAACGGGCCGTATCCATACCTCTTTTAATCAGACGGTTGCTTCCAGCGGACGTCTCTCGTCGAGCAATCCCAATTTGCAAAATATTCCTGTGCGCACCGAGGTAGGTCGCCAGATTCGCCGCGCTTTTATTGCTGACCCTAGCTATGTGTTACTCACCGCCGACTACTCACAGTTTGAGTTGCGCATTCTTGCGCATATCACGCATGAGCCGCGTCTGGTGGAGGCATTTAATAACAATGAGGATATTCACACCATTACGGCCTCGACGCTTTTTAGTGTGCCTGTTGAACAGGTCACAAAAGAGCAGCGGCGTCTAGCGAAAACGGTCGTCTACGCTACGCTCTACGGGCAATCGGCCTTTGGCCTCTCGCAGGTAACGGGGATGAGTAATCGCGAGGCGGCAGACTTTATCAACCGCTATCATGAAACTTTCCCCAGTATCAAACAATATGTCGAGCGCACGCTCGATCAGGCCCATCAGCAGGGCTATGTCAACACGCTCTTTGGGCGTAAACGCTTTATTCCTGATATGCGTTCTCTCTCGTATAGTGAGCGGCAGGCATTAGAGCGTGAGTCAATCAACATGCCTATCCAGGGAGCCAATGCCGATTTGATCAAAATTGCGATGATTCGCATTGCGCACGCATTGCGCGAAAATCACATGAAGACGCGCATGATCTTGCAAGTACATGATGAACTGGTGTTTGAAGTCCCTGTAGAAGAGCTTGAACGTGCCCGCCGCCTGATAAAAAATCTGATGGAAGGGGTCTATCCGCTATCTGTGCCTATCCAGGTTGAACTAAAACAGGGGAAAAACTGGTATGAGGCGGAGCCGATGGAATAAGATACTAAGATATCAAGAGGAACAACCGTGTGCGAGAGCTATCGGACTGCGAGAAGTCTCTCGCCGCAAGACAAGGAAGGAAGACCGTGCAGTTATCCAATTTAATTACTAGCTTGCCCCCTTATCATTTTGCTGATGCTAAGAAGAAGATTGCCGACCGTATTGCAGCGGGCGTTGATGTGATTAGCTTATCAATGGGTGATCCCGATCTGCCCGCTCCGCAAGCGGTTATCGAGCGGTTATGCGCGGAGATGCAGAAAACCGAGAATCATCGCTATCCCGAATATCGCGGTATGTATGCTCTGCATGAGGCCATTGCGCAATGGTTTGAGCAACGTTTCCAGGTACGTCTGCAACCGGAGCGCGATATTTTACCACTGCTGGGTTCAAAAGAAGGGCTGGCGTATGCGGGGGCATCCGTGTTAAACGCAGGCGATATCGCTCTCGTGCCCGATCCCTATTATCCTGTCTACATCACCGCTGGCACAACAGTAGGCGCGCAACCATATCTATTGCCGCTTGATGCGGAGCATGGCTATCTGCCAGATCTGGATCGTATCCCGGCCGACGTATTGGCGAAAGCGCGTGTTCTCTGGCTCAACTATCCCAATAATCCCACGGCTGCCTGTGCCGACCGTGCGTTCTTTGAGCGCGCCGTTGCCTTTGCCCATCAGCACAATCTGGTAATTATCCATGACATGGCCTATGCCGAGGTCTATTTCGGTGCTTTTCGCCCCATGAGCATCCTGCAAATTCCAGGGGCTAGCGAGGTTGCGGTAGAGCTACACTCATTGAGCAAGACCTACAACATGGCCGGATTTCGTGTTGGTATGCTTGTTGGCAACCCCGCGCTGGTTGATGCCGTGGGGCGCCTCAAAAGCAATATCGATAGTGGCATGTTCCGTCCCGTGCAGTATGCCGCAATCGAGGCACTAAATCTGCCCGCCTCCTGGATACGAGAGCGTAATGCCCTCTATCAGAAACGGCGTGACATGCTAGTCAAGGGCTGCAACGCGATAGGGATGCCAACTGAGGCTCCTAACGCTGGCCTGTATGTTTGGGCGCATGTGCCGCAAGGCTTTACCTCACGCGATTTTGCGACCTGGCTCTTTGATAAAACTGGCGTTTTTGTCACGCCCGGCACAAACTTCGGCGCGGCTGGTGAGGGGTACGTGCGTATTTCAATGACGGCTCCTGATGAGCGCATTGCAACGGCATTGCAACGTATGCAAGAGGTTTTTCACCTGTAGTATTCTCTGCCTATGATGTATGATTGAAGTGCAACCTATCAAGGTCTGAGATAATGCTTTTATTGTAGGCTAGCTTCTTCGGTGAGAAGGATTATGGCAATGCTTCAAGAAAAGAATACAAATGCACTTCAGCCTAATCCGCTCGATGCATGGCATCTACGGGTGGAGCGTGCGCAAGGAGAGACTTCTTTCGATGTCCAGTATGGTCTTGAGCACGAGTGGCTGGTCACGAATGGCCTGGGAGGGTATGCGGCAGGTTCGCTTTTAGGAGCGACGACGCGCACCTATCATGGTTTGCTTGTGGCCGCTCTCCACCCACCCGTTGAGCGCACTGTGCTCATTACAAAAGTCGATGAAGAGATAACGTTAGCTGATGGCACGCTCTACCAACTGGGCGTCAACGAGTACCAGCATGGTATTCTCAACCCGCAAGGGCAGGAATATCTGTTGCGTGTCTCATTAGAGGGCGATATCCCTTGTTTTAGCTACCGTTTGAGCGAGACGATGACCCTGGAAAAGCGTGTCTGGATGGAATACGGGTTCAATACAACGTATGTGCAATACGTGATACGTGGCAGTATAAACGAAGATAGCAATGATGCGGACCTCACGCTGACAATTTATCCGTTCTGTCTCTCGCGTGACTATCATCAGTATACACAGGGATCTCCCGACTGGCATTTTCTGGTGGAAAACCAGGGCAATCGTTGTCGCATTCGCGCTTATGAGGATGCTCCCGCCTCGCAGTGTATAGCGGGTCCACGCGCATCCTTCACGCCGACAGGTCTCTGGTATTGGCATGTCTTGCATCGGCACGAGGCGGAGCGCGGGTTGCCTGATACAGAGGATGTCTATCAGCCGGGCTTCTTTCGCATGCCGCTCAAACCGGGCGTGCGCGTCTCGTTGGTCTTGAGCGCGGAACGTGAACTCCCGCTCGAATTTGGGAGCGAACATCACGAGGAGGCCGTTTCACATGCCTTGCTACGTCATCATCGTCGGATTCGTCAACTACTAACCGTCGCTGATCAGTCAACCAATGAATTATATTTACGCGATTCTATCCTGGCACGTCTCATCGTCGCCGCTGACCAATTTATTGTGGCACGTCCAGACTATGCGAGCATGAAACCCGGAGAACAGAATACAAAAATTCGCCTCTCTCCTGATCGCAAAACTGTGATCGCGGGGTATCCCTGGTTTACTGATTGGGGGCGGGATTCCATGATCTCGCTTCCCGGCCTGCTTCTCTGTACTGGCCGCTATAGTGAGGCACGCGGCCTACTTAAGGCTTTTGCCTCGCTTACCTATCATGGCTTACTCCCTAATCGCTTTCCCGACCACGGCGAGGCTCCTGAGTATAATACTGCCGATGCCACACTCTGGATGTTTCACGCGCTGGATCGCTACCTTGCCGCGACGGCTGACTGGTTTCTCCTGAAGGACCTGTTTCCCAAACTCGTTGAAATTATAGACTGGCATCTGCGTGGCACAGAGTATGGCATTGGCGTGGATAGCAGTGATGGCCTGCTTCGGGCTGGTGTACCGGGCGTGCAACTAACCTGGATGGATGCCAAAGTGGATGATTGGGTCGTCACACCACGTTACGGCAAGCCTGTCGAAATCAACGCCCTCTGGTATCGTGCATTATCGCTGATGGAGATATGGGCGGTGCGTCTCTCAACTGATGCCTCGCTCTACAGTCGTTTGCGGACACAGGTGCAACAGCATTTTGCGCGGCGTTTCTGGTATGCAGAGGGCGGCTATCTCTATGATGTTGTTGATGTTGATGGTGTCGCGGGGTGCGACGATGCCTCTCTCCGTCCCAATCAACTCCTGGCTGCTTCGCTCTGCCATGACCTGCTCTCAGATGAACAGATAGAGCAGATGTTACAGCGCGTGACCACGCATTTGCTCACGCCGCTTGGTCTGCGCTCACTGAGTCCTACAGATCTGGCCTATCGCGATCATTTTCACGGAGACCGTGTGCAACGTGATGGAGCCTATCATCAGGGCACCGTCTGGCTCTGGTTGATTGGTCCCTACTGTGATGTTCATCTGCGCGTTCATCATGATCGCACGGCCTTGAAAAGGTTGCTAGAGCCACTGGTACAGCAGTTATGGGAAGCCTGTCTTGGTACGTTAAGTGAGGTTGCCGAACCAGAGCCGCCTTTTCGTCCCGCTGGCTGTTTTGCGCAGGCATGGAGTGTCGCGGAAGTGCTGCGGTGCTGGTTGCTGGTAAAAGAATAATCTTGATATTTTTCATGTTCTTTTCACAATAGTACGGTATTCTTTAAGCCGTCGCACAGGTTGCTGTTTCTACAGGAGTCGTGGGTTCGGCAACCTCTGTGACGGATGTTTTCAGAAGGTGATGAGGAAATCTATGCGAATCCTGGTTGTTGAGGATGACCCACGTCTTGGGCCAAGTTTGAAAAAAGGGTTGGAAGGCAATCACTACGCTGTTGACCTGGAGGTAAATGGAGAGGATGCGGCTCTCATGGCAGCGGCAACCCCCTATGATCTCATCATTCTGGACATATTGCTCCCCGGCCTCAATGGATTTGAGATCTGTAAACAACTGCGTGAGCAGGGAAAAAATATGCCTATCTTGATGCTCACCGCTCTTGATGAGGTAAACCAACGTGTCAAAGGCCTGGACCTGGGGGCCGATGATTATTTGATCAAGCCCTTCGCTCTAAGTGAACTTGAGGCGCGTGTGCGCGCACTTTTACGGCGTGGTAGCACCATGAAAACCTCACTCCTGCAATTCCTTGACATTACGCTCGATACCAGCACGCACGAGGTTCGGCGCGGTGAACGTGTCCTGAATCTCTGTAATAAAGAATATGCCCTGTTGGAATTTTTTATGCGTCATCCCCACCAGGTGTTAAGTCGCACGATGATTGCCGAGCATGTGTGGGATGGCGATGCTGACCATCTCTCTAACGTCATTGATGTCTACATTCGCTACCTGCGCCGTAAACTCTGCGATAAAAATGATCCTGATGTTATTCATACGGTGCGTGGTTCTGGCTATCAACTCAAGGAACCAGCGTAATGCAATGAAAAACCTGAAAAAGAGCGTAATGTTCGCACCACCCGGTATTCGGACACAGTTAACTATATGGTATACAGGCGTCTCCGCCCTTTTACTGTTGCTCTTTGGGGTCGCTTTCTATTCCTCGCTCCAAACACTGCTTAGTACTAGCCTGGATATGACGCTCCAAATGCGCTCCCAACAGATTGCCGAGGGGATCACCAAGCGCAACGGGCAGATTGTTGTGGAAGATATTGTCCATGAATTACCTGAACTAAATGCGACAGCGGCATTGATCGACTCTTTTGATAGTGATGCATCAGATGTCTCTGCGGATACTATTAATCAATCGCAAGGCACCGCATATCAAAGTAGCACCTTCGTGCGTATTTTTGATGCGTCCGGTAAGGTCGTTTACAGCACCTCTGCCTTTGCAGCTTTAAAGCCTCCTGGCGTGAGTGTCATGAATCCGCTGCATAACAAGCCCTGGCGGGGAACTGTCACGGGAACCGATGGGCAAGAGATACGCTTATATAGCACGATGCTCCTCGACCGCACGCAACTTTTTGGGGTTGTGCAGGTGGGTCAGTCGCTTTCAGACCTGAAAAATCGACTTCAAGATATCACTCTCGCTCTCGTGCTGATTACACCGATAATACTGCTGTTCAGTGCTGTTGTCTGTTACTGGCTGGCGGGACGTGCCTTTCGTCCTATTCATCGCCTCGCATACACAGCCCGTGAGATTGAGGCAACCGATCTACATCGGCGCGTGCCTGTACCACGTGCGCGTGATGAGGTACGCGAACTCGCGACCATTTTCAATCAAATGGTTGAGCGACTAGAGCATTCTTTTGCGCAACAACGCCGTTTTGTGGCTGACGCTTCGCACGAGTTGCGTACGCCTGTCGCGGTTATTCGGAGTATGACCGATGTCGCGCTCTCGCAACCCTCGGAGGTTGAGGAGTATGTAGCCGTGCTGCAAGAGGTGAATGCGGAGGCGGAACGGCTGAGTCAGCTGATCAATAGCCTGCTAACGTTTGCCCGTGCTGACGAGAGTCAGGTCCATTTTGATGAGGATGAGGTTCGCCTGGACCTGCTTGCCGCCGATGTTGTCGAAAGTATGAAACCGCTGGCGGAGGAACGACAACTCACACTGTGTGCTGGCATCTTGCAAGAGGCAACTATCATTGGGGATGCTGCCCGTCTCATACAGGTTATTATGAGTCTGGTAGACAATGCTATTGCCTATACTAATCCGGGTGGACGTATCACCTTGTCGGTCCAGACATATAAAGAGCAGGCGTGCCTTTCTGTCAGCGATACGGGAATTGGCATTACACCACAGGATAAAGAGCACATCTTTGAGCGGTTTTACCGCGCTGACCCTGCGCGTTCTCGTGCGGCGGGAGGAAGTGGCCTCGGCCTTGCTATCGCGGATTGGATTATACGCGCTCATCATGGCTCAATTGCGGTCGAAAGCCAGCCGGGTAAAGGGTCAACCTTCACTGTGAACCTGCCCCTGATATGATTGCAACGTGTGCTTATTGTGTGGGCTACTGAATATGGGCTACAATTACGCTGATATTGCCATCGCTCCCAACTTTATTGGCGGCCTCTACCAGCAGTTTGGCCTGTTGCTGTGGGTCGTTGCTCTGCATCAACAGGGCGGCAATCTGTTCATCGCGTAATACATGCCAGAGACCGTCAGAGCACAACAATAGCAGATCACCAGCTACGACTTCTAACTGGAAGGTGTCAATAGGCACGCTATAAGCTTTGCCCAATGTACGATAAAGCTGATTACGTTTCGGACTGGTGTAGATCTCTTCTGGTTGCAGTAAATTTGCTGCTACAAGTTGAGCCGCCATACTGTGATCGTGAGTAAGGCAACGTAAGCCGGTATGGGCCGTATAGTGATACGCTCGACTATCACCGACATGCGCAATGGACAGATGATGTTTATAGAGGAGTGCCGCTGTCAGCGTACTTGCCATTTGCGCATCATAGTCGGCGTTGCAGTGATAGATCACCTGATTGGCCTGCCGTGTGCTATCACCAAGCCAGCGTTCCAGAATGCTGTCGGGCGGAATAGTGCTCTGCCCTGGCTTGCCAGGTGCGGTCTGACTCGCGCCAGACGTGTTGTGATGGTGTGGCGTAACCCGTGAATAGGAATGAGAGGGTGCTGTCAATAGCGGTATCAGCACATCCGCAATCGTCTCAATCGCGAGTCGGCTCGCTTCGTGTCCTCGTGCGGCTTTGCCCTGGGGACTGCGCAGACCATCCGCTACGGCAAATAGGCTAAAAGGACGCGGCGGCGGTGTCAGATTGCTACACAGCCCTTGCACAATCAGCAGCATGTCCTCGTTCTCACCTGCCTGTTTTCCCAAATCGCTCAAATATCCTACCTGGCATACATCAGTGATAAGCGGCGATGTCGCGTCAAGTGTGTTGCGACAATAGCGGCAGAAATGTGCGCCACTGCGGTTTTCGCGCCCACAGAAACCGCATGGATTTTCGGGAATAATTGTTCGCGTGACCACATTTGCCATACTGCTTGCCGAGATAGTTGCCGCGAGCGTCGGCATGGCTGCAAGTTGGTCGGCGGCCTCAAAAGCGGCCTCAAGAGCATCAACAAAAGCATGTGCCGAGGGATAGCGACGCGCAGGGTCGTTATCCATGGCCCTGAAAACGATCTCGTCAACCGTTGCTGGCAGGGCGGTATTCAACGTGCTTGGCTCAGGAACGCCGTTGGCATGGTTGCGTATGAGTGCCTGATATGGGAGCAAGCCGGTCAGCATTTGATACGCGATAACACCGATGGAGTAGATATCGCTGGCTGGCTGTGCCTTGCCCTGCTCTTGTTCTGGTGCTACGTAGTGTTCGGTTCCCAGTGCCATGCCGCGCTGTGTCAGCGATTTCTCGTTTTGCATCGCCCTGGAAATGCCAAAATCTGTCACGACCAGACGCCCATCGTCCTGATGAATAAGTAGATTTGATGGCTTGATATCACGATGTACGATCTGTTGCGGGTGATTATGAATGGTGTCAATCGCCTCGGCGAGATCATTGAGATAGCGTCGTGTGAGCGCGATATCCATGATGCGTTCGTTCTTAAGCAGATCACGCAATGTCCCACCGGTCACAAGCGGCATGACGAGATAGAGTAGCGCGCCATCTTGCCCAAAGTTGAGAACAGGGACGATGTTTTTATGGTGTAGCTGATGCGCATAGCGCGCCTCGCGCCTGAAACGCTCAACTGCCGTATCACGATCTGGATTGGTGGCGAGCGAGAGCGTTTTAAGCGCGGCTTGCATCGTTTCAAACGTATCGCTTATGCGGTAGACCGATCCCATCCCACCCATCCCAATCAATGTTTCAATGCGGTAGCGGCCCGCGATGACAGCTTCCGGCAAAAGACACTGACAAAATGGGTTAGTACACTGTATTGTGCCAGGCGGATAGTCGATCTGGCAGCGTGGATTTGGGCAACGTGGCATAGGTTCTCTCTTTATCTCTGCTATGATTGTGCAGTCTATCAGATAGACGTTATGCCGTCAAGAAAAAGTAACAGCAGACTGTGCGTGATATTTGCCCCTCTCGACAAAGAGATGTATAATCTTTACGGTAGTCGCCGAGAGCGCATATCACTCATTTTTTACATTGAAGACGCACTTGAAGGATACAAAGATATCATGTTAGTAACCCTACCGCTCGTCCTGTTTATTGTCATGACGGAATTGTCGATAGGATCATTTGCCGTTCTTGTCCTGCTCGACTGGCGTAACGAGGTCAAACGCGGCTTCCTGGTCTCATATGCCTTGATCTATCTGGCTCTCACTGGTCTGACCTATCTGCTACAACAAAACTTCTCAACCCCTCAACTTCTCAATACTTTTGGTCAACTCGATAGTGCCTGGACACCCTATCTGGCCTTGCCGCTCTTTCTGTTCTTCTTATTGATGATCCCCTATAACCTGTTCCTCTGGGCTGATCGCAAAGCGGGCGTAGAAGGCGATGGGAAACAGGAGACAGAGGCGACAGCGACAGAAGAGACCGTGGAAAAACGTGTGCAACGCCCATCTGTTGTGCGGATCTTGCGCATTGTTTCTGGCGTACTGGCCTTGCTATCTGGGCTGGTTACGCTTTTTGTCATGGCGATGATCTACCGTCCCCTGGCGGACGCAAATCTCGGTGGTGTCTTTACGGTTGCGAGTTTCTTTGCCGCTGCTCTGGCATTGGGCGGCGTGATGACGGCAATGTGGCTTGGGCACTGGTATCTGGTGACACCAGCTCTCTCAGAAAAGCCCCTGCAATTCGCAACCACACTGGTCTTAATTGGCGTGATGGCTCAACTGGCCTTCGCATTGGCCGCTGGACCAACAACAGTGCATACTATCTCGCCAAACGCGGGGACGACAACTTCATCGGTTGTGCCTTCGCTTTCTGCCGCCACGCCCGGACCGCATACGCAGAAAAACGTCGCTGGCACGGCTCTGGTAACGCCGCTCAGTACTGATGCAATTGGTTGGGTACGGATTTTGGTCAGTTTTGTCATGCCGCTGGTCTTGGGTGGGCTAGCCTGGAAGCTCATTCGTGATCGCTCGTTTCAGTCGGCGACGGGAATGCTCTATCTCGTTGTTGTCTGCTCATTAGCGGGCGAGGCAATGGCGCGTGGTCTTTTCCTGGTTGGTCTCTAAGAGACACGCTAAAAAACGGGTTCTCCCACATGCTGGAAGAACCCGTTTTCGTTCAAATAATGCTTGCTTATTGCGGTCCAATCTGCCGTTTGACTTCTGCCATGTCATAATAAATCGATTCGCGCACGATTTTGCCGTTTTCGCGGATAACAACTGTGACGCCGCGAATAGAAAATGTGCGTCCCGTCGCGGGCATACCTGGAAAATCAGTGGTATGCGTGCCTGTTGCAACCCATTCAACCGTCAACTGTGAGCCCTGCACGACGCGATTAGTGACGTTGATGCTCAAATCACCGAGGGCAGTAATACTTTTGCGCTGCATAATCGCGCTACGTCCCACAAAAGGCTGGTTGAACATACTATCCTCAACTATTGCATGTGGAGCATAGTCATTTTGGAGAGAACCCATATCACCTTGCGTTTGTTTGGCGAGATGCTGCTGGTGTAGCTGAATATGCTTTGTGGATTCGTCGGCATGGGTTACAGGGGCTGGTTTCGAGGCGAAGGCACGCGAGGCGGCAACTGCGGCAACTACTGTTGCTCCCGCGGCGGTAAGACCCATTGCGGTCAACGAACGAATAAATTGGCGGCGCGGAAGCTTGCCTGCGCGCAGCTCCTCAACCATCTGAGGAATTGATGTCTCCTGATTCTGTTCCGGTTCCATGTTTTCCATGTACCCTCCTACATAGTATGATATGTGCGTTGTGCGTTTCTGCTTAAATGCATAATACATTGATTCAAAAATTGTCTATGCTTGCCAGGATGAAAAGGTATCTTTCAATAACTATCGTCAACTATAGTAACACAGTGAAGTATGTAAATGTACTCCTTATTTGTTAAGATTTGGCGGTAAATGAGCTGTTGTGGTTAATATTTGGCAACCACTTGCTAATAGCAGACGTGGTACAATCATGCCGAAAGAAGAAGAAGGAACGCGAAAACGAAACAATGAGAGATGAGATACAGGATGTCAATTGGGACACAGGGCGGATGCTCCCAGCATTTCAGCCTCCAGCCCATGTCGCTATCTATGACGTGCGTGGCGCGTCTCTGGATGTGCGTTTAACCGTTGCCACGCTGGTTGGATTGGTGAATCGCCCCCGTCCCCAGGTGTACATCGTGACAGGCGAGGATGACCTGTTCTGGTTGCAACATGGCTTGCAGCGTGTCCCGCAAACGCATGTGCAGGCACAAAATGATGCCGTCCTCGATGCCTTGCTGCAAGACTATCGCCAGCGTGTGCAGGGGTTGATTCTCTATGATCCTGCCGTAATTGATAGTATCAATATCGCGACAATGCTGGCGGGCCAGCGCGATGCAATCGTAGTCTCTCCCACGCAAGCCGCCGCTCTTCAGGCTACCTATCATTTGCCAATTATGAGCGATTTGCGTGACTATCACTGGCATTCGCGTTTGCAAGCCTATCAATGGGCGCGACAACACTTGCTGCCCCACTCTTCGGCACGTCTGGTTGCAGGCTTGGACCCGACAAATAGAGATAATTTACGCTCCTTTCTCGTCGCGACTCGCACTTTTATCTACTGGCTGGATTCGCGTCGCTACCTGCCAGACCTGCGCACAAGTTTGCTTTCAGAGCGGTGTCTGATGCGCAGTATTCTTTCATCGTTCGCGCCAGGTAGTGTGCATCTGGGCTGGTTTATAGACGAGAGCAGTGGTGTAAGCCTTACCTCTCATGCCGCTCTGCCCGTGCTGGCAAGTGACCATTGCACAAATCTTGAGGTCTGGACTGCTACTCAGCCAATAGTGATGGAGCAGCAGTTTGTACCTCAAAAAGCTAAAGAACTGGTGCAGCATGAGGGGCAGGTTAGCGATGAAAAGCGCGTCTATGTCTCTTTTACATGTAGTGAAGGGGATAATGTACAATACTGCCAGCACCGTATGCAGCATCTCTGGAGTGATTCTGCGCGGGGTAAGGTGCCAATAGGTTGGACGATTTCGCCCGTGCTTCAGCAAGCTGCTCCGGCATTAGCGGCATATTATCAGCAGACGGCAACGCCGGATGATGAATTTATTGCTGGACCAAGTGGGGCGGGTTATATCTTCCCATCGCAATGGCCTGCTGCTCAGTTTGATGCATATCTAAATCGAACAGGACAAATGATGCGTGACATGCATCTGGATCTACTTGAGGTACTGGATGCCGATTTCTTGCAAAGCTCTGGCCTGCCCGCATTACCCTGGCTCGCTTTTCTCAGGCGCAGTGGCATGGCCTTTGAACGTGGAGAGGCCCAGCATCGCTATAGCGAGATTCTACAGGCATATGGTGTGCGCGGCATTCTCAGCGGGGCAGGCGTGCCCGACAATACACTGACCATCGTCGATGGTATACCCATCTATCGTAATCTGGGTCTGGCAAGGAACGTAGCACAAACTGTGCGTATGATCACACAGACGGCTGCAAAACATATGGAACGTCCCCTCTTTCTAAACGTCTACATCTTGGCCTGGAGTATGACTCCTGGCAATCTTGTAAAAGTGGTGCAGCAACTTGGGAATACATATACCTGTGTGTTACCTGGGGACTTGCTGGCCCTTGCCACACAAAATGCCTTACAAAAACGTTATGAAAAGAGATGAACGGCTTCGCCAGGAATGTGGAGCATGATCGGTGTGCCACTATTTAGTTTTAATGCGCGCTGCTGCCAGTGCATGATGGGAATATCCACCTGTAAGGTTGATGCTAGGCGAGCCGTGACCATGAGATACGTGCCGCGCACTTGCATGCGTTCAACCGTTGCTGGCAACAGCGCAACTTTTTCTCCGTGTGCATCATATGCCTCTGCTACCGGTATGATACGTATCTCATCTGTACGCAGCGCAACGTCAACGGCGTCTCCTCTATGCAACTCTGGCTGCCCGTTAATATGGGCAAAGAGCGTAAAATCGGCTATACGGATACTGACTTCGGTCAGTGTATCTGTTGTCGCTGAAGATGAAATCGTTTGCACTTCGCTAATCTCGCCTTGCCAGCAGGGGCGCATACCGACAAGGCGTGCCACGGCGCGGGTTTGTGGAGCGCGAAAAATCTCCTCTGGTGAGCCGACCTGTAGCACTTGTCCCTGCTCGATCACGACAATCGTGTCAGCGAGTACACGTGCTTCCTGAGCATCATGCGTTACTAGAAGCATGGGAATGTGTACGCGCTCATGAAAAGCGCGTAGTTCTTCACGCAATGCTTCGCGCACTGCTGCATCGAGTGCGCTGAGTGGTTCATCGAGCAAGAGCAGGCGTGGTTCGGCAGCCAACGCGCGCGCTAACGCGACTCGCTGCTGCTGGCCGCCGGAGAGTTGTGCTGGTTTCTGGTGCTCCAAGCCTTCTAGGCGCATCAGATGGACCAGTTCAGCGATACGGGTTTTCGCTGCTTGGCCGCGCAGATGCAAGCCGAAAGCGATATTTTGTGCAACATTCAGATGGGGAAAGAGTGCGTAGTTTTGTGGCACATAGCCGACACGCCGTTGTTGTGGTGGCAGAAATAGCCCTGTTTTACTCTCGTGCCAGCGCGTTTCGCCCAATGTGATAGAGGCCTCATCCAATGGACAGAGACCCGCCAGAGCTTGCAGCGTGAGGCTCTTGCCTGCTCCCGATGGGCCAAACAGCACGGTCAGGCCATGTGATACGGTAAAGTTTACATCGAGGGTGAAATGGGTCAGACGCCGTTGTAGTCTGACCGAAAGCCGAGGCAATGACTGGCTTGAGGTATCGTTGGTAGCTATCTCTTGTTGTTGGGCTTCTTCTCGCTGCTGGTGCTGACTAACAATCATACCGAAATACTTCCTCCAAATCGTCGTTGCACAAAAAGAATCAGACCAATAACAATCCCGCTGACCCCTAGAGAATAGAGGGCCAGAGGCAATGCGCCCGCAACGCCGATACCTGTCAATTGGACATACGTGTAGACGGGGAGCGTATAGGGATGATAAGCCATCACAACGGTCGCCCCAAATTCACCTAACGCGCGCATCCAGGCAAGAATGAGGCCAGCGCTAATCCCGCCACGGGCCAGGGGTAGACTCACGCGCCAGAATAATCCCCCTCGTGTCTTACCAAGCGTTGTTGCGACCTGCTCAAGGCGTGGATCAATCGCCTCAAAAGCGGTGCGTGCTGCTACGATGACAAAGGGCGCAGCGACAAACATCTGTGCCAACACAATACCCGCCAGTGTGTTGTCTACCTCCAGACTAGCGGCAGTGAGTAGACTGCCAATTGGCCCATAAGGACCATACAGCACTAATAACACTATACCACTTACGACAGGGGGAAAGACCAGCGGCAGGTAAATCGCGAGCGTTACAAATATTTTGCCCGGAAAATCAAAACGTGCTAGCAGATAGCCGAGCGGAATACCAAAAAGACCCACGAGGATAGTTGCAATGGTTGCGCTCACGCATGAAGTCCAGAGTGCGCTAAGTGCCTCAGGGTCACTCAAGGCCGTGGGAACAGTGGGCCAGGGAAGTGCCAGGAAGAAATAAAGCAACGGTCCTACCAGATAGAGCAGTAAGATGGCTGCTAGTAAGAAGAGGACAATGCCCCAGCCGAAAGAAAAGCGGCGGGGCATTGCGTGCGCTAAATGAACACGTTGTTTGAGCATAGAATCCTGTGCGTCTTCAACTTTGAATATACTGTTGTAACGGTTGTGGCACTGTACTGGCGTCTCCTGCAACCTTAATGGGCGTGGAGAGGATACCATTTGCCTGTAACAATGCCTGTCCTTGAGAGGATAGCATGAAATTGACGAAAGCGATAGCCCCCGCCATATCTTTTGACGTGCTGGGAATAGTGATGGTGTAGATAATAGGAGCACCCTTATGAACCTTCCCTGTCTTGGGGTCCGTCCAATGAGCCGTTGCGTACGCGCTGGCTTGTGTTGGGTCACCTAAATTGATCTGCGCCGGAAGCGAAATATAAGGCAGTTTGGCTTGTTTTGCCTCGTTGAGATAGAAGATACCCGCGTCAAGTTGGCCCGCACCCAGGCGTGCTACCAGTTCCTCCTCAGGAAAAACCTGACTGCTATTCTCATCGCTACCCAAAATTTTCTGTTCCAAACCAGGTTGTTTATAATACTGCTCGGCCAACTGAAAAAGGAAAAGCGTACTATACCCTTTGGGATCTAATTCTGGGTCGGTACGACCGAGGCGTACTCCCGTTTCTTCAAGAACCTGATACCAGGTCTTGGTGCCGTTGGCGGCTGCCTGAAAATCGGCGGCAAAACGGCTTTGTGGATTGTAGCCAATCACCAATTGTGTCTGGGCCATAGTAAGATACCAGGAGACATAGTTGCCATTCGCTGTGCCCATCAGCGTTTTGTTCACATTGGGGTCTGCACTAATAAATATATCGGGTGTGCGTAGGTGCCCCTTGATCTCATTTGCCAGTGCTGTAGATCCCTTGCCTTCACCTTGAAACGTATATCCTGTACTCTGCGTGAATGCCGGTTGTATGCTATGTTCCATAATGTTGACCAGCGAACCGGCATAGAGGACAGAAACGACTCCTTTATTTGTGGGGGCACTGGTTGGCGTTGTGCTGGCTGTTGTTCCCGTTGAGCCTCCACAAGCACTTAACAATAAAAGCAGACTTGACAGGAGGCCAAACGCAAAAAATAAGCGGCTTTGCTGT
This sequence comes from Ktedonobacterales bacterium, assembly GCA_027451525.1. Classification (GTDB taxonomy): domain Bacteria; phylum Chloroflexota; class Ktedonobacteria; order Ktedonobacterales; family Ktedonobacteraceae; genus DTNP01. The sequence continues at coordinate 17,156 of DAIDJF010000059.1, forward strand.
CTAGTACGTGCTAGATTTCTCATCAATTCGCTCCTTTGTATATGAGTATTCATATTATGAGTATACGGTAATGGATGATGATTGGTCAAGGTAAATATTTCAGCGCGTGAAATCGCGTAGAAACTGGACTGATTTTGCCCATTGACAAGCAAAGATGGTAACGCTATGCTATCTATACACGTATGGACAAGTAATTGAACATGAGAGAAAGAGTAGGATCATAGAGATGCGACGTACTTGGGGACAGATTGCGCTACTTACGCTTTCGCTGATCGGAGCGGCTATTGCGATTTATCTAACGTTTGTTCACTATCAGCAAGTGGCTCTGGTCTGTTCATCACAAGGTTTTGTGGATTGTGCGCGTGTGCTTTCCAGTACATATTCTAATGTACCTGGAACAACGTTACCAATCACGATTCCTGGGTTGGGCTGGATACTGGTAAGTGCATTGCTTGCTATTGTTATCTGGCGTGCGCCGGAGCGTCGCAATCTGCTGATTGTGCAATGTGTCTGGATGGGCCTTGGTTTATTAGCTGTCTTCTATCTGGTCTACGTGGAATTGGTGCGTCTCCACACGCTCTGCGCCTGGTGTACAGGCTTTCATGTTGTCATCCTCGCTATGCTGCTGCTCTCTGTCTTCCAATTGCAAAATGGCACCTCTGAAGAGGAAGAGGATCGGGAAGAGACACCAATTCCTACCTCTCTCTCGCGCCAATAAGCAATAACCCTGGCAACGAGCGTAGGGACCGCTTTACCATCATCAACACATGAAAATGGGCATCACATATGGTGTAGGGGCGTGATTTATCACGCCCTGCTCGTCTATCGATCGGCCTGGGGAGCCGTGTGACGTGGTACGAGGGCGTGATGGAATCACGCCCCTACGCATCATATACCGTAGGCAGATTCAATTTTTCACCACGATCATCACGCCCTGCCCATGCGCCAACCCGCCTGGGAGGCCATACGAACGGTGACGAGGGCGTGATGGAATCACGCCCCTACATTTAATGTTTCTATGCTTGCGGGATAATGTGGGCACTATCGCCGGGGCGCACCCATCCCTCTTGCAATACACGTGCCATAATGCCTGCTTGATACATACGCTTGTTGCCTGCTCTTTTGCTGACTGCCTTGAGCAGGCGTGTATCCATCTCTTCCAGTTGTGTGCAGGGCTTGCGTATCTCGGTAATTTCGATGATGGCACTGCCCAGATGCAGGCGTGTACCCGCCGGAAGTTTCATTACAGCCAGACCATCTACGACAATATTTTCTCCCAACATGCCGTGACTGACGTGGATATCCTGTGCTGCCAATTCGGGATAGACTGTCGCATCGACAAGCAAAACCTGACGTACGTTGGGCCGCGTTGGGTCCTTGCGCGCAAGATAGCGATGGCGTACCTGAAGACCCGCGTGATAGTCGCCCTCGATGCCCAGACCTTCCAGCAGATGGATTGACGTGACGACATGTTTGGGCAGACCCGGCTCGGCCTTGCGACAAACTGCGACAACCGTTCCTTTCTGCTCTCCGGTTTGTGCCTCACTCATCCTATTACTCCCATTTGAATGTGCGAATAGCAATGAAGAGAATGAGAATGGCCCAAACGACTAACACAATCAGCGGGAAGGTGGGAAATGTGGCCGTTTTACTCATTGCTGCTTGCAGTGCCTGGGTCAATGCGGCCGCTGGCAAGAGTTGCGCCAGCGCGGCCAGTGGTGCGGGCAGGTGGTCGAGTGGGAGAATACCACCACCGAGCAGAATAAAGATCAGGAAGAGCGCGTTGGCTCCTGCCAGCGTCAACTCTGCTCGTAATGCACCCGCCATCGCCAGACCGCCAGCTGCGAATGTGATTGTCCCCAATGCTAATGCCAGCAAAATGAGGGCAGGTGAGCCAGCGAGACTCCAATGGTACAAGCCGACCGCAACTCCCACGAGTAGCACGACTTGTATGATTTCAAGCAGAAGAATTGAAATGATTTTCGCAATAATCAGACTGCTGCGCGAAAGCGGCGAACTGCCCAAGCGTTTGAGCACACCATAGTTACGCTCATACGCGGTCGCAATGCCCAGATTGACCATCCCTGCCGCCATAATCGCAATGGCGAGAATGCCGGGTAGCAGAAAATCGACGGCTGAGCCGCTACTGGTTGGGATGACATTGAGCGAGGCAAAGAAGATCAGCAGCATCACCGGAATAATCAGCGTGACCAGAATATTTTCGCCACGGCGCAGTGTAAGCAAGAGTTCAAAGCGCGTCTGAGTCAAAATCTGGCGCGTGGGCGAGGCGGCTTGTGATGCCTCTATTGCATTTGTTGATAGAGAAGGTGTCTGTGTTGCCATAATCTTATTCTCGTACCTCCGAACCTGTCAGGCGCAAGAACAGGTCTTCCAGTGAACCGTGACCGACGCGCAATTCTGACAGCGTGATCTGCTGGTCGCGTAGATAAGCCGTAAGTTCTGCTAACAGGGCAGGAACAGCCTCTGTCTCGATCAGATAGCTACCGGGGCGTACCTCGCTTGCTGTTTTTGCGGTGGGCAAGCTTGCCAGTTGTGCGCAATCAAGGCCCGTGGGAGCGACGAAGCGCACCACGTTGGCATTTTGTGTGCCCGTCATACTCCCAGGCGTATCCAGCGCAATCAGGCGACCGTGATCGATGATTGCCACACGGTCGGCAAGGCGTTCGGCTTCGTCCATCAGGTGTGTTGTTAAAAGGATGGTTGCACCCTGTTTTTTGAGATCACGAATGATTTCCCAGGTTGCCAGACGGGCCTGGGGGTCCATGCCAGCCGTCGGTTCATCCATGAAGACTAGTTTGGGATTGCCGACCAGAGCGACCGCCAGGGCCAGGCGGCGTTTCTGACCACCAGAGAGACGCCGACAGCGTGTCTTGGCGGCGGCTGTCATGCCTACACGCTCTAGCAGTTCATCGATATCGCGTGGATTGCTGTAATAGCCTGCAAACAAGCTCAGCACCTCGCGCGCAGTGAGCGCGGGATACAGGCCATCTTGCTGTAGCACAACACCAATCTGCGGCTTGAGCTGTGCGGCATCGCGCATAGGATCGAGACCCAACACGCGAATTGTGCCGCTATCTGCTTTGCGATAGCCTTCCAGCGTCTCGACTGTGGTTGTCTTGCCCGCACCGTTAGGGCCGAGCAGGGCAAAAACTTCGCCGCGATGGACGGTAAATTCAAGAGTATCAACGACTTTATTTGTGCCGTAGCTTTTACTAAATTTGTCAACGACAATAGCCTCGCCCGTATCTGTCGCCGCTGTTGAGGCCGACTGGCGTGTCGCGCGAGACCTTGTCTGCGTATCGGCAGACATAATAAAACTCCTTAATTGTCCATGGTAAATACAGTGCGGTAAAAATTCCTGATACTCCTATACAGTACAGCAGTTCGCTACGAATGACAAGATGGAAGAAATATGACCTTTGTTACATCTATTTTGTAATCTGAATCGTGTTTAATGATAGAGGTTGTGCTAAAACAATTTGCAGCATTTTCTCTGTGATGAAATGATGTACTCTATGGCATAACCGGAAAGAGGAGATAGAAAGATGTTTAGCACGTTGGCGAATATTCTGTGGGCTATTGTCGTAATTCTTTTTGTATTCTGGTTGCTCGGATTGGTTTTTCATATCGCGGGCGCATTCATTCATATCCTGCTGATCGTGGCGATTATTATCCTGCTGTATAATCTGTTTACTGCGAACCGTTCACGTCGCACCCTATAAAGCAAAAACCAGCTAGCATCATCCTCTTCACTTGTCAGATAAGGCAAAGTGAAGAGGATTTTTTGTTTTTTGGGAATATTTGACGTTGCCAATCTCAGGTGCTACACTATCTGGAAACCTATTGGACTTGTTACACGTTATTATTGAACGAATGATAGGGCTTTGCGCACACTGTGGTGTATTATAACGTGCATTGCCTGTTCCATCTTGTTTGTACCGTCTTTGTATGTCAATGTTGCAACCCGGCACGCGCCATTTAGTGTGCTGGGTGCTTTTATAAAAGGAGGATGCCGAAGTCATGATGTCGGCGTACAAGCATGGCGGCTTTGAGGAAAAGTTCGCTATGGAAGGTCTTACCTTTGATGATGTTCTTATTCTCCCTGCCGCTTCTTCGGTCTTACCGCGTGATGTCTCAACTCAGACACGTCTCACCCGCAAGATAACGATTAACATCCCGATCATGAGTGCCGCGATGGATACTGTTACTGAGGGGCGTCTGGCAATTGCTCTGGCGCGTGAGGGAGGTATCGGCATTATTCACCGTAACCTCTCGATTGAAGAGCAGGCCGTTGAGGTTGATAAAGTCAAACGCTCAGAGTCAGGGATGATTACCGACCCGATTACGCTTGAGCCAACTGCTTCACTGCGTGAGGCTCTTGGGGCAATGCAGCGTTTCCATATCTCCGGTATCCCTATCACGGAGAATGGCAAACTTGTCGGTATCTTGACGAACCGCGATATCCGTTTTGAGACCAATCTGGATCGCCCCATCTCAGAATTGATGACCAGTGATCGTCTTATCACTGTTCCCGTAGGTACAACATTGGAACAGGCCCGTGATAGTCTGCATCGCTACAAAATCGAGAAACTGCCCGTTGTCGATGAGCATGGGATGCTCAGGGGCCTGATTACGATGAAGGATATCCAGAAGAAAATTCTGTATCCGAATGCCGCGAAGGATGAGTATGGACGCCTGCGTGTCGGTGCCGCTGTTGGCGTTGGTCCCGATACCGAAAATCGCTGTGCGGCATTAATCGAGGAAGGCGTAGACGTACTGGTCGTTGATACCTCGCACGCTCATTCACGCATGGTGCTTGAGATGGTCGCGCGTGTCAAAGACCGCTTTGGCAGGCAGGTACAGTTGATCGCGGGCAATGTAGTCACGGGCGAGGCGACAGAAGCACTGATTCAAGCTGGTGTTGATGCTGTCAAGGTGGGTATTGGCGCGGGTGCGATTTGCACCACGCGCGTGATTGCTGGTATCGGTATGCCTCAGATTAGCGCGATCTACGAAAGCGCGTCAGTCGCCCGTCAATACGATATTCCAGTGATTGGCGATGGTGGCATTCAGTACTCAGGTGATATTGCGAAAGCAATCGCAGCGGGTGCTGATTCGGTAATGCTTGGGAGTTTACTGGCGGGCGTCGATGAGAGTCCTGGCGAACTGATGATCTCGCACGGCGAACGCTTCAAAGATTATCGCGGCATGGGTTCTATTGGCGCGATGAAGCAGCGTAGTTACAGCAAAGATCGCTACTTCCAGGATAACACCGATGAATCGCACTTGATCGCGGAAGGCATCGAGGCGCGTGTGCCCTACAAGGGCATGCTTGGTCCGCTCGTCTATCAAATGGTTGGTGGTCTGCGGCAGGCGATGGGTTATGCAGGAGCGGCAACCATTCAGGAGATGCAAGAGAAGACACGCTTTGTACGGATCACAGGGGCGGGCCTGCGCGAGAGCCATCCGCACGATGTGATGATTACAAAGGAAGCCCCTAACTATGGAACGAAGCATCGCTAAAAGCGCGTCGCTACTCACTGCGTCGCTACTCACAAGGTAGAAGACGCCAGAAAAGCGAACAATTCCTCCCAGGGATAAGGGCCAGGACAGAAATGGCGGTTAATGGGGTCCATTGAGAAATGGCCTGTGATACCGCCTTCTGCATCTGCCTTGCGTTTGGGAATATTATGCCGTTCACAGATAGCACGAATCAGACGGAAACTGGCGTGTTTCTGTCTCTCGGTTAGCTCATCGGAGTTATCTTTGCTGAGTTTGACATGTTCGATGGAGAGCGTGAGATAGTTGGGATTGATAGCACGCGACCACCAGGGGTCGTGATGAATACTATCGCCTGATGTGCCAGGGATACCACTAACATAGCCATTGCCGAATGCTCCCTGCTCCTCATCTATACATTTGACTAACTCGCCGTCCAGTCCGATGATATAGTGTGTGGATACAGGATTATTTCCGCCTTCAGTAGATTTGAAGAAATGAGCAACAGCTTTTGCGCTTGTAAAGCCTGCGGTTCCGTGGATAATTACATAACGCGGGCTATAACCATTCCTACGGGGGAAATAATTGTTATTTGGTATCCAAATTATTTCGTTCTCATCCAACATCGTTTTTACTTTCCATCTTATTCGTTGTCTTACTTTAGCCTGCTTACTCACGCTTTTTTACTATCATATCCCGTATATATGTACATATGCTAGATCTGGAACGTTTCTTTGTAATAGTGAACACAAAATCGTACAGGCAGGCAAAAACAAAGCGATTAGCCAAGATGTCCCATCGTGTTGCGTCCTATCGGTGCATCGGTTAGAATTACGGGAGTATTGCTAACCTGATACATGCACAACCTGCCTGTGTGGAGGAAAGAATGGTTGATCTGAAACAAACCCTGAGCCGCTTCCTTGCAATCCCCGGTGTACGACAAGCAATTCTTGTCGGTCGCGATGGTCTGATGATCGAGGGATTGACCCGTGATGGCAAGGAAGATATGGAAGCGGTCAGCGCAATTACAACAACTGGTCTGAGCACCGCAGAAGCTCTCGGCCAGGAAATCGCGCGTGGGAGTGTGGTGGGGGTATTGATGGAGTATGAACACGGGCTGGTAAGTGTAGATCCGTTAGGGGATTTTGCACTGATGATTACTCTTTCTGACAATGCCTCGAATATTGGGCGTGTACGCCATCTGGTCAAAACCAGCCGCAGTGAGATTCTAGAGGCATTGGATATTGCTTAATACGCAAAAAATACAAAAATGTGTAGTTGAGAGAGGACTGAGTATACTGGTAATGCAAGGTAGTGCCAGATGTACACTCGGAAGGCGGCACGTCCATGGAACAATTGACGAACCTTATCGTTTCTGATCGTGAGCTTACCGTAATTTCGGCTTTGCTAAATAAGCTCATGAACGATACGAATGCGACATCAGCAATGTTGATAGATAAGAGCGGTCAGGTGGTGGCAACACAAGGCTCTGGGGTGCGCAGGAATGCAACCACTCTTGGGGCATTGTTGGCTGGGGTATTTTCTTCTTCACGCGAGGTAGCCAAGTTACTCGATGAAAAGGATTTTCGCAATATCTTTCAACAAGGGGTCCAGGAAAATATCTATACATCAATGGTTGAAGATCAATGGCTCCTCGTCATTATTTTTGATAAGCTGACACATATTGGCTTGGTGAAAGTTCTTTCGAAGAAGGCCGCAGATGAGTTGGGGCGTGTGCTAGAGCGCGTGCGTAGCGAGACCTCGCGCACCAAATCCTCAGTCATCAATGTTCAGTTTCGCTCCTCCGTCGAGGATACTATTGATCTTCTTTTCCGCGATTAGAGGAGCCAGACACGTATGGCCTTAATAAATATTGCATCTCATGAAATCCATTGCAAGATTGTCTATTATGGGATTGGCTACTGCGGCAAAACGACGAATCTGCAATATGTTTTCAAAAGCATTAACCCAAGCGCACGCGGCGAAATGCTTTCAATTGCTACCGAGACAGAGCGCACGCTCTTCTTTGATTTTCTTCCCCTTGATCTCGGTACGATTCATGGCTTCCGCACCCGCTTCCACCTCTACACTGTCCCCGGCCAAATCCTCTACGAGCGCACCCGTCTTGCTGTCCTGAATGGCGCGGATGGTATCGTCTTCGTCGTAGACTCACAAGCTGAGAAGTTTGAAGAGAATGTGCAGAGCATCACTGAACTAGAGATGAATATGCGGCGTATCGGTAAAGATATGAGCCGGTTCCCACTCGTCATGCAGTGGAATAAACGCGATATGCCCTCAGCCCTCCCCGTGAACGTGTTGGAACGCTACCTCAATCGACGGCGTGTCCCCAGTTTTGAAGCCGTTGCCGCCGATGGACGGGGTGTCTTCGCAACCCTGCGCGCGATTAGTAAAAACGTGATGGCCCAACTCTAATCCATTCTCAACATACTGCCTCCTCTTGACTTTTTCGCTCAAAGTGAACTATCATTCAAATATGAATAACAATTCACTTTGAGCGAAAGGATGCCTCCGTCATGAGTAGCCTACCTGCCCTGCCACCTGGTCCGCGTGGTTTGCCGCTGCTTGGCAATACCCTGCAATTTCAACGCGACCAGATGGGATTTATGCGCGAGACGCAGCAACGTTTTCCTCGTATCGCAACTGTGTATGTTGCTGGTGTTCCCGTCGTATTTTGTTTCCGTCCCGAACATGTCCTCTATATGCTGACAGAGCATCCGCGTAATTTCACCTCGTTGCAAAGCAATGGGGGCTTAAAAGCTTTCCTGGGCGATGGCTTGCTGACGATTGAGGGCGACTATCATCGCCAACAACGCCGTCTCGTGCAGCCCGCTTTTCATAAGCGGCGCATTGAGGGCTACGCCGATGTCATGGTGCAATATACGCAGGAGATGCTCGCTGGATGGCAGGCTGGTAGTGAGGTAAACATCGCGTACGAGATGCAGCAATTGACCTTGCGCATTATTGTCAAAACCCTGTTTAATGTGGAGTCGCGCGTCCAGGTTACGGAGATTGGCGAGGCGTTCACCAACATTCTGGATGCACCGCCGCCACCGCCGAGAGAGATGAAACTGCTACAGCTCTTTCAACGTGTGCGTGGTGAACGTTCCGCGCAACAGGAGCAGAAAGTCGCAGAGAGTCAGCGGACGCTCGATAGCTTCATTTATGATCTCATTGCGCAGCGACGCGCTACTGGTCAGGACACAGGTGACGTGCTTTCGATGCTCTTAGAAGCGCAAGAGGGCAGCGACACCATGAGCGATAAGCAGGTTCACGATCACGTCTTAACCTTTATTGCCGCTGGTCATGAGACAGCGCAGAATACGCTGAGTTGGACCTTCTATCTGCTTTCGCAGCATCCAGAGGTCCTGGCAAAACTCATTAATGAATTACAAACAGTACTGGGTGGACGCGCACCAACCGTCGCTGATCTTGCCAATCTACCCTACCTGGAGTGGGTGATCAATGAATCCTGGCGCGTGTATCCGCCCGCCTGGAGACAGGGACGGCGTGCTATCGAAGCCTTTGACATGGACGGCTATCATTTCCCCGCTGGCACGCTGTTTCTGCTCAGCCAATGGGTGATGCACAATCTGCCGGAAATCTGGGGTGACCCAGAGGTATTCCGACCCGAACGTTGGGACCCTGAGCACGAGCAGAAGATTCCACACGGCGCGTACTTCCCCTTTGGTGCGGGACCACGCATCTGCATTGGTATGCCCTTTGCGCAAATGGAGACCCGTCTCTTGCTGGCAACCATCCTACAAAAATACGCGCCACGCCTGGTTCCAGGCTTCCAGGTGGTGTTGTTGCCACGTGTGACCTTGCGCCCGAAATACGGCATGCGCATGATTCTCGAACCGACTGCAAGTCGTGAGTTGCCTGTTAGCGTCTAGCTTTTTGCATCCTGAACTTATGCTCATTTATGGTCTTGATTTCACGAGCGCGCCCTCGCGCCGTAAACCGATTACCTGTGTGCGTTGCCTTTTACAGGAGACGCGCCTGACTGTGCAGGAATGCCTGACTTTCGCGGATTTCGCGCAATTTGAGGCATTCTTGCAAACGCCGGGACCCTGGTTGCTGGCCTGCGATTTCCCGCTGGGCCTGCCGCGTCTCTTGCTGCGCAATTTGGGCTGGCCCGAAAACTGGGCCGACTATGCCGCGCAGGTCGCCGCGTTGGATAAAACGGCCTTTGTTGAACTGCTGACGCGCTATCAGGCCAGTCGCGCTCCAGGCGATAAACTGCATCTGCGTGTCACTGATCGCTTGGCTGGCGCGTGCAGTCCGATGATGTTGTACCGCGTTCCCGTCGCCAAAATGTTTTTTCAAGGCGTGCCACGCCTGCTTGCCTCTGGCGTCTCCATCTATCCTCTGTGTCCCACTGCTGACGAGCGTGTTGTCCTCGAAGGTTATCCCGCGCTGGTTGCCCGTCACTGGCTGGGACGCCGGAGCTATAAAAGTGACGAGCGCAAGAAACAAACTACTGAGCAACGTGAGGCGCGTAATTGGCTGCTGCAAGCTCTCTGTTTGCCTGAACTCAAACAACGCTATGGTGTCGAATTGCTGATTACACCCGCGCTGTACCAGCAACTTGTCGAAGATCCGATGGGCGATCTACTTGATGCCTTGTTGTGCGCGCTACAGGCAGCATGGGCCTATACGCAGCGTGCGCAGGGCTATGGCCTTCCGGCACAGTGCGATAGGGCTGAGGGTTGGATTGTGGACCCGCAGCTATACCAACACGATCACAATGCCGATTAACGCGACCATGCCGCCGATATAGGCCGTCAGCGATGGTATCTGGTGAAAGAAGATGATACCCAGCAGTACGCCTAGTGTGACCTCTTGTGTGGCGATCAGGTTGGAATAGGTCGCGTGAATATGGCGCACCGAGGCATTATAGAGCGTGTGACCCAGACCAAGCGGAAAGATGCCGAGTGCTACCACCGCGCTGATCGCTGTTAGCGTATAGGTATGGCGAAAGGCTAAAAAGAGAGTTACAGGCAGGAGCCAGAGGGCGGCAAAACCATAGACGTTGGTTGTGTAGCGAAAGAGCGGATGGTGCTCGCGTTCGCCGCGTCCCGCGATAGAGTAGAGCGCGAAACAGATAGCGGAGAGCAGTGCCATGCCATCGCCTAATACCATACAATGGCCGATGCCCTGCAATGAGCAGGTGGTATAGTGTGGCTCAAAACCTGCCAAGATCGCGATACCTAGAATAGTCACGCCGATGCCGATATATCTTCGTATAGCCAAAGTTTCATGCAGCACGAAGACCGAGAAGAGCGTGACAAAAATCGGCGAAGTATAGGTGATTGCCAGCGAATGGGCGATAGTTGTGAAGCTAAGCGAGGCGATATAGAACACGAAATGCAGAGCCGTGACCAGACCGTAAAAGATGAAGCGTGTATATTGTTGTCGTTGAAGTCGTAGTGATTGATGCGTAATCAGGCCCATCAGCGCGACGAGGGTAGTTGCGATAGCCAGTCGCCAGAAAGCGATTTCAATTGGCGTGAAGGGCTGTGACCAGAGGACGAGCACCGAGCCTGTTGAGAAAAACATGACAGCAATGCAGACGTAGAGCAGTCCCTGCCGCGTCACCTTTGGCGCGGGCATAGAGGGGACTCCGGTGGTAAGAGCGACTTCTTCGCTGCTAATTGGTTTAGATTTCATGCTTGTTGTTCCGAGCGTGGATTAACCGCGTAACGTCGCGATCAGACGGTTGGGCCTGAGCAAGAGGTCGATGGCATCAATGGGGCCTTGCGCCAGAACGTCGGCTGCTTGTAATGCGCGGGCAGCAACGCCCTCGCTGGAAAGGACGACAACCCCGATAGCGGCGAGGCGTAGCATCCCGATATCATTATTGCCATTGCCGATAGCAACGACCTGTGTTGGGCCAAGGTGCTGCACATAGCGCATCTTCTCTTCGCCTTTGCCAATCATGTGTAGTGGGAGAGAGAGCGTGCGTTCCAGTTCAGCTACATTGCCATGCGTACCCGCTGTCAAAAAGTGCAGTGTGAGCCGTTCGGAAAGAACTTTCAGACGGCTCACGACTTCTGGTGCGATAACGCCATCAACGGCAAGGGTGCCGTTGATGTCAAAAACAGCGTGGTGCAGTTCGATTACTCCCCGTTGGGGAATGTCTATGCGTAACATAGTCCTCTGCTAGCTGATAGCGTACAGCAGTACGCGCCGATGATTGTGTGTGGATGTTTGCATCTCGCGTGTCGCGCCCATACCCGCCAGCGCGAGAGCAGCGGAGAGACGGACAGCCCGTGAGAGCGATTTGTGCCGTGTCATCTGAGTCAGTGGTGGAATGGTATCAGCGTCGTCTAGCACAGTCAGTAGCCAGACGATAGCTTCACGTTCCTGGTGATCGTCGCAATTGAGCGAACGCACAAGCTGCATAGCAAAGGGTTTGCCAAACGTTGCCATGCCCTGGAGCAGGTGTTGCCGTATTTCGTTGGTCGTGAGCGTTGAGCCATCGACCAGTTGAATGACTTCTTGAACGCAATTGCGCAGTTGTCTACGCGACACAAGCTCCAAAATGTTCCTGGAGGCGGTAGAATGAAGATCATCAAGATCTATGAGACCAGCCTGGAACAGCCTGGCGTCTCTTTTTTCCATCAAGATATGCCTTTCTGGAGACTCTTTGTGGCTCCAACACAGTGTTGCAATAACACACTTTTAACTACACACTTTGCAAACAGCTAGCGCAGGTAATGCAGGAGAAACTTGTTCAGTTGTTTGTACGCGGTGTATCCATAATCTGTGCAAAGACCTCCTGACGCTCTGCGACCATCTGTAAGAGGGTGTGCAATCCTTGCCGGGCTTCTTCCCGTAGCTCGTCCGTGAGCGTCGTATCGGCGGCAAACTCGTCTTCATCGAGGATAAGTATGTCCCCGTTGGGGTGAACCCAGAGGTCGAGCAGCAGATCAATCTGCCGTATATGATCATCAGCGATGATGGCAGGCGCGGCGACATTGCAATACCAGCCTTTACGGGTTCCATCCTGACGGGCGATATCAAAAATGTTAAACCAGCGGTCCGTATAGTAATATTCTACAAAACGGTCGCCAGTTTCAAATTGTGTATATCCTAGATTGCGTGAGGGGTGAGTCCAAAACGCTTCAATAACGAGACCATTGCTCATGCGTTCAATGATCTCGCCCGTGTAGCTAATTCTGGGTTGCCCCTGCGTATCCTGTTTGACGACTGTAATCATGTGGCCTTTGCTATCAGGGAACGCATTCTGTAAATCCTATCAAACATTCACTAGTGTACAGTATTTATACCTAATATGCAATGGTAAAGGGCAAAAAATTGCCGCTTCCCACATTTCAAAACAGTATTTTCAGGTATGCTTAGTGATGGAACAGGCGCGTCTGCGAAAATGCCATCACCATGCTGTAATCATTGCAAGCATCGATCACTTCTGCGTCGCGCACAGATCCGCCCGGTTGCACAATTGCAGTGACGCCGTAGCGGGAGGCGCAATCAATGGTATCACGGAAGGGGATAAAGCCGTCAGAACCGAGTGTTACCCCTTGCAAGCCTTTGAGCCATTCCTGTTTCTCCTGCTGGCTCAAGCGTTGTGGCACATGTGCAAAGTTCTGTTGCCATGCTTGCTCTTCTGCTGCTGTCAGATCGTCACTCAGAAAGCCATCAATAGCATTGGCCTTGTCTGGGCGTTTTGCTTCTTGCTTCCAGGGCAGATTGAGCACTGTCGGATGTTGGCGTAGATACCAGTTCTCGGCTTTTGCGCCCGCCAGCCGTACACAGTGGATACGTGATTGCTGACCTGCCCCGATGCCAATGCTCTGCCCATCCAGCGTCAGGCAAATCGAGTTGGATTGTGTATACTTGAGGGTAATCAGGGCTACAAGCATATCACGGCGCATCTGTTCTGATAAATGCGTGTTTGCGGTGGGGACGTTTGTGAGCAAGGCTTCGCTGGCAATCAGTGTGTTGCGTTTCTGCTCGAATGTGATGCCAAAGACTTCTCGTGTTTCGATCTCTTCCGGTTCGTAGTCTGGATCAATCTGGAGGACTACGTATTGTCCCTGCTTTTTCTTGCGCAGGAGTTCCAATGCTTCTGGCTCGTAGCCTGGAGCGATGACACCATCAGACACTTCGCGGCTTAGCAAGCGTACTGTCGCAATATCTACTTTGTCGCTAAGCGCGGCCCAGTCACCGAAAGAGCATAAGCGATCAGTTCCTCTGGCACGAGCATAGGCTACTGCGAGTGGTGAAAGCTCCATATCCTCTACGGCATAAGCCCTTTTTAGCTCTTCATTAAGTGGCATGCTAATCGCAGCCCCTGCTGGACTGACATGTTTGAAGGAGGCTGCTGCTGGCTGGTGCAGTTGTTGGCGCAACTCTTTCACCAGTTGCCAGGAGTTAAATGCGTCGAGCAGATTGATATAGCCAGGTGCGCCACTTAAGACGCTAAAGGGGAGTTTTCCCGCTTTGCGTGAGACTTTGGCGGGTATCTGATACGGATTTAGGCCGTAGCGTAAGACCAATTCGTTGTGTTCCATAGTTGTCCTTTGTTGCAATTGAAGTGAACGTATCCATCTTATCATATGCTTGCTTGATCTTGCGTTGCTGTTGTTGGAGCGGTATGCTGTATCTATGAAATGGTGCAAGATATGCTTATTAAATAGCGAAACACGAGGGATGAACTATGGCTGGTCAATTTGAAACACGGGTGGCCTTGGTAACGGGAGCGGCTTCAGGTATCGGTAGAGCGACCGCACTGGCCTTTGCACACGAGGGCGCAAGCGTCGTTGTCTCGGATGTCGCTCGTGAGGGTGGCCTTGAGACGGTACGCTTGATAGAGTCGACGGGTAGCAACGCGATATTTCTGCCCTGTGATGTCTCAAACGCGGAGCAGGTCGAGGCTCTTATCAGCGATACGATTACCACCTATGGTCGCCTGGATTGCGCCGTCAATAATGCTGGCATCGAGGGCACGCAGGTTCCAACGGCTGACTATCCGCTAGAGGTGTGGAACAAGGTGATCAGCATCAATCTGACAGGGGCGTGGCTGTGCATGAAATATGAGATTGCGCAGATGCTCAAACAGGGCGGCGGCGCGATTGTCAATATGGCCTCGATTCTCGGCCTAACAGGTTTCGCGACCGCCGGGGCGTATGTTGCCGCTAAGCACGGTCTGGTTGGCGCGACCAAAACTGCCGCGTTGGAATACTCGTCCAAGGGCATCCGCATCAACGCCGTGTGCCCCGGTTTTATTGAGACGCCGATGCTGATGGAACGTTCCTCCATCGGGCAGAATCCGCAGATGCATAAATATATCTCTTCGCTGCATCCCATCGGGCGCATGGGCAAGCCTGAAGAGGTTGCTGCCCTCGTTCTCTGGCTCTGTTCCGATGCCGCCTCATTCCTCACAGGAGCCGCCTACCCCGTTGACGGAGCCTATACCGCCCTGTAGGGGCGTGATTTATCACGCCCTCGTCCCCCATACACAAAATGCATAATAATGTTTTATATATTTCCACAGGTATTCCGTGCGTTTTGTAACAGCCACACGTGCTTTCCACATTCTTCGCTGCTCTTTTTCTTAGCCGATCAGCCCACGAATATAGTCCAGGCTGGCGTTCAGGCGTTGCGTATCGACATGTCCTTTGTGGTCAATGGCGGGCGATTCCAGGCTGACGTAGCCTGCAAAGCCGCATTGTTTCAGACCAGAGAAGAACTGCTCAAAATCAATATGCCCATCGCCCGGATGCAGATAGCGGCGTTTGCCACTCTCACTGAAGCCCTGACCATCGAAATCCTTGATATGCACGTGGCGTGTGCGTTCATCCTGCCAGACCCATTCAGTGGCAAAAACTTTTTCAAGCAAATGGCTTTGCGCGAGAAATTCCGTGTCCAGCGCGACCGCGCAGCGTGTATCGCGCTCTACAGCTTTATAGACATTCGTCAGCGGGTCAAAATGGCGCGCCGGAATCGTCTCGATGGCGAGCGCGACATCGTAGCGTGCCGCGCTATCGAGACAGCGCGTAAGCGGCTCTAGATTTGCCTCAAGATGGTCGTCCAGTTCGGGCCAGCCCCACAGGTGCAGGACTAGAACTTGCGTCCCTAGCGCGTGCGCAAGCTGGCAATTGACCTCTAGCCATGCCACCGCCTGTTCGCGTTCTTCCGGCATGCGCCCCAGAGCCATGCCGATGTTCTTTTCCGCGTGCATAGCAGGGAAACGTAGACCTGAACGGAGTAGATCGGCTGCAATCTGCTCGATCTCACCGTACCAGCGATCATAAAACATCAATTCAAAACCATCAACCGCCAGATGGGGGCCATGCTCTAACACTTGGCGGTAGCTGTTGTAGTCGGGATTGCGGCTGAACGCTCCCGTAGAACACAGTAATTGCATTATTTTCTGTTAACCTTCGTATGTGTTGTTATCCTCAATAATACCACCCAGACCAGTCGAAAAGCCACATTGCTCATAGAATGTGCGATGTTCAGGTAAAAAGTCAACATGAATAATGTTAATATTGTGCGCTCGAATATGCGCGAGAGCTTGCGCGACAAGACGCAAGCCAACACCTTGCCGCTGATAGCGTGGATGGACGATCACATCGAGCAGCACCGCGTGGCGCGCGCCATCGCTCAGGATGGCGCACCATGCCACGAGCGTTCCCGTCGCGTCGAAGCCGCCGACCGTTGCCCAATAGCCGCGAAACGCCGCCGGATAATCCTCTTCTTGTCGGTCCCACCCGACCGCTTCTCGCAGATCAGTGACCATGTGTGGTGTGACAGTGGGATTGATGGTGAATGCGATATTGCTCATGTTATCTACTCTTGTGTGTTATTGGTTGCGCCTCGTTTACCAATCTCTAGACTCTGTTCCAGCAGTTCTTTGAGGGCTGTTGTATGTGCTGTGAATGCTTCTCTGCCCGCTTCTGTCGCTTCGATGTATGTTTGGGGTTTGTTGCGTACAAAGGTTTTATCAATTTTCACATAGCCTGCCTCCTCCAACTTATGCAAGTGTGCTCCTAGATTACCATCGGTCAGTTCTAGCGCGTCTTTGAGATAGTTAAACACGATCTGTATATCTGGTGGCAGGGCGGTGAGTGCCGCCATAATGCGCAGGCGCACAGGCTGATGGATGATTTCGTTTAGTGTTGCCATGCAGAAAGCCTCTTTAATCCGTAGAGACTAAGGCCGATCAGCGGGCAGCCTGCGATCAAAGCGGCCCAACCCCAGAAGTAGTGCGGCCACAGGTAATAGCCAAGGAGCGTGAGCAGCGTCACGCTCACACCGAGGATGATCTGACGAGCATCGCGTAGCCATACACCCGCGATAATCGTGCCAAACATTACAACCGTAAT
>DAIDJF010000060.1 GCA_027451525.1 Ktedonobacterales bacterium
GCATCGTATCATTGTAGGGGCGACCCTTGCGGTCGCCCTGCCTCTCCCAAACAGGTGCAATGAAGTTTGACAGAGCAATACGTTATTACAGGTAGAGCATAGCAGTGTGCATCTTGAGAGCAAACAGATGTACTTACCTTGACAGCAATTATAACGATATGCTATAGTATAGGCTATAGCAGGTAGCTATATTAAAAAACAGAGGATGTGGGCGATGAGCATGTTTTCAGAACAAAATATCGCGCAACCATATACAGAGGGACAAACCCCACCAATGGCATTTCCACAAGCAGGCCAACAAGTCCCAAACTACGCGGTCATCACACATGATCTCGTGCAGAATTTTGGCACTAAAGTCGCGGTTAACCATCTCAATCTCGCGGTACGTGCAGGCGAATTTTTTGGTTTTCTTGGACCTAACGGGGCGGGCAAATCAACGACGATCAAGATGTTGACGGGCCTATTACGCCCGACCAGTGGGCTAGCGTACGTCGGTGGTATCGATGTTTGGCGTGAGCCGTTGCGTGCCCGTCAACTCATGGGCGTCTTACCTGAATATCTCAACCTCTACGAACGCCTCTCCGGCAGAGAGTTTATCACTTTCGCGGGCCACATGTACGGCGTGGCTCCTGCAGACATTAAACGGCGCACTGAAGAAATGCTCAGCGTCTTTGGGCTACAAAACGATGCCGATAAGATGGTTGTTGACTATTCAGTTGGTATGCGCAAAAAGATCGCACTTGCCGCCGCTATCATTCATCGCCCACAGGTACTTTTTCTCGACGAGCCATTTGAGGGCATCGATCCGGTGAGTTCGCGCGTTATTCGCGATATTTTGCACGAATTGACGCTGCGTGGCACGACGATTTTCTTCTCCTCGCACATCATGGAAGTCGTTGAGCGGCTCTGCACGCGCGTCGGCATCATCAATCAGGGTGTGCTGGTCGCCGAGGGAACCATTCAAGAGCTGCGCCAACGAGCAAGCATGAGCGGAGAGAACAGTGATGCCACGTTGGAGGACATTTTCCTCAATGTGATTGGCGCGTCGAACGAGAATCACAATTTGAGCTGGCTAGAGTAAACAAGGAATGGTGTTGTTATGGTTCTTCACGCGGATAAATTGCGCTGGCTCCTCTGGCTGCGCTGGAAAATGGTGATACGGAGCTTTACACGTGGCGCGGGTCGGGTGAGTCGCATTATCGGCACAATTCTGCTTATCCTATTCGGTTTACCACTCATTGGCAGTATCGGCGTGGCCACATTTTTCGCCTATCGTTTTCTGCCATTTCCCAGCAATGCGGAGATTCTCTTTCTCGTCCTCACTGCCATCTACATCCTCTGGATTCTCTTGCCACTCCTCGAATTTACAGTCAACGAGGGACTGGACATCTCCAAGCTTGCTCTTTTTCCACTCACACGAGCAGAACTGATGGTAAGCCTCGTTCTCTCCTCACTGCTTGATATCCCGACTATCGGCCTGCTTTTGATTTTTGCGGCTGTTGTCGCAGGATGGGCTTTTACGCTACCCCTCGCGCTAATGGCACTGCTCACAATGCTCGTTTTCTACGTACAGGTTATTGGTATCAGTCAGCTTGTGCTGGCATTACTGATGCGTGTTTTGCAAAGCAGGCGTTTTCGCGATCTCAGTATTATCATTATCGCGCTTTTCTCTTCATCCTGCTATCTCATGCAACAACTACTTGTTCATGTGCTGAGAGCTACCAATATCGTGTATGGGCTACAAAACCTGCATGTCTCTAACTACCTCCAATGGCTTCCTCCTGGGATGGCGGCAAAAGCTATCCAACAGGCATATGAAGGGAACTGGGGCATGAGTTTTGTCTGGTTGGGGGCATTGCTTGCACTGAGCGTGCTGGTGCTCTACTTGTGGCAGAACGTCGTTGAACACGGACTGACCGCCGATAATAGCGGCGGTACTGTGCGCGTGCGCCAACAGCGTATAACGACAAACGCGGTCCAGCATGAAACGGTAGGTTGGGGATTTCTTCAGCGTCTGTTGCCACCGCAGGTTATTGCTATCGCGATCAAAGATGCTAAATACCTGCGCCGCGATCCACAACTCCAGGCTTCATTGCTGCAATCGGTGATCTCTGTACTGGTCGTCGCCGCCTTCACAATTATCAACCTGAACGGGACGCGCACGGTCTCCTTCACTGCCAACTGGAGCATCTTTCTTGCTCCTGCCTTTGGCCTCCTCTCACTCTATACGCTTACCGCAAATACACTGGGATGGGAACGCCAGAGCCTTACAACGCTCTTTCTCTTTCCAATCGACCCACGCCACATCCTGTGGGGCAAAAATCTCGTCACCTTTATCATCGGCTTCATCGAGGTCTGCGCACTGACACTGGCTTCCGCAAGCATCTCGCACGCCTGGGATCTGTTTATCCCTACGCTGGTCATCGGCCTTGCCGGAGTACTGACCATTCTCGGTTGGGGCAACCTGACATCAGTGCTACTACCACAACGCATGCGTCCGATCAGACGCGGTTTTCAAACCTCCTCAAATCTTTCATCTGAGGCCGGATGTATGCGTTCGCTACTGTCGATAGGTGCACTACTAGCCACAACGGTTGTACTCTTACCAGTTGCGATTGCGCTGATACTCCCGCTGCTCTTTCAAATGCGTTGGATATGGGCATTCTCCCTGCCTGCGTCACTTGCATACAGCATTGCGTTCTACTACATCGTCACATCTCTGGTAGCACCACAGATGCTCAAGCGTGAGCCAGAAATCCTTGCAGTAGTCGCTCGTGAGTCCTGATAAATACATGGCTCACAGCCAAAAGTCCTGCTAGACATACGCACAAAAGAACTGCAGCTCTGGTAGGGCTTTTGGCTACTCATTTCATTTACAACGCTCTACGACGGGAAGTAAATGTTGCGTTTTACTTACTCCTTCTATCCAAAAAAACACTGTATCTCTACTTCCTCTCCATCGTTTTATCATCATACAGAGACTACAATTATCTCATCAACGATACTGGTGAGGCAGTAAAAATACTCACCACGGAACACAAGGAAAATGTAATATCACACCCCTGAAAAGTAGCACACTATGGTATACTGTATCTACGATGAGCAAAGGACGAGTCAACTATGAACACGTTTCCCAACTTGGAGGCCAGAGTGAGCGCACAAGAACGCCGCCAAACCATCCTGGATGCACGCATCGAGGAACTCTCCCAAAGCACAGCAACAGGCTTTAAACAGCTCTCTGCTGACATGACAACCAGTATGAAACAGCTATCGAATGATATGACGGCCAGTATCAAGCATCTATACGACGACATGACAGCAAGCTTTAAACAGCAAGTAGCGTATCAAGCCCTATTTGAACAGCACCTAGACCAACGCTTCGACGCTATCGACCAACACTTCGCTGCTATCGATCAACGCCTTGATACTATGGACGCCCACTTCGTTTCTATCGACCAACGCTTCGACGCTATGGACAAGCGAATCGATAGAATGGAAGAAGGGGTTACTAGCCAACTTACAGACATCAAAATGGTTCTGGCTCAAGTGCTTATGCGTTTACCAGAGAAAGCCTAGCAGCCGATTTGCAGTAAACCCGTGCGACAACAATATGTTGGGTCAGGAGCAGGTGGTTGTGTGACCTGCATGACTTGCGTAAAGATGTCGTTATACATGGCAGTAACCATTGGCCCAACATCTTGTCCGCCATCACCACCGTTTTCACGCATAGCAACTATTGTTAACGCGGGCAGTTGAGTTGGATCATTTGTATAGTAAGGGGCCTGGGTGAGCAACCACGCCTGCGCGGGCGTTCCCGTATCGCTCACCTGACCCGTACCAGTCTTAGCAAGAATCGCCCACGGCGATGTACTGAGCTTTACAGGAGCCAGGGAACCGGAACCACAACGCACAACGCCATACATCGCCTGACGCACCTCGCTTGCTGTCTGCGCTGACATCTGTTGGCTACCCAATGGTTGCGACCCAGCCACCATAAGCGGCGTTTTATTGGTATCCACAATCTTTTCAATCAACTGCGGTTGCATCAATTGTCCACCATTAGCAACCGCATCATCGATGAGCGACATCTGCAACGGTGTCATTGTGTCGAAACCTTGCCCAAAAGAGTCTGCGGCTAGCTCGTTTGTAGCCAGCGATTGCCCATTTTTCAGCACATGGCTGGGTGTCACGGGCAACGCAAAAGGTATTTGTTGCCCAATCATAAAGCTACGCACGTAATGTAGCCAGGTACTCTGGCCAGTCTCCACGCCTACTTGCGCATAAATGATATTGTCAGAGTGCGAAAAACCATATTCTGTCGTGACGGGGAAATGAATTGTATAGCCCTGAATATTGTTACCAATAGGTCCAAAGGCCTGTCCATCAAAAAACACAGGCCCAAGCGCGTGCTGACGATCAAATTGTTGGTTCAAACTAGTTGAACCGGAATCGAGGCCAGCGATGAGCGTCAACACTTTGAAGGTCGAGCCTGGCACATACGTTCCCTGGATAGGGCGTTCCAGTAGCGGTTGGTCTCGCGTATTTTGGGCAAGCTGCTTGTAATAAGCGGTATCACCACGTGCCAGCGTCTGCACAAGCTGGTTAGGATCATAGCCCGGTCGGCTCAGCATGGCCAGAATTTCGCCTGTATGGGGGTCGGTTACGACCACAGCCCCGCGTTGTGAGGCAAAAGCGTTGACATTATCCAACAGCACTGGCGTATCAAAGTCCTGATCCACAATTTTCTGTATGCGTTCGTCAATCGTGAGATAAATGTCGTCACCAACAGGCGGCTTATGCAATGTCTTGTTAATCAGGTTCTTCACAGCGGTCATTCCCACCTGACCACTAAGATAATCATTATATGCAGCCTCAATGCCCGTTGGTGGATAATTCTGGTCAACATAATAACCAATCAAGCCTGCCAGCGAGGGATCAGTATAATGACGGATATAGCCACAACCGTAAGGTGAGGGCGTGGAATAGGCAAGTAGTACGCCGTTGCGATCAAATATTTTGCCACGCATTGGCGCATTTGAGAGCAAACATTGACGGTTATTATGGGGATTTGCACGCAATTGTTGTGCGACCACGACCTGCCAATACACCAGGCCAACACTTAAAGCAATGAAACCAGCCATAAAGATAAACGTAAGTCGGCGTATGCCTTGTTTGATATCCATAGCTCATCAGCTTCCTTCATACATGAGACTCAATGACAGCTATTGCTTGCTACTTACGTAAGATATCATTTTTCATGAATTTTAACAAGACAGGTAGATTTTTTATTTTATAATTGCTGAGGTGTAAAAGAGGTACAAATATAGGGAACAAACGCTCAATCGAGCGTTTGTTCCCTATATTTGTACCTCTTTTTATTCTTGTTTCTTCGCGCGATTACGATTATTGCGCGCGTAGCTTGTGAAGAGCCAGATAGGAATAAGAAACAGGGCAATCACCAGGACATAAGCAATGATATTCACTGCTGTTCCATAAGTTGATGCCTGCTGAGGCGTTGTACCAATGACAGGAGGATACAGGCCGGTGATGATAAACTGGGGATTACCCCCAACAGAAAAGGTGTTGATAAGTTGGCGGCCTGGAATGTCCAACATCGCCACATTGCCGCCACTGAGAGCAACAAACCCCAACTGCCCATCACTGGTAATAGCAACTGACTGTGGGGCAACACCGAGTTTCACGACGCGCGCAGGCTCGTGTGGCACAGCATAACCAACATTGACAGGCGAGAGAACGACAAGCTGATTATTCTGCATATCCGGTACATAGACCTCGCCAGTTGTCTCGTCAAAGTCCATCGGGCCATAACTACCACCAGAGGTTAGGGCAATAACATGGCGCGTCGTCAGATCGATAGCGTCAATGCTCCCAGAACGGGTTGTGACATAGATGGTTGCCCCTGGCGGGATAGAGACATAGTGCGGTCCACCAGGGATAGTCACATTGGCAATAAACTGTCCCTTGAGATCGTCATACTCACTCAATGTGTTAGCAGCAACCCAGAGCTGATTCCCCGTGCTACCGGAGATACCCGAACCAACGACCGCAACCGCCATGCCATAGACAGGGCCATCGGTATGAATGACCAGTTTGACATTACAGTTCGTAGGGTCCAGGGCGGTCACATTCGCGGCTCCATTGCCCGCAACGTAGAGTATATTGCTGCCCGGGTCAATCGCTAATAACGTGGGTTGCCCTCCTACGTTGGCGGAACAAATCTGCTGGCCTGTTTTTGCAGCATAGATTATCACACGGTTCTGCTGTGGTAGCGTGACGTAGAGAAAACGCGCATCAATGCTCAACAGCACCATATGCGGCAGACTGGGCACACTAATTGTACGCGTAATTTTCTGCTGTGAGATATCAATCACGCTAATGCCGTGTGAGGTTCCGGCAACATAGGCCAGATTTGGTGCGCCGCCATCTGCCTGTGCCCTGGCCGGGAGCAGTAACAGCAACGCACAGAGGATAACAGGCAGCACAACCAGGAGCGTGAGGACACGCCGATAGGATTTTTGAAAAATTAAAAGTCTCACGTTTGTATCCTTCCTATGCTTTTGGGGTCAGTGAAACCCATGTGTTACTACTCGTATCAAAACGATACATAGCGGCAGGATACGACTGTGAGACGTAGAGAATGGCCGGATTGTCGGGATCAACAGCGAGATTCCCAAGATTGCCCTTAAGCGGGGGTAGAGCTGTCCAGGTATGTCCACCATCAGTACTGCGAAAGACAGAAGTTGCCGTACGTCCGTAGAGCGTCTGCGGCTGTGAAGGTGAGACGCTGAGTGAGCCATAAGACGCCTGATTGTTGACGAGTGTAAAGGTTTTGCCAGCATCGTTTGAGGCATAGATACCCGCATCACCCGCAGCATAAATGGGACTATTAGGACCAGCCGTCGTCAGATCATAGATGCCACCTGTGATTCCTGGAATGACCTGCCAGTGGATACCGGCATCCGTACTGCGCGCGATGCCACTACTACCGTAGATCAACAATGTGCCAGGTACCTTCGCAAGTGGTAAAACGCCGGTCAGCGTCCCAAAAGGCAATGCTCCCGTGCTGGTGAAATGCTGTCCAGCATCCAGGCTGACCTTCAAACCGAGCGCACCCAGATCTGGCTGGTAGATGTAGACCTCGTCGGGAGTATCATTGCCAGCAGCAGCAGTGAAGATCGTGTTTTGGGTCAGGCTGGCGGTCGGAATGGCGAGTTGCCAGGTCTGGCCCGTATCTGTACTGGTGTACAGGCCCAGTGTTCCTCCATGATGCGTAACCGACTGCAACGTTAGCAGATAAATACGCTGTGGGTTGAGTGGACTAACAGTGAGAGCATACTCCATCAGACCCTGCATCATTTGGCCTGGCCCACCAGAGACACGCTGCCACGTCTGCCCACTATCGGCTGAGCGATAGGTTCCATAATGGGTTGCCAGCAGCAACACATGATTGGGCAAAGCCAACAGCGCGTGGACGTGATTTGCCGCGACACCAAAGCCATTGACTGGAACCTCGGTTGGCGTGCTACTAGCAACCTGTCCTCCACTCGAACCAGCACCACAAGCCGCGAGCAACAATGCTAAGAGTGTTAGCAGCATCAACGACAAATAGCGTCTGGAGCAAAGAGAAGTGAAATAGTGTGTATTGCGATAGTGTTTCATTTTGACATATGTTTCCTTAACTAAGTCTCTTTATAAAGAATAAACGTAACAGATCAAGATGAGGTTGCAAATCGGACAACCGCCTCGTGTACATGACCATCAGGAGTATAAATAAGAACGCTTATCTGCCAGTGTCCACTCATATAGAGACTACCCGTGCCATGAAACTGCCCAACTCCGCTGTTTTGTAATGGGATGGTATCGCTCCCCATATTCATATCTAGCATAAGCGTTTGCAAGGTAACGCGGCTTACTTGGGCAGATGTACCACTGCGGTTAACGACACTGACGGTAAAGGCATTGGCTCCCACCTGATTAGGATTGATGGTTATCGTCACAGTAAACAGATTATCGCGCGTCTTAACAGCGAATTGCAGTGGCTTGAAGGTGAGCTGACTTACAGTAGAGGGTGTTTGTGGAAGAATATCGGTAGAGGGCAGGTTCGCCATACCCAGTGTCACCGAAAGAAAGGCCGTACACACCACAATCGCAACGGCAGGCAGGACTGCACAGCGCAGCGTGGTCATCACCCACTGGCTAAGCGTGGCAAGTCGTTCGCTACGTAACGTGGTACGCACCTGCACCCACTTAAGCCTCCGTGTATCCTCCGTAGCACCACGCTCCGCTTCTGTTTGTGTGCGTGCTAGCAATGTGGCGGCATAGGCATACTTGTCATACTCTTTTAACAGGCGCGGTAACAGACGCCACAGATAGAAGCCGCACAGCAGGACGAGCACAACGACCGCAATCAGTTCGATAATGACGATGCGCCCGGATGCACTGGCAAAAAAAGTATTCCATGTGTGTTGATATATAGTTGCCGCGAGAAGACCAGTAGCAATCAACAATACCATACCAACCTGAGCTACCGCTGTGTAGCGTGGCAGAATGGCGGCAAGTGCGGCAAAGCGCTCATTCTGGCTGACCCGCTCAACCGTTGGCAGATAGATGAAGGCGAGATAGAGCATACCGCCAATCAGCAAAGCCTGAGCAGTCAGATACAGCCATTCGATAACGATGGCGTAGATCGCGCGATTGATATCAGCATGCAATGTCTGCGGCGAGAGCGGCGAGACAAGTAAGAGGGCAAAAGCCACAAGCAAATTAACCTGGGCCTGTAGCGGACTGGCATGTTCGGCCTGTTGTTTGTAGAGGAGCGGATAGGTTGAGAAGAGCAAGGCAATGACAATAACTACCTCTTGCGCAAGCCAGGCAACGCCAAACGCACTATGTGTCATCAAACGATTAAAGAGGATTGGTGATAGGGCTGTCCATTGTCCCCTTGTCAAGAGTAACGCCTGTCCGAGAATAACGCCGATATGGGTTAGCAGGACCAGGATCATCAGGGGAAAAGAAAGCACCCGTGTAAAACGGGTGGAAATTTGCTCTACCAAGAGTTTCTGCGACGCGGTCTTCGTCTGCACACGGGCGATGACGAAAACCTGCCAACAATGCGCACCCGCCCAGAAGATCACACCCAGATCAAAGAGTGTAACCATAAATCCGGTTAAGAGGACCGCACCATTCACATTATGCCTCCGCTTTGATACCTCCCTGTATTCCGCCTGCAAACTCGCTCTCCAAACGCTCACGTGTGCCATTGCGATGAGGCAGAAGATGCTGTTTTTGTTGATAGTGCGCAAGTGTGGGCCAGCAGGCCAGGGCAACAATTATCAGAAGTGGTGCAGAGTTTGGGTCAGTTGCCATTCCAGTAAAGAGCATCCCAAAAGCCTGCGTTATCCACCACAGTAGTATACTCACAAAGATCGAGATACTCAAGAGGGCTGGAAGATAACGCGGGCGAACAAAGGCAATACCAATCGCCAAAGCCAGAAAGAGCACAACCAAAATCGCGTTCAACACACCTTCCGCGTTTTGCGTGATATTGGCGAACCAGTGCAACGAAGGGTCCACGAGCAGGCCGCTTAATGTACCAGGGCTATAGAGTGAGGAAATTGTTTGCGAAATCTGACCAACTTGCCACCAATAGGGTTGCAGTTGCAGCACCGCAGCAAAGGCCCAGAAGGCTGCCAAAATCCAGCGCAGCGTGGAACGCGCCACAAATCCCTGCCGCTCGTCTTCGTCACGTGGGTAGATTACCAGACCCAACAGCGCGTAAAACATTACCGAGGCAGGTGCGCCTGTCAGGGCACTTGCTTGACCTGTAAATAGCATACCCAGACCATTACCACCATACCAGACGATCAACGCCCAAAACAGAGAGATGATAATCGACTCGCGCACAAAACGGCGTGTGAGTAGACAGATACCAATCGCGAGTTGAATAAAGACGATAAACCAGTTAATGGCAACCAGATAACTGGCGACCACTTGCATAATCCATTTGAGGCTGTCCGCAATCATCAGCGGTTGCGCGTTCAGCGTTGGCTCCATAATACTATTCACCATATTAGAGGTAAACATCTGTGGCTGCAGTTGTAACAAAGCATCGAGAACCCACAAGCCACCAAGCAGATATTGGAGGCGTTGGCGCGTTAACAACATAAATAGACTCCTCGGTATGTTTGCTTCTATCGTTATGCCATGCTAGTTGAGCATTGAATACACATCAAATCATACCAGCAAGAGAACTTCTTGGAGAATATTTTTTATCACAATCATGTGATGCCCGTATCACATGATTGTGATAATTATTTAAAGCACCCATGTTTTAAAGGGCGGCCAATACGCGCCGCAACTGTTCTAGTGAAGTGTTCCCACCTGAGCAGACAATGCCAACCTTCTTGCCCTGTAATTCCTCGCGCAAGTGATAAGCGAGAGCGAGCGATGAGGCTCCTGCTGCCTCAGTCAGTGTATGAGCACGCTCAATCATCCATAGCATAGCCTGCATGATCTCCTCGTCTGTCATAAGGAGAAAGTCGTCCAGTTTTTCCCATAGAATGGCCTGTGGCAGCTCAAAAGCACTCCCTGTTGCCAGTCCCTCGGCAAATGTCTGATTGGGAGCGGTCACAAAGGTGCGCTGCCGCCAGGTCTCATAGGCAGCGGGTGAGGCTGCGGCCTGCACGCCAAGCACACGAATACGCGGATCAATCGCTTTAGCGGCAAGACAGGCTCCAGCAGCACCACTTCCACCACCAATTGGCACAATAATCACCTCTAGTTCTGGTTCATCCTCCAGCATTTCCAGCGTTCCTGTGCCTACCCCAGCAATCAGGAGCGGCTCGTTCCCCGAATGAATATAGCGATACCCATGTTCTTGTGCCAGGGCTTCACACTGCAGACGGGCCTCGTCAAAATTGGCTCCATGAAAAATCACTTCTGCTCCCATGCCTTGCATTGCCGCAACCTTACCAGGGTTAGCCTGTTCCGGCACGACAATGCGCGCGTTCACTCCAAAAAGACGGGCCGCATACGCCACCGATTGTCCATGATTACCCGTCGAGGCCGCAATCACGCCACGTTCGCGCTCCTCTGCCGAAAGTTGGGAGATAAGATTAATGCCACCACGCACCTTAAAGGCTCCCACGGGCTGATAATTTTCGTGCTTAATAAATACCTGCGTACCAATTAGCTCATCAATAGCAGGATAACGATGGAGCGGTGTGCGCGCCAGATAGGGCCTAATACGCCGCTGCGCCAGCAATACATCGTGAAAGGTGGGAGCGATGTAGGTAGTATGAGAAGAGGAGGAAAGCGTCATACACGAGTATCCTTTACAAAAATATGCTTACAAACCATATGTTCCATTGTATATCATAGGGCTAGCTAAAACTCAACGTTTTCAGCTATGCTGCAATAATTGATGAGGCTACGGACATTTTTCTCATTGACACACATTGCTGGCATTTGTATCATAAGCTATAGAGCAATTACGTCTCTATGTATGCCAGGAAGGAGCGAACCCGCATGGCTTCACTCGCCATTGAATGCGTTGATCTCTCGAAATCCTACGGGCGCGGCATTACAGCATTAAACACAGTCAGCCTACGTATTGAAGAAGGCTCCTCGTTCGCTCTCCTGGGCGAGAATGGCGCGGGCAAATCCACGCTCGTGCGTATTCTGATGGGTTTTATCTTCCCTACCTCTGGGCGCGTGCGTGTATTGGGGGAGGAACAGGTAGCACGCGCGCATCACCGTGTCGGCTATGTACACGAACGCCCTATTTTTGAGACACGCTTTACAGGACGCGCCTATCTCAGCTATCTCGGTCAACTCTCTGGTCTGTGGGATAACGCCAATCGCCAACGTATCACCAACCTGCTCACACGGGTCAATCTCTTAGAAGCGAGTGAGCGGCCTATCGGAACCTACTCAAAAGGGATGTTGCAACGTCTGGCTATCGCACAGGCGTTGATGATTGATCCCACGCTACTGATCTTAGATGAGCCAACCAGCGGGCTTGACCCACGTAGCCAGTGGGAGGTCCGACAGATTCTCGCGGCGCTGCGCACACAGGGCAAAACGCTCTTGCTCTGCTCGCACTATCTCTCCGAGGTTGAAGCTCTCTGCGATTCTGTGGGAATCCTGCGACGTGGAAACCTGATCTTGAGTGGCGCAGTTTCTGATCTGCTGCATACACAAGGTCTTGTCGAGATCACGCTAGCCGAGCATCTTGCCGCCCGTGAGGTAATAGCACGCCTTGATCTCATTGATATCGTGACTGAGGAACACGGCAACGTGCTGCGCATTCCAGAAACCATGCAGGAGCGCGTGCTAGAACGTCTAGTCACTGCGCGTATTCCACTTCTTTCTCTTAATCCAGTCAATCGCACGTTAGAAGAGGTCTATGTACGCACGACGCAGCAGAGAGAAGATTCGACGGTGGTCTCATGATTGCATCACATCCTTCACCTCAACTCCGTTTATGGGCACGTTTCTGGCGTCTTCCCGCGTTGACAGTCGCGCGTTTTACGCTCAAAAGTTATGTGAAAAGCGGTTGGATACTACTTGATATCGTGCTGATCTGGCTGTTTTATGCGACCTTCTTTCTAGAGTTTGGCGGCGATGTCAGCTATTTTTTCGCCACCACAAATATGTGTATGAGTGGTCTCACCCTACTTAGCACAATTATTATTATCCGCCGCGCTATGCAAGCGCGTGTCTATCTCCCGCTGGCTCGCCTCTCTTCGCGCTCTGCCTACATACGAGGTATTATTCTGGCAACTGGCATACTACGCATTCCACAGATATTTTTAATGCTTCTGCTCTGCGGTGGCTACCACACCCATATACCTATTTTTGGTATCACAGGCGCGACTATAGGAAGCATTCTCGCTGGTCTGCTAGGACAGTTGCTCATTATGGCTATTATTGGTGCGCTCACTACCATTCTCTCAACACCGATTGCGACCCGCTACATCCAGATGCTCTTCCTCTGCTGGCTCATTATTATCCTGTATCCTAACACCAATCCGCTCCTCGCGCCCTTTTTTACGCTGCTTAAACTGCCCCTACTGCCGCTTATCGCGTGTTATAATTTAAGCCTCACAGGTATTGGATGGTATGAACTACTCATGCTCATACTCGCAGTCGGCTATAGCGTAGGCTTAACCATGCTGGCAGATTTCTGGCTATCCAGGCGTGACCTGATTTTCTACTAAGCAGCAGACAGACTAATGCCCCCACTTGTAAGAGATGTGCGTCAGATAATATACTGAGACCTGGGACTTGAGACCAATACAGACCATCATCAAGATGAACAAGTGAGCGTAGAAAAGTATCCTCGGTCCTACATTGCTGCTAAGGTTCAGTGTTTCTCGCATGTAATCACGCAAAGGAGCCATTTGTTATATGTGCTACGATGATAATGCACGTCCACCACTTCCACCCACCGAAGGTGGTAAAGCGCATGGTGAAGACATCGTCCTTACATCATCCGATGGGACGCGCTTCATGGCATATGCCGCATATCCTGAAAACGCGACAGGGGCGCAAATCCTGATTTATCCCGATGTGCGCGGCCTGCACCAGTTTTATAAAGAGCTTGCCCTGCGTTTTGCCGAAGTTGGCATACCCGCGCTGGCGATCGACTATTTCGGGCGCACAGCAGGTCTGAGTAACCGCGATGACTCGTTCGAGTTCTGGCCGCACGTGCAACAGGTCCGCTTGCCAAGCTTCTTTAGCGATGTCACCGCCGCCCTCAACCATCTTCAGTCTGGCGAAGGCGCGAAGCGGGCGACATTTACCGTCGGCTTCTGCTTCGGCGGTAGCATGTCCCTCTACACCGCGACCGAGGATTTCAAGCTAGCGGGCGTTATCGCCTTCTACGCAGGGCTGGCACGTGATCTGGGCAAGGGTAGCGTGCTGGATGCCTCAACGACCGCCAAATATCCCGTATTGGGTCTCTTCGGCGGTGCTGACCAGGGTATCCCTGCCGAGCAGGTCCATCAGCTTGACGAGAATTTGGACAAAGCAGGCGTCGAGCATACCATCGTCCTCTACCCAGGCGCACCACACAGTTTCTTTGATCGCCGCGCAGCCGAATATGCCGATGCCTCCAGCGATGCCTGGAAACGCATCTTAGAGTTCACCTCGACCCACGCGACAAAGGCGTAATGTTACAGGTTAACAAACGTTATTAATAAACCGTAGTGCTCTGTCAAACGTCATTGCGACCTTTTTTGGCGCATGGAGCAGGGCGACCGCAAGGGTCGCCCCTACAATGATACGATACCCGTTTTTCCCGTCATCATTGTAGGGGCGAGGCTTGCCCTCGACCTGCCCCCCACTTGACAGAGCATTACGGGAAAATGCGATATTCAAAAGAGACCAAATCGTCAATGTTGATAGATGAGAGGCAATACAGCGATTATTAGCAAGGAGAGCAATACAATGACCGAACATATTCCTGTGATTGTGGGAGCGGCACGCACTCCGACAGGCAAATTTTTGGGTAGTCTCGCCAGTTTTAGCGCACCGCAACTGGGAGCTATCGCTATTCGCGCAGTGGTAGAGCGTTCGGGCATTGACCCAAACATGATTGATGAAGTAATTATGGGCAACGTCGTCTCGGCAGGCGTTGGGCAGGCTCCCGCACGTCAGGCCGCGATAGCCGCCGGACTCTCCGTTGACATTCCCGCATTTACCGTCAATAAGGTCTGCGGCTCTGGCCTAAAAGCTGTGATGCTGGCAGCGCAGGCTATTCGCGCGGGCGATGCGCAGGCGTTTGTCGCGGGCGGCATGGAAAGCATGAGCAATACTCCCTATCTGCTTGCCAACGCACGCACAGGTTACCGCATGGGCGATGGCGAGCTGATTGATAGTGTCGTGCGTGATGGCCTATGGTGCGCCTTCGAGCATATCCACATGGGCAACGAGGCGGAGATTATTGCCGAGAAATTTGCTGTAACGCGCGAGGAACAGGACCGTTTCGCGCTTCAGAGTCAACAGCGCGCAGCAGAGGCCACAGCAGCAGGTCGCTTCAAGCAAGAAATTATCCCGATTGAGATCAAGCAAAAAAAAGGCACGCTGCTGGTCGATAGTGACGAACCAATTCGCGCCGATACTTCAGCGGAAGCACTGGCAAAACTCAAACCAGCTTTTCAAGAGGGCGGCACAGTCACGGCAGGCAATGCGCCAGGATTGAGCGATGGCGCGTCGGCCACTGTCGTCGTCGATCAGCAATTTGCGCAGGCACACGGTATGACGATTATGGCGCGCATCACAGGCTACGCTTCGGCAGCCATTCAACCGCGCTACATCTTTGCCGCTCCTACACGGGCCGTCCATCGCCTCTTGACGATTACAGGTATGAAGATCAGCGATTTTGACCTGATCGAGGTGAACGAGGCATTCGCCGCGCAGACGCTCGCCAATGGCAAGGAACTGGATTGGGACTGGTCGCGCGTCAACGTCAACGGCGGTGCTATCGCGCTTGGACACCCCATCGGCTCCAGTGGCTCTCGTGTGCTGACCACCCTGATCTATGAACTACAGCGGCGCGGCGGCGGTCGTGGTCTCGCCACGCTTTGTCTCGGCGGCGGCGGCGCGGTTGCCCTCTCGGTTGAAGTGTAGGAATGTGTTGCGCAGGACGTAAGGCGAGCTTTGCCCTACGTCTTGCACAAATTCATTTCTTGTAGCTATTTTTCATTGTAAATACATACAGCAACGCTCTACGACGCATAGAAAAAGTTGTGCTTTACCCACTGTTCATTTCCGAAAAACACCTTTTCTCAACATTTTCTCCATCGTTTTGTCTCCCCGCATACGCTACTATTACCACATCAAGATGTTGGTGAGGAGGAATATATGAAGCAGAAACCGTGGGATGATACTTTCAAGAAACTCATTCGTATACAACCAGAGGCATTTGTACAGTGGCTTAGTCCCAAGGCACACTTTCTCCAAGAACTTCCTCATACGCTGGAACAGGAAGATTTGCATGTAGACGGTCTGCTGCAAGTTGAAATTGTTGGTCAACCAATGTTATTGCATATTGAGCTACAAACCTACCCCGACACGCAGATGGCTGAGCGAATTTTACGGTATAATGTATTAGCGCATATGAAATATGACCTTCCTGTCTTATCGTATGTGATCTACCTGCTGGAAAGCAAAACACTACCGTCCTCTCTGCTCATCTGGCGTTTTCCAGATGAACAAGAACAACTACGGTTTTCTTTTGATAGCATACATCTAGCACAGTTCTCTGTAGAAGATTTGCTCATCATGGATCTGAGTGGATTACTCCCACTCTTACCTCTCACGTCCAATGGGGCAAACAGTGAACAGATAGAGCGCATGTTTAACACCATTGAAAATGCACAGGATCTGGCTGCGAGCGATAAAAAAGAATTGCAACTGATTGGTTACACATTAGCGTCTTTAATATATAGAAAGAAAAGCCCAGAGGAACAAGACTGGCTCATCAGGAGGTTTAACGATATGCACGAGATCTTACGCGACACACCTATCTATCAAGCAATCTTACAGGAGGGTCGTCAACTTGGTGTGCAAGAGGGCCGCCAGATGGGGGTGCAAGAAGGTCGTCAAAACGAGTTGCGGAAGATGATCGTCGCGTTTGCCGAGGTTCGTTCAGCGCAATTGCGGCCCTTAGCGGAACAGCAGGTACAGCTTATTCAAAGTACACGCACACTTGAGGATTTAACGCTCAAAGTCGGGCTGGCGCAGAACGCACAAGAGGTCGAGGAATTCCTCCTCCACTGGCATACACTTGGGAAAAACGAGGAATAAGCAATTACAATAGTGAGCAGACGAATGAATACGAGGACTAATAATGCGTATTTAGCGGGAGATTTTTAGCGATGGATAGAGAGACATGGCGTCGGGAGAAGCGGCGCATGGCGGAAACACGTTATGACACGCTTTTCGCGCATGACTATGACGAACACTGGGGACATATCAATTCCTCGCATCGCACTTTTTTAGAACGCTTTCTTGCACGCTGTCGTCCAGGCGGCACAATCCTCGATGCCGCCTGTGGCACAGGCAAATACTGGCAGATCATTCTCAACAGCCAGCATCGCGTTATGGGTATCGACCAGTCACAGCAGATGCTCAACCGCGCTAAAGCAAAATTTCCTGACATACAGGTCGAGAAACTGGGCATACAGGAGATGCACTTTAACGATGTATTCGCTGGCATCATCTGCATGGACGCGATGGAGTTTGTCTTCCCTGAAGATTGGCCCATTGTTCTCAGCAATTTCTACCGCGCCTTGCAGCCCAGCGGCCATCTTTATCTAACTGTAGAGATCATCGACGCAGAAGAGTTGGCCGTATCACAGCGCGAAGCACAACGTAAACAGATGCCGATTGTCGCAGGTGAGTTCGCACACGAGGCCAGTTACCACTATTACCCCACTCTGGGGCAGGTGCGCTCATGGCTGAGTGCCGCCCATTTTACGCTGGTAGAAGAGGGCGAAAGCGACGGCTATTATCATCTAGCAGCACAAAAAGCATAGAGAGCCAGGCAAATGCCTGACTCTCTATAGTGTCGTAACTTACTAATTTTTTACTACTACGATACAATACTACGATTACGGTCCCGCCTGCACACAGGCACTCTGGGCGTTATCCCATTCTTCTTGCACGATGTAGGGATGACCATTCCAATTTTCATTGGAGCCATCGCTATTCGTATTACCGTACACGAAATTGCACTTGTCGCCAATCTCATTCCCACTGGAGTCATACCAGGCGGAGAGTAGTGGGTCGGTCGCAGCTTCGATCTGCTCGTGCGAAATGGTGCTGATCTCAGCATCGGTATCAGCATCGCCATTGGGGTTGCCATTGGGCAGTGGACCACAGCCCTGCAGGCTCGTCCCATCGTAGGGCATCGCAGCATAAATCGTGTTAGTGCTGAATGTGTTGTGATAGGCACAGAACTGCGAGAAGCTGCAATAGCCACTCGTGCAGAGGTTTTCGCCATAGGCTAAGAAGACAAAAAACATGGTAGACATGCTTGGTGCCCACCCGTTGACATTCATCGCGTTGTTGACCTCGTTCTGAATGTCAGAATCTTGTAGTGTCATAGAGGGATACGCCGCTGTATCAACCCAACTACCCGCTAAAACAGCATTGCTTGCCACGCCGCCTGTCGAGTCAGCATACTGCGTGTTGTTGTGGTAGAGGCCAGAACTTCCTACATCTCCGAAGTAACGTTGGATTAACCCATTATACGAGGAACTGACGTACGAACCCGTTGGCTCCCAGAAAATGGCGTAGACATGCATGGTGCCAGCCATAACAGGTCCGCCATTATACGTGAGATTGGTCCCCGCGCTGGCAAACCCTTTGGCTCCATGCCGCGCCCACAAAAAATGTGGTTGGGATGCCTGCGCAGAGTGACGCACCGCCGCATTTGCTGTAAACGGCATAATCAGACTTACGCTCAAAATCGCGCAAAGCGTCAATACTGATAATACGAGATACCTACGGACACGTTTTTGCAAAGACAAAACTCCTTTTCTTCCTGACAAGTATTATCCTTCCCTCTGTGTTCAGGACACTACCCGTCCTCTGGAATGTTGCCAGCACACCATTTTATGTGCCTGGCCGATTACCTGAACAATCTGTAATACGTCGCATCAAAGTATTTATTCACATGTTTGCTGAAAAAAGAATATTTTATGCGTATTAGTGGATTTTACATTCTATAATAAGGCTATTTTATATAAAAATCACACATCTGCAGGCTTGCGGGCATAATAGCAGGAGAAGGAATGGAGCAAATAATCTGGATGGGAACTTTTCGTGACCGGTAACGTTTAGATGATAGGCAGAGATACAAACGCTTTAGTCAGACCAGAAGACCAGAAAGGAACCATTGAGAGAGATGAACGCAAGGAATGTACATGGTTTTCGCTTATTTGGCAGCATCCTCTTATGCATCATTATTGGCAGTGTATTAGCGGCATGCAATAGTCCATTTGCCAGCACACCAGCCCCAACACCCACAACTGCTCCAGCAAGTAACGCGCCAGCACAGGATTGCGGTAAGATTGCCCTCGGCCCCAATGGGACAGTATTGAAATTAGGCCCTGGTCAACAAACAGGACAATGTTTCTTGAAAGCCTATCAACATTGTCAAAATGCCACGCTCACCTTCGCGCAGAGTGGAGTAGACACGGTGACAACGCACATTTTTACAATTAAACAGGCCGCTGGTCAGTGTGCCGTTGTTGATGTCTCACAACATACCGTCATTCCGCAACCCCCCAAGACGCTGAACACATATATCTGCACAGGCGTAACGCAACAAAAAAACGCGCTCCTCTTTACGGGGTGTGGCAGTGATGGAGATATCACCGTCCCAACTGTTTAAACCCTTCATACTGTAATGTCTCGTAAAGACTCATTTATCGCGTCCGTCGTGCCTATGCAGCAACTATGCCCTACCCCATTTACCATGCCAGAGGGAAACAGACATCATTGGCCCACGGACACGGACGCGATAATCGTCTTTAACAAATTACAATGGGATGTAAGATCGGAAGACGATCTCTTTATACCCGAAACACCATAAAATACCGTAGGGACATGATTTATCTTGTCCAGCGGCGATTTATCGCCAGTCATGCCTGCGGGAATATCCTCCTGCAAGGCATTTCATTTTGCCTGCACTGGCGATAAATCGCCGCTGGACAAGATAAATCATGTCCCTACGGTTTTTACGGTATTAATTTTTGAACTCCATCATCGGTCCTACGATTTTTCCGACATTTTACGTAGAGAATGGCCGCTTATTTAGGCAGTTGTAGAATAGAGGCGAATTGTGACGGTGCGCGTGACGATCTGGCCGATAAAATGGTAGTGGCTATCCAGCCAGTGTTGCGCGGCTAACGCACGAGCGGCAGCAGCATCATCTGGCACACGCCCCACGACAAAGAAGAGGCGTGCATGTTGCGCACCATAGGCCGCCAGGTCCGTTGGATTGACAGCGGCCTCGTAGCCAGTGGCAGGATTCTGCGGTCCAAAGTTCGCCCACGAAAATGCCCCAGGCGAGTTTTGCTCGAAGTGGGCCGCACTCGGATAAGCATGCAGATAATACTCGACGGAGATCTGGCAGCCCTGCTCTACAGCATTATCATAACAGACAATGCCATCACCTGTTTGATAGTGCTGAATCAGCCAGTGTACTGTCGAGTTCCAGTCCTCAACCTGCGCGCTGGCATAATAGAGCGGAACCGCGTTCAGCGCGACCAGCAACACAACAAAAGCCGCAAGTACCTGCATAAGTTGGACAAAACGGGAATGCGACAGCCGTAGCATAAACGGGAAGCTCGCTAGCAGGCACAGAGCGGGAACCACGACGACAAGGTAGCGACTGGAGAAGAGACGGAGCGAAGTATGCGAGATCACATAACTGGTTAGCGTCGGCACTGCTAACCAGCACAAAACAATGATAATAAATGGTACCGCTTGAGCAGCAACTGAAAATGATGCCTCTATTTGCGCGTGAAGAGAGCCAGGTTTGGGGCGCACAAACCCAGCCAGTGCTAGCAATACGCCAGCAATACACACAAGAGTCAAGAGGACGAGATATTGTTTATTATACCCGCTCATCGTCGCAAAAAGATTGATGAGATCCTGCCAGTGAGGGATAGGCAACCAGCCAGTTTTGGCCCCCACGCGACTCTCCAACACCATCGGAATACTCGACACAGCAATGGCAGCGAGCGAAATACCAAAGGCAAGCAAGTGCTTGCGCAACCGTTCTTGCCAGACGTTGGGGATGAGCAGCACAAGCACAAAGGCAACGACCTGAGAGAAAAGCACAAACGCGCTGAAAAGTTGTGCATAGACCGCCAGCACACTCGCGATTACATAGCAGAGCCACCAGCGACGTTGCGGCGTAGAGGCGGTCCACGCGCTCAACAGAGCAAACCAGGAAATGCAGAGTAGCAAGAGTTGCAGGCTGTAGGAGCGCGTTTGTTGGGCATACGTCAATTGCAGAAAATTCAGCAGGTAGAGGCCTGCACCAACAATACCTGCGCTCATACTCAGAAAACGTCGTCCCAACATATAGACAATGCCCGTACTTAGCGCGGCAAAAATTGCTGAGGGCAGGCGCACCACCACTTCGGTCGGATTCCAGCCAAGCCAGCCCGTAAAGGCTAGCCAGAAATGCAGGAACAGATAATATAGTTCCATGTTCGGCTCTGGCCCGAAAATAATATGCCAGAGTAGCGGCAATGGCTGACGCGCCAGCTCCACCGAAAAGGCTTCATCGAACCAGATACTCGGATTGCCCAAGCGGTAGAGATCAAACGCGAGGGCAATCGCGCACAACAGTAAAGGGACAGTCCATTCGCTCGCAATCTGCCAGCGCGTATAGGCTACCCGCCTCTGCTTATTTGGATTGGAGTCATTCTTTTGTGCAGTTGCATCTATCTTGCCGCTCGCCTGTAACATCTGTACTCTCCGCTGTACCGCTTCAAAAAAATATGTTAGCTTTTTCCGACCTCTTCTTTTACATACAAACGAACAGTTACTGTTCGGGTCACTATTATTCCGACTAAATGGTAGTGGCTATTGAGCCACTGAATCGCCACTTGAGCACGTGCATCAGCACTGGCATCAGGAATACGCCCCGTGATATAAAAGAGGCGCGCATGAGTTGCCATATAAGCAGAAAGAGCATGAGTATCGACAGCAGCTTCGTAACCAGTAGTTGGGTTGGCGGGACCATAAGCAGTCCAGGAATACGCCCCAGGTGAGTTTTGCTCGAAGTGAGCGGCCCCTGGATAGGCATGCAGGTAATACTCGACGGAAATTTGACAGCCCTGCACATTGTCGTAACACACAATGCCATCACCCGTCTGATACTGCTGACTCAGCCAGTGCGTCGTCGAATTCCAATCTTCGACCTGCGCGCTGGCATAGTAAAGCGGCACGCGATGCATAGCCAGAGCACATAAAAGCAGCGCAAGTACAACCTGCACAACACGCCAGCGCAACGTTGCGACACCTAAACCGACCAGTAGACAGAGCGGTGGCACAATCACGACGAGATAGCGACTCGAAAATAGGCGTGTAGTGCCTTGCGAGACGACGTAGCTCAACACAACTGGAATAACCAGCCAGCACACCATTGCGATAGCAAAGTACAGGCGTTGCCGCGCTCTCTCCTCATCTCCGCCAAGTGGTATTGTGCTAGAACGCACAGTAGCAATTGTTGTTTTCTCCATCAATAGCAAGAAACGGAGAAGCACCAAACGCCCACGCGCAAATTGACGCAGTGCCACTACAGCCAGTCCTAACAAACATAGCGCGCATAATGCCAGCAGGTAGGATTTGCTCTCTCCGCTGATCGTCAGAAAAAGATGGTACATATCATGCAAGTGGGGTATCGGTAACCAACCAGTCTTAGAGCCGTGACGGCTAACCCACAAGAGCGGAGCAATCAAGACCCCAATACTACATAGGCTCACGCTAAAATTCATCATCTGCGGCAAACGTTTTCGCCATGTAGCAGACAGCAGCAACAAGAGGACTATGACCGTTGCCATCTGCGCGCACAGGATAAGCAAACTAAAGAGTTGCGCATAGGCAGCTAACGTCATTGTCACAACATACCAGAACCACCAACGTTTCCGCGACCTTGGTGTGGTCAGCGCGTATAAGAGCACAAGCCAGGCGATACACAGCAGCAACAATTGCAGACTATAGGACCGTGTTTGCTGCGCATAGGTCAATTGCAGATCGTTAAGCAGGTACAGTGCCGTGGCAACGCTTGCTCCAAGCGCACCTAGAAAACGCTGTCCCAGCAAAAACACAACCCCTGTACTGAAAGCAGCGAAGATGGCCGAGGGCAGGCGCACCACCACCTCAGTCGGACTCCAGCCGAGCCAGCCCGTGAAGGCCAGCCAGAAGTGCAGAAACAAATAGTAGAGTTCCATGTTCGGCTCCGGCCCGAAAATAATATGCCAGAGCAGCGGCAACGGCTGACGCGCCAGTTCCACTGAAAAGGCTTCATCAAACCAGATGCTTGGATTGCCCAACCGATAAAGATCAAAAGTAAGCGCAACAGTCGCAAATATACAGGCCAACAACCATACGGGAAGATCTTGTTGCTGTTTTGGCGGCTTTTGTAGCTCTGGGCGGAGAATGCGTACCCTGCGCTTCACCACCACCCCACGTCTCTGTACCATCTCAAACCCTTTCAAAACATCCACACAGAGAAACACGATAAGACTCTACCATTTAGTATACTGAGTACTGATAGCGTCTCGAGCAGGTTTCTGCTATAATGGGTGCGCATTGATGTAGGAGAGGAGCAGCATAGCCATGCCTGAACACTATAAAGCACTACAGGGATTCCGTGATATTCTCCCTGACGAACAACCGTACTGGCGTTTTGTGGAAGAGACAGCAGCAGCGGTTGCACATTTATATGGCTACAAACGCATTGAAACACCACTATTAGAAGATACTGCAATCTATCGGCGCACGGCGGGCGAGGGAACCGATATTGTCGATAAAGAGATGTATAGCTTTGATGATCGCCCTGACAAGGACGGCAAAAGCGACAATATCGCCTTACGGCCAGAAGGCACAGCGGGCGTAGTACGCGCCTATCTCGAACATGGCATGTTCAAGCTCCCGCAGCCAGTCAAGCTTTATTATATGAGCACGCCCATGTTTCGCCGCGACAAGCCACAGGCGGGTCGCTACCGCGAACATCACCAGTTCGGGTGCGAGGCACTCGGTGAAAGCGATCCAGCAATTGATGCTGAGATGATTGGCTTACTCTATCAGGTCTATATGCAACTTGGCTTGCGCCATATTCGCGTTCATCTCAACAGTATCGGAGATCGCAATTGCCGTCCACAGTACATCGAGACGTTGCGCGACTACTATCGCCCGTTGCTCTCGACGTGTTGTGAGGATTGTCAGGTTCGTTTTTATAAAAACCCTTTGCGCCTGCTCGACTGCAAGGAAGCCCAGGATCAGCCAAAGATTGAGAACGCCCCCAAGATCGCGGATAGCCTGTGTGAGCCGTGTCGCGAACACTTTGCCGCCGTGCAACGTTACCTCACCAACTATGGCGTGCCGTTCTCGCTCAACTCGCTCCTCGTGCGTGGACTGGACTACTACACGCGCACGGTCTTTGAGTTCACCTCTGAGCGCGATAAAAACGCTCTCAATGGCGGTGGACGCTATGATGGTCTGGCGGAAATTCTCGGTGGACAGCCCACGCCGGGTATCGGCTTTGGCATGGGCATGGAGCGCATCATTCTAGAGATGAAACGGCAAGGTGTCACACCGCCCGTAGAGGAACATACCCATGCCTTCGTTGTCGCGCTCGGCAAGACGGCAGAGGTCAAGGATGCCACCGTGCAACTGGTCGCCGACCTGCGCCACTCAGGCATTAAGGCCGAGATGAGCTATGGTGATCGGGGCTTCAAGGCACAGATGAAACAGGTCAAATCATCCAGCGCGGATTATGCACTACTACTGGGCGAGGATGAACTGGCGCAGGGCCTCGTTACAGTAAAAGATCAGCGTAGCAACGAGGCAGGCATGGAAGCGCAGCAAGTACAGATCAAACGTGAAGAGATTGTGGACTATCTAAAAGAGTATTAGTGGGGCGTGATATGTAAATGCGGCATAATACCTGGCTTGGCTAAAGAAGACAGGTATTATGCTCTTTACCATCATATAGATAAAAAGCTCGCGTCACTGATGTCATTACAAAACCGCAACTTTCATGTAATACAACGCTAATAGAGATCACTCTTCATTAGGAATTTTTTCCCAGATTGGGTTCCATGCCTGTGTTATAATGTTGCCAGTGTTCATCGTCTAAGGGCCAGGAAGGAACAGCAACATGCCCGAAACGGAAACAGACCAGCAGCACATGCCGATTGTCGCCTGCGTGACAGTAGGCGATTTTGAAGAAAACTGCTACCTCTACGCCTGCCCGCAGACACGCGAGGCAGTTATTATCGACCCCGGCGATGAGGCGGAGCGTATTCTGGAAACTATTCAGGAGCTACAACTCATACCAAAATACATCATCAACACGCACGGACACATTGATCATATCTGCGCGATTGACGCCGTCAGCGTGGTCTACCCTGTTCCGCTGGCAATCCATGCCGATGATGTCTACATGTATACGGAAGAGGGCGCAGCGCGCATGTTTGGGCGCACCCCACCGCTCGTCAAGCGCAAACCAGATATCCTGCTCAAAGAGGGCGACCGTATCACCTTCGGTACACTGGCTCTTGATGTCCTGCACACTCCTGGTCATACCCCTGGTGGTATCTGTCTGGTCAGCCAACCCTACTGCGTCTTCAGTGGTGATACACTTTTCCACCGCAGTATCGGGCGCACCGACTTGCCGGGCGGCAACTATGAGCAGCTTATCACTGCTATTAAGACCAAATTGTATCCGCTGGACGAGGATTTGGTCGTGTTTGCCGGACATGGCGAACCAACCACCATTGCGGAAGAGAAATACGAAAATCCATTTGTCACTATAGAGGAGTAACCGCGTGTCAGTAATTTGCGTTATCGGTACAGGCTATGTTGGATTGGTCACAGGAACCTGCCTTGCCGACATGGGTAATCAGGTCACATGCGTTGATATCATCACAGAGAAGATCGAAAAATTGAAAAAAGGCGTCCTGCCTATTTACGAGCCTGGGCTGGAAGAGATGGTGCATCGCAACTATCATGCCGGGCGATTACGCTTCACCACCAACTACAGCGAGGGCCTGGCAGGCTGCGAATTTATTTTTATTGCCGTCAACACTCCCACTGGCAACGGTCAGGGAGGTGCAGACATGCGCTATGTGGAGAGCGCGGCGCGTAGTATCGCCGAGGAACTCGACCACTATGCCATTATCATCAACAAAAGCACTGTCCCTGTCGGTAGCGGTGACGTGGTTTCGCGCGTCATTCGCAGCAATCTCCAGCGGCCCGATATCAATTTCTCGGTCGTCTCGAACCCCGAATTTCTGCGTGAAGGCTCTGCCATTCTCGATTTCCAGCAGCCAGACCGCATCGTGCTCGGCTCCTCGGACCCCGAAGCGGCCTACACTGTTGCGCGTCTCTACATGCCGTTGCGCGCTCCCATCGTCACCACCGACCTCTATACAGCCGAGATGATCAAATACGCCTCGAATGCGTTCCTGGCTACCAAAATCTCCTTCATCAACGAGATCGCACAAATCTGCGAACGCCTGGGGGCCGATGTCAAAGAGGTTGCTGTCGGCATGGGCTACGACAAGCGCATCGGACACGCCTTTCTGAACGCGGGCCTTGGATACGGGGGCAGCTGCTTTGAGGCCGATGAGACGGTCTTCACGCTCAACAGTCCGAATGTCGCGGCGGAGCGTTTCGATACACTCTTTAAAAAAGGCGGCACGCCCTATCGCGGCGATATTGTTGAACTTGTGCAGCCAGAACATCAGCGCGTTTTGGCCTTTGACCTGGAAACGGGTCAGCCCGTGCTTGCCGATGTCCACGCAATCACACGCCGTCCCTACAAAGGCACGATGGTCAAGATCAATACCAGCATGGGGCGTACCCTGCATGTCACTGCTGACCATCCTGTCATTGTCTACAAAGATCAACAATTCAACATTTTGGAAGCGGATGCAGTTGTTCCAGGCGACCAACTTATGGCCCTCTGCGCGCTACCAACCGTTGAGCAGGCCACACATCTCAATCTGATCGACCTTTTAAGAGACACTGAACTTGAGGCCGATGTCTATGTCACGCCAACTGATAATAGCTTTAGCGAGCAGTATGCCCAGTTCGCTTCAGCTATTCCGTCCTCAATGCTCAAATATCCACACGAGATCAAGCGGTATAATCGCATGTCGCTACGCCTGTTCCGCTATCTGAGTGAGGCCAACATTTTGCAGGTTCCCGCCGAAAAACTACGTCTGTACACGGCAAAAGGCGCGGCAACCATGCTCAACGCCTTGATCCCCGTTGACGTGGACCTGCTACGTCTGTGTGGCTACTACCTCGCCGAGGGCTATCTCGCGCAAGATCATGGACGCGCCAATGCGTTGCGTGAGCGCATCGGCTTCACCTTCCACGAACAAGAGCTGGAATATGTTAGCGATGTGCAGCGCATCCTGAGCGGTTGGGGTCTCAAGTTTAGCGAACACAATGCCACGCAC
This sequence comes from Ktedonobacterales bacterium, assembly GCA_027451525.1. GTDB lineage: Bacteria > Chloroflexota > Ktedonobacteria > Ktedonobacterales > Ktedonobacteraceae > DTNP01. Next base: position 27,246 of record DAIDJF010000060.1, read on the forward strand.
GCCACCACTACGCTTGTCTCCTCGCGTATCCTGGCCTGGCTCCTGCGCGACATCCTGCGCTGTGGCACGCGCTCAGAAAACAAGGCCCTGCCTCGTATGGTCTTCAATGTCAAGCCGGAACTGCGGCACGAGTTGATTCGCGGCGCGTTCAGCGGTGATGGCGCGCTCACAACAATACAAAACGGGCAGAACCTGATGCTGGAATATGCCACTGTTAGCAAAGCATTGGCAGACGGCATGACGCTTCTGCTGCAAACACTTGGTATCATCCCTTCCATGCGCACACGAATGATGAATAAGTCAACGCAACCTGCCTATATCCTACGCGTAAGCGGCTACGAACAGATTGCGTTACTAAGAAATGTCTTTGGCGAGAAACGGCGCGCGCAGATCGAGAGCATCCTGGCAGGCTATCAACGCCATATTCAACCGCATGGCTATCAACAATTTGGGCCATTCGCTACGCTGACGGTCCGAGAAGTTGAACATCAAGATGTTGAAACTACCGTCTATAGCATGGAGACCAGCACGGGCACGCTGATCGCCTCATCTGGCCTGATTAGCCATAACTGCTTCCCCAAAGACGTGCGGGCACTGGCGCATATGGCAGACGAGGCAGGTCTGCACCCACAACTACTGCACGCTGTTATGGAGATCAACCATGACCAGCGGCGGCTCGTCGTCAGCAAACTGACCTCGATTCTCGGCTCACTGCGCGGCACAACAATTGGCGTGCTGGGTCTGGCCTTCAAACCCAATACTGATGACATGCGCGAAGCTCCTGCTGTCGATATCATTCGCTGGATTACGAGCCAGGGTGCGCACGTGCGCGTCTATGACCCCGTCGCCAGCGAGACTGGACGCGAGGCACTGGTGCGCGAAGGCGTGCGCCTGGATAGCGTGACCTTCTGCGAGAACGCCTATAGCGTTGCTGAGCAGACCGACGCACTCGTCATTGTCACCGAGTGGAACGAGTTTAAGTCGCTCAACATGCAGCGCGTGCGCTCACTCATGCACCGCCCAGTACTGATTGACGGACGCAATATCTACGAGGCAAACGAGATGCATCGCATTGGTTTCATCTATCGCGCGATGGGACGTGGAACAGGACCAGCACCAACGATCTTGCCCGCAGGCGATAGCGCAAATCTGCCAGCCGTTCAACCTACACTTGATATGAATATCGGCAACTAGGAGATCCCGCATGAACGACGACCAGCCATTGCTCTTTACACCCCTTGTACGCAAGCCTGGAGAACAGATACCCGACTGGCTCTTCGGGCCTGCGGGCATGGCTGGTCTGCCCGCGCCGCTGCTCGCTCCACAGGGCGTCAATATCGCCGTTGGCATCGACATCATCGAGGTTGAGCGCGTGCGCAAGGTCTATGAGAAACACGGCGAGCGTTTCTTACAGCGCGTTTTTACTGAGATGGAGGTGCGCCAGTGTCGCGGCAAAGTGACGCGCCTTGCTGGTCGCTTCGCAGCCAAAGAAGCGATCAGTAAGGCTCTGGGCACAGGTCTACACGGCGTGGCGTGGCGCGAAATGGAAGTCGTACAACTACGCAGCGGACGACCTAGCGTGCGGCTCTACGGCAATGCGCGTAAACGTGCCGAGTTACTCGGTCTCAGCGCGTTCGATGTCAGCATGGCAGATCTGGCTCAGTTCTCGATTGCCATCGCCGTCGCAGCGCAAACACAACATAATAGTAGTAAAGAAAGTGGGGAAGCATGAGAGCATTACTTCAGCGCGTCAGCCGGGCCAGCGTCACGGTTGACGGACAGGTGGTCGGGCGCATCGAACAGGGCTTGCTGGTCCTGGTCGGCATCGGGCAGGGCGACAGCGAGGCGCAGGTTCGCCAGATGTGCGAGAAGATTATCAATCTGCGCATCTTCGAGGATGACGAGGGTAAGATGAACCGCTCCCTGCAGGATATTGGTGGCGCAATCCTCGTCGTTTCCCAGTTTACACTCTACGCGGACACACGCAAAGGTCGCCGTCCCAGTTTTATCAACGCCGCGCATCCCTCTATCGCGGAACAACTGGTGGAACGCTTCAAAAACCTCTTACGCACCTATCATCTCACGGTTGAGGGTGGCGTCTTTGGCGCGCATATGGAGGTCGAGTTAGTCAACGATGGCCCTGTGACGATCTGGCTCGATAGCGTGGACATGTAGCATCTTTCCTCTCTGCTTGCCTCGTCAATTTGACACCCGCGCGCGCCGTACACTATACTTAATAAAGTAATATAAGGGATGCTCTGTGGCATCTCTTCTGTGTGTTGGAAAGGATACTACCACGTGCTTGTCGATAGCCACACCCACATCGACACGTCCCGTTTTGATACAGACCGCGAATCCGTCATTCAGGCTGCCCTCGCGGGTGGCGTCACGCGCATGGTTGATCCCGGTTGTGATCTCGCCTCGAGTCAGGACGCGCTGGCACTGGCAAAGTCGCATCCAGGCGTCGTTTTCGCGGGTGTCGGCGTGCATCCGCACGAGGCGACAACCTATACGGACGAAGTTGAAGCTCAACTGCGTACAATGACACGTGAGCCAGAGGTAGTCGCCATCGGCGAGTTCGGTCTCGACTATTTTCGTATGCTCTCACCCCGCGAGGTACAACGTGCCGTCTTCTGTCGCCATCTCGCGCTGGCTCGTGAGTATGATCTACCGTGCATCATTCACGTGCGCGACTCCCATGAAGATGTTATAGAGTTGCTACGAGAACACGGCAAAGGCTTACGCGGCGTCTTTCACTGCTTCTCCGGCAATGTCGAGCAGGCCGAGGAATGCCTGAGCTTCGAGGGCTTCATGCTCTCCTTCGCCGGACCTCTGACCCGCGAAGGTAACGCTCTCCCAGATGTGGCACGGACGGCCCCTCTAGAGCGTATTTTGGTCGAGACTGATAGTCCATACCTGGTTCCCAAACCGCTGAAAGCCAGGCGCAATGAGCCACTCTTTGTCAAGTATACCGCGCAAAAGCTCGCTGACCTGCGCGGCATGACGCTGGAAGAGATCGCGCACATCACTACCGCAAACGCTGTCCGTTTGTTTGGTTTAGGAGAAAAACATGAAACTATTTAACACACTCACGCAGTCACTTGAGGACTTCGTACCAATAGACAATACGGTTCGCATCTATGTCTGTGGCGTCACGCCTTACGACACCACCCACCTGGGTCACGCCTTCACCTATGTCTCTTTCGACACGCTGATCCGCTACCTGGAGCATCGCGGACATACCGTGCGCTATGTACAGAACGTGACTGACATCGACGATGACATCATTCGCAAGTCTAAAGAGCTTGGGCTGGCCTGGGACGAATTAGGGCACCGCGAGACCACGCGCTTCCTGCGCGACATGGATTCGCTCAACGTGCGCCGTCCCGATGTTTACGCCAAAGCAACTGAGGAAATTGCGAACATCGTTACCATCGTTCAAGGCTTGATTGAGCGGGGACATGCCTATGTGAACGACAATTGTGTCTTTTATAGCATCAAGAGCGACCCCGATTTTGGCGTAATGGCGCGATCGATTGGTTTGAACAACTATGATGCCATGCTGGCTATCGCTAACGAACGCGGCAATTTCCCCAATGATCCCCGCAAGCATGACCCACTCGACTTCGTGCTCTGGCAGGCGCAGGCTCCCGGCGAACCCGCGTGGGAGAGTCCCTGGGGTCCGGGACGTCCCGGCTGGCATATCGAGTGCAGCGCGATGTCAATGCACTATCTAGGGGAACAGATCGATATTCATGGTGGCGGTAGCGATCTGGCCTTCCCACACCACACGTGCGAGATCGCGCAATCCGAACATTACACAGGCAAGGCTCCTTTCTCGCGCTTCTGGCTACACACTGGCATGGTCTATCAGGACGGCGAAAAAATGAGCAAATCGCTGGGCAATCTGACGCTGGTCAGCAACCTGCTCAAGGACTACACACCCGACACGATTCGTGTCGTTTTGCAACAGCACCACTATCGTATGCCCTGGGAATGCTTCCCGGCAGACTTGCAGGGTGCGGCCCACATCGTTGAGACCTTCGCGCAGGTGCGTGCGCTCGTCGGACGAGATGCACAGGGCGAGAACGAGATGCTGCGCAGCCGTTTCAAGGCCGCGATGGAGAACGATCTCAACACACCAGAGGCCATTCTGCTGCTTAAAGAGGCGGCAGAACACACCCTCGCCACGCACGATCTGAACGCAGGAGCCGAGATTCTGCGCTTAACAAGCGTCCTGGGCCTCTGCGTCTAACAAGCATTGATGGTGACACACGTAAGGCGACCCCTTACGTGTGCCACGTTAACCGTTTCATCCCATACCATGCCACACCATTGAACACATCGCTCGTCTGTAATGGATAGCCTCACGATCTCATGACAAAAAGAAAGATGATAGCCTTGCATCGATATCCACGAGTCGCGCTTCTTTGGTCTGGTGACGCTGAAGCACGCAAGAACGCGACGGCTGAAAACAGTAAGTTCCGGGCGGTTTTTGAAACCTTGGCCCAGTACCAAGTTCAAGCAGAACCTGCCGTGTACTACGACGCTTGTGTTGATGAGGTCCGACAGCAACTTCAAGGTGTTGATGGAGTGCTGGTGTGGGTCGATCCTCTTCAAGGCGGAACGAATCGGACGGTCCTCGACAATCTGCTGAGAGAGGTGGCTTCACAAGGTGCGTTTGTAAGTACACACCCTGATGTCATCTTGAAAATGGGAACGAAAGAAGTCCTCTTCCACACGCGGGACATCAGCTGGGGAGGAGATATTTCTCTCTATCCAACTAGAGAGGACTTTCATCAGCACTTTCCTGCTCGACTTGCGACAGGTGCTTCACGGGTCTTAAAGCAGTATCGCGGCAATGGCGGGACGGGAATCTGGCGAGTGGAGTTGCTTGATAGGATGAACTCACAGGAATCTGATCCAATCGTGCGTGTGCTGCACGCTCTGCGCAACAGTCGAGAGCAACAGATGCCTTTAAGTGCCTTCATGGACCAATGTGACGCCTATTTTGTTGGATCAGGCTCCATAATTGATCAGCCTTTTTTCTCCCCAGTTCCTGATGGGATGGTTCGCTGCTATCTGTCTCAGAACGAGGTAGTGGGCTTTGGTCATCAATATGTCACGGCCTTACTCTGGCCAGAGAGCGGACAGGAGACTGTCGCACCACAACCGCGACTCTATTATCCTGAATCGCAACCAGAGTTCCAGGCCATCAAACGCAAGATGGAAAGCGAATGGCTCCCACAGTTTCAGCAGATCCTCGCTTTGGAAACAGAAGCGTTGCCCATGCTTTGGGATGCGGACTTTCTCTTTGGGCCAAAGACAGCCGCTGGGGAAGAGACCTATGTTTTGTGTGAAATCAATGTGAGTTCGGTCCATCCGTTTCCTGCTTCAGCCGTGCCGAAACTGGTTCAAAACGTCGTCACGCGCCTGAAGCAGCATCGCTCCTGACGGGTGAGATGTAAATTTGGGAATTTCGTGAGCGGTTCAGCGTCTTTGGCATAGCAATACAAGGTGGCACGGAAAATGCCCAAGCCCGCACAGATTTCTGGTGTCTACTGCTGCTGATTCATCTGCTGATACCCCATTTCATAGGGGGCCTGGACCTGCTCCTCCCAGGAAGCACCTTTGGGCAAAGGGCCAGACGGAGGAGGCACATTTTGCCCGCTCGTATGCATGTTGCGCATCTGTTCCAGTTGAATTTGCAACCGCAATTCCTCGTTGCGCCGCTCCTGCATGCGCTCCCGATGTTTGAACGATTGGCGGATATACACACTTATTCCGTAGATGATGGGACCACCAAAAACGAACAGCAACCCGAAAATGGCCCAGAAAATTGTCATAATCACATCTCCTGTCTATTCGGTCTCTTTGTGAAAGTATAGCATAAATACTCGCGTTTGTCAGTATTTGATAGCATTTCTTAAAACGTATTCCAAACTCCTAATTACTCTGCCAGTGAGAAAACTTGTAATCTCCT
>DAIDJF010000061.1 GCA_027451525.1 Ktedonobacterales bacterium
GCCCGTTTTCCCCGTCATCATTGTAGGGGCGTGATTTATCACGCCCTGCCCCCCACACGCCGAAAAGTGCGCAATGAAGTTTGACAGAGCACTACGGTTGTTCGGCTATGTTTCTTTTACCATCCTGACAGGTGATGATGTAGATACTTCGCACACAGTATCGCTAGTTTGCTGCGCAAATGGCAAAATGCCTTGACAAGGCAACTTGTTCCATGTTATAAACCTTTATGTAACAACTGCATAGCCAAAGGCTGTGACGGGACAAGTAACGGGATACGTTCCTTGCAGAGAGTGGGCGGTAGCTGGAAAGCCCATATGTGAACCCCTGTGAAGAAGAACCCAGACGCCGTGAGAAGAAATCGCAGATGCGAAACTAGACCTCACCGGATGACCTCCGTAATCGGGTGTAACGTGTAGTGATACCATAGATTATGGTTATCATGTACACACCAAGGTCGCTATCGTGAGGTGGCGGCGAACAAGGGTGGTACCACGAAAGATGCATACGATGCTCTTCGTCCTTTACTGAAAGGATTGAAGGGCTTTTTTATTTGTCCGAATATCCCATCGAAGAACCAACAATCAAATAAGATACAGGCTATGACGGGACAAGTAACAAGATCAGTTCCTTACAGAGAGTGAGTGGTAGCTGAAAAGCTCACATGTGAACCCTTGCGAAGAAGAACCCAGAGGCCGCGAGAAGAAATCGTGACGTGAAAACGCGCGAAACTAGAACTCGCCGGATGCCCCCGTAAGCGGGCGTGACGTGCCATGCTGATGCAGGCACGCACAGAGGTTGTCAGCGCGAGCAGGCAACAAATGAAGGTGGTAACACGAGAGCAAAATGTGCGCTCTTCGTCCTTCCCAATGTTGGGGGATGAAGGGCGTTTTTTAATGGCAACAAATAGAAGGTGTTGAAAGAAAGAAGGAGTATACGAAGATGGCACAGGTAACACAGGTCGCGCAGTGTCCCGAATGTGAGGCCGAGGTTTCGGTTCACGGCATGATGGTGGGGGAAATTATCTATTGCCCCGACTGCAATGCCGAATTGGAAGTGTTGAATGTTGAGCAGCCTGCTGTGGGTCTGGCCCCACAGGTAGAGGAAGACTGGGGAGAATAAGACGATGCGACTGGCTATTCTCACGTCACGAATTCGCGTAGAAGAGAAATTACTGATTGATGTGCTGAAACGGCGCGCAATTGATTTTGAGATCATTGACGATGGCGAATTGCTGTTTGATCTGGCGCAGACACCGGACAGCTGGCGCGCATTTGACGCCGTGCTGTGCCGGAGCGTGAGTCAGTCACGTGGGCTAGCTGTGTCGCATGTGCTAGAGCATTGGGGTCTTCCCGTATTTAACACCGCGGCGGTCACGGCCCTGTGCAATGACAAACTGCTGACAACGCTGGCTCTGTTGCGAGCAGGCGTTCCTACGCCACGCACAATGCTGGCCTTTGATGAAGCCCACTCAGTGGAAGGTATCGAGCAGCTTGGCTATCCAGTCGTGCTCAAACCTATCACTGGTTCCTGGGGCCGTTTGCTGGCGCGCATCAATGATCGCGACGCAGCGGAGGCGGTGCTAGAGCATCAGGAGACGCTCGGTTCTTATCAGCATCACGTGCATTACATACAGGAATATATCAACAAGCCGCAACGGGATATTCGCGCCTTTGTCGTCGGAAATCGCACGATCTGCGCTATTTATCGCAGTAGCGCGCACTGGGTGACAAACACGGCGCGTGGGGCGGTTACCGCGAATTGTCCAGTAACGCCCGAACTTGATGAACTCTGCGTGCGTGCTGCCCAAGCTGTCGGCGGTGGCATCCTGGCGATTGACGTGCTAGAAGACGCGGAGCGCGGTTTCCTTGTCAATGAGATCAACGCGACGATGGAATTCCGCAATAGCATCGCGCCGACAGGCGTCGATATTCCCGATCAGATGATTGAGTACGTTGTGCAATCTATTGAGACACGCTTTGTTACGTCCGCTGAAGCGAATGTGTTGCGAGAAGAGGTGCTGCGATGAGTCGTATTCGGGTCGCGATTGTTGGCGGTTCCGGCTACACGGGCGGAGAGCTGGCGCGTTTGCTGCTGTTTCATCCGCAGGTCGAACTGACGCAGGTCGCTTCGAGCGGGCACGCCGGACAATACTTGCATAGTATGCATCCCAATCTGCGCAAGCTCCCAAGCATAAGAATGTGTCATCCTGATGATCTATCTCCGTGTGACGCTATTCTGCTCTGTCTGCCACATGGCGTCTCTGCTGGCGTGATTGAACGTTATCGCCAGCTTGCACCACGTGTGATTGATCTCTCCGCCGATTTTCGTCTGCGTTCGGCCTCGCTCTACGAGCAGTGGTACGGTGAAGAGCATGCCGCTCCGCAACTATTGAGCGAGGGTGTCTATGGTTTGCCCGAACTGCATCGCGCAGAATTAGCGGAAGCAACGCTGGTCAGCGGTACGGGCTGTATGGCGACCGCTGCTATTCTTGCCCTTATCCCGCTCTATCGCGCTGGTCTGGTCGATATGCAGATGCCGCTGGTTGTCGATGCGAAAGTTGGTTCGTCCGCCGCTGGCGCGACGCCCAGTCAGGGCAGTCATCACCCAGAGCGCAGTGGCGCGGTGCGTTCGTTTCAGCCGACAGGTCATCGTCACACCGCCGAATTAATTCAAGAACTGGGCGGTGTGATGGGTAGTACGCATCTTCAGCAGCGCATCGCCTTCTCCGCAACCTCGGTAGAACTGGTACGCGGCATCCTGGTTACGGCGCAGGTTTTTGTACGTGAGCGTCTCGACGAGCGTACCCTCTGGCGTGCTTATCGCGAAGTCTATCAGCGCGAACCGTTCATGCGCATCGTCAAGGAGCGCAACGGTGTTTACCGCTATCCCGAACCGAAAATTTTGGCGGGTAGCAATTATTGTGATGTTGGTTTTGAATTGGATGTGGAGCAGCAGCGCGTGGTCGCTATCTCGGCCCTCGATAACCTGATGAAGGGCGCGGCGGGTAACGCGGTGCAGGCATTAAATTGTATGTTTGGTTGGGACGAGACCCTGGGCCTGACATTCCCCGGTCTTCATCCCGCGTAGAAACTGGTCTATCGCATTCACACGGGACGTGCTTGATCGCGTCCGAGGTAGGGACCGATTGATCGCGTCCGCATAAGGAGAGAAGAAAATGACGCTTGTTGTGAAAATTGGTGGCGGCGCGGGTGTTGCCACAACCGCGATTGTACAGGAAATTGCTACGCTGGTTGCCCGTGGTGAGCAAGTGGTTTTGCTCCACGGCGGTTCAGACCTGACCAACACGCTCTCAGAGCAGCTTGGACATCCTGCGCGCATGATTACCTCGCCCAGTGGCATGACGAGTCGCTACACTGATAGCGAGACATTGCGCATCTACGCGATGGCGGTCGCGGGTCAGATCAATACTGAACTGGTCGCGCTGTTGCAACAGCATGGCGTCAACGCGATTGGACTGGCTGGCGTGGATGGACGCCTGATGGTCGCGCGCCGCAAAGCGGTTGTGCGTTCGGTGACAGAGGATGGGCGTACGCAAATTCTGCGCGACGATCATACCGGACAGATCGAGCAGGTCAACGCCGCGCTCGTACAGACACTGCTTGACCTTGGTTATACCCCCGTCATCGCGCCTCTTGCCCTGAGCCACGAAGGTGAGCGGCTGAACGTAGATGGTGATCGCGCCGCTGCTGCCATCGCGAGTGCGCTACATGCCGACACATTGGCGATCATGACCAACGTTCCTGGCCTGCTTGCCAATCCCGCCGATACCACGACGCTGATCGAAAACATTCCCGCTACTGACTTAGACGAGTACATGCACTACGCGAAAGGGCGCATGCGCAAGAAACTTCTGGGAGCGCAAGAGGCATTGACGGGTGGTGTCTCGCGTGTATGCATCGGTAGCCAATCGTTGCGCGCCGTCCTGAATGGCGCGGGCACAACCATTGCGGCCCGCTCGCTGGTCGGAACCGCGACTGAGAGGAGCCACCGATGAGGGATATGCGTGCGATTATCGAACAGGAACAGACCTATACCAGTGGCGTCTATGGCAAACGCCCCGTCGCTCTCGTGCGTGGAAGCGGCGCGCTGGTCTGGGATGCCGATGGACGCGAGTACATTGATTGCACAGCAGGCTACGGCGTCGCGAATATCGGACACGCGCATCCAGCGGTTGTTGCCGCGATTACTGAGCAGGCGCAACGCCTGATTACCTGTCCTGAAATGTTTTATAACGACGTGCGCGCCGAACTGTTGCGACGCTTAGCGCAGATTGTGCCAGCTGGTCTTGAGCATATCTTCCTTTGCAATAGCGGCACAGAGGCGATTGAGGGCGCGATCAAATTCGCGCGTCTCGCCACTGGACGCACGGGCATCGTTGCAACCTTGCGTGGCTTTCATGGACGCACAATGGGCGCGCTCTCTGCGACCTGGGACCCACACTATCGCGAGCCATTTATGCCGCTTGTGCCAGATTTCAGTCACGTGCGCTATAACGATCTCGCGGCAGCGGATGCGGCGATTAGCGCGGAAACGGCAGCTGTGATTGTCGAGGTTGTGCAGGGCGAAGGTGGCGTGCATGTTGGTACCGAGACGTATCTGCAAGGCTTGATGCATCTGTGTCATGAGCGCGGTGCACTACTGATTATCGACGAGGTGCAGACGGGTTTTGGTCGCACTGGCCGTCTCTTTGCCAGCGAACATTATGGCTTGCAACCAGACATCCTTTGTCTCGCCAAATCGCTGGCGGGTGGTGTCCCAATGGGTGCGGTCTGTCTCGGTCCGCGCGTCATGGAAAGCGGGCGCATCGCAAAAGGCGTGCATGGCAGTACCTTTGGTGGCAATCCCCTGGCTTGCGCTGCTGCTCTCGCCACGTTGGATGTCTTAGCGAACGAGCAACTGGCAGAGCGAGCGACCCGTCTGGGCGCGCTAGCAGTGGAGCGTTTGCGCTCGATGCGTGGCCCGCTTATTCGCGAGGTGCGCGGCCTGGGTCTGCTGATCGGCATTGAAATTCGCCAGCGTGTGCAACCTTACCTGGAGGCTCTGATGGCGCGTGGCGTGCTGGCCCTGCAAGCCGGTTCTAATGTCATTCGTTTGTTACCTCCACTTGTGATCAGCGAGGAGCAACTGATGCGTGCCCTTGATGTCATCGAAGAGGTGCTAAGCGGTGGCACGACTGCAACACGCAATACGAGCAATGGAGCACAGGTTGAGCCTCAGCAGGCCACGTCGACCCAAGAAGTCGCTGTGTTACAAAGTATGCTGAATATCCCCAGTTATTCCACTCAAGAAGGTGCTCTGGCACACTTCCTGGTGCAACAGGCGCGCGCGATGGGCTTACATGCCTATGTGGACGCAGCGGGCAATTTCATTGCCAGCACGCACGAGACGCTTACTGATGAGCAGCCGATTGTCCTGTTAGGGCATATGGATACCGTGCGCGGCAACATTCCCGTGCGTATCGAAGATGGTATCCTCTACGGACGCGGCGCGGTGGACGCGAAAGGACCGCTGGCGGCGTTTGTCTGTGCGACAGCGCGTCTGGCCCGTGCAGGCAATGCGCAGCGTCCAGTCGTCGTCGTCGGAGCCGTTGAGGAAGAAGCCGCGACCTCACGCGGTGCTCGTGCGGTCGTTAATCGCTATCAACCGCTTGCCTGTGTGATTGGCGAGCCGAGTGGCAGTCAGGCCGTCACGATTGGCTACAAGGGACGCTTGCTAGTTGAGTGCCATGTGACGCGCCCGATGAGTCATAGCGCGGGTAATGAGCAGCATAGCACGGAGATTGCAGCGGCCTTCTGGGAGCGTGTCCGTGTACATGCCGAGCTGTGGAACCGCGAACATGCCGCCAACTCTGCTTTTGCCTCGCTGATGCCCTCGCTGCGCAGCATCACTAGCGATCACGCGGAAGGCATTGATGAGCGCACCGATCTGTTGATTGGCTATCGCTTGCCACCCGACTATGATATCGCCGCTCTGCGCTCTCTGTTAGAGACGTGGGCGAGCGAGAGTGGTATCGAAATCAGCTTTTCAGGCGAGGAGACAACTTTCCAGACAACACGCACGACCACAATTGCGCGTGCATTCATCCGCGCCATTCGTACAACAGGCTATCAGGCGACTTTTAAGTACAAGACAGGAACTTCTGATATGAACGTGGTTGGACCAGTCTGGGGCCAGAACATTGTCGCCTATGGCCCTGGGGACTCGCGTCTGGACCACACGCCGCAGGAGCATATTCGCTTGGCTGAGTATGCCCACGCGATAGATGTGCTTGAACAGGTATTACATGAAATGACAATCGTACCGGCAATGCAGCAGGTAGCAGTAGCGATGAGTGCTACGGTTGAGGAGCGTGTGCGATGAGACCAGTTGCTATTCTTGACTCAACCCTGCGTGAGGGCGAACAGTTCACATGCGCGTATTTTAGCAATGAGCAACGTATGTTGGTTGTGCGTATGCTGGATGCATTGGGTGTTCCCATGATTGAAGTGCCGTCGCCGATTGCCTCGCCAGAGACACGTGCGGCGGTTGAAGCTCTATGCGCTTTGAAGCTCAATGCGCGCATTTTTGCCCATGTGCGTTGTGTCGAGGCAGACGTGGAAGCCGCACTTGCCACGCCCGTTGATGGTATTAACCTGTTCTATGGCACATCAAAAGAGCTGCGCACATTCAGTCACGGGCGACGTATCGAGCAGATGATTGCCGACGCCGTGCCGCTGATTCGCCGTATTCGTGCTGCTGGTCGCTACGTGCGCTTCTCCGCCGAGGATGCCTTTCGCAGCGACCTGATCGACCTGCTGACCATCTTTGATGCGGTTGTCGAGGCGGGCGTGCAGCGCATTGGCCTGCCCGATACGGTTGGTATCGCCACACCCCGTCAGGTTGAGCGATTAGTTCACCTGTGTGCTGAACGCTATCCGCAGGTTGGCATCGAATTTCACGGGCATAACGATACTGGTTGCGCGATTGCCAATGCGGTTGCTGCTCTGGAAGCTGGTGCGGACTGTATAGATGTAACCGTGATGGGGATTGGAGAGCGCAACGGTATTGCCTCGCTGAGTGGCCTGATCGCGCAACTCTATATTCATCACCCTGAGCAACTGGCAGGCTATGACCTGACGCAACTGGCTCCGCTCGACCAGTTTGTGGCGAACTGTCTCAACCTGCCCATTCCTTTTAATATGCCGATTACCGCCAGCAGTGCCTTTACACACCGCGCTGGTATTCACACAAAGGCCGTCTTGCAGAACCCACGGGCCTACGAGATTCTCGATCCTCGTGATTTCGGGCTATCACGTCAGGTTGAGCTTGGTTCACGCTTCACTGGACGACACGCCGTTGGACATCGCGTTGCCACGCTGGGCCTGCATCTGAGCAATGATGATATCACTGTCTTGACGCACGCCCTTAAAGCGCGGGCCGAGCGTGGTTCTCTCACCCAGGAAGAGGTTGATACCTTCATTCAAGATTGGTGTCTGACATCATCTACCAATAAGTAAATCATTACTTTCTCAACGACATACTGCCGTAGGGATCGATTGAGCGGTTTTGTAAGCGTAAAAGCAGAAAATATATATTTGACACGTATTAAAGAAAGGGAACACGAGCATGGGAACGCTAGCTGAAGAGATTTTTAGTCACAAATTGAGGCGCACTGTTGAGCAGGGCGAAACTATCGTGGTAGATGTTGACCGCGTGATGAGTCACGATACCACAACGCCGCTGGCGATGCAGGCATTTCGTAAGCTAACTGGTAGCGAGGGGCGCGTGTTTGACTCAAAACGCTCGCATATCGTCTTCGACCATATTATTCCCGCCGCGACCATTGCAGCAGCAACATTACATCGCGATGTGCGCACCTTCGCGCAGGAACAGGATATCTCGATTTTGCAAGAGGGTATCTGCCATCAGGTGATGCCGGAGCGCGGTTATGTCGTGCCGGGCGATGTGATTGTTGGCGCGGATAGCCACACCTGCACCTATGGCGCGTTGGGAGCTTTTGCCACTGGCATGGGATCAACCGATATCGGCGTGGCTTATGCAACGGGGCGCACGTGGTTCCGCGTTCCTTCGACGATTAATGTGCATATCACGGGCGAGTTGCCGCATGGTGTCTATGCCAAAGATGTGACGCTAGAGATGGTGCGACGGATTGGCGTTGATGGCGCGAACTATCGCGCTCTGGAGTACACGGGTGAGACAATTGAGCGTATGTCGGTCAGCGAGCGTTTCACCTTCTGCAATATGGCAATCGAGATGGGCGGCAAAGCTGGTCTGATCGCCGCTGATGAGACGACGCGCGCGTGGTTGCAGGGCCGCACGGAGCGCGAGTATCCTATGTTGCAGGCACGCAATCCGCGTTATGAGCGCGTGGTAGAAATTGATGCCTCGCGTCTGCAACCCTCGGTCGCCTGTCCGCCTGATGTGAATAATGTCGTGCCAGTATCTGAGGTTGAGGATGTGCAGATCGATCAGGTATTCCTGGGCACATGTACTAATGGACGTCTGGACGACCTCGAAGTTGCTGCTAAAATCTTGCGCGGCAAAACCATTCATCCGCGCACACGCATGGTCGTTATTCCCGCCTCACGTACCGTCTATCTTGAAGCGATGCGTCTCGGCTATCTAGAAATCTTTGCGCAGGCGGGCGCGTCGGTTGGCACTCCTGGTTGTGGACCCTGCATTGGCCGCCACTTTGGTGTGCTGGCACCAGGAGAGCGTGCCCTGACCACCATGAACCGCAATTTTACCGGACGTATGGGCGACCCTACCTCTGAAATTTACCTGGGTAGCCCCGCTACTGTCGCGGCAACCGCTCTGACCGGGCATATCACTGACCCGCGCAATTTCCTATAGTCTAAGATACTAGCCTGAGATACGAGAGAACGAAAGAGAGAAATTATCATGAGCCGTGTCTGGATGCTCGGTGACAATATCAATACTGACGTGATTATCCCTGGACGCTATAACGTTACGACTGATCGCTCACAGTTGGCACGCCATTGTCTGTGCGAAATCCTGCCGGAGTTCGCGCAGCAGGTGCAGGTGGGTGATGTCGTGATGGCCGGTCACAATTTCGGTTGCGGTTCCTCGCGTGAACATGCCCCAACCGCAATTCAGGCCTGTGGTGTACACGTTGTGATTGCACGCAGTTTCGCGCGCATTTTCTACCGCAATGCCGTCAATATCGGCTTGCCTGTGTTGGTCTGTGAAGAGGCTGTGCTTGCCAGTCACGATGGCGACCAGATTGAAGCAGACCTGAGCACTGGTAGCATTCGTAACCTGACGACCGGGCAAACATTTCAATCTGAGCCACTGGACCCCTTTGTGGCGCGCATCGTGGCTGCGGGGGGCATTATCGAATACATTCGCCAGGAAGGAACGTTGCGCTAATGTATCGCTATCTTCCTGCCAGCGGAGCGGAGTCCACGCCACCAACGGTCTGTGTTGTCGCGGGCGATGACGCGGCTCCTGAAGTGGTGCGTCCGACTGTTGAGGTATTGCATGAACTTGCGCCCGCAATTCGTTTTGAAGAAGCGATCAGCGGACGCGAGGCGGTAGCGCGCACGGGAGAGGCATTTCCCGCCGAGACGCGCGCTGCTATCGATGCTGCTGCCTGTACGCTCTTTGGTGCGAGCGGTGGCCCTAGCAGACCCGTGTTGTGGTATCTGCGCTGGGGCAAACTGACCGCCGTCAATATTCGTCCTGTGCGCTGGTCCCCTGGTTATCGTAGTCCCATGCTGCACCCTGAGTGTATTGACTACGTGATTGTGCGCGACAATCTGGAGGGCATGTATCCGCCACGTGAGGGCGATATAAACGAATTGCACTCTCTGGCAAGTAGCGGTTCCTGGTGGCAGACGCCGCCAACGGATGTCGTGGGCAGTTACGCCGTGCGTGTCAGCACCGACGAGCAGGCGCACCGTATCGCTCAAGCAACCTGTGAACTGGCCTTGCGGCGACAGGCGGAGGGCTATCCTGGGCGCGTCACGCTGGGCGCGAAATACTCTATCCTGCCGCGCACCGATGGGCGTTTTCGCTCAATTGTGCGCGAGACGGTTCAACAGCATCCAAGTCTGACATATCAGGAGTTTCTGATTGACGACCTTGCGCGGCGCATGATTGCCGAACCGGAGACGCTCGACGTCGTGGTGATGGGCAACGAGCACGGCGATATTCTGGCTGATGCCGCCAGCGGCACGATTGGTGGTCTCGGCCTTGCCCCCAGCGGTTGCTACGGCGAACACTACGCCTACTTCGAGCCTGTGCATGGTTCGGCCCCAGACCTCGCTGGCAAGGGCGTTATTAACCCAACGGCCATGTTGCTCACAGGTGCGCTCATGCTGGATTACCTCGGCTATGGCGAACAGGCACGGTGCCTGGAACAAGCCATCGCCGCTGTCTATCGCGAAGGCAAAACGCTGACCGTCGATCAAGGTGGACAGGCCCGCACAAGCGAGTTCATCGCTGCTGTGCGTCGATTGTTTTAACCGCGCAAGATTCGGATATTTTTACCTCCACCTCTGCCCTTATACTGTAGTCAATCCGCCGCTGGTGAGTAGACTATAGTATAAGGGAGATTTTCTGTTATGGCAGGTGGAGTCTGGGATGGCAGCCTGAAACGCTTAATTACGGCCAATCCGCAACACTTTATCTCCTGGCTGTTGCCGGAGGCGCAACTGTTGCATGAAGTTCCTGAACATCTTAATCGTGCCATTGATGCGGACCTGCTTTATGCCGTTGCCTATCACGATTATCCAATTCTCTGTCATATCGAAATTCAACGCCGTCGCGACCCCAAGATGGCGAGACGCGCCTGGGAATATAATACGGTCATTACCTGCAAATACAATCAATTAACCTGGTCTTTCATTCTCTATCTGAAAAAGGAGAGCAATATTGAGGACTCTCCGATGGTTTTGCGAGTTCCGAATGGTGGGCCAGAAATCCATCGCTTTCACTATGTCAACGTCAAGTTGTGGGAAGTACCGACAGAGAGTCTGCGCGACTTAGGATCATTTGGCCTTTTACCGCTGTTGCCATTGACACGCGAAGGTGGTAAGCCTGATGTGGTGGAAGAGGTCATCACAGAAATCAATGGGCTACAGGACTTGAAGATGCGCAATGACTTGCTTACAATTAGTATGACACTGGCATCATTGGCACTGGACAAACAGAGTGACCGCGAGTGGTTAAGAAGGAGATTTCTTATGTATCAAGACATTTTGCACGATACCGAAATCTATCAGCTCATTATGCAAGAGGGCCTCGAAAAGGGTGTGCAGCAAGGCCTTGAAAAGGGTGTGCAGCAAGGCCTTGAAAAAGGGGTACAACAAGCAGAGCAGCAGGAAATTCAAGATTTACGGCAACTGCTGCTTGACTTTGTGCGAGCACGTTTTGTCGCGTTGCTGCCATTTGCGACTACTGCAGTGGAACATATCTCCAATAAAGACGTGTTGCAGCGGCTTATTCTCGCTGTTGGCACGGCTCGTGATGCACAAGAGGCGCAAGAGATACTTTCGCACGCATTATAATCGCAATGTGAACTCACTATTGCCAGGAAGTACTGAGAGAAAACAATGGCGAATGCACATAACTCTCTCACCCTTGTGCTCGCGCTCATGCAACGTCTTTCTCTTGCCCAGATTGATACTTGGCTTGCAGGTGGGTGGGCTGAAGAACTGCGGGGCCTCTGCCCACCGCGTCCGCATCGTGACATCGATTTACTCTATCCTGCCGCCAACTTTTATCACCTTGATCACTGGCTTGCAAGTACAAAAGAATGTTCAGTAATAGCGGCGAAAAGCTTTTCTCACAAGCGCGCATTTCTCTATGAGCAGGTCATGATCGAAATGCTTTTGCTTGAGCCACAGGGAGAATACTCTCTGACATCGTTTTTTGATGGCAGGTATGATTTTATCTGGCCTGCTGATACGCTGAGTTTTCTAAAAACAAGTGGGAAGAATACTCTTCCTGTCGCAAGTCCCCAAGCACTGTCGCGTTATCGCAGTGAACATCGGCATGTTGAAGCGGCATATCGAGCATATGCCAACGCGTAAATTTACTTGCCATCGGTGACAACCTGTCCATAGTTAAGGGCCGCGACGAGTGAAACTCCACCGATAATGTTGCCGATCAAGACAGGAACAAGCACATTGCCCAGGTAGAAAAACCAGGACATGTAGCCCAGATTAATCAGGTAAAAGGAATCGGCTGAGTCCACGATGATGTGGGCGAAGCCGCCAACTCCGATGATGTAGGTGAGCAGGATAATGATTTGCAGACGGTTTGTCTCTGCCGCTGGCAGTAACCAGACCATCAAGGCAATCAACCAACCTGCAAAAATGCCTTTTAAGAGCATGATTCTGAAACCTTGCGTTGTTGCTTGTTGAGCTAGCAGAATAAACGTATGGCGTATCGTGGGTGTGAACACACTGGCATGAACAAGGAAAATGGCGAACAGTAGTGCACCAAACAGGTTGAAGAACAAAACTACGCTCCAGAGACGCAACACTCTTAGAAATGTATGGCGATTGAAGTGTGCCAGAAGTGGCAGAATAACCGTCAACGTGTTCTCTGTAAAAAGTTGTTGACGCCCTAGAACGACGATCACAAAGCCTAGACTATAGCCAAAGCTATCGATTAGGATACTCCATGTCGCGCCTGCTGGTAAGTAGAAGTTCAATAGGCCCTTGGCGAGCATTGAGAAACCCATTGAGAGCCCTGCTGCTAATGCTGAGCAGGCCAGCGCAAAAATAGAGCGACGTAGTTCCCGTTCACCCTCTTCGCGTACCGTCTCGTGAACGACGACCGCACTGATACTGACGCGCTTTTCTACTTCTTCGCGCTCCTTTTCGTCAAGCTCTGGGATAGATGTTATGTTTTCTTTCTTTTGTTGTGTTGCTGTTTCTGTTTCTGCATCTATTATTGTATTAGTTTCTTGCTGTTCTGTGCTTTCTAATTGTTGCTGTGAGATCTTTTCTTTGTGCGTGCGTGCTTGCATGCATGCTCCTTATGAAAAATGTTGAGAAATGCTGACCTGAACTATGCCCTGTTAGTTGAACACGTGAGTAATGTGTAAACCGTGACAAGAGCTTTCTTCGTGTACCATGTATGGGGATATAATGAAAGATAGATTGATTGTTAGAAATAGCACTACAAAATTGTAAGAGGAGCATGAAGATGACGGAAACAATGTCACAACAACAGCAGCGTCGCTCGATAGATGAGCAATGGATAGATGTGTCGGTTGATTTATATAATGACATGGTTCATTGGCCCGATAATCCGCCTGTAGAGATTGAATTTGCGATGCAGATGAGTCGGGGGGATGTCTGTAATGTCTCGAAATTGTCGATGGGAGCGCACACGGGGACGCATATGGACGCCCCGCTGCACTTTATTGCAGGCGGTTTAAGTATTGATGCTATGCCAATCTCGGCAACCATTGGCAAGGCGCGCGTGATTGAAATCAGCGATCCCGAATCCATTAAACCGGCTGAACTAGAAAACAAGCAGATCCAGATGGGTGAACGCATTCTGTTCAAGACGCGCAATTCGCCGCGTTGCTGGGAGAGCAAGAGCTTTGTAGAAGATTTTGTCTACATCTCAAAAGAGGCCGCTCAATACCTTGCGCAGTTGCAAGTGCAAACGGTGGGTGTTGATTACCTCTCGGTTGGTGGCTATAAACATGATGGCCCAGAGACGCATCGTGCCCTGCTGGGTGCAGGCATCTGGATTATCGAAGGTCTGAATCTCACACAGGTGCAGGCTGGCAGCTATGACCTGATCTGTTTGCCGCTCAAGATACTTGGTCATGAAGGTGCGCCTGCGCGTGCGGTCCTGAAACCGGAGCGTGCGTAAGCAGTGGTCCTGGCACTTGCCAGAGCCTTCCTGGTAGTGCTAGGATTCCTTCATAATGCATAAAGACCAATTTTTTGAAGGATATATTCGTGAATAAAAAACAGGAGCGGTTGCACGCGCTAGAACGGCAAATTCTGCACGTGCGCCGCCGTATTGAAAAACTGGAAGTTGGTAGTAATCGTTATTCGTGGGTGCGGGTCGCATTGTTCTTTGGCGGTCTCGCTCTTGGTGTCCTCGGTTTTCTACTTGTGAACTGGTGGGTGGGAGGATTACTACTACTGTTTATGTTCTTGCTCTTTTCGATTGTGGCTCATTTTCAGGGCCAGATTGACCACAGTTTGAACCGCCATCGCTTCTGGCTACGCATCAAAAGTACCCATATCGCGCGTATGCAATTAAATTGGGAGGCTATTCCGTCCACTTCCGCGCAACGGCAGGATCATCATCCCTTTGAAATTGATCTTGACATCAGTGGCGAGCATTCTCTCCATCAATTGCTCAATACCGCTGTCTCGCGTGATGGCTCGCAACGCCTGCTCGATTGGCTCCTGACTACCACGCCCGATCTGGCAACTGTGCAGAAGAGGCAACTTCTCGTGCGCGAACTCCTTCCATTGACACGCTTTCGCGATAAGTTGACGCTCAAGGCGATGCTCTCAGCACGTGCTATTAATGCCCAGCTTGAAGAGAACCGTCTTTTGCGCTGGCTCCAGCAACCAACACCTACGCAGTCGCTTTTACCTGTCCTGCTTGGCACTAGCGCGTTGTCCGTCTTGACTATTCTGCTCCTGTTATTGAGCTTACTGGCGAATTTTCCGCAGTACTGGCTTCTCGCATTTTTCTGTGCTATCGCGCTGTTCTTTTCGACCGCAAAACGGCGTGGCGATCTTTTTGAGGATGCTTATTATCTGCGCGATGCTTTCTTGACGCTGAGCAACATCTTTTCCTACTTGGAAACCTATCGCTATGGCAATAATCAGCATCTCAAAAAGCTCTGTGAACCCTTTTTTGTCGCTCAGGAACAGCGTCCCTCGCTGCTGGTGCGGCGTATTGCGCGTATTGCTATGATCTCAACGCTTGAGAAAAACGTGTTGCTGCGAGTCTTGATTAATGCGTTTGTGCCTGTTGAGACCTATGCGGCATATCGCCTGCGCCACTATAAAGCGCAGATTGCGGAGCAAATTCCTGGCTGGCTTGAATGCTGGTTTGAGCTTGAGGCTCTCTGCTCGCTGGCAACGTTTGCCTATCTCAATCCTTCGTATGTATTGCCTGAAATACAGTCGCAAAACGATGGACCACTGTTTAGCGCACATGCCCTGGGACATCCGTTGCTAGCTGACGAGAAGAAGGTAACAAACAATTTCGCGCTTCAGGAGATGGGCCAGATTGTGCTGATTACAGGCTCGAACATGTCAGGTAAAAGCACATTTTTGCGCACGTTGGGCGTTAATCTCTGTCTTGCTTATGCTGGTAGCGCGGTCAATGCCACATCGTTGCAGACGCGCCTGTTTCGTGTGTTTACCTGTATTCGCGTCAACGACTCGGTGACGGATGGCTATTCATACTTCTACGCGGAAGTGCGTCGTCTTAAAGCTTTACTCGTTGCCTCAAAAGAGCAGGTTGATGTGCCACTTTTTTTCTTGATCGACGAGATTTTCCGTGGCACGAATAATCGTGAGCGTTTGATAGGCAGTCGTTCGTATATTCGTGCGCTGGTGGGCAAGCATTGTCTGGGGGCAATTTCAACCCATGATCTTGAATTGGTCAAGATTGCGCAACGTTTGCCGCTTGTGAGCAACTATCATTTCCGTGAGGATGTCTTGAACGGGCGCATGGTTTTTGATTATACACTGCGTTCTGGTCCCAGTCCCACAACCAATGCATTAAAGATCATGCAATTGGAAGGTTTGCCCGTAGAGGATGAGGAGGGAGCATGACACCCTTTTTAGGGGTGCCATGCGGTCTACACGTATTAAACCTGCTTCTGCTGAAAGTCAGTCGCGAAGTCGCTATAGAAGCGCATAGCGTGCGGATTGCTCATCGCGTCTGTGCTGCTGGCTTTCTCGATGGGAATACCCATCAGCAATTTCTTGATTGGTACTTCCATCTTTTTACCACTCAGCGTGCGTGGGACATCTTTGACGACAATAATATCATCAGGCACATGATGCGGTGAGACATTTTTGCGCAAATTTTGACGAATGCGATCTTTGAGTGCGTCATCCAGTTGCACATTGTCGCGTAAGACAATGAACAGTGGCATGTAGTATTTGCCACCAGGGAGTTCGACGCCGACGATTAAGCTATCAAGGATCTCCGGTAATCCCTCGACGACGCGGTAAATTTCGCTACTACCCATGCGAATGCCCATGCGGTTGATCGTCGAGTCGGAGCGTCCGTAGATAATGGCTCCGCCGCGTGGCGTGATCTTAATCCAGTCGCCGTGCCGCCAGATACCTGGATACATCTCAAAGTAGCTCTCGTGATAGCGTTTGCCATCGGGATCGTTCCAGAAGAAGAGCGGCATAGAGGGCATGGGTTCGGTAATTACCAGTTCACCGACCTCGTCATAGAGCGGTTTTCCCTGTTCGTCAAAGGCTTCGATCTTGGCCCCTAGACCGCGACACTGAATTTCGCCAGAATAGACGGGGAGTAGCACAGAACCGCCGACAAAGCCAGAGCAGACATCAGTGCCGCCACTCATTGAGGCGAGCCAGACGTCGCGCTTCACATGCTCATAAATCCATTGAAAGCCTTCTGGTGGCAGTGGTGAGCCTGTTGAGCCAATACCGCGCATTTTGCTCAGGTCGAGCGTCGTGCCCGGTTCAATTTCTGCTTTCATGCAGGAGGCGATAAAGCCCGCGCTGGTTCCAAAAAGCGTGATGCCCGTATCTGCCGCGAATTTCCAGAGTGTATTTATATCAGGATAAGCCGGGCTACCATCGTACATCATGATCGTCGCGCCGACTTGCAGACCACTGATGAGCAGATTCCACATCATCCAACCCGTTGTAGTAAACCAGAAGAAACGCTCTCCCGGTTTGATATCAAGTTCGAGATCGAGTGATTTGAGGTGTTCCAGCAGGATGCCACCTTGACCCTGTACGATAGCTTTGGGTAGGCCTGTTGTCCCCGAGGAATAGAGAACCCACAGTGGGTGCGAGAAAGGGACCTGCTCAAAAACCAGTTCGGCCTCTGGGTGAGCAATCACTGTTGACCACGCGAGCGTATTTATCAGATTTGCGTTAGCTTCAACTGGCTCTTGCTCGAACATATAGGGGAAGAGAACAGTTTTTTGCAGTGTGGGCAGTTCTTTTTGCAGGTCAGCTACAATAGAGCGACGATCAAACGTTTTGCCACCATACTGATAGCCATCAACGGCAAATAGCACTTTTGGCTCAATCTGTTTGAAGCGATCAATTACGCTCTTTACGCCAAAGTCGGGCGAACAACTGGACCAGATCGCGCCAATGCTGGCGGCGGCGAGAAAAGCCATCAATGTTTCTGGAATGTTGGGCATATAGGCGACGACACGGTCTCCAGGCTGTACGCCCATGGCGCGTAATGCCTGCGCAATCGAGGCCACTTTTGTGCGTAACTCATCCCATGAAATCTCACGTACTGGCACACGTTCGGAACGGAAGCTGATTGCGGGATGTTCAGTCGTAGCGTTTCTGAAGGCATGTTCCGCATAGTTAAGATGCGCACCGGGGAACCAGACCGCGCCGGGCATCTTGTGCTCTGTCAAGACGGTTGTATACGCTTGTGAAGCTTGTATATGAAAATAGTCCCAGAGTGATGCCCAGAAATCTTCAATGTGTGTGACTGACCATTGCCATAGTTCGTCACGAGAGTGGAAGGTTAGCCCCTTCTCGCGAGCGAGCCACTGCATATAGCGAACAACATTGGCCTGCATTTTCAGCGTATCGCTCGGTTCCCAAAGAGGAGTGTCGTTGTAAAAAGAAGTCACCATTGTACTTTCCTCTATCGACTATCAGGGTGAGCAAGATACTAGAGAAGAGCTCACCCGTCTATCTTATATGGTAACACATTCGTGGGTTGGCGCGTGGTATGATTGACAATAAGACTCATCTATACATATGAATATCTTGGGACTACCGCAGCAGTTGGTCCTTGATGCACGGAAAGAGACCTGTTTGACAACGTCACAAAAACTGTTCGCTACAATGAAAGTAGTACAAGAAACACGCTGTAGCTTGCCACCGTTATTGCCGGTGCTTGGTATAATGGAGTTGCTCTATGTGTTACTTTTTGCGCTTTCATCGTTGCCATCGCTCCATATGAGCGATTCACCTGTGCCAGATACCTATCCCTGGACTCTAGCCCCTTCTCATTTGCTCCAGGCCCTGTTTGGCCCACTACAAAATTCATGGCTACCATTCTTGCTCTTTGCATTGGTAATTATCTTACTGCTCGCTCTGTACGTATGGCTGTTCGTGTTGTTATTACGTAAGCCAATCGTACATAGTTCGCGCCGCTGGCTCGTTTTGCTGCTGGCTGGCACATTTCTTTTTGGTCTCACGCTCTTCTTTCAACCAAAACTGTTCTCAGATGACGTATTTACCTATATTTTCTCCGGGCGTATCCTGGTTGTGTATGGAGCAGACCCGCTCAACACTGCTCCCATTCAGTTCCCACATGATCCATACCTGCAATGGGTTATTTCGGGCCGCTATGCTCCCAATATCTACGGGCCGCTCTGGTTATGTATCTCCTCACTGCTTGTCGCTTTAGGGACTGCTCCTGCCCCGACCTTGTTGCTCTTCAAAGGTGTAACTCTGCTGGCCCACTTGCTCAATTGCGTGTTGATATGGGCTATTCTCAGCAAGATCGCGCCCAGTCGCCGTTTCTTAGGAACGCTGCTTTATGCCTGGAACCCACTGGTCTTGATCGAGCTGGCTGGTAGTGGGCATAGTGAAGGCGTATTGCTGTTTGTGTTCCTATTTGCCGTCTGGCTGCATATCCATTTTGAGCATAGCGGACGTTGGCGCACTGTAGGCGTCCTCGTTATATTAGGCGTTGCTGTTAGCATTAACCTGATTGCTCTCTTATTACCCCCATTATATATCTGGTTCGATCTGCGTCAGCAGAAGCATCTACTTCGTCTGCTATGGGGATGCTTCTGGCGCGCATTGGTGCTACTTGTCCCTGCAATGGGGATTTCCTTCCCATTCTGGCGCGGCGCACCCACCTTCTTTGCGATTACCTCAGCAATCGATATGGCGCATTTCGTCCACTCTCCCATTGGCGCGCTTGCTGCACCTTTGCGTGTAACCTTTATTTTTGTTGCTCGCACGCTCCACTTCCCGCCGTTCTTGCATCCTGTGACCGCTGCTGATATCACGTTGCGTTCTTCTGCTACGTTTATCTTTGTGCTCATTTATGCCAATCTCTTTAGTCAAGTCCGTCATGTGCCGACTACAATGGATGCTTCTGCATATACCGATACGGATACGATGACCGCGCTCTCTGGAATAGATGTGCTACTCAATAGTTGGGGTAGAGCCGTCTTCTGGTATATGATATTAGTTTCTGGCTGGTTCTGGCCCTGGTATATGCTGTGGATTCTGTGGGCGGTTGTTCTGCGCCGTTTTGATGCTTTTACGAAAACCGTATTGATCTTATCGGGCACATCGCTTCTGTTCTACCCTTTGCAGGGATTTGCTAGAGGACCGATTATGACATATCAGCCAGCACTTATTTTCGGCGTCGCATTGATCTATTATATGTTTGCGGGTAACAGAGAGCGGAAAAAAGAAAGGACGCAGGCACTCTATGACGGACGAGGTCAAACAGCGCAAAATTGAACATGTGAATGTGGCATTAGGGCAGGATGTTTCCGCGCCACAGCGAGCCAGTTGGAGCGATATTCAGTTTGTACATCAAGCATTGCCGGAAGTGGATCTGGATACGATAGACACGAGCGTGAATTTTCTCGGCCACACGCTGCGCTATCCCATTTTTGTCTCTTCCCTGACCGGGGGCCATCCCGACGTGATGATGATTAATCGCAATCTAGCTCGTGCCGCCGAGCAGTATGGGCTGGCGATTGGTGTGGGTAGTCAGCGGGCTGCTATTGTCAATCCCGACCTCGCGCCCACGTATGCGGTGATGCGCGAACAGGCACCCAATGCCTTCATCATTGCTAATGTAGGTGCGCCACAACTGATTCCTCAAGCGCGTCACGAAGCTTTTACGCTTGAACAAGTGCAGCGTGCGATTGATATGATTGGAGCTAATGCCCTCGCTGTGCATATGAATAGCCTGCAAGAGGCCGCGCAACCAGAAGGAGATCGCAGGGCCGTTGGCGAGGCTCGTGCGCTCAAGGCATTGACAGCGCAGGTCAAGGTCCCAGTGATCTCGAAAGAGACGGGTGCGGGCGTTAGCCGTGAGCAGGCACTGTTGTTGCGCTCGTGTGGCGTGTCAGCGATTGATGTTGGCGGAGCGGGTGGTAGCAGCATGTCGGCGATGGAGGCGGAACGTTCGCGCTCACGCGGCGATGAGCGCACGCTGAGTATTGGCCTGCTGTATCGCGATTGGGGTATTCCCACACCCATCGCCATTGTGGAGGCCAGCACGGCGCGTTTGCCGCTAATTTCGACAGGAGGCGTGCGCAGTGGCCTGGATATTGCGCGTGCGCTGACATTGGGGGCCAGCGTGGTCGGCATGGCCTTCCCATTCCTCAAAGCCGCCAGCGAAAGCTATGAAAGCGTCTGCGAACTGCTGGAGACGACAATCGCGCAACTCAAGGTCGCGATGCAACTGAGCGGAGCCGCCACGATAGCGCAACTGCGCGAAGTGGATGTGGTTGTGACGGGCGAGACGCGCAACTGGCTGACGATGCGCGGCTTTGAGGAAGACCTGAAAGCGATGGCGCAACGCAGATGGAGGAGAATATGACCACTATGCTTATCACGGGCGGAGGACAGGGCATCGGAGCGGCGACAGCACTGCTTGCTGCGCGGCAGGGCTATGCTGTTTGTGTTAACTACGTTCACAATAGTACCCAGGCAGAACAGGTAGTTGCCACTATCCGTAAAAATGGCGGTCAGGCTCTCGCCGTGCAAGCAGACATTAGCAATGAAGAGGCTGTTCAACGCCTCTTCGATACAGCAATTCGCGAGCTAGGACCACTCACCGTACTGGTCAACAACGCTGGGATTACAGGAAAACTGGGCCGTTTCTCTGAGGTAGAGACTCAAAGTTTGCGACGTGTCCTGGAGATAAATGTTCTGGGTACCATGCTCTGTTCACGTGAGGCGATCCGACACATGTCAACCATTTCAGGTGGTCTGGGAGGAACCATCATCAATCTTTCTTCGCGTGCAGCTCAGGTTGGAAGTCCTCATGAATATATCCATTATGCTGCCTCCAAAGCTGCTGTGGAGACATTCACAATCGGCCTTTCCAAAGAGGTGGCAAACGAAGGCATACGGATCAATTGCGTCAGTCCAGGGATTATTGAAACTGATATCCATGCCAAAGCTGGAGATCCAGAGCGCCCTCAACGCTATGCTTCTCAAATTCCTATGCAGCGAGCTGGACGCCCAAATGAAGTTGCCGCAGCGATTCTGTGGTTGGCCTCGGACGAGGCTTCGTATTGCAATGGAAGTATTCTCGCAGTCAGCGGCGGACGTTAGAAAGAGTTGACCTGATGTAGTCATAGCGTTGCGTATCCAGTACTGCTAAGTGCGAGATTACTGGTCTCCCTCCCTCTTTTTCGATGATAGCGCGCTGATCACAAGACCGACGATAATGACAACAATGGCAATGACGATCAATGCGCCAACAAGCAAGACAATGGGGCCTGGGCCAACGACGCTCATGCTTTATGCTCCTCTTTTTGATATTCCTGATCTAACGGCGTAGTAAAATAGAATGTTGTGCCCTTATCGAGGGCGGTATCAAAGCTGATTGTGCCACCATGCTGCTCGACAATCAGCTTAGCGATTGAGAGACCGAGTCCATAGCCGCCCATACGTGATTGCTGACTATGATTGGACTGGTAGAAACGCTCGAAGATATGTGGGCGATCCTCAGAAGGGATGCCATAGCCTGTATCAATGACGGAGATCATGGCAAAGTGTTCGTTGTAGGGCTGCACGCGCACGGTAACTGTGCCTCCTGGCGGGGTGAATTTGATCGCGTTTGCCAGCAGGTTGTTCAGAACCTGTTTCATGCGCTGAGGGTCTATGAAAAGCGAGGAGATAGATGCCGCAATATTCTGGTGCAGGACAACCTCGGCTTTACGTGCCTGCGGTTGCAGATTATTAATGACCTGACGCACAAGACCACGAATGGGAACTTCTTGCTGCTTGATCTCGAATTGACCCAGATCTGAGCGCGTCATAAAAAGAATATCTTCGACAATCGAGATAAGTTGCTGTACACCCTCCTGCGTGTAGCCCAGATATGTATGCTGTTCCTCCGTCAGTGCACCCATGTGACCCTGGAGCAGCAGATCAATAAAGCCGTGTACAGAGTTCAATGGAGTGCGCAACTCGTGTGAGACCATCGAGACAAAATTGGAGCGCACACGATTCGCAACTTTCAGTGCCGACATATCACGTGCTGTAAAGATGACGCAAAGTCCCTCTTCTGTATGAAGCGGCGTGACGCTAGTCGAGACTTCGCAAGAGGCATATTCAGGGCCAATAATCAGTTCTTCATTTGGTAGTGCTTGCTGCTCTTGTTTTACTCGTGTTAATGGACAACTCGATGTACCACACAGTTGCATGCGGTTCAGGTTGTGACAACGCACACTTTCCGCGCAATGTCTTCCTATCAAGTTTTGCGAAGGCTGACCGAGCGCGCGTTCTGCTGCCGCATTGACCTCTAAAATCTGAAAATGTTCGTCAAGCGCGAACATGGCATCAGGGGTTGTGGAAAGTATTGTTTCCAGGTACCGATAGCGTCTACTGGTATCCTGTTCTGGATGATCTGACTGGTGCACGTGTTCCGATAGTGCAAGACGTGCGCTTGTACTGGTATCTTGTTCTTTATCTATTCCCTCCCCCTCCACAACACTTGAGCGTAATGCACCAGGACTATATTTCTTCCCGGCTGTTACCGCCTGTTTATGAAGCCGTTTCCGCACATCATCCTCTACTTTCCTATGAACTTATAGCCTGCACCGCGCACCGAGATGATGTGCTGCGGTTTTTCCACATCAGCTTCAAGCTTGAGGCGCAAACGACGTATATAAACATCCACAATATTGCTATTACTTTCAGCATCATTCCATATTTCTGATAGAAGATATTCCCGATTGACTACTTGACCTTGATAGCTCATTAATATGCGTAATACGTGCATTTCTGTAGGTGTGAGTAGGATTGGCTCGCCGTCTCCGACAACTACCTTGAGTTCTGCCGGAAAGAGCTCGATGCGACCACTGCGAACGCTTTGCGCACCCGCCCGATTGCTTTTTTTGATGCGACGCATGACGGCCTGCACGCGGGCTACTAATTCCTGATGATTGTAGGGTTTGCAGATGTAGTCGTCAGCCCCCATGTTAAAGCCTTGTAGCTTTGCGTCTATTGTATCCTGCGCGGTCATAAAAATAAGTGGCGTGTCATAGCCCTCTGCGCGCAGTTTTTCCGAAAACTCAAAGCCATTCAAATATGGCATCGTCACATCAAGAATGAGTAAATCTGGCTCACGCTTCTGAATCATTTGCAGCGCACCACGTGGGTTATCGGCGGTTTCGACCTCGTAACCTTCCTTTGTCAGGACAAATTGTACCAATGTATTGGCAAAACGGTCATCATCGACAACAAGGATATACACTGATTTCCCCTCCTTCGCATGTAATCACATGAGGAAGCGCGTTGATATGGGCGTGCGCTTCCTTTCACGCATTCTTTTTGCGTATTCCGAGATAAGTACTCCTGGTACCTCAATCAATAATCACCTTTCTATGTGGGGGAAAGACATGGAAAAGGGTCGATTCATTTTAAAGATTATAAAACTCTGTACATATTTATAGTACAAGTTTTCGATTGCTGTCAAGTACGTGACTGTGCGGCACGTACTTTTTCCAGATAGATCATGAGAATAGCGATATCAGCCGGTGTCACACCCTCGACACGCGATGCCTGCCCAACTGTGCGTGGGCGAGTGCGCGCTAATTTTTGTCGTGCCTCGGTACGCAAGTGTTGAACCAGGGTATAGTCAATCTGTTCAGGAATACGTGTCTCTTCCAGGCGGCGCATTCGATGAATGGTCTGTTCCTGCTTGCGCACATAGTTCTCATACTTGACCTGAAGTTCTAGCTCTTCCGCTGTCTCCTCCGGTAGTAAGGGCAATGTTTCAGCTAGCTCATTTCCCTGGATATTATCCATGTTCTGCATCACTAGCTCGTTTGAACCAACTGATGCACGCTCTTCTGTGCGACGTTGTGAAAGGAGTGCAACCTGCTGATAACGTACCTCTGGACGGCGTAGCAACTCACGTGCAGAGAGTTTCTGCCCTAGTGGAGCAATACCCAGTTCTTGCGCGTGTTGCTCTGTCAAACGAGAAGAGGTGAAGAAGAAGCGATCTAGTTTGCCGAGTGTATGCTGAATGATTGCACGTTTGCCTACAACCTGCTCGTAACGTAGATCATCAATCAGGCCAAAGCGATAGGCGTAATCGCTGAGGCGCAAGTCTGCGCTATCGGGCCGCAGGAGCAAGCGATACTCGGCGCGCGAGGTATGCAGGCGGTACGGCTCGCTCATTGGGCGTGTGACCAGATCGTCAATCAAGACACCGATATACGCTTCATGACGTTGTAGTACAAACGCTTCCTCGCCACGCACATGGAGCGCGGCATTAATGCCTGCCATAATGCCCTGTGCAGCGGCCTCTTCATAGCCTGATGTACCATTGATCTGTCCCGCGAGGAAAAGGCCCGCAACAGCTTTTGTCTGCATGGTCGTGAAGAGCTGTTCGGGCGGTACATAGTCATATTCAACTGCATAGCCCACACGCATCATCTCGGCGTGTTCAAGGGCGGGAATGCTGCGTAGCATTGCCAGTTGTACATCCTCTGGCAGACTGGTATTCATGCCCTGTACATAGACCTCGCCCGTGCGCCAGCCCTCTGGCTCCAGAAAAATCTGATGCGAACTCTTATCGGCGAAGCGCACGATTTTATCCTCAATTGAGGGGCAGTAGCGTGGACCAATTCCCTCAATAATGCCCGTGTATAGCGGTGAACGATGCAGGTTGTCGCGAATTACCTGATGTGTGCGCTCGGTGGTGCGCACAAGATAGCAGGGCAGTTGTGGACGCCAGCCGTGTACGTCTTCATTAGTTGTGGGATAGATCGGGTTAGGACGGCCACCAGGAAGTTGTACATCCGCGCGTGCGGAGTGATCTTGTGAGAAATAGAGTGGCGTGCGGCTCCCTGGTTGTGGCTCCGTTTGGCTGAAATCTATTGTGCGAGCGTCGATGCGTGGCGGTGTGCCAGTCTTAAAACGGCGTATCTCCAGGCCGAGTGCGCGCAATGAATCGGAGATACCGAGCGCAGGTCCCTCGCCCGCACGTCCGCCGGGTTGCGTTTTTTCGCCCACGACAAGGCGCCCATTAATAAATGTGCCTGTCGTCAAAATAACGGCTCCCGCTTCGTAGTGCCAGCCATTATTTGTGACCACGCCAGTAATCACTGGGCGTCCATCTGAACCCTCGTGACTGAGCAGGCGCGTGATGGTGGCCTGCTTTAGTTCCAGGTTGGGCTGGCTCTCCAAAACAAATTTCATCGCCAGTCGATAGGCTTGTTTGTCACATTGGGCGCGCAATGCCTGGACGGCTGGGCCTTTACTGGTGTTGAGCAGACGGATCTGAATAAACGTGCGGTCGGTATTGCGTCCAATCTCGCCACCCAAAGCATCGATCTCTTTAATCAGATGGCCCTTAGCGGGGCCACCCATAGAGGGATTGCACGGCATCAATGCCACGCTATCGAGGTTCATGGTGAGTAGAAGCGTTTTGCGTCCCATGCGTGCGCTGGCAAGGGCGGCCTCACAGCCTGCGTGGCCAGCCCCTACAACGATCACCTCATACACACCTCGACATAGACTCTCTTCTGGCTGCATTGTGTTGTCAGCGCGCATGCTCATATCCTTATTCCTTAATTTGCGTGATGCATGATGTATATACATGTAAAAATGAAAGTTCTTTCAGAGATGCAACATATGTATTATGCCGTAGAGAGGCGTGTACGTCAACAAAGACGGTGAATGTTAGTATTTTTCGTTTTGCTTGTCTGCTTGTGGAACGACATGGTGGGCTAAAGGTAATTTGGAAAATGTGAGAGAAAAAAGATTGACGAATAAGCAGTAACATGATACTATCTTGTTACCATTTAGGGGCGATGACGAAATGGTAGACGTTGGAGACTTAAAATCTCCTGGCTGAAAGGCCGTGAGGGTTCGAGTCCCTCTCGCCCCACCCGCTTCTCAAGCCGCATGGCGCACTTTTTGCTTTATTATACTATGGCAGCTTATAAGCTCTTGCCCGCGTCTTACCCACTCTCTTTAACTTTCCTTGCGTTACCAGTGTTTCCAGATCACGATTTGCTGTCTGCTCAGATATGTTCGTCATTTTCCGATATTCGCGGTTAGTAATCGAATCATGTTCATGAACATAGCGCATCGCAAGACTGAAGCGTGTCTTTTGGTCGAGAGACCCTAGATGTTCAGAGTCCATAACTCTTTCTCTCTCCCAAAATTCCCCTTGCCTGTATCTGTTAGCAGGCACCGTTCGAGTTTCATTCATATCTTTATCTGGAGCCTTATAGATTGTTACTACAAACTCACTGGACTCACTGAACCGTGGTGCAGGTAGCCCCAAACGCTTTGTTTCACTAAGCATAAATCGAATCCCACTTCCAAGACGTTCCATATATCCAGGAACATCCTTTAACAAATTCGCCAGAACTGGATTGCGTAACTTTGACCTTACCTCGCCTCGTTCCATCTGTTCTACAGTAATACTTGGCAACAACAAACCCGGACTATGTATCTCAATCCGGTCAGTATAATAGAATATGCGAATGCTTTCGCCGCTTCTACTGTAATCACGGTGAATGATGGCATTGACCACGGCTTCTCTTAAAACCTCTATAGCGTACTCTGGTAGATCTATTCTTTTCCACCCCTCTAATCGCGCACCAACAGCTACATATCTGTTTAGAAAAGCTTCAGCTTCATCTATCAATTCTTGTATGGTTCCTGTAATATTCTTCCGGTCTATATATCTACCGACGCTCAACTCGTCCCGAAATAGCACACATACCACATCACTCTGTAAAATGTGCTGTTGAGGTTCGTAGCCAAAGAAAAGAATACCAGCATTTGTAGGAACTAATTCGCCATTGCTTCTTGTCGTCACACAGTCCAATCCGACAAGGGCTTTTTCTAGATGATTCAAGCGACCATTACTGCGACTTTTCTCTGAACGTCGTCCCAGGTATGCTTTTACTCGCTCCATATTAATGTCTTCCATTGTTGCCTTATGAGCAGGTTGCCGTTCCCAACTTACCAACCCTCGATCATTCGCAAGTTCCAACATTTCCGAAACACCAAGTGGAATAGTGTGAGTTCCACGCCGCACCCAGCATACTCCACTCGATTGATAAATCGGCCCAGAGTTAGAAGGAACCGTTGCGACCACTAACCGTTTGCCATCTAGTTCATAAATTTCCGGTTCGGGAGGGTCAAGAAGCAACTTCGGTTCTATCTGGCGAGTAGCACGCAATATAACATCAATAGTCAAAGCAACGCGGTCGTTTGGAATGCCAATTATTTTTAAATCTGCATCCTCGACACCCACGATGATGACGCCGCCCTGCGCATTCGCCATTCCACAAAGCCTCTCAGCCATCTCTGTCGGTCGTGGAGACGCCCTCTTCAATTCAACTGTACTCGTTTCACCGTCTGCAATTATCTGGAGTAGTGTAGCATCACTCAGCTTTGGCATTTGTAATTACCCCTCTTTAACAAATATTTGAACGCACGTCACATTATAGCATCTCATGAGGAAATTATGGGGAGATTCATGAGGAAATGAGGAAATTATGGGGAGATTCATGAGGAAATTATGGTCGCCATGGCGAGATTTGGCGAAATAAAGTGATGAAATGATAACAAGCAAGGAGTAAAAACGGCCCTTTAAAATCTCCTGGCTGAAAAGCTTCAGATTTTATAAGCTGAACAAATGGTATGCTCAAACATTTCTTGTATATAAAAATAAGAAATATTGCATATTATACTTGTGTTACGGTATAAACAGTTATGCGTTTCTATTTATAGGTTTATAGATGAGCATGTTAATCGCTATGTTCTATGTGATAATTGCTGTGCTTTATATAGCTACTTTCATGCCAATTGTTGAGTTTATTAATGGTGGCATTTATTGCACTGCCTACAATGTTTTTCTAAATGATAACAGGGGGAAAAATGGGTAACGATTGGGGACAGACACCAAATCCACAACTACCTTCGTGGCTTCAAGAGCCGCTAACACCAGAGAGACCTTCTACACCAATGCACATGCCGTGGGAGCAACAACCATCCTCTTCCATTCCACAACAAGCGGATTGGGGACAGGTGCCATTTCCTCCCACACAGCAAGCATGGACGCAACCGACTGGTGGAAATCGCCCTGATCCAGGGCAACCACAGTTACCTCCATTACCAGTTAAACAGAGCCTGTCATCTGCTCCTACTCAGTACGCGTGGGGACAATCTACTGGTGGAAATCAGTCAGGCTGGGGCCAGCAACCACTATCTCAGCCAAGTCAGCCGTCGCGGGAGCAACAAACGTCCTTGCCACCTACGCAGCTACCTTGGGGACAACCAGCAGGTGGAAATCAGCCAGGATGGAACCAACAAACTCCACTACCACCTACGCAGCCTGCCTGGGGTCAACCTGCGGGTGAAAATCAAACTGGATGGAACCAACAAACTCCACCACCACCCCCGCCTCTTGCACAACCATTATATTCGCGGCCTGAATCATATACACTTCCTGGGCAATTTCAGTCTCCCCAAAAGCCGCCAAAGAAAAAGAAAAATCGTCTCTGGGTTGCGCTTGGTGTCTTTGTTGGCATTTTAGTATTATGTAGTGTCATGATCAATCTCGCCACAAAAAATTCGGATGCTGCTAGTACAGAAGCGTCTTATAAAAGTAGTACAACACCTACAACTGTTATTAATTTGGATAAAGATGGCAATGCTGACCAGGGAAAAGATGTCTCTTTTTTATGTGCCATTTTAAATTTTGTAAAAGACTCAAATGGTATAACTGCGGGCGCAAATGTGAGAGACCCAAATAGCTACAGTTCTGTGATACAGATTGCATTTCCTAGTGGTACAGATATTAGTCAACTAAATCAAGGTGATATATTGGAAATCTGGGGAGGTGATACAGGTGTATTTAGTGGGCAGAATGCTTTTGGGGTGACCATACAAGAAGTGGAAATAGATGCAAAATATTTGACTGATCAGACTACCAATTACCAAGCTGGCAGCTAAGCAAAAAGGGCGAGATGGATACTATTACCCATCTCGCCCTTTTTGCTTTAATCCCGTCTACTCTTCGCTTTCCTGGACCTCGCTGGCGGGGTCTTCGTTTAGCTCTGTCTCTATGAGCGTTTGCTCAGTGGTTTCGCTTTCCGCAGCGGAATCTTCCAGTTCTTGTTCCTGTTCCTGCTCCTGGTCGTCATGCGGCTCTAGTTTTTTACCGTTGGTGGTTGCCACGGCGACGACAGTATCGCCATCGCCAAGGTTCATCAGCGTGACACCCTGGGTGGCACGGCCTGCACGCTTGACGCTATTGACATCTTGACGAATGACGACGCCACTGGCTGAGATAATCATCAGATCGTTGTCTTGTTCGGTGATGACACGCGCTCCCGCGATACGACCTGTTTTCTCCGTGATTTTGGCTGTAATCACGCCACTTCCACCGCGACTATGGCGCGGATACTCGTCGATAGGGGTGCGCTTGCCGAAACCGTGCTCGGTGACAACAAGCAATTCGCTATCTTGGGGAGCCAGATTGAGCGATACGACGACGTTGCTCTCTTCCAGGCGAATACCGCGCACGCCGCCACTGGTGCGCGATGCTGAACGCAGGTCATCTATAGAGAAGCGAATAGCCTGTCCAAGTGCAGTAATTAAGAGCACATCGTCGCCGCTACGGGCCAGTTTCGCCCCGATCAGTTCATCGTCGGGTTCCAGGTCCATCGCGATCAGGCCCGAACGACGGACAACCTCAAACTCGTCCATGGCTGTTTTCTTGACCTCACCTTTGCGCGTTGCCACAATCATGAAGTCGCGACTGACCCCCTTTGGCACGCAGACCAGGGCCGTGACGCGCTCACGCTGCTCAACTGAGATGAGGTTAATCAGGTGTTCGCCTTTTGCCGTGCGTCCCACATCGGGTAGTTCGTAAACTTTCAGTTGGAAGACACGCCCGCGCTCAGTAAAGAAGAGCAGGCTATCGTGTGTGTGCGCGACCAGCAAATGACGCACGGTATCATCTTCGCGGGTTCCCATGCCTGTGACCCCACGTCCACCGCGTCGTTGCGCCCGATACGTGTTGGATGGCAGCCGTTTGATATAGCCCTTCTCCGTCAGCGTAACGACAACCTCTTCGTTAGGAATCAGGTCTTCGGTACGGAACTCGCTTGCCTCGGACTCGATGATATCGCTACGACGCGCATCGCCATACTTCTCTTTGAGTTCTACCAGATCTGCTCTGATAAGTTTGCGAATCTCGTTGATGTCGCTGAGCAAGAGAAGGTAGTAGTCGATATGTTGCAGGACATCGCGCAACTCATCCTCTAATTTTTGCCGTTCTAACGCAGCCAGGCGTGCCAGGCGTAAGTCCAGTACGGCTTTCGCCTGTTCTTCAGAGAAACCAAACTGAGTGCGTAACTCTTCGACCAGGCCCGCAGTTTCGCTGCGTGAGGCGCGAATGATGCGGATTACCGCGTCTAGATTGTCGAGAGCGATCTTGAGGCCCTCGAGGATGTGCTTACGGGCCTCGGCCTTTGCCAGTTCGTAGCGTGTGCGGCGGGTTAAGACAACTTCGCGATGGTGGATATGGTGCTGTAAGAAGGCTTTGAGCGTCAAGGTACGCGGTTGCTGATCGACCAGCGCAAGCATATTAGCGTTAAAAGCACTTTGCATCGCGGTATATTTGAAGAGCGAGTTAAGAACGCTGTCCGGGTTGGCATCGCGTTTCAGGTCAACGACCATGCGCATGCCCTGGCGGTCTGACTCGTCACGTACTTCGGCAATACCATCAATCCTTTTGTCGCGTGCCAGTTCAGCAATCTTCTTGACCAGTTCGGCTTTGTTGACCTGATAGGGCAACTCAGTGACAATGATGCTTATGCGTCCACGTTCGGCCTCTTCAAAGAGCGTGCGTGCGCGAATGACGATTTTGCCGCGTCCATTCGCGTAGGTGTTGCGGATACCTTCGCGACCCTGGATGATCCCGCCTGTGGGGAAATCGGGACCATGCACAATGTGCGAAAGTTCTTCAGTCGTAGCCTCGGGATTTGCGAGCAGATAGATAATGCCGTCGCAGACCTCGTTAAGGTTGTGCGGGGGGATGTTGGTTGCCATGCCGACAGCGATGCCAGTCGAGCCATTAATCAGCAGATTGGGCAAGCGAGCTGGGAGAACGGTTGGCTCTTCGGTCTGATTATCATAGTTGGGCACAAAATCAACGGTATCTTTATCAATATCGCGTAATAGCTCATCAGCAATGGCGGCCATTTTGGCCTCTGTGTAGCGCATTGCGGCAGGGGGATCGTCGTCTTGTGAGCCGAAGTTGCCTTGTCCTAAAATGAGGGGGTAGCGCATTGCCCAGGGCTGTGCCATACGTACCAGCGTATCGTAGACGGCAACATCGCCGTGCGGATGATAGCTTTTCAGCACTTCGCCGACAGTACCAGCGCATTTGCGGAATTGTTTTGTCGATTGCAGGCCCATCTGCTCCATTGCATACAGTACGCGACGATGGACGGGCTTGAGACCGTCACGTACATCAGGGAGGGCGCGACTGACAATGACACTCATCGAGTAGTCAAGGTATGCACCCATCATTTGTTCAACAATATTAACAGGCTTGATGTTGCCCAGTTCCATAACACGTCCTCACCAAGAAAACAGACATAGCCGTGTGGCGATATCAGATTGCAATGAAATGATTTTACTATTCAGGGGAAGATAATTGCTCCATTCCTGCCTGAGACAGTATAGCATATCTGGCCTATTGAGGCAAGAAACTCACTGGCTTTTTACGTGTCGCGCAGTTTAAAAGGCGTTTTGCATGCATTTCATTGGTACTAATAGCCATATGGATGTGTCAGAATAAAAAGTGGTGAAAAGAAAAATAGAGCATGAAATGATGAGCTTCATCTCATACATGTTTTACTGGGACGATCATAATAGTGTAGCCTTGCTCTATAACAGTAACCCTTTGTTTTGCATGACAATGCTGTAGCAAATGTGCTATTCATGCGATGTGAAACGATTTTTGCCTGCTCAATCCCCTATTCATTCCTGATAACCTGTGGTATCATTATAAGGAAAGAGCGGACTTTAGGGCCATATAAAACGATGAATAGCAACATAATTGTAATGGACGTATAGCATATCAAGCTGGTTTTGATGCCATAGAGGGG
>DAIDJF010000062.1 GCA_027451525.1 Ktedonobacterales bacterium
CGTTCCTCACCAATATCGCGCAGCACGCGAATATGGTTCATGCCCATTGAGCCTGCGCCAATTACAGCAACTTTTAGCGGCATAGGGCCTGTACCTCCCGGACAATAGTCATGACATCGGCGCGCGTCACCGCCGGATGAACAGGCAGCGAGAGCACTTGTCGCGCAGCAGCCTCCGCAACAGGCAGATGGGGCACACCATACTCATCGGTCTCGTCTCTATTGCCGATGCAATAACTCTTGGGGACATCGCGATATGCGGGTTGCAGATGAATTGGGCAGGGGTAGTGGACGGCAGTACCAATGCCACGCGCACGTAACTGCTCGATCCAATGAGCGCGCTGGTCGTGTTCAGGCACGCGGATCGTGTACTGGTGGTAGACATGACGATAACCTGGACGCGCGACAGGGGTCAGCACCATATCATGGAGATACTGCGTCAAGAGTGTGGCATTAGCGATACGTTGCTCAGTAAATTGCTCCAGTTTCTCAACCTGCGCGACCCCGATTGCCGCGTGCAACTCCGTCATACGCAGGTTATAGCCAATATCCACATGCTGATAACGCTCTTTTTGCCCATGATTGCGCAATAGACGCACACGTTCCGCAAGCGTTGGGTCATTTGTTGTGACAATGCCACCTTCGCCAGTTGTCATATTCTTCGTGGGATAAAAAGAGAAGCAGCCCGTGCCAAAGCTGCCGACAGCTTGCCCATCAATCGCAGCAGCATGCGCCTGACAAGCGTCTTCAATCAGTGCCAATCCATACGCAAGCGCAATTACTTGTAAACGCGGCATGTTACAGGGATTACCATAGAGATGGACAGGTAAAATAGCTTTGGTGCGCTCAGTAATAGCGGCCTCAACCAGTTCGGGGTTAAGATTATAGCTCTCCGCCTCAATATCAACAAAAACAGGTGTAGCTCCAACCAGACGAATAACATTGGCGGTTGCCGCAAAGCTAAAGGGTGTGGTAATAACCTCGTCGCCAGGACCAATCTCGTGCGCAAGTAAGGCCAGTAACAAGGCCGATGTTCCCGACGAGACCGCAACGGACTCACGAACCTGACATATCTGTGCAAAACGCTGCTCAAATAACGCGACTTGTGGTCCTTGTGCCAGCAAACCTGAAGATAATACGCGCAAGACAGCCGCTTCTTCTTCCGCCCCTAACAAAGGGCGCGCAATTGGAATCATCTCTCTCCTCTATCACTTCTACATTTTCCGATATGTGCTATGATTCTCAATCTACTCTAGCTTCATACATACAAAACTGATAATGAAGAGCATCATATGCATAGACCGCTCTCAAAACAGATGTACACACCTATAGTATAGTGTTGGAACAAAATGATAAATAGAAATTCATCGCTATGAAACTTTTGCCGATAATCGGACGTGCAACGAAGTAGACACTACACTAACGATAGAAAGCGAGATAGCCACCATGCCGAAGTGGAGTATGAACGACCTTCACACGCAGATGCGTGTCTTCTCTTCAGATAAAACCGATATTGGACATGTAGCGCATATTTA
The DNA here is from genome assembly GCA_027451525.1 of Ktedonobacterales bacterium. Lineage (GTDB taxonomy): Bacteria > Chloroflexota > Ktedonobacteria > Ktedonobacterales > Ktedonobacteraceae > DTNP01. Next base: position 1,535 of record DAIDJF010000062.1, read on the forward strand.
CGAGGATTCATTCCTCATCCACCAAGGGGTGCTGTTCCCCACAGATCGTTACATTCCATATAGTGCAATTACTGCAATTGACCATGAACACATCTATCTTGCGATGAGCGCGGCCGAGGTCAAAGAGATGAAGTGGGAGAAACGCCCAGACTATGAGGATCATTTAGGCGATCCCACCCAACTCATGTATGATCGTGGGCACGGCGTTTCCGACCCATTTGACAGTAATAGCCCGAATAAGGGATAAGACTACCTAAAAAAGCTCATTCCAACATCTTGTCTGTGAGCGATAAAAAAGCCTGAGCAACAAGTACCATCCTGTCGATAGAAGAAACCAGGAAATATGCAATCCTATTTCGCTTTCCATGCTGCTCAACCTGAGCAGAGGAAGAGCCATTGGCGCGTGAACGCGAAATATGGAAGCAAAGTGCATCCTTTTTTGTGTGCACAACGTAGTCATTTGGGGATGAAAAGATTTCACTCGCCCAATGGCTATAGCGCAAAACTGGTTAATGTTTGTAAAGATAGGGTTGGAACCTGAGCTGATATAGGGTAATTACCCGATGTGATAGACTTACTGACTCCTTATACTTAGTACAGATACCCAGGAGTGCTTATGGAGATATCGGCACCAACACGCTTAGAGCCTGTCTGTGCTGACCACGAGGCCATGCCAAGGCCGACGCTGATCTTGTCGGTAGATTTCCTGAAGGGAGCGTGGAATCATGGCGATCATTAATCCTGTCAGTGATGCTCGCAGGACCGTGCTAACACAAAATAAAGTAGAAACGTTTTCCTCTGCCAGTTTGCCCGATTTTGATATTGATCTGGAGCAAACATCGATAGAGGAGTTGCCTCATCGTACCACTGAGCCATTGATAGACGTAGAGGTCTCATTGGACGATGTCGCTGACCCCTTTAGTGATGGGGAAGAAGATATCCTGGTAGAAGCTCCCGTGCGCTCAGCACGCGCAACAGTGGGAGCAACACGGATGGCGACAGGTGCTGAAGATGCTTTTCAGAGTTACCTGCGCGATATTCGTGGGCTGGGATTATTGACTCATGACGAAGAAAAAGATCTGGCTCAGCGCGCGGCGGCAGGAGATGCCGAAGCTCGCCGCTGCCTGATCGAGTCAAATCTGCGCCTCGTTATCGCTATTGCTCGCCGCTACACCAGCACAGGCGTCCCACTGATTGACCTTATTCAAGAGGGCAATATGGGACTAATGCGTGCTGCCGAAAAATTTGACTACCAACGTGGTTGCCATTTTGGCACCTATGCCACATGGTGGATTCGTCAGGCTGTCAGTCGCGCCGCGGGTGAACAGTCACGCCTGATCCATCTGCCGGAGCATGTCGCAACCCGCTTGCGCAAAGTGCGCCGTGTCGCAGCACAACTCTCGCAGGAGAATGGTCTCGATCCCTTACCAGAGCAGATTGCAGCAGCATGTAACATTGACGTAAACGAAGTCATTGATCTATTGAGCGTGATCGAACAGCCAGTCTCACTTGATGCTCCCGTTGATGACGATGCTCGCTACTCGCTCTCAGATACCCTGGAAGACAGCACAACTCCTGCTCCCGCTGACACAGCATCACAACACTTGCTTGGTGAAGAGCTACACCGCGCTCTTGCTCTCTTGACCCCACGAGAACGCTCGGTTATCACCCTACGCTACGGCATTGGTGACGGTCGCAGTCGCACACTCCTGGAGGTTGGCAAAGAACTCGGCATCTCACGTGAACGTGTTCGCCAGCTTGAAGTGGTTGCGCTGATGAAGTTGCGTGGCATCAGCGGCGGTTCTTCCTTGCGTGAGTGTGTCTGATGCAGAGGCATTATCATACAATACGTTATCCTCTACCAGGACGGCTTTGATGGCCGTCCTGGTAATTTTTCCACCCCATCCTGGCTATGCGCTATTTTTCCCCCTCAGTGACATGTAGTTATGTTTGTTCGTACTACATCTCAGATAGTCATAGTGCCTCATCATGACAAAACACACCAATTGTCTCTGTCAGGATTGAAGAACGATGGGATACAATAGGTCAAAGCGTCGTCAGGCACGAAAAAACGACACTTCGCTCTCTACGTCTATTACCGCATTATTTTGTTCAATACGGTAACCATGCCTTCACAAGAAAGCAACTATGGACATAAAAGTAGATTACACAGATACCGTGCAGGAACCCACGCGGGACATATCGGCGATGCCAGCCACACGCGCATTACGCAGGCTAGATGCGTATCTAGTGTTTGCACTGGTACTCGTTGCATTACTACCGCGCATTCTCATAGCATTGCGTCTAGACGTTGTCACCGATGAAATTGATTACATCCTTGCTGGCGTAACGTATGTACCGCTTTTGCTGCACTTCAATATTGGGAACAGCGGTTGGCTCTACAACTATGAGCACCCACCAGTTGTCAAATTACTCATTGGCACAAGTATCGCCGTGAATACGAGCCTAGGGCATCCGTTGAGTGAACTCTTTGCCGCGCGCATTCCCAGCATCATCAGTGGAACAATCCTCGTTGCCGCTATTTATTGGCTGGGACAGGCACCATTTGGTCGCGTTGTCGCGTTTCTAGCCGCGCTCAGCCTTGCCGTGAGTCCCTGGTTGGTGTATTTCAGCGGTCTGGCTTACCTTGATATGACCATGACTATGTTTATTACAATCACCTTCCTCTTACTCTGGTACGCCATTCGTCGTCCCTGGCTCTACCTGATAGTGGCACTACTCCTCGGTCTGGGAGCCGCGAGCAAATATACAGCGGTGCTGATAGTTCCCGGTCTATTTCTCTTCAGCGCGTACTATTTCTTTGTGTTGCGCCTGTATCTACCAAAAGAGCAACGCCCTCGTATTCCCTGGCTCTGGTGGCTTGCCGCAATCATTCTCGCACCACTCTGCTTTCTAGGCGCGGATCCTGCCATCTGGCCTCATCCTATCCCCTTGCTACTGCACAGCTTTGATTTCGAGTGGAACCACTCTATTCATGGACATCTGACCTTTATAGCGGGGGCGTATGTCTATCATGTACCACAATGGTCTATTCTCTATATCCTGCTCGCTAAAATCAGTGCCTTTGTCACCATTCCAGCCACTTTCTTTGTCGTGTTCACGTTTATTCAGCTTGCACATTTCCATCTTAAACGCACGGGCAACGTAGAGAATGTAACCAACGCAGCGTTCTTGTTCATCTGGTTACTCTCGACACTCGCCATGTTTAGCTTTCTCAATATCGTAGTTGGCACACATTATCACCTTCCACTTGCTCCGCCCGTCGCCATCGCTGGCGCATTTGGAATGGTAATCATCGTAAATTATCTCCTCACGCTCTTCCGCCATGAGCGTCTTACACCAACAAAAAGAGCAGTGGCTCAGAACCCTGGAGCACACAAACCATTGCCAGCATTCTCCCTCTGGCAAGGCGTGGCTGTGGTGGCGATGGCTCTTATGCTCGCTGGTCCACATCTTTTTGGACTAATTACCATCCCTGCCGCCGAGGGCTACACCAGCGAATTTTTTCAAGGTGAGAATCAGAGTTTACAGGTGGCCTACCCTGGCTACCGCGACGCTCTGCAATGGCTTGATACACACACAAACCACGCTGGCACACACCCCAGTGTTGGTCTCGTTTCGCTCTTCCCACACACACTTACGGGTCGCGCAGGATATTCCTGGTTCCGCTACAACCAGGACTACGCACAGATATTCACGCTGACAGAGGTACATCCCGGCAATCCGTTTCCCTACGACTACCTCATCTGGCCTATGCATCTTGTCCAACGCGGCTATACAATACCACCACTCTGGCGTGCCCATATCATCCATACCGTGATGGGAGGGAATACGATCTACTGCTTTATTCTTGCACAGCCCTCTCTCACAACATTGAACAAGGCACGGCCCATGACTTTAGTAGCGTCACGCCGTGCCCGACAGTAGGACAATAAAATTTGCTAACACAAGAAAGTCATCAACACATCATGAAACGTCTAGCTGTTCGCGACATTCTCTGGCTATTTCTTGTCACGCGCGTTATTTTCCTTATCATCACCTACATCGCCTATATTCTGCTGACAGCACCCAAATATTCCACCACAGGCGTCAATTTGCACGCACTGTTGACCTCGTGGAACCACTGGGATGCCTCGAACTACATACGCATCGCGCAATTTGGCTATCAAAGTATTTATGATACCGCCTTCTTTCCGCTCTTTCCACTACTTATCCACGCCCTCGCCTTTCCTTTTCATAGTGGCGGCTATCTTCTTGCTGGCATGCTTATCAGCAACCTCGCACTCATAGGCACGCTATACATTTTCTACCAAATCGCGCTCGACTTTGGCGGTGAACAGATCGCGCGTCGTTCTCTGCTCTATCTCTGTATTTTCCCAACAGCCTTTTTTTTCTTTACCGCTTATAACGAATCACTCTTCCTGCTGTTGACCAGCGGGGCATTTCTCGCGCTACGGCGTCAACGCTGGTGGCTTGCGGGTATCTTGGGGTTGCTGGCAACGCTTACACGCTCGGCAGGCATTATCCTATTCGTCCCTTATTGCTACGAAGTCTGGCTCAGCTTAGACAGTTTACACACGCTGAAGGATATAACTTTGGCTATAAGAAGAATACTGCCTTCCGTGTGCATTCCACTGGGCCTGCTCCTCTATAGCCTCTACTGCTGGCATATCACAGGGTATCCGCTGGCGTTTGCCTCGGTACAATCGCACTGGGGACGTGCGCTCGCGTGGCCCTGGGAGGGCACAATTAAAACTATCGGCGAGATATTCTGGTTACCGTTCGGCTCTTTTTATCAGGTTCACGATCTCATTGACCTGAGCGCAACCATCGGCTTTCTCGTTCTCACCGTGTTTGTCTGGCGCAAAATGCGTATCAGCTACGCGCTCTGGACCACGCTCCTTGTGCTCTATGTATTGCTCAGCCCTGGTATTAACACCATTGATCCGCTTGTCTCCAACCAACGGTTTATCCTGGAGATGTTCCCACTCTTTATTACACTTGCCATACTGGGTAACGAACATCCGCGCCTGCATCAGAGTATCACGCTTCTCTTTCCAGCCCTGCTGGCGACACTGAGTATTCTCTTCCTCATGGGCAAATGGATGGTTTGATTCAAACCATCCATTTGCCGCATGAATAGCTGGGTAGAATTATCTATCGCCCGCCAGCACAGGTGCTAAAGGGGTGATTTCTTCCCGCACACCAGGAGTTTGTACGTTGGGCCACTGACGCCCATAGTAGATGAGGAGCGCGACAATGAAGAACAAGAACAGGAGATTGCGCATCGCCACGACAGGATAGAAGAGCGGCACGTACGGAACCTTCATGATACCGCCCGCAATCGTGTAGAGGTATGGATAAATCCACGTCGTCAATGCGCTAATCACGCCCCACGAGCAGAGCCATTTGAAATTTGCCTGCCCTACATAGGCAAGCAGCGGCGCAACCCAGATCAGATATTGTGGACTGAAGACTTTGCCCGTTACCATCACAATCAGCAATGTGAGCAGGCTAGCAACAGCCAGATCAATCTTACCGCGCCACTGCAACCAGTAGATATACGCCAAACCAGCGACAAGGGCGATTGTTCCCACCAGAGCCACAGAGGAAGAGAAACGACTCAAGACATTCAGTGATCCATAGGTGAACACGGGATGCAGAGCATACCCTTTCAAACTGGTGAGCCACAAAAAAGATGCTGAAAGTGATTCGATCTGAAAGGGTCGATTTTGAAAATAACTAAGCGTTCCCAGCGTTCCCTCTACACTTGAGAACAGAGAAACGCAGGTTATAATCAAGCAAACCCCTACAAACGTGACAAGAGGCGCAATGCGCCGCCACGCAAGCCAACGTCCACGCATCGCTAACTGTTGCGCAAGGAAGAAGGATGGCAGGAGTATTACGGGATAGAACTTCAACATTGTGCCCAGAGCCAACCAGAAGAAAGCCCAATGCCAACGTTTGCGCATGGCGTAGACCAGCGCAAGCAGCGTAAATAGCGAGGGAAGCAGGTCAAAACGGGCGAGAGCTGTGCCCCAACAACCAACGACCAGATAGAAAGCACACGCAATTGCAGCTCCGCGCGAACGAAAATGTAACAATGCATAATACATGATAATCGCAATGCCCATCATTAACACTGCAAAGGTCACCTGATAAAAGGCAAAAGGCGCGAGCAAAGCTAGCGAGAAAGGCAAAAGAACGAGGATCGGATACTCATGGGGCAATACATGAAATCGCTGTGTTACATGCTGATTTGCCACGAAATGAACCAGGAACACAGGAAAATGATGTTGCTGCATCCAAAATGCCAGCGCGTGATTTGAGAGAAACGCAATCGTAGGATGCGTTATAAAATCACACTGTGTCTTTGGAAAGCTTTGCAGTGCGGGCATACCATGCCAGAAGGCAACGGCATAACACTGATATTTTGCAACATCCGAATAAATTCTAAATAGTTGCGCCTCTACTCCATAGTAGAGCAACGCGCTCATACTGACAACGAGGATAATATCGACAATGGACCATATCACATTGTTTTTCTTACTCAGCATTTCCGTGCCATTGCTCCTAAGCTATCTAGCGTCATTTTCTCTACATCCATATCTTTTTATTGACAAGGAACGTACCATACGTATACAGTAATTTACACGATTATCATACGAGATCAGAGCAGGAAAGGTCACGTGAACAGAATAGATCAGCTATTTTTTCTCATGCATATGCAGGTTCACAGATACATCTTCTTACCGAAAACATTCGCGGGCTTGATATCATTACAGTTTCTTCAGCAAGCACTCAACTCATTTGGGTATCCAGCGGTGGCCTTTTTCGTCATGATTGAAAGCTCTGGTATCCCATTTCCGGGTGAAACGATGCTCCTGCTTGCCTCTTTCTATGCCGCTGCGGTCAACCACAGCCTCTCACTCCCACTGATTATCGGTAGTGCAGCAGCTGGAGCGATTATCGGCGACAACCTGGGCTATAGTGTGGGCTATACAGGTGGACGCAAGATTGTACAACGCTATGGACGCTATGTATTTTTAAAACCACGTGACCTGGAGCGGGCCGAGAAATTTTTTGCGCGTCATGGCGATAAAACGGTTTTCCTGGGCCGTTTTGTCGCGATCCTCCGCGCCTGGGCGGCCTTTCTCGCGGGTATCAACCATATGCGCTGGACCACCTTTCTCATCTACAATGCTGCTGGTGGCATTCTTTGGGCAACCATTTTCGGGCTACTCGGCTATTTCGCAGGTCGCATCTTTCATAACAATTTCGCACAGGTGCAACATCTCGCGGGAACGCTAAGCCTGTTGCTTGGCATTGGCATTGTCGTCATCGTCGCAATCATCATTGCAATTGTTCTGCTACGCCGCAAACGTTTCCCACACGCCCCCTCCCAATAACGCCCTATCCCTGTATGGATGAGTGTGCTACAATGGAACCGAGCATAACAATGCAGCATTTCATCATGCAGGAAATGGGAGTTTGTCGTATGGCAACACTGGAAGATGGTCGAAGTATTGAACAGTATCGGATTATTCGTTGGCTGGGTTCGGGGGCGTCAGGTGAATGCTACGAGGCCGAAGATACAATACAGTTACGCAAGGTGACACTTAAACTGGTACACCCCTGGGCACGCCTCACAGAGTCGGCGCGACGACAATTTTTCCGCGAAATGCAGGGTATCAGCGGTCTCAATCATCCCTATCTGGCAACTATACTGGACTACGGCGAGAGCGGCAACTACCTGTATATTGCGCGTCGCTATGCCAGTCCCGGTTCACTACTCGGCCAGCAAGGTCGCGCATGGTTTCGCTTCCCTCTCGCACCCGCTGATGCAATCCTCTACGCCCATCAATTAGCACAGGCGTTACAGACGATCCACAGTCAGGGCTATATTCATGGCTCGCTCACGCTCTCAAATATTCTGGTGTTGCGCGGCCCCAACCTGGACCAAGAACCAGATTTTGCGCCTTTTCTGCTTGCTGATGTGGGGATTACAAATTTTGCGCGCCGCTTTGGACAACTTTCGCAAGCAACACCCCCGCTGACCTTTGCCCCAGAACAGTTCGGTGGCCGTCTAATTGATGCCAGTGACCAGTACGCCCTGGCAGTCCTACTCTGTCTCTGGCTCACAGGGCGCCCACCTTTTATAGGGTCAGCAGAAGAGATTGAGTATCACAAACTCACCTCAACCATTCAGCCATTGCATCAGCTCAATGCACGCGTCACACTACGCCAGGAGGGCATATTACTACGCGCTTTAAGCGTTTATCCCGATGAACGCTATCCTTCTATCCTTGCTTTTACCGAAGCGTTGCTCTCATCGCTCGACACGCCAGCGCAGGTAATGCCGATAGAGCATGTTTCTGTCCCAGCTCCACACAATGGCGTCATGCATTCTACACCTGCGCAAGCGGTTGTGATTGCGGAACAACTTCCCATGCTCTTGCCGCCACGTGAGAATCCTCCCCCATCGCCCACAACGCCTCCGCTTGAAAACACCACATCTCTACTCAAAACAGCATTGCCCACAAATATTTTACCCGCAGAAGGACAGGCAAGTGCGCTTTCACCTGTAGAACAGAGCGATCCACCACATGTGCCTATCGAAGCATACGAAGAACATGCGCCTGTCGAAGTGTACGAGGAGGATGAAGTCGGCATTGAACGCACACCTCAGCCCTACTTGCTTGCCTATTTGCCCCAAATTGCGGCTGCGCTGACCTTTCCTCTCGTCGGCGACACTATCGCGATAGGGCGAGCAGGCTCAAGCGATATTGTTCTTGATCAGGATGGCTCTATTTCACGCCACCATGCTATTCTCAAACGTGAGCAAACGGGGTATACTATTTACGATCAGCGTAGCACGCTTGGTGTTATTGTCAATGGCACTCCCCTGGCAGAAGGCGTCGGGCATCTACTCACACCACACGATCAGGTTACCATTGGAGCTTATACGCTGAAACTTGAATGGCACACCGAAGCAAGCAGACCCGAATACAACGCATAAAGTGCCTCTATAGTAGCAGCTCATGAGACTCATAGCACAGGATCAAAGGGAGCATGTATTATGCAGATCAGTCCACAAGCAGCACAAGCGCAGTCTGCACAAGGTTTGGCATATAAATGGGTAGTGGCTTTTGTAGTGGTCATCGGGGTATTCATGAGCATTCTCGACCAGACAATTGTCAATATTGCTATTCCCCGCCTGCAAACCGCCTTTGGAGCCGACATCCATAGCGTGCAATGGGTCCTGACGGGCTATATTTTGACCCAAGGCGTTATCACACCAACGGCAGGCTTTTTTGCCGACCTGTTGGGAACCAAACGTTTCTACATTATTAGTCTCGCGGCCTTTACGCTCGGCTCGGCTCTCTGTGGGCTGGCATGGAACCTGCCCATGCTGATTTTTTTCCGTGTCCTGCAAGGTGCTGGCGGGGCCGCCCTCTTCCCGCTTTCTATCACCATGCTCTTCCGTGAGTTCCCGCCACAGGAACGCGGTATCGCTTCTGGTTTCTTCGGCATTCCCGCCCTGCTTGCACCCGCGCTTGGCCCTACGCTCGGCGGCTATCTGGTCACCTATGTGGGCTGGCAGTCCATTTTCTATATTAATGTTCCCATCGGAATCGTGGCCGTCATCCTGGTCAGCATTTTTATTCGCGAGTATCGTACAGTTACAGGTCTTCGCTTCGATTTTGTGGGGTTCTTCTTTGCCGCGCTCGGTCTCGGCACACTCCTCTACGGCCTTTCTGACGCCAGCACTGACGGATGGACCTCACCTATAGTAATTGGGTTTATCATTATAGGATTCCTCTCACTGACAAGCTTCACGATTGTAGAGTTATATCTTGCCGGTCGCGAGCAGCAACCATTGCTTGACCTGCGCCTCTTCAGAAATGGTCCATTTCGCAGCAGCATGATCGCGAATATCTTTGTAGTCTTTGGTCTCTTCGGTGGCATTTTCCTCTTCCCCATCTACTTGCAAAGCATTCGCGGCCAAAGCGCATTCCAGGCGGGTCTCATTCTTCTACCACAAGCGTTAGCCTCAATGGTTAGCGTGCTCATCGGAGGTCGCCTTGTGGACCGCATTGGCGTACGCGCCGTCGTCATTCCCGGTCTGCTACTCCTGGGAATCGCCACATGGCAACTGACCTTTATCTCGCTCTACACACCCTTCTGGTGGTTACAGACGCTGTTTATTATACGAGGATTAGGCCTGGGTCTATGCATTCAACCGTTGACAGTCTCCAGCCTCGCTGAGATTGGGCCACGTCAATTGCCGCAAGCATCTTCTATCAACACCGTCATCCGCTCCGTCTCTAGCTCACTAGGGATCGCAATTCTAGCCACGCTGGTACAGACGCAGAGTCAGGTTCACTATGCACGTCTGGCAGAACAGGTCACGCCATCCTCACACCTCGCGCAATTCGCCCAACAGTTGCAAGGCTATTTTGTCTCACAGGGCTATGATCTGCTCAATGCGAAAAGCGCGGCCCTGCAAATCATTAGCGGACTTATCACCGAGCAAGCTTTCATTCTTGCCATCCAGAACGCGTTTACGTTTAGCGTTGTCATTGTCGCGCTCGCCATTGTTGCCGTCTTCTTTGTGCGCCAGAGTCCAACGATCATGCGCAATGCCCGACCGAGCAGCAGCACGCCAGGGAGTGCGGATGCCGCCGACGAAGAAGACGTCGTGCCCTTGATTTTTGCGGAATAGTGATTATTGCATAAATGTAGCGTATAGCGTATAACAAAGATATACAGCGGAAATAACGCGCACCACGTAGAGGCCGCCCTAAAAAGCGATCTCCACGCGGTGCGTTGCCCTTCATACTCGGAGAACTATATTATGAGCATAGTGATTATTGGCGTTCTCTTCGCTATCGCTATAGGGGCGGCAATTGCCCTCGTGTTCATCGTGCGCAGTGAGCCAAATGAAGAGCGTGCGCAGCCAGAACATATTACAGGCACCGCACCAGTTGCAGCAGTCACGCCCGCCGCTTCCGAGGAGGCTGAAGAGTCTCCGGCACTAAACTTGCCGCCTGTACTTGAAGAAGAGGTCAGCGAGATTGTGTTTCATCCACAAACGTATGAACTCTCCCACGAGCTACAGACAATTCGACAGCAGATGCAGCAGCTAGAGCAACGCCTGAATGTTGTAACCATTGCGCTTGAACAGGCGCAACATGCACAAAATGGACATTTTTCGACACCAGTAGATCATACACCGGTGCCAGAAACGCCACCACATCCGTAATAAAAGTTGGTCCAGATCTCGTATGTTGAGATCTAGACCAACTTCTCGCATACCCTTCATGGAAGACGGCATCCAGCCTATAGCGGTGTATAACTGAAGTTCGATACCTGGATATTTTCGTTATCATAGTAACCCGACAGGTATGTGATAGCTACTTTAGTAGGTTGGAAAGGTACAATAGTGAGGCTATGCGTTTCAGCGTCTATCGTGAAGGTCAACGTATTCCCCTTGATACTCAATAAGAGGTTTGTGCTTTGTCTCGTAGATGTAACGTTCTGTGCCAACGTTTTCACAACGGCTCCCGCCCCTGATATCGAGTACATTGACCATTGCCCTGCATGGCAAAATTCAGCTAAAAAGCCTGAGTTCGCGTTCTGTTCAGCCAAACCAACGCAGTTATAATATGGGGTGTTATCTCCATTACTGTCTACGCTATCGGTGACACCGACAGAATTATCGGATGAGAACTGCTGACCGCTTGGCAATTGGAAGTAGAGATAACCACGTGACTCGCCAGAGTTAATCGTAATCGTTGTACCGCAAGAGATCCCACCGATATTTGCTGGTGTCCATGCTCCACCATTGTTATCACAGCCAGGTCCTGGTTGTGCCGCGGAATAGCTATTTATCACGGCTGTAGTAGCAGTCGGGGTCACTGACGTTGGCGTGGAACCAGCAGGGGTAGATGTTGCGCCAGTCGAGGGCGTTGTCCCCGTGGTTGGCGTTATTCCCGCATTCGCCATCGCTAGCGCGGTCGCCGTCGCAGACGCATTGGGAGAATTTTGTGTTGATGACGTCCCCTGATTGCCAGAAGTAGAGGGCTTATTTGCGGTACCAGGCAGTAGATGGAAAGCATTCAGCCCTATGACGCCAACAATAATAATAACCACAATCACACCGATGATAGCAAATAATCCCACTTTATTGCCTCCTCGTCGTGGCGGCTGTGGTTGAGGAGGTGTTTTTGATGGGTCCACTCCATACTGCGGTTGTGGATATTGCATCCCACTCGGTGAATAACCAGGCGCGGAGGGATGACCATTGCCAGGATAAGGTGGAGGTGGAAGCGGCGCACCGTTAGCGGGTGTAGGAGAGGGAGGCATTGTTCCCGCTGTATAAAAAGGTGAAGGTGGAGAACCACTACCTGTGCCAGTATATGGCGGCTGAACAGGGGCATTATTACCGGAATAAGAAGGTGACGAAGGGACATTGCTCAACGGATAGGCAGGCGACGATGGCGCACTCCCTGGATAAGGCGGCAACGTAGCACCAGAAGGTGCTCCCCCACTGGGATACGTCGGTTGGGCGGGAGATGATGTCACTGTGCCAGCAGATCGCAGTGTATACCCGCAGTTACCGCAAAATTCACTGTTTGCATCAACAGGCAGGCCACACCTCGGACATTTCGTTATCATTCAACAACTCCTTCTGATCACAAGAATAATTTTTCTTTGCGAGATGAACAAATTAGCAGGCTCTAAAGCGATAACATCTTGATCCATATGACGCTATCATATATTTAGACGGCATTCTTTTACGCTATACTACTAATATTGCCGCACAACATAAATTTTTCTTTTTTAACCACACAGTTAAGCTGCGCTAATAATACCAAATCAACTGAAAAGCGTCAAGTTACAGGCCATAATGAGCTATTTTCCATTTTTAAAAGAGATACATTTTACATATCTTTATAAGAAAGTTAATAGAGACAAAACAAGCAAGGCACAGAATAGATGTCAATCCAGGCTCGAAACGAACCGCCTGGAACTTTTTGCAGCATCTACGCTGTGCCTTGCCAGCACTATTTTTGCATAAAAACGCTCTTAGCGATCTACTAGTGATCGTGTAAGCGTCACAATAGTAACGAATGTGCGGTAAAGATCAAGCAGGTTTTCGCCGAGCACGCGCACAGTGCGTCCATTCACACGCTCGACACCACGTATCCAGAGGGCCATCTCCGCCATGTCGGCGACCTGGAAGGTAATATCGACTGTCACAGGCAAACTAAAGGCAGGCGGACGCATCTCGGCAAAGCGGCGCACGGCCTGTTCCGCTCCTGCGCGTAGTCGCTCACACGCGACCTCTGGATGCAGATTAACTGAGGCAAAACGCCCAATTGACTCTTTCACCACCACTTTTTCCGCTGCTGGCGCAATAAACTGTGCCTCTTGCGCAGTCACGGCATCGCCACTCACAAAAATAATCGGAACCTGATAATGAGCCGCAACCAGAGCATTCAGACCCGACTCGCCCACCACAGTCCCATTGATACGCACCTCCCAGATTGCCGCTGGATTGTAAGTGTGCGAGAGGACACTGCGTTCGGCTCCAATGGAGCCATGATAGCTGACAAAACACACGCCATCAAAGCTGCTATCCAGCCCTTCCATCATATAGAGCGGCTTGTGTTTGCCCGTAATTAACGTTGCCCGACCAATCAGGTCTTGTGGATGCAGATTGCGCATATAGTGATGCGCGTCATTGACGACAAACTCGCTTGCCCCCGCCAACAGTGCGCCTCTGATAACCGCGTTGACCTCCGCCGTCAGCAAACGCCGCCCTTGCTCATATTCGGCATTGCCCTCGATAATCTGCTCCCACGCGACGATACCGCTGGTTCCCTCAAAATCGGTTGAAAGATAGAGTTTCACATTGCCTCCCTTGCTTACGCCCAGGCATAACCAGGGCCACCTGCGGCACGGCAGATATCAATACCAGCCAGCCGCCCTGTCCGTTGCGGATACTGCTCCTCGACTGCGGCCTGTAACGCTTCTACCGCTGTACTGCGCACAAGGTTAATCGTGCAACCCCCAAAGCCGCCACCCATCATACGCGCTCCCAGCACCCCAGGTACGCCACGCGCAATCTCGACCAGCACATCCAGTTCCATACAACTGACCTCATACTCATCGCGCAGGCCAGCGTGACCAGCCCAGAGAATTGGCCCAACTGCTTCAATGTCCCCCACGTCCAGCAATTGTGCGGCTTGTAAGACACGCGCATTTTCAGCAATCACGTAGCCCGCCCGCTTTCTCAACAATACGGGCAACGTCTCCGCGTAGCGCGTAAATTGTTCAGGCGTGATATCGCGTAGCGCGTTGATGACCTGTCTCTGCACGGTTTCCGGCTCATGTTGTTGTACTTGCGCACGCAACAATGCTGTCGCCTCCTCACACTGCTGCCGTCGCTCATTATAGGCAGAAGAAGCCAGTTCACGCCGCACCCCCGTATCAATTACAACAAGCGCAAGGTTGGGATCGGCAAAGGGCAGATAACGATAGGCGAGCGTGCGGCAATCCAGTAAAACAGCCTTAGCAGGTTGACCCAGGCACGAGGCCGCCTGATCCAGAATACCACACTGCACACCCGACGCAATCTGCTCGGCTTTTTGGCATAAGGCCGCGACTTGCATGGGCGTAAATGTGGCATCTGACGTTCCAATTGACAGTTGATCGTGAGAGAAGAGCGCGCAGGCATAACAGGTTGCGACCTCTAATGCCGCCGAGGAACTCATACCGCCGCCAAGCGGGACATCTCCACCAACAACAGCATCAAAGCCATGCACCAGCAAACCAGCGCGCACTAGCTCTGAGATCACGCCCAGGATGTAGCGTGCCCAACGTGGCAGCATGACCCGCTGCTGCTCGAAGTTCTCAGGCAGACCGACCAGCACGAAGTGTGCGTATTCTTTGAATGCCATTGACCAGAGTCGTACCTGCCCATCCGTACGCCCACGCCCTGCGAAAGCGGCGACACGATCTACCGCAACGGGCAAGACAAAACCATCATTATAGTCGGTATGCTCACCAATCAGATTGATACGCCCTGCCGCCCATGCCCCACCCAGTCGCTCGCTACCTGCGTCAGGAAAGACAAGCGGAAACATGGTGAGGGCCGCCTGTACAGGGGCAGGAAAAGTTCTTGCCTCTTGCATATGTTATCGCTCCATTATGTACTGTATCGCGGCCCGTAGCTCTTGCGCCTTTTGTACCGGTGAGGAGTCATTCGTCCACATGCCCCAGATCGACTCAGACGAGGCGGCGTATTTCAACTTGCCAGGAGCGCGTCCTATTGCCAGAATCTCGACATGGAAATGAAAGCGTTGATCGGCCAACTGATGTAAACCAAGCAAATACGGCATGGGAGCCATCGCCCCATCAAACAGCGCGTTATAGCCACGTGCCACACGCAGCAACATCTCGGCCATGTCATATAACTCTTCGTCGCTCATGGCGGCAAGATCAGAGACATGGCGGCGCGGATACAAATGCGTCTCATAGGGATAGCGCACATATGGCGGTAGATAGGCCTGCCACGTTGCATTGGCACTCACCTCATACAGACCATCTACATCCAAAACCTCTGTGCGCACGCGACAAAAAGGGCACCCATGCCCCTTCTGATCGTCGAGCAGCACGGTCTCCATCTCGCGCTCTAGCGTGGGTGGCAACACCGAGAGGCCAAAAGCCTGGCCGTGAGGATGATGCTGCGTCTGACCAATCGCCTCGCCACTATTCTCAAAGATCATCACGGCGGGATAGCGCGCGGACAGGTCGCGATAGAGATCACGCCAGAGATGCGTTACGAGCGTGACCTCTTCGACTGTCAACTGCGTAAAGGCTCGCTGATGGTCACGATGATAAATAACAACATACGCCTCACCGACAGGCGGCAATAAAGGAGGGAAATCATTTGGATGCAGCCAGACTTGTTCATCCGCTTTAACGCGCCCTTCGGTAATATCAGCGCAAAAAGGGCAGGTTGTGGTCCCCTCGCGACGACTCATGCGGTGAGGAGCATTGACTAGATACTGTCGCAAAAGCGGATTCCACACCAGGGGGGTTTGTTGTTCCATAATCCATCCTGTATCTAAAAAATATTCGTATCTCAGCTAATGATGGTGCCCTGCCTGACTCCCCATCAGGACACAACGCCCCTGACGGGTGAGAGACGTGAGCAACACGCCTTTATCGAGCACACCGCCATCACTAGCAGTCGCAAATAGCCATGTATCCCACGTGGCCTTATCAGTAAACAGTGCCCAGGCGACAGGAGCGACACGCGCTTTGGCAACACGCAGCATTTCTAGCGCATGTTCATAGCCGGGTTCCAGTTCCTCGATAGCAGATAAACCCGCTGTCGTGAATGTATCAAGGGTATAGATGGCGCGAACCTGCCCATCTCGCAGTTCACCAACCCAACCGATACGCAACATATCACGCTCACGTCCTTGCTCATCGCGCAGTGTCTCCCAAACCGCGACAAGGATACTACAATGCGATGGACAGCGGCCCAGGAATGCTTCTACCTGCGCTTTATTCCACCCATGCCAGCTAGATGTAGCGTCGCTCACCTCCAGGCGCAATGCAGCCTCTAGCACGGGCCGCATCGTCTCCCAAAGCGGAGAAGTGGTATCAACAACCGCTAATTCTTCTACTAACACGTGTCCTTCCTTCCCTGAGATCATATTTCTCTGCATAGTATATGCCATGACGTTTTTAGATGCTATAATGCAGGTAATCAAGGGAGTTTTTGCAACGAGGCGAGGATCATGCTGTGACTATAAGTGAACTTTTTTTGGGCCTGACGATCTTTGGCCTATCTGGAACCATGCTATTGCTCATCCTCACTGGTATAACGCTGTGGTACTACCGCAATAGCCCGGCCTACTCCTTTCGCTGGCACTGGCGCACATTTCGTTTGAAACAAATTTGCGCGATAGGTTGTCTCTTTTTCCTGGCAATGGCAGCTAGCTATGGCGTGTTACAAGAAGCATGGCTTTTCATCTACCTGATTGCAGCCATCAAATGCGGCACATGGTGGTTTCGTATGGTCATCAGCCAGCGTGCTTGATCTTCTCTCCTGGCCCGCACAGGTCATCCCCTAGTTAAAAATTAGAGAATGCGCTATAATAGCTAAGCCAATACGATTGTTTGATAGTGTACAACGTGGCGGCAATTATACGCTGCAGTTATCCATTCATGGAACATAAGAAAGGTACATAACCGTGCCGTGGTGTAAATTTTTTATTCCCAAGATTGCTTCTCCCAATGTTAGTGCGAGTGACCCACGCATTAATGAGCATATCATGTATGCCAAATGCGTCAAAGGGCATGTCATCCGCTCAGACAATGATTGGATCCTCTGTGAGAACCTGCCCGAATCTGACGCGAAGTGCTGGCAAGAGGGTGGCGACACCATATTTTCTCTCCGCGCATCCAGGCGCACAGAGTCGCAAAATACGCTTCCTGAGAAGGAAAACGTGACATCCTCTGAAGCTACATCACAAAGGGCCGCAACGCGTACGAGCAAAGCGTAATCGAGGCAACATGAGTACAGCCATTCCGCGCTTATCTCAGTTTCCTGACGCGGAACTCACCTCATCGGTTCAGCGTGCGTTGCTGGAGTGGTACGCGCAGGAACAGCGTGACCTACCCTGGCGCACAACACAAGACCCTTATGCCATCCTGGTCTCTGAAATCATGTTACAACAGACCCAGGTTGATCGTGTGTTGCCCAAATATCATCAATTTCTCGCAGCATTCCCTACGCTGGCTACCCTGGCAAACGCACCTACAGCTGATGTCATCTCCGTCTGGATTCCGCTCGGCTATAACACGCGCGCAGTGCGCCTGCAAGCAATTGCCCGTCAGGTCATCTCCGAGTACGAGGGGCACATTCCAGATACGATTGAGGAATTGCTTAAACTCAAGGGCATTGGACGCTATACCGCCGGAGCCATCGCCTGCTTTGCCTATCGCAAACAGGTTGCGACTGTCGATACAAACATTCGACGTGTCCTGCATCGCGCCTTTCTTGGTTTGGAACAGCCTGAACCGCGCCTGAACGACGCCCAGATGCTCTCGCTAGCAGAATACGTTCTTCCACCTGATGAAGCATACAACTGGAATCAGGCTCTTATGGACCTGGGAGCGACTATTTGTATCAGCGCAACGCCCCGTTGCGCCGATTGCCCACTTCAACATGTTTGCAGTGCCTATCACGAAATGGGCCAACATAGCCTCTTTCCATCAGGAACCGTTCTGCGCCAGTTACGTAAAGTCGCGGAGAAGAAAAATGGCTATCAGAGCCAGCCATTTACCAGCACTAATCGCTATTTTCGCGGACGAGCAGTTGCCGCCTTACGGACCTTGCCAGCCCAGCAACGTCTATCGCTTCCCGAATTAGGAGCACGGATCAAACCCACATTTAGCGCGGAAGACCTGCCCTGGCTACAACAACTGGTCAATGGTCTGGTCAGAGATGGCTTGCTCGATGCTACGGAGGAAGGTGTGCGCTTGCCATGATGCGATGCCGAACAGTTAGTTCTAAGACAGGATATGATACAGTATAGTACGAGTAGTTATTTGCTCAATAAGCTCGTTCTTATCACATCTGGAGGACTTTTACAGTGCAACTCAATAGCCTAAATGATATTACAACGACATATCGCCATATCTTTCTCTCGCCGCATCTGGATGACGCCGTCTACTCATGCGGCGGAACTCTCGGTGTACAGGTCAGTTGTGGCCTACGCCCGCTCGTTATCAGCATCTTTGCGGGTGGACCTCCTGCCGATACCCAACTCAGCCCACTGGCCGGTCAGATACAACGCGAGATGGGTGCTGGCTCTCAATCGCCCGCCGAACTGATAGCGGCACGCCGCAAAGAAGATGCCGCTGCCCTTGATCTCTTGCAAGTCGATTATCTCTGGCTCGACTATCCTGATGCCATTTATCGCGGCACACCAGCCTACTATAACAGCAAGGAAGAGCTGATCGGCGGCGAGGTCAACGCGGCAGATTTGTGGATTGATAAACAACTTGCGCAAGATCTGGTAAGCCTGCGCCAACGCCTTCCCGACACGGTCTGGTATGCCCCGCTGGGTGTGGGCCGCCATGTTGACCATCAACTGGTCTCCTCAGCCGCTGATCGCCTTGTGCAGATGGGAGCAACGGTCTACTACTATGAAGATTTCCCGTATGTGCTGAAAGAGGGCGCACTTGAAAGCCGCTTGAACGAACTGGGGGGCGCGTTTGAGCCATCGCTGGTTGAAATGTCGGAGATGCTCTCGCTACGGCAAGAAGCGGCGGAACTCTATGCATCGCAGATCACGGTCAACTTTAGTGATAAAGAAGACATGTACCGCGTGATGAAGCAGTACACGCATGGGCTACGTCCTATCGAGACCGTCTATCTTGAACGCTACTGGACACCACGCTAAATACACTCATCTCGTGCAGGAAAAGAATTTTCGACATTCCTGCACGAGAGAGAAGGCAAGCTGGGTATCATTTTATATGTTATATACTTTAGACTGCTTATACTGTAATATCTAACATATCTCATACGGCTATAAAATCAATAAAAACGGCAAGGGTGGAATGTGATGAGGGGAATAGAAGGCTCAACGCTAGGACGCTATGAATTACGCCAGCGCATCGCCACGGGTGGCATGTCGGAAGTTTATCTTGGTTATGATCGGCGCGTACGTCGCTATGTCGCGGTAAAAGTATTATATGCCAGCGCGGATGCTTTTGTGCGCCGTTTTGAACGTGAGGCTGTTGCTGTTGGCACGCTCTCTCACGAGCATATACTCCCACTGTATGACTTTGGCGAACAGCGTCCCTGGTATTATCTCGTTATGCCCTATATCGAGGGCGGCACGTTGCGCGATTATCTGTTCAAACGCGAACGTTTAACATTAGAAGAAGCCGGCAGCATTCTTGAGCAGATTGCATCGGCACTGCAACACGCCCATCAGCATGGTGTTGTACATCGCGATGTCAAGCCATCAAATATCCTGCTCCGTCCCGATGGCTATGCCTATCTGGTCGATTTTGGGCTGGCAAAAGCAAAGATGGAGGCCGAGGCTTTAACACACGACGGCGCAATGATTGGCACACCCGAATATATGGCCCCCGAACAATCCAATGGCAAACATGATTATCGCAGCGATATCTACTCACTGGGCGTTATTCTCTACCAGATGCTCACCGGGCGCGTTCCATTTACAGCAGAATCCCCGGTAGCAATCTCATTGAAACATATTCAACTGACACCACCCGCGCCAACACAATTTAACGAGGCCATCACACCCGCCGTAGAAGCCGTTATTCTCAAAGCAATGGCAAAAGATCCAGAAGAGCGTTATCAGGATACGAGCGAGTTCGCGGAGGCGTATATTACTGCGCTGCATCAGAAAGACATACCGGCAACGCCTAAACCAAAAGAAACACTTCAAGTGCAAGCAGCGGAGATAGCAGCAAACAATAAGAAACTTCAAGAGTCTACGCCTCTACTGCCCTTGTTTCCGCTGACCCATCCACTTTCCCCATTACCTATAATACATGCGCCCACACGGGCATATCAGACACGCTCTTTTACGCAACGTGTGTTGATCATCCTGGGCCTCTGTCTTTTACTTGCCTCGACCATGTTAGCCCTCTTCTGGCAAACACAAGCACGGGCCGTACTAATCATCCAGCCCTCGCGTATACCTTCGTCTACACCTACAAGCACATCCAATACACAATGGCTTCCAGAAACTACGACCGCGCAAGCACAAGCAACACAACAAGCAATTTTAGTCAGTCAGGCTCAGGCCCAAAGTACGGCAGGCATTACAAATACGCTTGGCGTCGGCCCTGTCTTATATAGCGATACGATGACCACACGTGGAGGGGGATGGATTGATGACCAGTATCAATGCTACTTCTCGCCGCCAGGCTATCACGTCCATACCAGCCAAATCCACACAGCCGCATGGTGCTATACGAATACCCGTCGCTTTTCAAACGCCATTATCACAGCACAAGCCCAATTAGTATACGGTGATACCTATGGCCTGATTCTGCGCCTTACTCCCGCCAGTAAAGATTTCTATGTGTTCGAGCTAGACAGTCATGGCGATTACCGTTTCGTGCGCGCGCAGGGAAGCAATCCGCTCAATTGGCTGACACTGATTGACTGGACCTACAGTACAGCGATTGCCAGCGGTTATGGACAGACGAATACCTTCCTTATCATCGCCACAGGGACACAATTTCGTTTTTATATCAACAAGCAACTTGTGATTGCCTCATTCTCAGATGCCGCCTATAGTACAGGTCTGATTGGTTTCTTTGTCAGTAGCGATAACAAGCGCGGCACTGATGCCGTATTCAGTAATCTCTGGGTCTTTCAACATACACAAGACTGAACAATCCTTAAAGAAAGGCTGAGCGGAAACAAATTCATACTTTTTATTGTTAGAGACTACGATAGAAGCAAACAAGTCTTGGAAGAGGTTTTTCATGAGTTTTGACACAACAGTATCGCCATTGTTTCCAGTCAATGGGAACAAGGCATCTGCAACCCACAACATTTATCTCGCACTCGGCTCAAATTTAGGAGATCGGCGTGGACATCTTTCCGCCGCGCTCCAACGTCTGCGTGAATATATTGATATTGAAACAATTTCATCAGTCTATGAAACAGAGCCGGTTGGCTATCTGGAACAGCCCCGTTTTCTCAATATGGTCTGTGCGGGCAAAACCAGCCTGACCCCACGTGCCCTGCTGGATACAGTAAAAGCTATCGAGAACGCAATAGGACGACAACCAACATTTCGCAATGGTCCACGCCCCATTGATATAGATATTCTCTTCTACGATACGCTTATCCTTGAAGAGGAAGGGCTAAGCATTCCCCACCCACGGATGGCGGAACGCGCCTTTGTGCTCACCCCCTTAGCAGAGATTGCCCCTGAATACATTGATCCGTTGAGCAAAAGAAGCATTCAGGAACTTGCCAGCACGCTCTCACAGGATGGCGTTCACAAGCTTGCCCCCAATTTGCGCATCTCATTCGAGCGGGATATCCAAAGCGGCAGTCCAACAGTGCATGTACGTCTGGGCCGAGCGGGAGTAGTTGGTGTACGAAAAGCCCTCTTATTGGGCGACGAAGAACACCAGCAATGGTTTGACGCGACCTTTGACCTCTACGCCGACCTGCAAGCATCGCAGGCGGGTGTCCATATGTCGCGCTTTAGCGACGCATTAGAAGAGGTATTAGAGGCAAAGGCGGCAGAACATTGGCCGCGCATCGAACTGCTCGCGGAAGCGATTGCCAAGTCGATTGTCGAGCGGCAAAAGGTTGCGCAGGCCGAGGTACATATTCGCACCCATTATCCACTACAGAAATGGACCCCCGTATCGGGGAGACGCACACAAGAAGTATATGGGTTACTGGCTCAGGCGGTCGCAACGCCTCAGAGCAGTCGCCGCTTGATTGGCGTTGAGGTTGAGGGCATGGTGGCATGCCCATGCGCGCAAGATATGGTTCATTCTTTTGCGCGTGTTCGTCTTCAAGAAGAAGGGTTTTCAGAGGATAGTATCGAAAAAATGCTTAGCATCACGCCGCTGGCAACCCACAACCAACGTGGACGCGCAACATTGCTGGTCGGCACAGATCAGACGCTTGAAGCGGGTGAGCTGATTGCGCTGGTTGAAAGCGCGATGAGTTCAGAAAACTACGCGCTGCTGAAACGTCCCGACGAGCTCTATATCGTCAACAAGGCGCACGCCAACCCACGCTTTGTCGAGGATGTCACGCGCGAGATTTTACGCGCCGTTGTCGATAACTATCCTACGCTACCCGATGACACGTTTATCTGGGTCCATCAACGCAACGAGGAGACTATTCATAAATACGATGTCGAGGCTGAAGGTTGGGGTACACTGCGCGAGTTACGCGCTGAAATACTCCACAACGATATTCTTGCCGCACATACGACAAAGGAAGAATGGCTCCATCCACCCGTCAACACCAGCCAACGTTAGCAGCGGTCAATCCTGATAGATTAAGAGGGCGCGTGAAAAATACTTCCTAGCCCTCTTAACAACTTCTATCTCGTCATGCTATAATGCGGTTACAAGATATACAGGCCATTGCTCTTTGCCTGCAGCACAGAGCCTAAGAGAATTAGGGAGTATTCGTGAAGGGTGTTCTACTAGATTCGGCACAAATTGCTAAGGCAGCCGTCGATATCGCTTCTGATAAGAAAGCATCTGATATTCTTTTGCTTGATATCCATGAAATTACGACGATTGCCGACTACTTTGTGATCTGTAGTGCCAGCAATCCTCGTCAGATTCAGGCTATCGCGGAATCACTGAACGAGGAACTGGGGAAAATAGGTGCCAAAGCCTTGTTCCGCGAAGGTATTGCGGAAACAGGATGGATGTTACTCGACTTTGGTGATATCATTATCCACATTTTTGGGAATAAGGAACGCGAGTACTACCGCCTCGAACGTCTGTGGAGCGAAGCAAAAACGGTAGTATACTTGCAATAACATAATAGAAAAGGTGACAATGATGACATTTTTTCGGAACCGAATGTTTCTAGAAGGCATTGCACTGGGCGGCATCTGTGGAATTATTATTGGCTCCATTATCGCATTCACGCTCGGCGAAAGCAGTGTAGAAGCAGTTCGGCGCACGCTAGAGGAGAGGTTTCCACGCAAACGTGCAGTTCCGTTCAAATACCTCTCTCAGTAATGCCAGTAAATAACACGTATAATCTGTCTGTCTCGCACGTGTAGCATATCTCTTCACATGTATGTTACACGTTATTTCTATGTATCAATATGCTCTTCTCTACTGTGGCTTGTTCTTTTATGAGGTGGCAACGTGTGGCTTCAGCAGCGTCATCATCACCGCTATATCGCGCTTTTTGCGTTGGCACTCATCACTATAATAGTGCTGATACAACCAGCCCAATCGACACATGCCACAACGAAACCCAAACATGGATGTGCCTCACCCATACCACCGCCCGTTTCCGGCACACTCACACAACCGCCAGCCACCGCGGGTATTCTTTTTCTTAATGAGATACTTTTGCACCCACGTACAACCTGGAATTGCACCGAACTCAGTAAGCAAACAGCGAATGCTTATGATGTATGGATTGAATTGTACAATGCCCAGAACCAGCCACTTGATCTCTATGGCGTTCATACCAGCATTGATAGTGGCCCAAACACCAATGCATTCTACCTCCCCTTTGGTTCCGCTATCGCGGCCCATAGCTTTCTCGTCATCTTTCCTTTTAATAATCCCAGATTCGCGACAACACAAGGCAATACGCTGCGCCTGTTAATCGCGGGTATCCCCATTGACACGGTTACTGTGCCCCCATTGCTTCCCGATCAGTCCTACGCGCGTGTACCCGATGGTGGCGCGACATGGCAGATTACAGCCACACCGACGATTGATGCCAGCAATGGGCAAGCAGGTACACCGCCTGCGGGAAGTGGCAAAGCACCCACATTGAGTGGAAATGGAGGAAGTGGGATGAACAGCGGCACACCGCCAGCGTGGTCAGCGCTGAGTTTCCCAAATACAACCACACCCGTTGCGACCGCCCCATCAACGCTATTGCCCGCCCCTAGCCTCGTATTTTCATCAATGACGAGCATGGGAACAATGGATGTAGCGCATAAAATTCTTCTCAGTCTCCTGGTGTTAGGGCTGGTTGGGACACTTTTCTGGTGCTGGCGACTCTTCTCCTCCCCTTGAGACATACCTCACTGGTATGATACGCTTTATTTGAACTGAATATTTCAACTTTTTTTGTAACTACCCAGGTCATACACACCAATAAGGTTCACACATATGCAACAGGAACAGAGCAATGGAGCAGATACGCAACAAAAACCAATGGGGCACAAAGCAAAAATTGCGATTATCGGTGGCGGTAGCCCTTACTGCGCAGGGCTGATGCACAGTTTTGTCCATTATGCCCAGAATTTTCAGGGCTGTGAGATTGTTTTGATGGACATTGACCCCGATGGCCTAGAACTCATCTATACCATCGGTACCAAGCTTTTCAAACACGCGGAAGCGAAGATTACACTAGAACGAACCACCAATCAGAAGACCGCGATTGATGGTGCAGATTTTGTCATCACCGCGTTTCGCACAGGTGGCATGCAAGCGCGCCGCTTTGACGAAAAAATTCCTCTGCGGCACGGTCTGATCGGGCAGGAGACAGTTGGAGCTGGTGGCTTCTTTTACGCGCTACGCACTATTCCTGTCATGGCTGGTATTGCGGCAACAATGGAGAAGATCGCTCCTAAAGCATTTCTTCTCAACTACACAAACCCCAGCAATATTGTTACTGAAGCCATCACACTTTCCAGTGGTATTCAGATTATCGGCATGT
Source organism: Ktedonobacterales bacterium (assembly GCA_027451525.1). GTDB lineage: Bacteria > Chloroflexota > Ktedonobacteria > Ktedonobacterales > Ktedonobacteraceae > DTNP01. Next base: position 27,036 of record DAIDJF010000062.1, read on the forward strand.
GCGATGGGCCACTGCATGAAATTCAGCACGTTGCAGAAGCGGCAGGAGTGGGACCAATGGCGGGTGAGCGTCTCTATCACCGTACCGTGGGACTGAATCATGGCAACTGGACAACCGCAGTCTGGCGCAACGGGGTTGATGTTTTGCCACAAATCATTGCCTGGAGTGAGCAGATTGCAGAACAACCCATGACGCCCGCTAATTATGAGCACATCATGTTAGCAAAGCTTATTGCAACCTATCGGGCCATTCCATCTCACTACATGCACTACTATTACTTTCCCGAACTGGTCCTGGCCTTCCTGCAACAAAAACCCACCTCGCGCGCGGAGGATATCATGCAGATGTTGCCTGCATTGCTAAACCACTACAGGGAAGAAGCCAAGAAAGATGTTCCGCACCTCACGCAGATGCGCGGGGGTACCGGCTTTGGTGATTTCGCGCTTGATGTCTTGCGCTCTCTTTTGCATAATACGGGTGAAGAATGGGTGCTCAACGTGCAGAATCGCGGGGCCATTCATTTCCTTGACGCAGAGCGCGTTGTTGAAGTCCCTTGTCACGTTGATGCACGCGGAGCTATTCCACTAATGCAGGGCGATGCTGGCATCGGCATCGAGCAGCGCGGCCTGCTTGCGCAGTTGGCCGAATATGAAAGTGCGACAGCACGCGCTGCACTCTGGGGGACGCGCAAGGATGCCATAAAAGCTCTGGCGGCAAATCCGCTTGTTATGTCGTATAGTAAGGCAGAACTGGTATATCAGGAGATGGCGGCTGCGCACGAACACTATTTGCCACATCATCTCTTGTAAACAGAGACCAGAAGAAACCTGGACGCTACTAAGGATAGATAGTGCGCGTAAAAAGCGCATGATGTAAGAACATATGATGAATATAACTGAACAATCGTTGCTTGTGACAGCCCAGCCAGAGTTTTCGTCAGCCGCACTGGCTGAATTGCGGCAACTCGACCCATCGCTACATATGCAGGAAGAACTGACACCGGGCATTATGCTCTGTCAAGTTGCTGACAGTCAGGTATGCATGCGTCGCGCCGTGCGTACACGTCCAACATTTGCGCGCCATCTTGCGCCAGTACAGCAGCAACTCGCGCTTAGCAATACAGAACAAGACATTGGCAAGATCGCGCTGGCATTCGCCGCCTTACCAACATTCGCGCTCATTGATCGCGGCATCCATTTTGCAGTCCAAACGCGCATTGTGCAAACGGACCTTCTTAAGGCCGAGCGAGCTTATAGCGGTGGACACCTGAATCAGGCTCTTGCCGAGGCCTTTATTGAGGAGACAGGAGCCATTGAGTCGATTAAAAAACCGCAAGTAGTGCTTTCTCTCCTTTGTACCGCTGATACCGCTTATCTTGGTATCTCCAGCGCGGAAGATAATTTGAGTAGCTGGCCCGGTGGTGCGCGCCATTTCGCACAGACAGATGAACAGATTAGTCGCGCGGAGTTCAAATTGCTGGAAGCATTGGAAGAGTTTGAGGTGGCACTGCCAGAGGGAGGACGCGCTCTAGACCTGGGAGCAGCTCCTGGCGGCTGGGCGCGCATTTTGTTAGAGGCAGGAATGGATGTCGTAGCGGTTGACCCGGCACGTCTTGACCCACGTCTGGTCGGACAAAAACACCTTGAACACTATCGTGGCTATGCCGAAAGATATCTGGCAACTACCGATAAACGGGCAACACGCTTTGATGTCATCGTCAACGATATGCGCATGGATGCACGAGATGCCGCGCGTTTACTTGTCACCGCCGCTCCGCGCTTAAAAACGCAGGGCTTTCTCATCACAACATTTAAGTTGCCTCATGCGACTTCTGAAATTGACCCACTTGCGACACTGAAAGAGGCGTTGCGCATTCTCCAACGCGGGTATGCATATTCGCGCGCTCGCCAGCTTTTTCATAATCGCCAGGAAGTTACCGTCGTTGCAGCACAACCGCGCCCAGTACGGGCGTAACACGTGCATTTTATCGAAGGATATTTTGATGCCAGAACCAGCAGAAAACCATACAACACTTACTCACCTGACCCCTCCTGATCAGGGGCCACTGCGCATGCACACCCATACCTATGACCTGATCGGTCAGTGCATTCATTGTGGTTTCTGCCTGACCACCTGCCCCACGTATGCTCTTTTAGGTGTCGAGATGGACTCACCACGTGGGCGTATTTATCAGATGAAAGCGGTGGCAGAGGGCCGATTACCAATTTCACAAGATTTTGTCGAGCACATGAACTGTTGCCTGGGGTGTTTGGCTTGCGAGACAGCCTGCCCATCGGGCGTACAATACGGCAAATTAATCGAGGCGGCCCGTGAGCAGATACAACTGGAAACAACCGCCATTACGCCATCTGAAAGCGCACCTTCAACCACAGCAACACGTACATTCGATGTTATTGCGCCACGCCTCTTACGCCGCTTCTTCTTCGATATGCTTTTACCATCGCGCACGCTACTCTCGCTCGTCTTTGGCGGTTTGAAACTCTATCAGCGCAGTGGGCTACAAAGACTGATGCATCAAAGTGGTCTCTTTGATCTACTCGACGCGCTACCTACGCCATTTCAGGGCAAACTTAGTATTCCAGAGCGATTAATGGATCAAGCGGGAGGCGATATCCTCCCAACCCAAATACCAGAGATCACACCCGCACTGGGTAAGCAACGTTATCGCGTTGGCTTTATTAGTGGCTGTATTATGGATCAGGTGTTTCGTGACATCAATGAGGCAACGCTTCGCGTCCTTGCCGCCAATGGCTGTGAGGTGATTACACCACCACAACAAAACTGCTGTGGCGCACTCCATGTTCATGCAGGCGAGGCCGATATGGGACGCGCACTTGCACGTAACAATATTGATGTATTCGCGCAATACGATTGTGATGCCATTATCATCAACTCGGCTGGCTGTGGTGCATCATTAAAAGAATATGCGCACCTGTTGCGCGATGACTATCTCTATGCCGACAAAGCACGCGCATTCGTCGCCAAAATCAAGGATGTCAGCGAGTTCTTGAGCGCTATTGAACTCAATAGAGAGATGGGTCAGGTTCAGCGTACCGTCACATATCATGATGCCTGCCATCTAGCCCATGGACAGAAGATCAGGCAACAACCACGCCAATTGCTCAACACGATTCCAGGCCTCTCGTTAGTTGACCTGCATGAGGCTGACTGGTGCTGTGGAAGCGCGGGAATCTACAACATCGTGAATCAAGAGATGGGAAAGCAGTTATTAGAACGCAAAGTTAACAACATTGTTGATACACATGCAGATACTATCGCCACAGGCAACCCTGGCTGCATGATGCAGATTGCGCTGGGTGTGCGCGAACGCGGTTTACCGATGCAGGTTGTCCATCCAGTTCAGCTCTTAGATGAAGCCTATCGCGCGGGTGGCCTTTACCAAAACGATATGCAATCGGTTACGGTCGCTGAGCAGAAACAGCGGCAAATGTTACTGCTTGGGATTGGTATCGGCATCATTGTGGGGGCATTTCTGCTACGCCCCCGTTCGCCTAAACGCGCTAAATAGCGTTATACCAGATAGATTTCCTCTTGTGGCTGTGAGAACCACTCGCAGCCATCAGAGGTCACAAGCACCTCATCTTCCTGGCTGACATAGCCACGCTCGGTCATGACCCCTAGTTCCAGTGTAAACACACTGCCCTCTTCAATCGGATAGTAAGGTGTTTCAGCGTAACGAGGCCAGCGTGGTCCCAAAACAGGTCCACCATCATGGGCATGGCGTCCCACACTATGTCCCAATGCATGGCGATACTCTGGATAGCCCGCGTTAACCAGATATGAACGCGCCGCCTCATCAACCTGCCAGCCTTGCACACCCGGTTTAAGCCTTGCCTTGCCTGCCGCAATCGCGCCTTTCACAGCAGCAAACGCGCGTTGCACAACATCCGCAGGGTGTTGTTCGCCAGGTTGCCGCATATACCAGAGACGCTGCAAATCGGAGCAGTAATCGTTGTAGCGAACGCCTAGATCAAGACTGGCAATAAAGCCCGACTCCATGGCAATTTCGCTCGGCTTGCCATGCCCAAAGAGCGTGTTCGGCCCAAATTTCACTCCTGGGCAACTATCATAAGACCATGCCGCCCCCAGATTGCGCCGTTGCATCTCGGTATGGATCATCTCACCCGTTGCGCGTTCTGTTACTCCTGGTTGCAAAAATGGTGTGACCAGCGAAAATACAGCCTCTGTCTCCTCGATAGCACGCCGCATGCGCACCAATTCCTCAGTAGTTTTGCGTGTGCGCAGGCGTGAGATCAATGGACCAGAAGAGACAAAATGACGCGCATAAGGCGTCTCTTTCAGGGCATCCACGAGCTGCAGGTACATGCCATGCGTCAGGCCATCGGCAGCAACATCCCCAACAGCGTAGTTAAGCGCAATAGACGTAGGGTTCAGATGGGTTAACGTCTCAACAAGCAAAGGAGCAAAATGTTCAGTGTAGCCGCGAACGGTCGTATACAGACCAGATTGTTTTACAAGATCATCATCATAACGGGCAACAATCGCGATTTTCTCGCCCTGCCGTGTTAGCAGAAAGATTGAATGCCATGTCAGATCATGATTGACCACAAGTTTTAGAGCTGGGTCTGGCTGCTCATCGGTTTCGCGCACAAATAACAGCCAGCAATCTAGATGCAGTTCGTTAAGAATACGAATTGCCTGCTCTATTTTTTCCTGTTGAAGCAATGGTGTTGTCATCTCAGTTCTCCATGATCGTTTTTATTGAGTCAATTATAAACTATATCATAGAGGAACACGAAATATCGCAAACACAAGGCGAACAACAAAAAAGGCTTGCTATGCTAGCAAGCCTCGTTATGTTCAGTGGATTGTGTCCCTGCCATGAGATCATAGAGATCATACCTCAATTTTGCCGTCCCCCAGAGACTGTGACTCCTTCTGAAGTCTTCCTCTGTCTCCTGCAAGCTTCTTGATTACGCGTGCCCGTGCTTTTTACAGTTGAAAACAAGCCGTTCGATCATTAGGGCCGCTTCGCTCCACCTGTTACCAGGCGTCCACGTGCGGTCTATCTAC
>DAIDJF010000063.1 GCA_027451525.1 Ktedonobacterales bacterium
ATGCGGACGCCACCACCTCAACGTGGTCCAGCCGACTTCGCCTGACTGCTGGTACCTGTGCTGTGATTGGAATTTTGTTTTTAATCATCACAGTAGTCACATCTACGGGCAGGTTCCCTCACTAACGCGCTCAAAATCTTCTGAAGCCGTTCGATGGCGGGGAAGGCTGACATGTTCATTATTGCAACCTGGATGAGGCAGAGTCACTACGGAATTGCACCAAATTTGAGTCCCCCCAAATTTGGTGCAATTCCAATCCGTCCCTGGTCAGTTCCGTTGCCGTTGAGGCAGACCATATCTGGTCAAAACAGCAGGCAACGGTCTCAGCGATCACTATAAGCCTGCTGGATGACCATCTCCTGGAAGCATTGTTTCACCACCACTTCAAAGCGGTCACCGCGCTGTTTCTCCGTTGCCAATAGGAAACATTTGGAGAATCAGACAACTCTTTTCGAGGATTATTCTATCACTCTTTATTCCAGGGCGTCTATAATACACATCAGAAAGAGGGCAAACCTCCTCCCTTGGGCCACACAAGCTAGATTTTTCTTCAAAGAGAGAGAATGTGGCCTGACCGAGTGTTCTATCCAGCCCTTCATTGACTCTCTCGTCACGACAACGACACGTGAGAGGTACATGGGACTTCCACGTGACCACAAACAGCTATGACTCATAAAACAAGAGGAGTTCAGCACATGCAGAAGCGCACCCTTGGGAACAACCTGGAAGTTTCGGCTCTTGGGCTTGGTTGCATGAGGATGAGCCATGATGAAAGCCCACTTCCCGACAAGCAGGAGATGATCCAACTTATTCAATCGGCAGTCGAACGCGGCATCACTTTTTTTGACACCGCCCAGGTGTACGGCCCATTCACCAACGAAGCACTGGTAGGCGAAGCACTGGCCCCCTTGCGCGAGCATGTGGTGATCGCTACCAAATTCGGGTACCAATTTGGTCCCAATGGAGAGAATATGGGCCTCTCTAGCCGTCCTGAGTACATCAAGCAGGGGGTTGAAGGTTCACTCAAGCGGCTCAGGGTAGAGACGATCGATGTGCTCTATCAACACCGTGTTGATCCAAACGTGCCCATCGAAGACGTGGCGGGAGCTGTGAAGGAACTGATCAAGGAAGGGAAGGTGAAACATTTTGGCCTTTCGGAAGCGGGAGCACAAACGATCCGCCGTGCTCACGCGGTCCAGCCAGTCACGGCAGTGCAGAGCGAGTACTCGCTGTGGTGGAGAACCGTTGAGGAGAATGTGTTGTCTGTCTGCGAGGAACTGGGTATTGGCTTCGTTCCTTACAGCCCACTCGGCAGGGGCTACCTTACCGGAACGCTCAATGAACACACGGCCTTTGCCAGTGTGGATGTCCGTAGCCGCCTTCCTCGCTATACCCCTGAGGCACTGAAAGCCAATCGAGGAGTCATTGATCTGCTGACCAGGATCGGAGAACAGAAGGGAGCCACACCAGCTCAGATTGCACTCGCTTGGCTGCTTGTCCAGAAGCCCTGGATTGTTCCCATCCCAGGCTCTCGCAAGGTTGAGCGCCTGGAAGAGAATATCGGCGCACTGACCGTCCATCTCTCACCCGATGATCTCCAAGAAATCCAAAGGGCCATTGCCATGATTACCATTCAAGGAGATCGGTATCCCGAAAATCTTCAGCGAATGACGAACCTCTGAACGACAAAAGAGCATTGTACGAAAGAAGATAGGGAATCATTTTTCTGCGTTACAGCCATAACTCAGAAAATTCAAAAACTGGATTGCCGCTATGGCAGCAATCCAGTCCGTAACTTTATTGTTGCTGGGATCGTTGTGGTTGAATAAAAAATTAGGCCGTCTTCAAGTTTTGACCCCTCTATTGAAGCCCTGGAAGTCGCCTCGGTTGTTGACATGGTTCTATAGCCTTAATTATCAGACAAACTGCTGCTCAGATACTTTTTAGCAATCTCTATATTTTCCCTGAGAGAAAGTAGTCAATTATTGCTAAAGGCTCTCTAAAAGAATAATCACTTAGATGCGAGCAAGTTGTGTTCATATCTGGAGATAAAGAGTATGTGTAATGGAGCTTTGAAGCTATAAGCCCAGCCCTAGCATTTGTGGCAGGGTCAGTAACAATGATGGCTGAATGTAACCCTGCTTTATTAAGTATGTTTTGCGAGAACAGGAGATTTTCATACGTTGAAGTTGACTTGTTCTCAGTAAGAATATCCGCTCCTGGAATGCCATCTTTCATAGCGATTGTTTTCATCGTTTCGGCTTCATTAACATTATCTCCTTTGTCGGTCCCGCCAGACATAAGGATTTTTGGCGCGTAGTGGTTTTTGTAAAGAGAAACCGCCTGATTTATTCGGGAAACCAAGCAAGGGTTATATTGGGGGTGTGGAACAAAACCTTGCTGGCATCTTAGTCCGAAGCAGGAAATACCACCCATAGCCGCCTCACCTAAGACGACGATTACATCTGATTTTACTTTTGTATCCTGCTTTGCCATGTGATTAATGTAGATTACTAACGGCACATATATGGGGAGAATAATAACGACAATTATCGAAAGTGTGATGAGAATTTTCTTCTTCATTGTTTTATTTTAATTCAACTTCTATCGCAGAATTATCTTCAACTATTACAATAATACTACATTTATTTCTATTTTTCATCAATCTATACCCATTCACCTGAAGAATGGATACAGATTAATACGTTTCACACCTTTATTGTTGATAGGCAGATACTAAATAGGGTGTTAGTATTTCATACACATAAGAGTTCACTACTGCAAAAAGCTTGTAGTAGTGAACTCTTCTCGTTTATCCCTCTTCCCATCAAATGTAGCCATTTATCATCAATGACTTCTTATTGACGTGTTCCGCTACTTTATTGTGTCATTCCACAACTTTATTGTTGCTGGACAAGCATTTCCCCACAAAACGTGCATTACTCCACGGTCACGGATTTGGCGAGGTTGCGCGGCTGATCAACGTTGCAGCCACGCGCTACTGCTGTGTGGTAGGCGAAAAGTTGCAGCGGGATGATCGCCAGCAGTGGGCTGAAGACCTCTAGCGTGGCAGGCACGTAGAGCACGTCGTCGGCATGGCGGCGAATGCCCTCGTCGCCTTCGCTGGCAACCGCGATCACACGGGCGTCACGCGCGCGCACCTCCTGCATGTTGCTCACGACTTTCTCGTAGACGTGCGAGGCAGTGGCAATCGCGATCAACGGCGTATCGGGGTCGAGCAGAGCAATGGAGCCGTGCTTAAGTTCACCCGCCGGAAAGCCCTCGGCATGGATGTAGGAGATTTCTTTGAGCTTGAGCGCACCCTCTAACGCGGTCGGATAGCCCACGCCGCGCCCGATAAACATCATGCTCTGCGCGTGAGACAGGTGTTGCGCCAGTGGCTCAATCGCGTCATCAGAGTGCGAAGCCTTATCCAGAATATGCTGTATCTGGTCGGGCAGACGCTCTAACGCGCTCAGAAATTCGCCCATCGACTCCGCTGGGATACGTCCACGCAACTGGCCCAGATAGAGGCCGAGCATATACAGGACTGAGACCGAGGTGACGAACGTTTTCGTGGCAACCACGCCAATCTCTGGCCCCGCTTGCAGGTAGAGCACGGCGTCAGCGATGCGTGTGATCGCGCTGGCAACAACATTGGTGATAGCGATAACTGGCGCACCATGCTCACGGGCCTGACGGATGCCGACCAGCGTGTCCGCCGTTTCGCCAGACTGCGTGACGGCAATACACAGCGTCTCCGGTCCCACAATTGGGTTGCTATAGCGGAACTCGGCGGCGGTCACGGCCTCGACAGGAATACGCGCCCACTGCTCGATAGCGTATTTAGCGATCAGGCCCGCGTGATAGGAGGTTCCACAGGCCACGATGATAATGCGCTGGATGTTGTTCAGCAAGTTCTCACGCTGCATACGTTCCAGTTGAGCAAGATGCAGTTGTCCGTCGCGGATGCGTCCCAGCAGGGCGCGGCGCAGGGCTTGTGGCTGCTCGTAAATCTCTTTGAGCACGAAATGCGGATAGCCACCCTTTTCGGCTGCCTCGGCATCCCAGTCAACCGTGATCGGCTCGCGCTTGACCTCCACGCCATCGAGTGTCGTAATTGAGACGCTATCAGGTCGCAGAGCGGCAATCTCGCCCTCGTCCAGAATAACGATACGCCGAGTGTGCTTGAGAATGGCGGGGATATCCGAGGCAAGGAACTGCTCGTGTTCGCCCAAACCAACGATCAGTGGACCGTTGCAACGCGCGCCAATCAGCAGGTCGGGATGCTCCTGGCTGACGACAGCGATAGCATACGAGCCAGTGACGCGGCGCAGGGCCAGACGGACAGCGACTTCTAGGTCATGCTGCGCCTCGCCAAAGTAGTACGACTCGATGAGATGCGAGAGCACCTCGGTATCCGTCTCGGAGCGGAAGGTATGGCCCGCGAGCGTCAGTTCCTGGCGCAACTCGGCATAATTCTCGACGATGCCGTTATGCACGACGGTCAGGACACCTGTGCAATCGGGGTGAGGATGCGCGTTGGTGTCATCTGGGCGTCCATGCGTGGCCCAGCGCGTATGACCAATACCGAGCGTTCCAAGGGCGGGACGCGCACCATTTTCAAGTGTGCTTACAAGATTGGCAATTTTGCCTGCGCGTCGGTGCAATTCGAGCGTGCCGTTAGTTGTGAGGACAGCGATACCAGCGGAGTCGTAGCCGCGATATTCGAGTTTGGAGAGGCCATCAAGCAAAATGGTAGTGACATCGGTCCCATTTGGGCCGACGTAGCCTATGATACCGCACATGTAGTCGGGTACCCTTTCTTTGTTGTAGGATAACAATATAAGCGTGCCGCACGAATTGTGCCACGCTGTATGTATGCCTACATCACTGGACGCGCTTTGTGCCAGATGTTGCCATCTGGATTTGCACACGCCCTTCTCAGGAGTGTGATCGCCCCTGGAAGCTCCCCGCTGATGCTCCGAACAGCTTCCTCCTCGTCAACCGTAGTCGCCTCCCAGACCCGGCCCATGCGCTACTAGCCACAACAATAGTTGCGTAATCAAGTATACCATGTTTCTGGTTGATTGTGTATGCCCTAAACCAAAAAAGTGTCAGGAGGTAGTTGTATCCTCTGCGTCCAGCTCTTTTAAAATTTTCTGGTCTTGTTTGCTGCTCAGATCAAGCTGCGCGAAGAGGTCGGGCCGTCGCTGGCGCGTGCGTCGAATCGACTCTTTGCGTCTCCAACGCGCTATCTGCTCGTGATGCCCTGAAAGTAACATATCGGGCACACGCCAGCCACGAAATTCTGGTGGGCGCGTATAGTGCGGATATTCGAGCAGGTTGTTGCTATGCGACTCCTCATCGGCTGAGCCTTCCGTTAAGACGCCTGGAACAAGGCGACCAACAGCATCCACCACAACCATTGCCGCCAATTCGCCACCCGTCAGCACGTAATCGCCAATCGAAAGCTGATCGGTCACAAGATGCTCACACACACGTTCATCTATGCCCTCGTAGTGCCCACAGAGTAGCGTCAGACGCGGTTCCTGTGCCAGTTCGCGCGCGATGCGCTGATTAAAGAGGCGTCCCTGTGGCGTCATCAGGATAATGGGTCCTCCTTGATAGACAGCCTCGATAGCGGCGAAAATCGGGTCGGGCTTCATAACCATCCCTGCACCGCCGCCATAGGGATAGTCATCTACAACGTGGTGTTTATCGGTTGTCGCGTCGCGAATATTGTGAAGCGCGATTTGCAACAGGTCGCGTTCCTGGGCACGTTTGAGAATGCTCTCGCTGAGTGGTCCCTGAAACATCGCGGGAAAGAGCGTAAAAATATCAATTTGCATGGCTCTATCGCTTTTCTTGAGATGATATTGTCTGGCTCACTGTACCAACAATTTTGTTAAAAAGCAAGGCAGACAAAACATGAAACAGGGTGCGCCTATTGTTGTGGGTAACGGAGGTTAGTGTTATAATAGCAGCGTCGTAGCTTGCTGGTCTATGGTGGTCCACAGGGGAGTCTGCTGCTTATGTCCTTGTCTCTGGTCCTGCAATCGGAAAACCTATACACGCAGATGACTATTCTCATTGGAAGCGCAACCCGGTTACTGCATGGCGAATGGGGTGTATTCGTTGTCGCGAATGAGGCGTTTGACCCACAGAGCAGCACCGAATATATCCCCTATCGACTCGACGAGGCGACGCTTCCGCTGTTTGTCACCCAGATGCAGGTAGGTACGCAACCCGGCTTTCAGCAGCCCCTATTGGTTGAGCCGCTCTCTGGCGCACAGTTGGCACGCATGGGTCTCGGTCTGGAAGTTGAGGCCAGTAACCATATAGAGCACGAGGCAGAAAGCACTGGCCCCTATGAGTATGAGCGGTGCGCGCTTTCGATCTACGATCAGGCAGGTCCGCTAGGTATCCTGTATGTTGTGCGACCAGCGGCCCTACATTCGTGCTTCGAGCGGGTTGAAACGGGGGGACGAGACGGCACACTTTTCCTTTGGATCGCGCAACTCGCCGCCAGTATGCGTTTTGCCTTAAAAGCACAATCGCTGGTCAAGGAGCAGGGACGGCTTGCCGCCATCTTCCAATCGAGTGCGGAGGGCATTTTAACCGTCGATCACGCTCTGCGCATCATCGATTTCAATCCGGCAATGGAGCGACTAACGGGGTGGCGTGAGAGCGAGGTGTTAGGGAGTTTCTACTTTGATGTGTTGCGCCCTAAAGATCGCCAGGGGAATGATCTGGGACTGGAAAACTCGCCTATTCTCCAGGTATTCGCTGGACGCGAGGTGGTCAATCGCGAGATGAGAATCGCGGCTCGCGATGGACAGCGTTTCGATGTCGCGGTCACCGCGTCGTGCGTCTACTCGGTACGCGGCGAGCCGATGAACGGCATCCTGACGGTACGCGATATTACCCGCGAGCGGCAGCAAGAGGAACAGCGTTCGACCTTTATCTCGGTCGTCTCACACGAATTGCAGACGCCTATTGCGATCATCAAGGGCTACGCCTCGACACTGGCCCGTACCGACGCGCATTTTAACGAGCAGGCACTACACACGCGCCTCGTCGCGATTGAAGAGGAGGCGGACCGTCTGAACAAGTTGGTAGGCAATCTGCTCTATGCCTCGCGTATCCAGGCAGGCGGGTTGCATATGGAGGTCGCGCCGCTAGATCTGACAAACCTGATCGCGGTCGTAACGCGCCGTGAGCGTGCGCAGAGTCACGACGCCGCCATCACAACGCTTGTGCCCGACCATCTGCCGATGGTGATGGCGGATAGAGACCGTATTGAAGAGGTTCTACAAAATCTGCTCGATAACGCCATTAAATATTCGCCGCGCAAGCGCGAGATCGTGATTACAGCCAGTGCGACAAGCGAAGAGGTAATTGTCAGCGTGAAAGACGCGGGTATGGGTATTGCATTGCGTGAGCAGGAACAGATTTTTGAGCGTTTCCATCGCGTTGGTAATCCAATAAAACAGACGACGCCCGGAGCAGGTTTAGGCCTGTATATCTGTCGCGCCATTGTGGAAGCGCACGGGGGCCGTATCTGGGTTGAGAGTACACTGCATCAAGGTTCGACCTTTTCGTTTAGTTTACCGCGTGAGGAGAAAGCACAGTTACCAATGGTGGTGTTTTGATGGATAAGGATACACTTGACAGCTTCGATTTCGATCCGCGAGATATGACCATTCTGGTGGTGGATGACGAGCCACATATGCGCGATTTAATTCGCATGAACCTGGAAATAGAACGCTATCAGGTGATTGAGGCTAGTAACGGCATAGAAGCATTAGAGCAATTGCGCGAGCATCTGCCAGATTTAGTCGTATTAGATGTGATGATGCCTGAAATGGATGGTTTTGAAACGTTACGCGCCATTCGCGAAGTCTCGACGGTCCCAGTTATCATGCTGACCGTACGCCAGAGCGAACAGGACCGCATTCGTGGCCTGGACCTAGGAGCGGACGACTATCTGGCAAAACCCTTTAGTCCGCGTGAATTGCTCTCGCGTATCCGCGCTCTGCTACGACGCGCCTTCATGCCAGCCCCCTCGCGCAAGACCGAGATCGTGGTAGACCCAGAATTAAAGATCGACTTTGCCCGCCACGAGGTCATTGTGCGCGGCCAAAAGGTCGAGTTGCGCCCAACAGAGTATCGTCTGCTCTATCATCTTGTCAGCAATGCTGGTCGCCTGCTGACTCATGAGACGCTACTGTCCAAAGTTTGGGGGCGCGAGTATCGCGATGAGGCCCATTATCTGCGCCTGTATATTACCTATTTACGGCAAAAATTAGAGAAAGACCCGGCTCACCCGAAATATATCCTTACAGAGCGCGGCGTAGGCTATCGCTTCAAAGCATTGGACGAGTAATAATGCAGAATAACATACAGCTACAGCGACCTGACAAGCGACACACACGACCCTCTGTGGGGCAACTCACAGTATGGCTGGCTCTGGTTATGTTGCTGTGTTCCTCCTGCTCGCTAGGAGGAGCGCAGACGCCTGTCGCGACGCCTACTAGCACATCATCACACATTACGAATGGTCCACTGCACACGCTGGCCCCTGAAAATCTGACCAATCTGCTTCAGACCGAACAGCTACTCCTGATGACGCCGCATCCCTTACGTGATCTCTACAGTCTGGCTCAACGCTTGAAACTGCACACAGCACAGCCAATTCCGCACGTGGGGCGCACACAACCACTCCAGGAATCGCTGGGGCAAGAAGACATGTTTTGGATTAGCAACTTCGATACGAATAGCTACAGCCATATTCGCGCGCGCCTCGCCTATATCACGCCACATCTCTATATGTATGTCGAGGATGGACAGAATATCAGCATTGATGCCCTGCGCTCCTCCGCCGAGATCTTTGAACAACACATTTATCCAACGGACCGCGCCGCCTTTGGTAGCGAATGGTCACCGGGGATTGACGACGATGTACATCTAACCGTGCTGAACGCGGTCGGTCTGGGCAGTAGCGTGGGCGGCTATTTCTCTGCTGAGGATGAATATCCGACGACAATCAACCCATATAGCAACGAACGCGAGATGTTTTACGTAAATTTAGAAGGAACAATACCGGGTAGCTCTGACTATAACAGCACATTGGCACACGAATTCCAACACATGATCCACTGGTATCAGCATCCCGTCGATCTCAGTTGGACAAATGAGGGCATGTCGGTCCTGGCCCAACATCTCAACGGCTTTACTGCGGGGGGAGTAGACCTGAGCTTTATTCAAACACCGGATACGCAACTCAATGACTGGTCCGACAACATAAACGCCGACCTGCCACATTATGGCGCGGGCTATCTCTTTATGGACTATTTTGCTGAGCATTATGGCGGCGTCAGCATCTTAAAAGAGCTATTGCGCGACCCGGCTGCGCCACCGATCAATTTTGATCATGTCCTGGCGGCGCACGGCTATCAAGATCGTTTTCTCGATGTGTTGCATAAGTGGTTTATCGCCAATTTCGTGGAGAATAGTCAGCTTGACCAGGGGCAATATGGCTATACGACACTCCAACTGCCTGCGATCACAGCTCAGCACACGGTCTCGTTTTATCCAGAGAGTGAGACAGACTCCGTCCATCAATACGCGGCAGAATACTACAACGTCGTCCCTAATCGGCATAGTGGCACGCTGACAGTTCAGTTTACAGGTGACCCGCTGGTACGCATCGTAGCAAATGACCCCTATCAATCCACCGATGAATGGTGGAGTAACCGCTACGATAACATGGATAGCACATTGACACGCACGTTTGACTTGAGCCGTATAACAGGTAAACGTGCAACGTTAGAGTTTGCTACCTGGTATGATCTGGAACGCAACTACGATTATGCCTATGTAGAAGCGTCAACAGATGGCAAAAACTGGACCACGCTGAAAGGCAGCTATACGACCACCAGCAATCCCAATGGTACCAATTGGGGCAACGGCTATACGGGCACGAGCGGCGGCACAACTCCCCAGTGGGTACAAGAGCAGATTAATCTCAGTAAGTATGTCGGTAAAAAAGTACAGATTCGCTTTGAGGAGGTTACGGACGACGCGGTAAACCTGCAAGGTTTCGCCATTGACGCGGTACGCATTCCTGAACTGAACTTTCAAGATAACGTCGAAAGCGATAACGGCTGGATCAGTAACGGCTTTATTCGTTCCAACAACGTTCTGCCTGAACACTATAGCGTGCAGGCCATCGTCTATCAGGGACAACAGATCAGCGTAGAGACGCTGCCTGTAGACCTGGCGACGGGTCAAGGAACATTTTCCATTGCCTATTTTGGGGCGACGGTGACACGCATCGTCCTGGTTGTCTCGGCAACTGCGGCGGAAACAACCCTCCTGGCACATTATCACCTGGATGTGACATTGCACTGAATGCGTATCTGCAATTATTCTTATGAAGAGAAAGAAGAGGGCTATCTTATGAATAAAAAAGAGCGGGTTGATGCGGCTTTACGGGGTGAAAAGGTAGATCATGTCCCTGCGAGTGTCTGGGGCCATGACTATGAACGCGAATGGAGCGCGCAAACGCTAACCGAGGCGACCATTGAAAATTATAGCCGTTATGACTGGGATTATGTTAAAGTAACGCCACGTGCCAGCTATCACGTCGAGGATTGGAAAGTCAAGGTTCGTCCATCGGGCGAGAAGCATAAAGAGCCGATATTTGAGGATACACCCATTAAAAGCGCGTCTGACTGGAAACGCCTGCGTCCGTTAGAGCCTGATCGCGGCGTGCTTGCGGAGCAGTTGCGCGCCTTACAACTGCTCAATCACGCGGTCGGTTTTGAAGCCTACTTCGTGCAAACCATCTTCTGCCCCCTGGGCATTGCGCGCTACATGGTGGGCAACGAGAGTGCTACCGTAGTGCAATCCATGCGCGAGGACCGCAAGGCACTGCACACAGCCCTGCGCGTGATTACCGAAACATTCGCCAATTTCGCGATTGCCTGCCTCGAACAGGGGGCCAGCGGCATTTTCTATTCAACCAACGGCTGGGCCAGCCAGAGTGTACTGACAGAGGACCTGTATCAGGAGTTCGGCGAACAGTATGATCTGGAATTTTTGGATGCGATCAAGAGCCGCAGTCGCTTCAACATCTTGCACAACTGTGGGGAGCGCGTCTACTTTGACCGCTTTGCCTCCTACCCGGTGCAGGTTATCAGTTGGGACGACTCGCGCACAGGCAACCCGGACCTGCACGAGGGCGAACGGCGCGTTGGCAAGGCCGTGATGGGCGGTCTGGGAGCCGAGATGCTGAAAACAGGCTCCGCCGACCAGATTCAGGAAACGGTGGGCAAGGCTCTGGACCTGACAGGTAACCGCCATTTTCTGCTCGCGCCCGGCTGCGCCATCGCACCCGGCACACCAGCGAAGAACCTCAACGCCATCCGCCGCGCTTTGTCTTGACACCTCAAGAGGCTTTCGTTATACTCGCACATAATCTGGAAAACGGACGTGATGGGGCAGAAATGTTGTATAGTATACATTAATAAGTAGGTTGTAGAAAGATGGTATGTCGAGAGAATGGAGCGATATCAAACACTGCGAGCTTATTCAGCGGGCGGGGTTGTCTTCCGGCTTGCTCCAATGCCATCGCCTGAGCAGTTCTTCACAACCGAACCCGAAGAAGAGGAGCAAGCAGTTTCACAGATAGGCGACCGCGAGGACGATCAGGTCCATATGGAAGTGGCACTGGTCGGGCGCAAACACGCGGGCATTTGGGCCTTACCAAAAGGCACGCCACAACCGGGTGAGACTGTCGAGCAGGTTGCGCTGCGTGAGGTGCAGGAGGAAACCGGACTACAGGTACGGCTGATTGCCTATATTGGCAGCATCTCGTACTCATTTGTGCGCGACCAGATACGCTACCATAAGCAGGTCCGGCACTTTTTATTAGAAGCTATTGGCGGAGATACCTCATTGCACGACCACGAGTATGATCTGGTCGCGTGGTTCTCTCTGCCAGAGGCTTGTCGCCGTCTCACCTACCAGAACGAGGTCAACATCCTCTATCAGGCGGAGGAGACACTACGGCGCTGGTTGCAGTATCGGCGCAAGGAAGGATTGAAGTAGCCGTATGCTATTCGCCCTTATCCGGCGTATTTTGTTTCCCTATAGCGGCAGAGAACCTTTAACGCGCCGTCAAGGGTTGGGAGTGATTGTGATGTGGAGCATGTTTTTCTCGTGTATCATGTTACTCTGTACATTCCCTTTCATCCTGGTAGCAGCGGCGCACTCGCCGCGCCTGTTGATAGAATTACTCCTGGTTGCGTTTCTCACAGGAGTTATCATTTTTGGCGTGTTAGGCTGGCTCGTTGTCGCAATGAATAACCGTGCTGCGCATATTATTCAGCAGAGGCAGCATAACACGGCATCGAGCAGCACTAACGGAGGTCGATATGGATCTTAGTGTTGAAGGTAAATCGGAGCGCGTTCCCCCCGGCTCACATATCTGCCAGCTCTATAGCAAAGTGACAGAGATTCCAGGCGTGACAGCGCGCCTGATGCGCGTGGGGCTTTCACTATCAGAGAAGTGTCTGTTTGCCGCTGCTCCCGCTCAGGTCAAGGAACTGCGGGAAGAACTGCGCAAATTGCAAGTAGATGTCGATCATGTCATTGCAACAGGTCAGCTTGTCCTGTATGAAGAGCGCGAGGTCTTTCTCGCGGGCAACGGCAAACGCTTCGATCCCTATTTCTTGCTCTCCTCACACCAGACCTTTATTGCGCAAGCTCTGCGCGAGGGCTGGCAAGCGGTACGTATCTCGATTGACATGACGTGGCTACTCAAGGATATCGCCACACCGGAGCAGATTCTCAAATACGAAGCAGCATCCGACGCTGTTTTCACGTTCCAGACCGCGCCAATCATCGCGCTGATGCACTATGACCACAGCAAACTGCTGCCCAGTCTGGTTGTCGAACTGCTCAAACTGCATCCTATCTCAGTGGTCGGCAAATATATCAAGCGCAACCCCTTCTATCTGAACTCCGAGCAGTACATGCTGAAGATTCTGCGCATTAACAAAGAGAAAAACAAAGAGCAATGACGGGCCAGACCGCATAAGCGAACAGGTAAATGCCGGGCGGGGGCAATCCTCGCCCACACCATCACACAACGCCCACTATGTCCATGAACAAGACCTCAAAATCCGACAGATACGTGCTGAGAGTGAGGTTCGTGGCAAAGCCGGATGAGACCACTACGCGCTTTCTGCGAAGTTGCCGCATAGCTTAGACAGGGGCCTGATTGTCTTGCAGCAAGGCGAGACGGACACGCTCCGCGTTGGGGACAGCACCGAGCGACTGGAAGAAGCCGAGGGCCTGCTCGAAATAGTGACGTGCCCGTCCCAGGTCGGCCAGCCGCAGGCTCTCATTCTGTCCCTCCGCCATGCTGGTGCGGCGGCGATAGAGCAGACCAAGTTGATAGAGTGTCTGGGCACGCTCCCAGAGCAGATCGAGTATCTCGCAGTAATGAAGTGATTGGCGCAGATCGTCCTCGGCCTGCTGCCACTGTTGCTCTTCCAAATACATGCGTCCCCTGGCCCGTAGCGCGACGAGCAGGCTCTTGCGCGCCCCAGACTCCTGCGCACTTCGCACAGCCCGCTCACTGATAAGGTGCTGTTGCGTCCGTTCCTCGCCCGTTATCACCAGCAGTTCCGCGAGCGTCGAAAGCACTTCGGGCGAGGGCATCGGCTCGCTAATCTGAAGCTTGGCGTGATAGTCCTCGGTCGCGCGTAACCAGTCCTCGCTGGCGAGGTGTATGGCATGCATGCGCGTAGCCAGTCCCTTCTGCCCATTCTCACCCGTTCCAGTGATGGTGCTAGAGTGCGCAAGTTGCTGATCGAGCAGGCGTTTACACTGGCGCGCATACAGATCGCCCTGCTCATGGTTGCCACGGCGATAGGCAATCGTTGCTAGCGTCTCTAAAGCCCAAAACTGGCGTTTCTCATCCTGTTGATAGCGTTCGATGAATTGCAGAATCTCGTGCGCGACCTTTTCAGCCTCCTGCCAGCGGTTCCACTGACGCCACGCGCGCATCCGTCCCACGAGACTATTAAGGAGCATTGAAGGGCTTTCCATTGTCTGCGCGTGCTGCCAGGCATGCCCAAACCAAGTGAGCGCACTGGCGTAATCGGCAATCTGCTCATGGGCATAGCCGAGCGAGAGGTAGACATCATAGCGTTCCTCGCGGTCAGTCAATGCCTGTTCGAGGGTCTGGCGACGGTGTTGGATCGCGTGCGCCTCGGTGTATTTATGGTATTGCGAGTAGATAAAGCCGAGAGCATCTAAGGCGAGCGAGAGCGCGTTGGGATTTTCAAGCTGCTCGGCAAGCTGCAAAGCTGTGTGACCACTAGCCAGCGCGTGTTCAGCCAGGGCTGCCTTTTGCGCGAAGGTCGCCGTCTCAAGCTGGCGTGTATACCAGAATGCCTGATAGGTTAGCATAGCGACACGGGCCGCGCTCAACGGCTGTGCGGGTAAAAGCTGTAAACCCGCCTCGATATAGCTCCAGACCTCCTGCATATCGGGCAGCATCTCGAAGCCACTGAGCCAGCGCGTGCCCAATTCCGCCAAACGCTCGTAGAGGCGCGAAGATAACTGAACAAGAGCAGCTGTACTCTCATACTCATCATCCGCGAAATGCTGCCCTTGATTGATATTGATCGCGATACGCAGGGCCTTGCGATATGCCTGCCACGCCTCATCCAGGCTGCCGCGCTGCATATAGGCCGCGCCGAGCTTTTCGTGCATGCTAACGCGCTCTACCAGATCACTCGCGCTCTCATCTAATAGCTCAATGGCATCGCGATAAGCTTGCAGGGCGCGCAGGGTATAGTAGCTGTGGAGAGCCTGATCACCCGCTTTGGTCAAATAGAGGATAGCGCGATGACGCAACTCGACACGATTGAGGCGAAGTGGTTCGCTACTCCCCTCAAGGTTCGCGAGCGAGAGGCCAGATGACCAGTTAATCAAAGCCTGCTGAAAATGATAGGCCAGCAATTCGACAAAACGTTCACTCTCATCATCAAGCAGAGCTTCAAGCCAGAGAGCGAAACGGGTATGCTCCTGTGAACGGCGCATACGGGGAATCGTGCTATAGACGACATCGCGAATCAGCACATGCTTGAAGCTAAATACGCTATCATGTGGTACAGGCGTACTGACCTGTTGCACACTCTCGACGATAAAATCGCGTTGAATAAGGGATTGCAGGGCATGATGGAGCGTGACGCCATCCGTCTCAACCGCCAATTCGCGTAACGAGGAGAGCCAGAAAGTGCGCCCGATAATCGCGGCATGTTGCAAGACCAGTTTCTCCAATGGATCAAGTAAGTCAATGCGCGCCGCGAGCACGCCTTGCACAGTATCGGGAACGCGCAAAGGCAGCAAATAATGCATATTAATGAGCGTATCCTCGATATGCTCACCAGGGATGGAGAGGTTGCTCAGCAGTGACGCGCTCTTGGGCTGCACATGCCAGCAATCACGCCCAGACACATCCTCCTCGCAGACGAGCAGGCCCTGATCGATCAGCATACGAATAATCTCCTCAACAAAGAAAGGATTGCCCTCAGCGCGTGTCTGAATCGTATTGCGCAGAACATCGGGCAGTTCATCGGTGTTGAGCAGTTCATTAATCAGCTCATTGGTCTCATCGGTAGAGAGCGCGTCCAGTTCAATCGTCGTAAAATTGCGCCGTCCGCCCCCCCAATCACGCCTCCGCTCGAAGAAATCGGGGCGTGCAGGACAGAGGAAAAGAATAGGCACAGTCGTAATGCGGTCAGTGAGGTACTCCAACAAATCTAAAAGAGCCTCATCTGCCCATTGCAGGTCATCAATCACGATAATTAAGGGCTGTTGTTGCGCCAACGCTTCGAGCAGCACGCGCCATGCGCGCAGGAGTTCGACCTGTGTGCTGCTCTGTTTCACGCTAGACAAGGCTGTTTTGCGCTGGAGCTCGCGCCGCGTGCGTTCGCGTCCGCGCTCCGTTGTCGTTGGTCTGGGACTGGACTCGCCGAAACGACTCCCAATGCTTCTTAGAATCGGGCTGGCAATCTCTTCTGTACTCTCGCCACGTTTCGCGCTCAGCAGAGTTGCGGTCACGAAATCGGTAAAACGTTGTTGTAGCGTCTCAAAACTGGTCTCCTCTTGCGCGTGCAGGAGAGAGCGCAGAACCTCGACCAGAGGCCAATAGGTGATGCCCTCGCCATAGGGCGGACAGCGGCCCATCAGCACGCGCGGCGGCAACAGATTGCCGAGAGCAGAAGCACTTTTAATGGCCTCCTGCTCGCGTGCAATAAAATCACGCACGAGGCGCGACTTGCCGATCCCAGGCACGCCCAGCAGCGTAATCAAGTGCGGGTGGCGTTCCGCCTGCACACGAGCATAGCTGGCATGCATGAGCGTGAGTTCAAGTTGCCGCCCAACGAGGGGAGCCTGTTGGCCCGCAATCCCGCGCGGATGCTGCATGATGGCGGGTATGTGCTGGTTCAGACCAAGCACAACATACGAGGCGACGGGTTCAGGCTTACCCTTAAGATGGAGCGGAGCCATAGGACGGAAAGAGAAGACATCACGTGTCGCCAGATAGGTGCGCTCGCCTACGAGAATTGTGTCGGGAGCGGCCGCCTGTTGCAGACGGGCGGCAACATTGACGGCATCGCCTGTAATCAGAAAATCCTGCCGTTGCTGTTGCCCACTGCCCTGCGTAGCAACCTCGCCCGTGTTGATGCCGATACGCATCTGCAAACGTGCCACGCTCGCGTCCTGGGCCAGCCGCTGCTCATTAAAGACGGTGAGCGCGGCTTGCATATCCAGAGCCGCTCGAATAGAGCGGTCAGGGTCGTCTTCATGCGTCACAGGCATCCCAAAGACTGCCATGACAGCATCGCCGATATACTTCTCGACCGTACCGCCATGCTTGCGCAGTTGCTCTGTCATCAGATTAAAATAGCCCGTCAGAATGGCGCGCATCTCTTCTGGGTCCAGACGATCAGCGAGTGGCGTCGAGCCTGTGATATCAGCGAACATGACTGTGACCACGCGCCGTTCTTCGGGCAAAGGCAGATGTGACCCTCCCGCTGGCATATCTATAGCAGGTAGAGGAACGGTCGCACTAAGAGTCGGCAACATCGGCTCCGTGTCGCCACTTGCCGCGCGGGACGGTGATGGCTCCGCTACCTCTACAGGCTGAGCCGGAGCGGGCGTAGATGTCACCTGTTGTTTGGACAGAGACGTGCCACATTCGATGCAAAATTTGGCGACAGGCAGGTTGACAGTGCCACAAGTTGGGCACACGAAAAGGCGATTGCCACATTCCAGGCAATACTTTGCGTTTATTGGATTAGATGTTTGGCAATTAGGACAGCGTATCATTCTCATTTCGATCCATTTGAGGGATTGTCACAGGTATTCCCTCTCTATTGTACAATATTGATAGTAAAGAAGAGTGACGCCTTTTCGTTCTAACCCTCTTTACCTGTAAACCCATCAAATGGGACTATTTCCGTAATGCTTGACTATGGCGTCAAGTTTCCGTACCATGAGGGTCAACGAAAGGGAGAATAGATATGCACAGGGACTATCTTGTCGAGAGCCGTAGCTATGATCGTCTACCGCGAGGGTCATGGCAGGCCCAGTACATTGACGAAAAACAGCTTATCAGAAGTGGTGCGGGGAATCAAAGTCAGCATGACTTTGTGGCTCTCTGGCTACCCGCTGGAACACCAATGCGCTGGACAACGGGTACGCGGGCATTACGCAGTCATTGTCTACAATTTTTCTGGCCGCAACGCTGGTATATGCTGAGCGCGTTCTACCGGGGCGACACATTATTGCATACATATGCAATGATTATTCAGCCACCAACGATTCAGCTTAATCGTCTCTCTTACGTTGATCTGGATTTGAGCGTGCTGGTTCAGCCCGATATGACATATGAAGTACTGACACAGGCCGAGTTTGACCACGCCGCCGAGTTGTTACGCTACGACGAGGATACACGCATTAGCGCGCTGATGGCCTTGCGTACGCTGACCAGTTCAATTCAGCGCAGTATTGGTATCTTCTCGCTCGTGCCGCACCACCTCAATCAGGCTGATTTTAACGCCGTCTCATGTGCGGACCCGTCATAGCAGCCAGCGAGGGCGATACACCAATGGGGGAGAGCATGCCGAAACGCATAGATCATGTCGCAATTATTGTACGCAATATTGAGCAAGCATTAGTGTTCTATCGCGAGACGCTAGGTATTGAGCCGAGCGTCATCAAAGACGTGCCGAGCGAGCAGGTACGCATCGCGTTTCTCCCCCTGGGTGGCCCTGGTGGGAGCGAGATTGAGCTAATTGAGCCGACCGCGCCCGATTCCAGTCTGGCAAAATTTCTGGAGAAGCGCGGCGAAGGTCTGCATCACATCTGCCTTGAAGTAGAGAACATCGACGAAACGCTGCAAGAGATGCAAGCAAAAGGCGCACCCGTGCTAGACAAAGAGCCACGTATCGCCGCCGAGGGCCGCGCCATCTTCATACACCCCAAAGGCACAAACGGCGTGCTACTCGAACTGCTCGAACATCCAACGTCCCTCTAGAGGAACGATGATGGGGTTTAACAGAATAACATGTTAATCCGTCTGGACCATGCGAATGATATCGCCGCACCCGAAATAG
The DNA here is from genome assembly GCA_027451525.1 of Ktedonobacterales bacterium. GTDB lineage: Bacteria > Chloroflexota > Ktedonobacteria > Ktedonobacterales > Ktedonobacteraceae > DTNP01. The sequence goes on from DAIDJF010000063.1 coordinate 18,708, forward strand.
CACAAAACCCGTAGGGACATGATTTATCTTGTCCGATGGCGATTTATCGCCAGTCATGCCTGTGGAATGTCCTCGCACAAACAATTGCGTTTTGCCTGGACTGGCGATAAATCGCCGTTGGACAAGATAAATCATGTCCCTACGTTTATTCCTGTTTTCGGGTGTAACACACGATAATCACGCCTCTACTCATAGCGTCTGGACGACCAGGGCTTGTTGATGTTGTGTCAGGTATTCTTCACGCCACGCGAGTGTAAGCGGCTCCCAACTCTGTCCCGCGTCAGGAGAACGATAGAGACCTTTGTTGGTCAGCACATAAAAGGTATGAGCCTCATCAGGGTTGGAGGCCAGCACGGGGGCAATCAGCCCCTGGGAGTCGGGCAGTCCCTCTCTCACCTCTTGCCAGTTTTGCGAACCAGTTTTCCGATAAAGCGTCGAGTAGGCATGGTTCCGCTCATGATGAGCCTTGTATGCGTCGGGAGAAGCAGAGACGACGACAGTTGCGGGATCGGCTGGATCAACGCTCATGCCCCACAGGTAATGATAGTGCAGTCCTTCATCTGGTCGATACCAACTCTTGCCAGCATCTTCACTCTCGCTATACCCTCTGCCGGGAGTGCGCAAGCCATCGCCAGCCGCCGAATACAGACGATTGGGGGCCTGGGGATGCATAAGGAGCGTATGGGTGTCAAATGGTCCATCCGGTTGCCGATCTTCCCAATGTTCTCCCCCATCCAGGCTTCTCACCAATGCACCCGCCTCGATAGCGACAAACAGCCGACCGGAAACCAGCGGGTCAGGCGTAATCCAGCGCACATGACTGGTAGATGGACGCGGCGGAAAACTCCAGGTAGAAGCAGAAGGAAGAGCGCGTAACGTGGTCAGCTCGTGCCATGTGTCGCCGCCGTCTTCTGAACGAAACGGTGCGGTTCGACCTGCCAGGTGGTGTGCTGTTGATGAACAACCAACAACGTTCGCTCCATCGCAAGATACATGGTGATCATCGTCTTATCCTTTCCTGATCTCACGTTTTGCCTCATGGTCTTCGTATTTATATGCCTATTAACAAGTGTAGGAGCAGGTTCATACGCTGTCAACAGGCATACAATATGCAGTGATGGCCCCTGTTTCCAGAGGGAATGGAGGAGGAGAAATAAGCAGGAGGTTGGGTGTGGTAATACCCGTAGGGACCGATTCATCGCGTCCGTCGTACCCATGCACCAAATAGGCTATCATACATCTCCCGTGCCAGAGGGAAACGAGCATCATTGGCGCACGGGCGCGGACGCGATGAATCGGTCCCTACGTTCCTTTTCGGTATTTCGGGCGAATTGTGATAAAATACACGTTACTGCATACGAGCAGGGCGTGATGAATCACGCCCCTACTCGATGCCGATGTCCCAGGCTTGCTGGAGGTCGTCGCGCGAGTAGCATTTGAAAGACATCATTGTGTGTGTTTTGGTGATGGTGGGAAGCTTTACGATCTCGCTCGTCACGACACCCGCCATATCATCATAATTGGCGACACGCACAATCGCGATCAGGTCATACTCGCCCGTGACCGAATAGACCTCAGCCACATGCTCAATGCTCAAGAGACGCTCCGCTGTCTCGTTTACCATACCTCGTTCCACATTAATCAAAACAATAGCTGCAATCATACGCCTCGAACCCTTCTGCAAAAGGGTGCGTGTGGACGCACCCCGTACATTTCCTATGAGAATACAGGTGGCGGCGGAACTTCTGGCGTCTCCATATTCAAGCCGATCACCTTCAGCTTTTTGCGCAACGACTCGACGCCATAACGCGGCGTGGTCCAGGGGTCTTGTTTGTTTGCCAGGAGAAACTCGACCTGCTGGGGCAGCGGCGAAATGGCCTCAATTGCCGTGCGTGCGTATTTATTAATCGCGTTGAATACCACTTTCGCGTGTTCCGCATCCTGTTGAATCATATCGCGCAAGAACTTTACACCAAACACGACGTGACGTGACTCGTCGCGTGCAACTGCGGTAAAGCCGCCCCGAAAGGCCGGGAAAAGATTCATTTCGCGATACACCTCTAGAATACCACGCTGGCCTGCCAATGCCATAGTACCTTCGATAATGACATGATAGAGGACGACGCCTTCAATCAATTGGGCCAGATTGTCTGGCTCACGCTGAATGCGCCCAGAGACTTCGTTGAGGGCATCGACCAGAATGTATTTTGTCTTCTCGCCCATATACTGCTCAACCACGGCGAGTGTTTCTTCCAAATGCCCATAGTCTACGCCGAGAGCATCCTTGAAGAAGCGTTCAAAGAAGACCGTGTGGCGCGCCTCGTCAACAATCTGCGTGGTGACAAAGATCCGCATGTCATCATTAGGCATCGCCGTGATATAGGGAGCAAGCGTGTTGGTGACGCACTCTTCGCCCTTGAAAAAGGCCGAGAGTCCGCCCAAACGCATGCGCCGCTCGTCCTCGTTCATAGCAAGCCATTGCGCGCGATCACTTGAGAAATCTATATCCTGGGCCTTCCACTGCTGACGTTCCCAACGGTAATACAGTTCACGATAGCTTGGCAGGTGAACAAGCCCTTCGTCGATAATGCTCATCACGTTATCGATGGGAACCTGTTGCAATTGGGTGAGCGAGGCATCCTCAATAGGCATTTCAATTGACATGGCTTTTGCGTAGCTCCTTCTTGTCGATTTTGCCAATAGCATTGCGGGGTAACGCACTCAGAAACTCTATCTGACTGGGAGTTTTATAGTTCGCCAGATGTTCGCGACAGTAGGCCATCAACGTCTCAGCGTCAACCGGTGTGCGGATTACCACGTAGGCTTTGACCTCTTCGCCCATACGCGCCGAGGGAATACCAACGACAGCGGCCTCGATCACGGCGGGATGCGAGGTCAGAACCTCCTCAATATCGCGCGGATAGATATTAAAGCCGCCGCGAATAATCAGGTCTTTCTTGCGCTCTACGATGTAAAGGTAGCCATCCTCGTCAAAGCGGCCCATGTCGCCCGTGTGTAGCCAGCCATTGCGCATAGCGGACTGCGTCTCATCGGGCATATTGAAGTAGCCTTTCATGATATTGGGGCCACGCGCAATCACTTCGCCCACCTCACCTGTTGGCAACGGATTATCATGCTCATCAACAATGCGAATCTCTACGCCTGGAATAGGTACACCCACCGAACCCGGTTTGCGCGGCATATTCGCTCCATGCGAGGTCAGCGCGGCACTGGCTTCCGAGAGACCATAGCCCTCACGAATCGGGCAGTTAAATTTTTTCTCAAAGCCGAGCAGGATATCAACAGGCAACGGAGCGGAGCCACTGGCACAGTATTTCAGACTGCTGGTATCGTATTTCTCGGCCTCGGGCGAATAGAGCAGAGCGACAAACATGGCAGGCACACCCGCAAACGCTTCGATACGATGGCGTTCAATCGCGGACAGCACGGCGGTAGTATCGAAGCGTGGATGCATAATGATTTTCGCCCCACTCAAATAGGCCAGATTGGAGACGAGAATGCCAAAAGCGTGCGCGAGCGGCAAAACTGCCAGTTGCACCTCCATAGCATGTGGCTCAAGCTCGGCCTCTGGTCCTCTCCCACCGACCGCATTGGAGATCAGGTTAGCATGCGATAGCAACACACCCTTTGGTCGCCCGGTTGTGCCAGAGGTATACAGCATGACGGCAGTATCGTCAGGATTGGGCGTTATACCCTCCAGATCACCTAAATAGCCATCCGCCTTGTCAGCACCACGCGCAACCACATCGCTATAGGCCAGTAGGGCTGGCATACCGCTGGCGTGAGAACGCGCAGCGGCGTCAGACGTGATGCCAGTCGAGATAATATACTGCATAGAGGGCAGGTTGACCAGCGTGTTTTGCAGCAAGGGGATGAGTTGTGGGCTGGTAATAATCGCTTTGGCTCCTGAATGCTGCGCGATGTAGTACACCTCTTGCCCTTTGAGTAGCGGCAAAACGGGGATGATCGTTGCGCCAGCACGGGCAATAGCCTGATACGAGATAATTACCTCTGGGCAATTGAGCATCATAACCAGGACACGATCCCCCGGCTCAATGCCACATGCGCGCAGACCTGCCCCTAGCTGTGTAGCCTCCTGCGCAATCTGGATATTCGTCATCGCGCGCGTCTGCTGCTGATCCTCATAGATCACTTCGGTATAGGGACCGAAATGAACGCAATTATAGATTGAGAGATCGTACAGAACGCGCATCTCCTGCATAGTCATGGTTTTGTCACCGATCATACGGCACATCTCCTTCTTTCGCGCCTTGACAGCAAAGTATGAGCGCGATTTCAACACCATTGTTGTCTAACAACCAGCAAGATCAAGACTGGGCAAGGGAAATAACGGCATCGCCGAGCGTGACTTTTTCACCGTGCTGGTTCTGCACCCAGCACTCGATGCTGACTAGTTCGCGCCCATCCTCAGCATGTGAACGCTGCTGTACGATGCCCTGACAGCTCAGAGTATCGCCGAGACGCACCATACTGGCAAAGCGCACGTGCAAACGTGCCAGTTGCGCGTTGGGAATAGCGGCTATCTGCTGATTGACGAACTGTCCGAGGAAGGCCATGCTGAGCATACCATGCGCAATCACGCCATCCAAACCGACGCGCCGCGCCGCCTCTTCATCGAGATGGATGGGATTGAAATCGCCGGACGCACTGGCATAGCGTCTCAGTTGCTCCTGTGTGATCGGCGGCTTGACAAAAGGAGGAAGGGTGCTACCAAGAGCGGCATCTACAATACTCATTCAATGAGTCTCCTGCTGATACGATCAATCGGTCCCTACATGCAGACGCGATCAATCGGTCCCTACTGCTCTGTCAAGCTTCATTCCAACTGTTTGGGAGAGGCAGGGCGACCGCGAGGGTCGCCCCTAGAATGATACGATGCCCGTTTTCCCCGTCATCATGGTAGGGGCGAGGCTTGCCCTCGCCCTGCCCCCCCACACGCCACAAAGGGTGCGATGAAGCTTGACAGAGCACTACTATTCACCGTTGGATAGAATAAGATGACCGGGAATGTTTGGCGAACGCGATACAAGGATATTCTGTAGCTATCACTGTACCATGTAGCAGGGTTTTTCAGCAAGGGGGCAAGATCATAGTCATAAGCCACAGCAAAAGAAACTCTCGCATACAGTTACATGATCTTACAACTTCGGCTAAAAGCCATCGTCTATAGGACAGTGATCACAAAAAACATTGACATAAAAACAAAATGACAACATGCTGTCAGATAGTACGGTCTAAGATATTCGCTATTCAAGGGAGTATACAAAGAATGAGAAAAACACTTTTCGCGCTCGCTTTTCAGCGCGTCGCTCTTCTATTGGGCACACTGGCTCTGATTGCCAGTTTTGTCCTGCCCTCTACATCCGCATATGCGGATAGTTCGGCATTCGTTCGTGTTGTTCACGCCTCACCATCGGCGGGCACAGTAGATGTATTTGTTGATGGCTCGAAACTGCTCAGCAATTTCACCTTTGGCTCAATTACCGGCTATGTGACAGTGCCAGCGGGTGCGCACAAGATACAGGTTGCGCCAGCGGGTAAAGGTGCAGGAGCGGCAGTCATCACACAAACGGTCACAGTCAGCGCAGGCATTCCCTACACAGTTGCGGCAGTTGGCACGACCGCGACAGGTTTCTCGCTAGCCGCATTTGCGGATAACAACCTGCTCTCCGGTCCGATAGCAAAAGTGCGCGTCTATCACCTCTCGCCTGATGCTGGCCCCGTGAATGTCGCTGTTGGTGGTAAGACCGTTATTACGGGCCTCACATACCAGAACGCGAGCGGCTACCTCAGCGTTCCAGCGGGCGCATATACCTTTGATGTCACCGCAACGCAGGCAGGAGCAACCGTTCCCGTCGCAGCGACCTTGAGCAATGGTATGGTTTATAGCGTCTTTGCGGTTGGCCTGCTCAAAGGAAGCCCCAGTCTGGCTTTCAAACTTGCAGGTGTTGCTGGCGTACCGGGTATGCCTGGCACAGGTAGCGATCCCAATGCGCCAGTCAGTAGCCCGATCAACCCCTGGTTCCTGGGTCTGGGGGCACTTGTGCTGCTCAGTAGCGGCATCGCGGCACGCCGTTTCGTCAAGAGATAACAAAGAGGAAGAATAGGGCGAGAGCAAGCCTCACCCTACAATGATACGAGGCAACGAGTGCCTGCCATCATTGTAGGGTCGCCCTGCTAATCTCTACTGGATTCATAATATTATCATGGGAAGGGAGATCATGACGCGCCGTTTATATCGCTTGATTAGCGTTTTTGCGCTTGTTACGCTGTGTTTATTAGCGGGCTGTGGGACTGCGCAACAGGCCGCAAAAACCTCGGCATCTCCCACGCTTCATCACGCAGTCACGCCGACCGTCATGCCGACAGCAACCCAGGCAGCCACGCCGACCCCCACGCCACAGCCTACGCCAGCTGTTGCCGAACCAACGCGTTTACTCATCGCAGCGATTGGCCTTAACGCGGCGATAGAGCATGTGGGTATCGCGGCAAATGGCGATCTGGCAACGCCAACGCAGCATCCCTGGGACGACGCGGGCTGGTATACGAATGGCCCACGTCCAGGAGAAGAGGGGAGCGCGGTAATTGATGGGCATCTGGATAGGCCAGGCGGCTATCCGGCAGTCTTTTGGAATCTGCGCTATCTACATGTGGGTGATAGTGTGATTGTACAGAACGCACAGGGAAAAGAATATCATTTCAGCGTAACGCGCCTGGCCTGGTATTCACCGCAACAGGCTCCAGTGCAAGAGATTTTCGGCACAACAGGCGGCATCTACCTCAACTTGATTACCTGCGCGGGAACATGGATTCCCAGCGAGCATCAAACGACGCTCCGCCTTGTAGTATATACAACACAAACAGCCTAAAAAATCTGCTCGTACCCTCAGTTGTGCATTGAATGGGCACGAGCAGATTACTCGCCAGCTATCCCTTCATCATTGCCAGTTGTTGCGCGTGCTGCTGATCGTGGAAAGGCAGGACGTTGACGAGTTGGTAGAATTTGCGCTCGCCCCACTCAATATGACGAAAGGGACGCTCCCAGGCTTCATCAGGCAGAGCAGAGAGGAACTCAAAAATTTCTTCACGCCGCGCAGCCATGCCGCCAAGCACGGCATCCAGCGAAGCGGGCGGTTCTGCCTCACGTGTCGCTTTAGGAGCCTGTTCACCGACGTTTACGACCAATGGATTATCCTCTTGCTGCACCATCCGCATCTGCTCCAGGGCCAGCCCATCGGCGATATAGAGATGATAGGCAATCTGGAGCGGCGACCACTCACCCTCTGTCGTATACTGTGATAGTTCGTCTTTGCTAAACTTTGCCAGTTGTCCCATAAACTCAATGCGCGCCGCTACCATTTTGCGCCGAACTTTTTCAAATGGACGTTCAACCGTCGTCATACACACCCTCCAATACACTCATTGCAACTACCTATTTACGCTTACTCTTCGTGTTTTACCAGGCGGTTATATAAACGTTCAAGTTCATCCTGGTCATTGAAATGTAGGACTAATGTTCCCTTGCCCTTCGCGTTGCGCTTCAGGTCTACCTTTACAAGCAAGGCATCACGAAAATGGGACTCTAAAGCAAGTAGTTCGGGAGGACGCGCCGCCGTTGTGATCTGCTGAATTGCCGCGTCCTGCTCCTGCCCGGCTTTGATTTGTGTCGCCAGTTCCTCGGCCTGCCGCACATTCAGGCGCAGCGTGATAATTTTGCCCATCGCGGTGATCTGGTCTTCCTCGCGCTCAATGCCAATTAAAGCGCGAGCATGGCCCTCAGTAAAGTGCTCTGACTGACTCATCAACATTTCGCGCACTTTGGGGGCAAGTTGCAAGAGGCGTAGCGAATTGGTAATTGTTGTGCGGTCCTTACCCACCCGTTTTGCCACCATCTCCTGCGTCAAACCAAATTCCTGGATGAGAGATTGATAGGCGAGGGCTTCTTCGATGGGATTGAGGTCGGCACGCTGGATATTTTCGATCAGAGCCATTTCTAGCATCTGTTGCGGAGTGACATCTTTGATAACGATGGGAATTTTTGTCAGACCCGCGAGGCGCGAGGCACGCCAACGCCGCTCACCCGCGATAATCTGATACTGAACCGTCTGTACAGTTTCCACTGGCTCCTGATCCGTTTCTGCTCCAAACCAACCAGTAGAAGAGGGTTTTGTCTCTTTAACGCTGTTGCTCTCCGCGTGATGCAAACGGGCCACGACAATAGGTTGAATCAGGCCATGCTCTTGAATGGAGTCGCGCAATTCGAGCAGACGGGGATCATCCTCGCGGAAGATGCGGCGCGGCTGGCGAGGATTGGGCATAACGCTCTCAATCGGCACCTCCTGCACGCTCTCCACATCGACCGGGGCGGGCTGTGATGTCCCTCGCACTTCAGATGCGCCAGAGATGAGTGCATCGAGGCCGCGTCCCAGACCAAATTTCTGCTTAGCCACGAGCTATTACCTCCTCAGCAAGTGCGCGATAGGCCATCGCCCCCGGTGATGTGGGGTCGTAATCGAGAATAGCCTGCCCGAAGCTGGGGGCCTCGCTCAGGCGCACATTGCGACTGATAACTGTCTGAAAGACTTCTGTGGGGAAGTGATTACGGACCTCGCGCACGATATCGCCCGCGAGTCGTGTACGAGGGTCAAACATAGTGAGCACAACACCAGCGATGTACAAATTGGGATTGAGTTTGGATTTGACGATATTGACCGTGTTGACTAACTGGCTCAACCCCTCTAACGCCAGATACTCACACTGAATGGGAATAATCAGGGCATCGGCAGCGACCAGGGCATTGATCGTCAACAGGCCGAGCGATGGCGGGCAGTCAATGATGATATAATCGCAGCGATTACGAATCGGCTCTAAGGCCTGCCGCAGTTTATTCTCACGCGCGATCTCACCCACCAGTTCCATCTCAGCACCCGCCAGATCAACGGTACAAGGTGCCACGACGAGTTCGCGCCGTGCGGTTGGCACAATCACATCAAAGATGGTGACACTCTCGTCCGGTTGCACGAGCAGATCATAAATAGTATACTGCCTTACATTTTTTAGCACACCGATACCGCTAGACGTGTTTGCCTGCGGGTCCATATCTACAAGTAATACTTTACGCCCTGTTGCTGCCAGATACGTAGCAAGATTGATTGAGGTGGTGGTTTTACCCACGCCCCCCTTCTGATTGGTAATCGCAAATACTTTTGACACGGATTGCTACCGTACCTTTCGTCTCACCAAACCAAAATAGACAAAGCTCCACTTCGCATGTTACCGACATTGTAACAAATGTGCAGGTGAGAAGCAACAGCTAGAAACTTTTTGTATGCTGTGTAGTACACAATCTACAAAAACACACCTGCCCATATGCTAGAACATGCGTCAAGCTAGAGCGTCACGCGATTTCCGCCCGCTGGCATAGTGAAACGCAGGAAGCCACCCACGGCCAAGCGCATACAGATTACCCAGAGGGTGAAGAGCGCGAAGAGCAGGGCAGCGGTCTTGAGTTCATAGACGCCGAAGTCAACAAGTGTGAGATGATTGGGGCCGCTGGTCAGCAGACGCATCAGCACCGATCCCTGTTGCGTGCCAAAGAGATTGACGGGCATCCCAAAGGCCAGCGTAATCAGTAGATCAATCCCCAAACACAGCGCGGCAAGGCGTGGCCCAAGCAGCCAGAAGCGTTTGCTGAGACGTTCGCGTTTGGTCGATACAATGCGGCGTGTGGCCCACATGGGGGCGAGCAGATATTGAAGCGATAAAAAAATGAGTGGGGCAACAACAAACACCCAGCCAGGAAAGACCGCTGGATTGATGAGTGCGCCGATACGACCAAGCGTGTAGAGAATGACACCCTCTAGCACGCCCCGTCGGTAACTGACCTTATTGAACATTATGGGTATCCCTGCTGCCTAATGACAACCACAGCTACCACCACCACAGCCGCAACCCCCCATAGAAGGAGCGGAGTCCGAGCCACCATCGGCAGTTGCCACGTTGCTACGCGGCGTGGCAAACACAGAGAGCAGACGGCGCACCTTCTCACTATGACATTTCATGCATACGACATCATCAGCGTGCTTATGACTCACCAGCAACTCAAATTTTGATTGGCAATTGGAACAATAATATTCAAACAATGGCATAGAAATACGACCTCCATCTATGGGGACACCTTCTTTGTATTGATATTGTAGTGTCTCTTGCGCTTATCGTCAAGGAGCAATTCGAGCGATTTCCGTTGATCACAGCCTGATACGCTACGGCTTTCCTCTCGACAGCGGATTGCCACTATGATAGACTTCCTCAGAAAGAGAGAAACGCCTCATACACGAGCAAGATTCTATCCAGCAAAGGATTGTTTTACAATGGCTCTTACAATTGGTATTATTGGTTTGCCCCAGAGCGGCAAAACCACCCTATTCAACGCCCTGACAAAGGCTGGCGCGCCCATTGGCGGCTACGCGACCAGCACCGTGCAGGCCAACGTTGCCATCGTCCAGGTTCCCGACGCGCGCCTGCAACCACTTGCCGATATCTTTCATCCCAAGAAGGTGACACCCACAACCGTCGAGTTTGTCGATGTGGCAGGCATGGGACAGGCCGCACAGGGCGCAAAAGAGAAACGCGAGGGACTGAGCGCGGAGTTTCTCGGTCATATCCGTAACGCCGACGCCCTGGCAATCGTCCTGCGCACTTTCGCCAATGGCAATATACCCCACATCTATGACAACATCGATCCCATGCGTGACCTCGATAGTCTCAATGCGGAACTGGTCCTGACCGATCTCACTACCGTTGAGCGACGCCTTGAGCGCACCACGAAAGCCGCGAAATCGGGCGACAAGAAGTATCAGCAAGAACTAGAGACGCTGCGCAAACTGCAAGAAGCTCTTAACGAGCTAAAGCTGGTAAGTCAGGTTCCGCTCGATGCTCAGGAACAGGGCATATTAA
>DAIDJF010000064.1 GCA_027451525.1 Ktedonobacterales bacterium
AGCTTGCCGGGCTAATCTTCCACCTCATAGCGCAGCACGAGCATGTCACGAAGTTGGATGCCATGCTCAAATAGTGGCGGCTGGATGTACGAGAAATAGTCGCGCCTGATGGCAAACATGCGAAAACCACACCGCTGATAAAATGCGATATTTTCCAGGGAAGCGTTCGCCGTGCCAACCAGCAAGACACGCCCGCCGCGCTTGCGCAACGCTTCCTGCAAAGCATACATAATCTGTTTGCCATAGCCACGCCCACGCTTATCAGCGGCAACCGCGATGTAGATAATCTCGCTCATCCCGTCCTCTTCCCAGCGCACGACCGCTGCCCCCATCGGTTGCCCATCTAACCAGCATGCATAAGCGGCACAGGTCGGGTCGAGCAGCGTGGCGCGTATGCGTTCCTCGCCTTCCTCCGCGTCTGAGAGTAGCGGGAGCAAAAACGCCGCCTCGCTATTAGGAACCTGTTCAGTGATAACAGACATCGTATCTCCGTTCATTGCCATCTTTGCTACCCTCGCTAGACGTACTACAATAGGAATGATAGATAAAAATAAAAATAAACTGTAGAACAAGCGCATAGAATGTTAAAAGGATGCCGACCATGATAGACAAAATCTCAACATTACAGGATGTACAGGATTTATACGCGTGGTTCCAGACAATGCGCGACACGCAACCCGTCTGGCGCGATGAACGTAGTGGCTTCTGGCATATCTTTCGCTTTTCCGATGTCAATACCGTTATTAGCGATTATCATACCTTCTCGTCTGCACGTCCAAGAGTCGCTGGCGCAGAGTCAGCCACAACAACGTCTACCCAAGAAAATAGTACGCCCGGCTTTGGCAAGATGCTCACACAGATAGACCCGCCGCTCCATCGTCACTATCGCAATCTGGTCTCACCCTCGTTCACGCCGCGCGCGCTCTCTTCGCTCGCAGAACGGATCGCCGCTATCGCACAGGAGCTAGTGGACAAGGTACGCGCCAGGGGCCATATGGATTTTGTGACAGATTTCGCCTATCCCTTGCCAGCAACCGTAATTGCCGAGATGCTTGGCGTTCCACTCTCTGATCGCCCAATCTTCAAACAATGGGCCGACGGGCTATTCGCAACGCAGCTAAGTGACGCAGATATAGAGCGGTTCATCAATCAGCCAGCCATGGCGCAACAATTTACGCGCATTGCTGAAGAGATGCATGACTACTTCAAAACATTGTTGGAAGAGCGTCATCATCAACCGCGTAAAGATATGATGAGCGAACTGCTGGCAGCCGAGATAGAAGGTGAAAGGCTCCACTTAGAGGATGTCATTAGCTTCTGCATCCTGCTCCTGCTGGCGGGCCATGTGACCACAACCAATCTACTCAGCCAGGCCATTCGCTGCTTCAGCGAGCATCCCGCCGCCCAGGACCAGCTACGCGCCCAGCCAGGGTTGATGCCAGGAGCGGTTGAAGAGGTGCTACGCTATGCCTCGCCCGTTTGGAGATTATTGCGCACCACAAAAAGCGCGGTTACGCTCAATGATATAACCATCCCAGCAGGCTCATGGGTTTTCAGCTGGCTTGCATCAGCGAATCGCGACGAACGACAGTTCTCCGAACCTGAACAATTTACGATCACGCGCACACCCAATCACCATCTCTCCTTTGGGCATGGTATCCATTTCTGTCTGGGCGCGCCGCTCGCACGCCTTGAAGCATGCACCGCTCTTCCCATACTCATCGAACAACTGCCAGACCTTCGCGTCGCGCCTGACCAACCATCAGAACTGCTTGAAGGAATTTCTCTGTTCGGATTTCAACATCTACCCATCACCTTTACCGCTGCCCTGCCTACAACAGACATAAAGGAATAATGATAAGTTATAACAAATAATGTGGTGTGGACATGTTTATCGTGGTGAAAAATTTCATGTGGACATTGGTGTAGGGGCGTGATTGATCACGTCCTGCCTGTGGGCCAATCCGCCTGGGGAGCCGTGTGGGAGGCCATGCGAACGGGGGACGAGGGCGTGATCAATCACGCCCCTACGGAACACATATTCATTTGTTAAGCAGGATAAACGCGCGCCCATATTCATTTGTTAAATGCCATCAATTGCATTCAACAGGGGAACAACGGGCGTTTAGTCGTGGCTGGCCTCGCTTGCAAGCAGCAGGCTACGGCTCAGGGCACGATTCAACGCGCTTAGCACGGCTTTCACCGAGGCATGCTCGATATTTGTGCCGATAGCGGAGCCGAAAAAGGTCTTGTCACCTTCCGTCTGTATCTGGATATAAGCGACTGCACGCGCACCAGACCCCTTGTCAAGCGAGTGCTCAGCGTAGGAGAGGATGCTAAATTCAGCGATCTTGGCCTGATTTAGTGCCTGCACAAAGGCATCTATCGGTCCGTTGCCACGCGCACGTAATTCGTGTTTACGCCCATTAAAGGCGATTCGTGCAACACACTCTACACTATCAGTCTCTGGCGCGTCTTGTACCATTTCTGTGCGGAAGGATTCGAGGGCCAGGGGCGTCTCTTGTTTCAGATATTCGCGCTCAAAAACCTGATAAATCTCGTAAGGTGAGAGTTCTTCGCCGCGCTCATCGGCAACCACATTGATGATCTTGCCGAACTCAACCCACATCGTTTTCGGCAGATGGAAGCCAAACTCGTTCTCCATCACGTAGGAGACACCACCCTTGCCCGACTGCGAGTTGATGCGGATAATCGCCTCGTAGGTACGCCCAATATCTTTCGGGTCGATGGGCAGATATGGCACCTCCCAGACCGCGCCAGGCGATGGGTCCAGAGCATCCATCCCCTTGTGAATGGCGTCTTGATGCGAGCCAGAGAAGGCCGTAAAGACCAGTTCGCCGGAGTAGGGATGGCGCGGCGGGACCTGCATGCGCGTGCATTTCTCGTAGATAGCGCGAATAGCGTTAATATCGCTGAAATTCAGATGTGGGTCAATGCCCTGCATGTACATGTTAAGGGCAACAGTGATGATATCAACGTTGCCAGTGCGCTCACCGTTGCCGAACAACGTGCCCTCGACGCGCTCCGCACCTGCCATCAAGCCTAGTTCGGTTGTCGCCACTCCGGTTCCCCGGTCATTATGTGTGTGGACACTAATCATGGCTGCATTGCGCTGCCGCATATGGCGACAGAACCACTCAATCTGGTCGGCATAGACATTGGGCGTAGCGATCTGCACGGTTTCCGGCAGGTTCAGGATAATTTTCTTCTCAGGCGTCGGCTGCCAGACATCGACAACCGCCTCACAGATTTCCAGGGCGAAATCCACCTCGGTTAAAGCAAAACTTTCGGGCGAATACTGGAAGGTGACATCTGTACCGGGGAGGGTGGGGAGCAGGTCTTTGACAAGGCGGGTGCTACGCGTGGCGATATCGACAATGCCTTGCTTATCCAGGCCAAATACAATGCGCCGTTGCGCGGGTGAGGTCGAATTGTACAGGTGAACAATCGCTCTCTTGATACCGCGCAGAGACTCGAATGTGCGCAAAATCAACTCTTCGCGGGCCTGTACTAATACCTGTACGGTTACGTCGTCAGGAATACGATCCTCATCGATGAGGCGACGAATGAAATCAAACTCGATCTGTGAAGAGGCTGGGAAACCGATTTCAATCTCCTTGAAACCAACATCGACCAGCAGATCAAACATCTCCAACTTTTGCTTGACGCCCATCGGGATAGGCAAGGCCTGGTTACCATCGCGCAGATCAACACTGCACCAGATGGGCGCACGCTCAATGGCGTGTGACGGCCACTGGCGGTCTGGCAGATCAATAGAGGGGAAGGGACGATATTTGGTAATTGGTCCTCGTTGCATCGGCATGAGTACGTGCTCCTTTGTTGTGTACATCTTTGTGATGTGGTACTGATTGGACAAGTAACATCTGTTTGCGATTATTTGCCAACCTGACATCAGACATAAAAAATGGCTGTGGAGATTCTGCCACAGCCATTGTGAAAAGCACAAAAAGCCGTGAGCGTTTCATGTCGCTCACGGCCTGTGCTGGTATCTTGCGATGTGTTAGTGCGGAAACGTTCTCTGTACAACATTGATCGCAAAGCCCTGAGCGACGCATCTAAGGGTAAGGGACCGAAGCTCAAGTAGGCTGCTCTTACGAAGAAGAGTCGCGTGTCTCTGTGTCATACGAGAGAAATATCCTTTCCTACGCACTTTTGCTTTATTCTGCAAAGTTTCTGTTACTACTGTATCACTCTCACCAGGATTTGTCAATCCTTACAAGGAGGCAATTATCGCGTTTATTCATCAATCTCATCCTCGACATCTGCTTCGGCAAAAAGGGGACGATGAACGAGTAGCCATACATGTCCTCCCTTCAGACTCTATTGTATAATACCATTAAAAATCCTGTCAGAGATATCCGTTTTCAGCTCTTATCTCTGCTCGGATAGTAATATTTGTCGTGGTGGGAATTATGAGTAAGCTGAATTATCCGGTTACGCCAGCAGTGCGCTTCTTGCGCGAAAAACAGATTGAATTCGAGCCGCACCTGTATCCCTATGAAGAGCATGGGGGCACGCAGCATGCAGCAGAAACGCTCCAGGTGCCAGAGCATGCCGTTATCAAGACCCTGGTGATGCAGACTAACACACGCTCGCCTCTATTGGTATTAATGCATGGAGATTACGAGGTTTCGACACGCCAGCTTGCCCGTGCGCTTGGTGCGCGCCAGATCATACCATGTGATGTCACCACTGCGCAAAAATACACGGGCTATCTTGTCGGCGGCATCAGTCCCTTTGGCACACGCACAACGCTGCCCGTCTATGCTGAAGCGAGCATTTTCGCCCTTGAACGCATCTACATTAACGGCGGCAAGCGTGGCTTTCTGATCGCCATCACGCCCATCGCCCTGCGTACAGCTTTGCCTGTACAAGAGGTTGAGGTCGCAACGAAAGAACAGCAATAAATAAAGCCTGCTCTCTTGCATGAGAGAACAGGCTTGCGCTCTACCTATCGTTTAGCGGCGAATTGTGCGATCATCATCTGCAAAAGGTTGTTGGGGATAACCAGGATGCTGGGGGAACTGTGATTGACCCCATTGCTGTTGTGGTTGTTGCGGCTGCTGAGGTTGTTGCGGCTGACCCCACGACTGCTGTCCTTGATTAGGCGCCTGTCCCCACGGCTGTTGCGGTTGCTGAGGTTGTTGCGGCTGACCCCACGTTTGTTGTCCTTGATTAGGCACCTGTCCCCATTGCTGTTGCGGTTGCTGGGGTTGTTGCGGCTGACCCCACGTTTGTTGTCCTTGATTAGGAGCCTGTCCCCATTGTTGCGGCACTGGTTGCCCCCACGGTTGCGGCTGCGGCACAGCCTGCTGGCCCCGTTGCTGTTGCGGCAGGGGTTGCTGTGACACTGGGACTGGCTGACCCCACTGTTGCGGATTTTGCGCAAACGTTTGTGGCTGACCGGGCATTTGGCTCCACTGCTGTCCAGGTTGGCCCCATGTCTGGGCTGGGCTTGCGGGAGCTTGCTGATTCTGCATTGCGGCGGCTTCACGCGCTTTTTTATCATTTCTCAGATGGCGGCGCACATAGAGGACAACCAGGATCACGAGAGCGATAAGGATCACGATATCGAGACTATGGAAGACCGAACTGAGCTTGCTCAGATTGTTGCCGAGGAGCAGGCCCACATATGCCAGACCCAGGCTCCAGGGAAACGATCCCAGGAAAGTATAGATACAGAATTTAACGAACGGCATCTTAGAAATGCCTGCTGGCAACGAAATATAGGTACGCACTACAGGCAAGAGACGCGAGAAGAAGGCCGTCGCGCTTCCCCACCGCTGAAAAAACTCATCAGCTTTGTCCGCATCATGCTGAGAAATCAAAACATATCGCCCATATTTGAGCATTAAGGGGCGACCACCGCTATAGCCGATACCATAAGCTGCGATAGAACCAATCAAACATCCAATAGCACCCGCCAGCGCAACCAGTATCAAGGCCATGCCAGTACTGGTTCCCTGGAGAATTTTATGGCTAGCAATCATAATACCCGCGAGTGGCATAACAATTTCACTGGGGAGAGGAATACAACAGCTTTCAAGAGCCATAGCAATAACTATACCTAACAGACCAGTTGAGATATAGAGATTTGTAATTAATTGTGTCAATGTGTCAGTTAAATGAGTTAACAACGAGACAGCCTCCTTATACAAACAGACGCTTTCGCCACACTATATCATAGATTACGCACGGCGACTAGCACAGGTAGCAAAAGAGGCTCATCAATAGTACGAATTTATTCCTCTTCCGGCATAGGACGACGCGAGGAACGTCGCACGGGCGGCGTCGAGTCAAGCTGTTGCGCTAACTGCTGACGTAAAGGATCGTCCTCATAAAGGTAGGGTGCGCGCCGCAGAAGCGTGTGCTGTATTGGTCCAGTCTCCTCCACGGAGGATTGCGCTTGTATGTGTGTATTACGCATAAGCTGCGCGGCATGCAGGTCGGTCTGGTGCATAGATTGACCTTGGAGGTAATCGGTTTGTGGTTCAGAGCGTGGAGTACGTGTGGGAGTCTGACCTTGCGGGAGCAGGCGCTGGCTGTTCGCGGAGCGCGCAGGCGCGTCTATAATACGGCGTGTTTGCTGCATGGCTTGTCGACGAGTGCCATGCTGTGTCTGCTGTTGCTTGCTGCGTGAGCGCTGCTCTTCAATAATCGCGTTGAGCGGATTAGAAGCGAGACGGCGCGTGGTTCGTGCAGATTGCTCGTCGTCCACACCATCATCCTGTATCGCCTCTCGCCTTGCCTCTCGCAAAGCCGCGGCTTGCAACTGCCCACGCCTGGAACCGGGCTGATAGCCATGAAAGCCAGGATATTCGATCTTGCGCGTAGTCCGTTTATCCGTACCCTCTTTGCCCCTTACAGGAGGAGTGGGTCGCTGCTGATACGCGCCATCGGGGATGTAGGTGCTATTGCCATAGATAAGAGATTGACGACCAGTTTCTATTTTTTGCACCTCCATTGAAGAGGCTGGCACTGGCAGATGGTGAGTTTGGGGCCGAGGCTCATATGCACGTGCTGGAGAGAACTGTCGGCGTGAGGCCTGTTCAGGCTCTCTGCCATCTTCATCCTCGCTTGCATACTCTTCAATCAGCATCGCTCGCTGGGGAACACGAGCTGCGGCATGCGTATATTCATGCATTTGCGCTAACTGCATCTCTTCCTGCACTTCAGCGCGCAATTGCTCGTCATGGCGACGGGAAAGATAGGAAAACACCGTTAGAGAAATTGGAATACTCAGAAGAAGAGCCGCCAGTCCACCGATCAAACCGCCAAGAATCCAGGAATTGAGCGTATTTCCATACCAGAGAACCACAGCAGCACCCGCGATCAGCACTAATGCCGTTGCAACAGCCTTCATCGCGCTTCCTTTCTGAGCAGCACCCGCAATATACTTCATCTCCACTTGTGAAATTCATACATATATGGAGACTACTACCTGTCAGATTTAGTATACCAGAATGACGAGAGGACTACAAGAGGGATAGGCAGGAAACAGCAGTAGAAAGACGAAATAGCGGCAAAGACTCAGCAAATAGCAAAGGCAGCAAAGCATATGGCTGTGTCAGACACTAGCACAACTTTTAGCTGCCTTGTGAATGCAAAATTATAAGTAGTTTCAGCGGCGTGAAGCTCAGGCCGCGTTCCCATACTGGCGGAAAATCGCAATAACCTTGCCCTGAATCTGCCACTCGCGATCCCACACGCTTTTCGGAATGAGAATAGGCTCTAATTCAGAATTAGCGGGCTGGAGACGCACGCGATCATGCTCTTTCTCCTGAAAGAAGCGTTTGAGCGTCGCGCTGCCCTGAATCCCATCGGGTATATGCACGGCAACGACAATATCGCCATTTTGGCATGTATGTTGCTGCTTAATCACAACATAATCGCCATCGCAGATATGCTCCTCAATCATTGAGCGGCCTTTGACGACCAGCGCGTAGGCATTTTCGCTATCGATATTGCCCCGTCCGAGGTCCACTGTCCGCTGATCGGTGTCTGTAAAAATGTCTAGCGGCTCACCTGCTGCAATAGAACCAATAACCGGTATACCCTGCGTCTGTGTCGCTCGCTCAGTCAGCTTGATACCACGACTCTTCTTGGGCTGACGAGAAATCAAGCCCTTTTTCTCTAAAATTGTCAAATGGTAATCCACATGGCCGGTACTGCCAATGCCTAACGCCTGACCTATTTCGCGATTTGTGGGAGGCATGCCTTCACGTTGCATGTATTGTTCAATAAATCTATACATGCGATTTTGCATCTCGCTGGTTTGCTCCGAAGATGACATAGCGTCTCTTCCTACCTTTCTCTTCTGGGTCTTGAAAATACATTCCGCCACTACTTAGAACAGCTATTCAAAATATATCATACCATACCTTTTATGCGTAGACAAGACTTTTTTGAACGGATTTTCTGAACATATTTCAGAGAAAGAGAGCATGACAAAATAAGTCGAGGGCAAGACCTCAAGCAATTTTTCCTTTTCGCTGCAAAAGACTTGGAATCATGGGTATGTTTTGCTATACTCGATTTATAAGGTGGGACGTATGGTAAGGTAGGTAAGTGGGATAGCCGGAGAGTGCTTTGAACTTACACCTGTTATTGCGCCCCATACTCGGATAGGTGTACAATAGGGGCGTCGGATATTCGACGGACAAGGACCATGAAAGAGAGAGTCAAACAACATGGTTGAGATGACAGTTGAGAGCGTGCGAATTAACCTGGCGACGCAACAGCGAGTGGTCATCTTGAAAACAGCGAAGCAAGAACGCTATCTTTTCGTCTGGATAGCACATGCGGAGGCATACGCGATTGCCGTCGAACTTCAAGGAACGACCTCACTTCGACCGCTCACTCATGATCTGCTGAAAAATGTCATTGGAGAGTTAGGGGCAAAAATTGTCAGCATCGTTATCTCTGATTTGATTGACGATGTATTCTACGCGCGCATTGTATTGGACGTGGCAGGCCAACATGTAAAGATCGACTCACGCCCCAGCGATGCCATCGCCCTGGCGGTTCGTGCTAAGGCACCCATCTTCGTCGAAGAAAGCGTGCTGGATCGTGCTGGGGTCATTATCGAGCCGAACGATGAAGCCCAGACGCCCCGTTCTCGTGCCGAGCAGAAGCGTGCTGAGTCTGAATCTGAGGCCGACAATCTTGATGCCTATCGCGATTTCATCAATAGCCTGGATGTCCTCGACGAGTTTGGCAAAGACTAATATCAAGATTTCCGTAAAGCCTTTAAGAGTTTGACCAGTAACCGCGATAGGAACCCATAGATCAATATTGCCAATAACGTATAGAATTCGACGTTAATGGTGATAGGTAGTTTTATGCTCTGCATGAGCAGATCAAAAGGGAAAACAAAGAGATTACTTATCGCATAGATCACGCCCACCCATGTTGTATCGGCAGAGAAATTGATCATTTTTAGCACAAAACGGATCAGTAAGAGTAGTTGTACAGCAACAAAGCAGAGGCCAACAATCTGTGGCGTCATGCTCCGCTTTGGCCCCTTTGTAGTCAATGAAGGGGCTTCCTGCCGCTCATTTGGCAGGTCGGGTAGCATGGGATAGCTCAGCGGGGGCAACTCGGCCTGTGCATCCACGGGCATTGCGGGAATCGACGCTGAGGCAGGATGATACAAGGGATTAGATAGCACTAATGGGGGCTGCACAAACGGCTCGGTTGGCGCATCAGGCAACGTATTACTATCCACAAAGGCCTGCATAGGTAACGGGGGCAGCGGCTCAGTTGGCTCGTTGTGCTCGTCAAAAATCTCTGGTGGTTTATCAGGCCCTTGCTGCCATTTTTTCATTTTACATTCTCCAACGCCCTCTTATCCTGGCGTTTCATCATTCAAACACACATACAGCACCAACATCTCTCTGATGTTATCGTCGCTTACCCATATCTCTTTAGAAGATCATTCTCTGTTTCACGGCGTTCCATCAGCAGACACCCCTGTTCACTCACCAATACTACGGCAGGTCGCGGCACGAGGTTGTAGTTACTTGCCATTGGCAGGCAGTAGGCTCCAGCTGTAGGTAGCAAGAGGAGTTCACCTGCATCCATACGCGGCAATGCAACCTGTTCAATCAATACGTCACCCGACTCACAGTAACGCCCAGCTACACAGACCTGTTCTTCTGGCACTGCCAATGCACGCTCACCAGGAAGCGCAGTATAGTGCGCCCCATACAACGCAGGACGGATATTATCGGCCATCCCCCCATCGACAAAGAGATAGGTTATCCCGCCCGGTGTGACCTTACGCGCCCCAACCCGATACACGGCCACGCCCGCACGCGCAATCAGCGAGCGTCCCGGCTCAATAACAAGCGTGGGAACTGGTAAAGCTAGCTCTAAAGAAGAAAACGTTTCACGCATACAATCTTCAAACGCACGCGCCAGTTGTAAGATAGCAGGCATCTCTGGTACATCAACTGTCTGAATACCCCAGCCACCACCAGGACTGATCTCCGCAGGCCACCAGCCGCACTCGCGGTAGATATCGGTTGCCAGTTCCAATAGGCGGTGTAATGTCATCTGATAAGACGCAACCTCACGTAGCATTGTGCCACTATGAGCGTGCAAACCGACTAAATCCAGGCTTCGCTCATCTAGTATACGCAGGATAGCGGCACGCGCCTCGCCAGTACTCAGAGCAAAGCCAAATTTGGCGGAGGCATGTCCGGTTTGCAAATAGCGATGCGTGTTCGTCTCTACCTCTGGCGCAACACGCACCATGACGCGCGGGCGAGTCGCGGTCTCTTGCGCGAGGTGTGTTAGCAATGCCAGTTCATACCAGTTATCTAGCACAATGCATCCCACACCCATACTGAGAGCCTGCCGTAACTCTCGCTCGCTCTTGTTATTGCCGTGAAATGAGACACGCTCCATCGGCATCTGTCCCGCTTGCGCCACCAATAACTCGCCCGCCGAGACAACATCTAGCCCAAAGCCTTGCTCAGCGAGCAGACGGGCGAGCGCGGGTGAGAGGTACGCTTTGCTCGCGTAGAGCATTCGTACAGGAGAGGCATGATACACCTCTTGAAAGGCATGTTGATAGTCATTGCACGCAGATTCGATCGTTGCGTGATCATAGATATAGAGCGGCGTGCCATACTGCGCGGCAAGAGCAGACACGGCATGTCCGGCAATAGCAATCACCCCTTGCGGCGAGACAGTTGTCGATAGAGGCAATAAGTATGAAAGAGCAGGAGCAACGTTGGACAACAATTTCATCCTTTCCTGGCTAGTTGCCACTCATAAAAAGAGACGCAAATCTCTAGAAAAAGCATACAACATCCTATTCAGAGCATGGTACTTTATGTTAGAATGGTGCCGTAATGTCGCAATTTAGTAAAGGTGGTTTTATGACACAGATCGACAATCGCACAGTGGAGCAGCAGGAGGCCACACCGACTAAAACGCCGCGCCTGCGCTTCGCACCCAGTCCTACCGGTTTTCAGCATATCGGAGGCTTCCGCACGGCCCTCTTTAGCTGGCTGTATGCTCGCCACTGCGGAGGCCAATTCATCCTCCGCATCGAAGATACAGACACGACACGCACAGTAGAGGGTGCGGTTGACGATCTTCTACGAGGCATGGAATGGCTTGGCATGGACATTGACGAGGGGCCAATTGTCGGCGGTCCTTATGGTCCCTACTATCAGACACAGCGCAAAGCCCTGCACCAGTATTACGCGCACCAGTTGATCGCATCTGGTCATGCCTATCGCTGTTACTGCACACAGGAGCGTTTAGAGGCCATGCGCAAAGAGCAGGAGGCGAAAAAACTGCCTCCGCGCTATGATCGCCACTGCCGCTATCTGAGCGCAGAGGAGCGCGCCGCGCTAGAGGCCAGTGATCGCAGCTATACCGTGCGCTTCGCCATGCCCCTCGACGGTGAGACCGTCGTGCATGACGAGCTACACGGCGACATGGTTTTCAAAAATAGCAACCTTGACGATATGATTATCCTCAAGTCGAATGGCCTGGCTCCCTATCACCTCGCACATCTGGTAGACGACCATCTGATGAATATCACGCACGTCCTGCGCGGCGAGGATTGGATTTCGAGCGCGCCACTACATATCCAGATTTATCAGGCTCTCGGCTGGGAGCCACCACTGCTTTACCATGTCTCAAACATCCTGGGCAAAGATAAGAAGAAGCTCAGCAAGCGACGCAATGCCCCTTCCTGGTCCGATTTCAAGCGCGAGGGCTATCTGCCAGAGGCCGTGTTTAACTTCATGGCTCTGCTCGGCTGGTCCTATGATGACAAAACCGAGATTTTCACGCACGAGGAACTGATTCGCGCCTTCACGCTTGAGCGCATCGGTGTCGCGTCCGGCATCTATGACCCCGATAAACTGCTGTGGATGAACGGCTACTATATTCGCCAACTTCCGCTCGACGAGCTGGTGCGCCGCGCGCTACCTTATCTAGAGCGACCAGAGGCCGAAGGTGGACTGCCAGATAGCGTTCAGCGGCCACTCGATATTCCATACACCACGCGCGTTCTCCATCTGGAGCACGAGCGGCTCAAAACGCTCGGCGAAGCTGCTCATGTCGTCTCCTTCTTCTATGAGCAGGAGATCAGCTATGATACTGCTCTGCTGATCCAGAAAGGCATGGATGCTGCACGGACGCGCTCCTCTCTCGAAAAGGCCCGCGATCTGCTCGCCAGCCTGCCAGAATGGGAGCATACCATTCTGGAGACACCTATGCGCGATCTGGCGAAAGAGCTTGAACTCAAAGTCGGTCAGCTCTTGGGCGCGGTTCGCACTGCCGTGAGCGGGCGCACTGCCACGCCCCCACTCTTCGAGATGATGGAGGTTCTGGGGCGCGAGGTCACAATGCGGCGCATCGCGCAAGCCATCACACGGCTGGCAGAATAAAACGGCCATCATATGGGCGTGATTATCGTATTCAACAAAATAATGCGGACAATTCCCTTTTTGATTTGTTACACAACATCATCACGCCCATACGATTATATCCGAGAGCACACAATGAGAGAGCGATGATAAATAAAGACTATATTCTGCGCCTCGCGGAACGCATCGGGCGCGAACTGGCGATTATTCTTGGGCTACGCCAGCGCAACAAGCACGAAGACGCCCTCATCTACATTGACGATCTCCTGTTCAATAGCGTTGGCTTGACTTCTAGCATGATTAACGCCATGCCAGATGAAGTTTTGTTGCAGATGCTCTCGCCCTTTGGCACACTCAATATTGATAAATGCCTTTGGGTCATCAGCCTCGTCAAAGCAGAAGGCGACATCTACAGTGAAATGGCGAATGCGAAAGAAAGCTACTACCGCTACCTGAAAGCTCTCAATTTGCTGCTAATGCTGCATATACAGGAACATACAACAAGCCAGTATACCCTGCCCATCACTGTCGAGGAACTCCTTCCATTGCTCACTGACTATGAACTACCCGTTGCAAGCAAAAACATGCTCTTTAGTTATTATGAACTGGCTGGTCAGTATGCGAAGGCCGAAGATACACTTTTCGAGCTATTAGAGAACGCTACGCACGACGCCACATTACGCGCAGAGGGGCGTGCCTTCTATCAACGTCTGCTCGCCAAGACAGAAAGTGATTTACAGCATGGGAACCTTTCACGCGAAGAGGCGCAGGAAGGGCTGGCCCAACTAGCAGAACAATAGCACTGGACAAACGATAGCCATTGTTTTACACTTACTTAACAATCAATTAACATTACTTAACAGAGCAAGAAAGTATGTGTAATATATGGCTACCACTCAGGCAAATCAGACCTTTTTACCCAGAAGAGGAACTCGCGTGTCAACAACACAATCAAAACAGCCCCAAGTTGTGCGCTCTACTGTTGCCGATACCTGGCATTGGATGTGGCCCGATATGCTTATGCGCATCCTCCCAATGACCGCAGTTCCTTTTATCTACATCGTCGTACTCCATCTTCCACTCGCGTTTCTCGGTTTGACGCTACATGACATACCACAGCAGGTCATAGAAGGACTGGTTATTGGTATCCTGATGGCAGCTTTCGCGACGGCCTATCGCATGTACGTGGTTGGCCCCTGGTTTCGCTGGCCGACGGTCAGCGACCACCTCTTGCAAAGCTTTTTCTACCTGTTTATCAATGGTCCCGTAGAAGAACTCTTCTTTCGTGGCTTCCTGCTGGCAGCAGTCACGCAGTGGACAGGCTGGCTCGGCTGGGGCTGGCTGGTCAGCACGGCGGCATACACGCTGTATCATCGCCTGGGCAAATGGAGTTGGCGCAGTGTTGGCGGTGTTGGACTGGCAGGGCTTGTCTTCAGCCTCGTCTATCTGCTACAACCTGACCCACGCTGTCTGCTGGCCGTGATTATCGTACATGGCTTTACTACCAGCGGTTTCCTCAGTTGGGGCGACGAGGTACTCTATCGCCGCTGGCAACGGAAACAGCGCGCATCATAAAGCATGTCTATTACACCTCAACTTCGACGCCAATCTGCATTGCGCAGGCACGTTGATACACATGTAGCGCGGTTGCGGCATCTTGCGCGGCGATTCCAACCGATTTGAAGCACGTGAGATTTGCCGCTTGCCGCGCAACTGTTGCCTTGCCAGTGAGGAGTTCACCGATTTCTGGCAGCGTAGCGAGAGGCGCAATCATGCCCCGTTCATAGGCTTGCAGCAAATCCCCAGCCTCGATGGACGTAGCTTCGCGCTGATCGACGACAATATGCGCGTGCGCCAAAGTATCGGGACCAACTTCACACATCTGCGGCGTAAACGCGCCAATCGCGTTAATATGCGCTCCTGGCATCACATCTTCATAGGCAAATAACGGTGCTGTAGCTGCCGTCGCGCAGACCACCAGCAAGGCATCCGTTAGGGCCATACGCGCCGTTGCAGCACGCACAATCGGCGGGCACGCTGTCCCGAGCAATGCTTGCAAGCATGTCACAAACTGCTGATAATGCTCATCGCTACGATTGACGACACGAATTTCGCGCAGTGGGCGCACCGTGTGAACGGCAAGGGCTTGTGTCACGGCCTGCGCTCCCGCGCCAAAGAGGGCCAGTACATCGGCATCGTGTCGCGCCAGCAAGGCCGTAGCCAGACCAGACGCAGCTCCAGTGCGCATCGCCGTGAGCCAACTGCCTTCCATAACCGCTAAAGTACGCCCGGTAAGCGGATCCAAAAGTAAGATAGAAGCATAACTGCGCGGCAACTTACGAAACGGATTTTGGGGTATCACCGTGATGATCTTAAGGCCCAAAGCGTGCTGTTGCTCCGTTTGTAACAAAGAGGGCATAAATAGAGCAACACCTTGTTCGGGTAATGCAAGTGCGGTTCTCTGCGGTATCAACGTTTGTCCGTTTGCGAGCGCGGTAAAAGCAATTCGCATTATTTCAAGCGTTTCAGACATAGTCAGACAACGTTGAACGTCAGCACGAGAGAGAATACGAGCCATCGAACGCTCCCCTTTCTTTACACTTGCCAAAATATGATCTACGCGCAACTGTTGTGCTTAAAAAACTGCACAAGCACAGGCAGATCGCTCTAACCGTGCTATTATCGTTACCTTCATACCGCCAATTCGTCTTTTCACTAAGATACAACAGTAGAAAAACGTTTATCAAGGTATTTCTATCACCTGTTCCGCGTCTCATAGTCTAAGAGGAGAGATCGGAATATGTTGTACGTACTTGCGACTATACTATGGGAGGTCCTTTTCTTTGAAAGTTGTTGTTACCGGAGGAGCAGGTTTTATTGGCTCCCATCTCTGCAAACGTCTATTAGATGATGGACACACAGTTCTGTGTCTTGATAATTTTATTACAGGTTCAGCGAAGAACATTGAATCATTACACAATAATCCTCATTTTACTTTTATTCAGCATGATGTGACACAACCAATAAGCTTTGAAGCCGATGCTATTTTCCATCTTGCCAGTCCAGCCAGTCCTATCGGATATATGGAACACCCAATTGAAACTATTCTTGTTAATAGCCAGGGAACCCATATGATGTTGGAGCAGGCTCGCAAACAGAACGCCATGTTTCTGGTCTCTTCCACGTCAGAAATTTATGGCGATCCACTGGTCCATCCTCAGACAGAAGCGTATTGGGGCAACGTCAATACGATTGGGCCTCGCGCCTGCTATGATGAGAGCAAACGTCTGGGCGAGACACTCACAATGGAATACTACAGACAATATCAGACCAATGTGCGTATCGTCCGTATTTTCAATACCTATGGCCCCAATAGTCAAATCAACGACGGGCGCATGATCCCCAATTTCATCACGCAGGCATTGAAAAACGAACCGTTGACCATCTACGGTGATGGCAAGAAGACACGGAGCATCTGCTATGTTAGCGATCTGGTTGAAGGTTTAATGCTGGCAATGTTCCACGCAGGTACAACGGGCGAGGTTTTCAATCTCGGCAACCCGGAAGAGCATACCGTACAGGAATATGCCGAGAAGATCATTCGCCTCTGCAATGCCTCATCCACGATAGAGTACGAATCAAGCCGTATTGACGATCCCGAACGCCGCCGCCCAAATATCACAAAAGCCCAGCAGGTTCTTGGCTGGCAGATCAAGGTAGGAATGGAAGAAGGCCTGAAACGCACAATCGAGTGGTTTCACAGCCATACAGCACTCCTTTCAACCATTCGTTAGGAAAAAGAGAGATGTATCAACTGGAACTTGAGGAACGAGCCAGACCCACACACGACTCGTTGCTTGTCAAGTACATCGCATGGCTTTGGATATACGCCACCGCAGCAAATCTTACAGGTTTGCTGGGTGGTCTTTTGGCGATTTTCTGCCTGCTATTTCTACATGGCCCCTGGAATATTCGCATCCCCCTCTATCTGATCGTCGTTTTCTGGACTCTTGTGCGCCCCCGTGTCGCACTTTACCTGCTCCCTATAGCTATTCCCTGGGGGTCGCTCGATCAGATCAACCTGGGTGGACTCAACCTCACCAGTGCCGACATACTCGTTGGCCTGCTCGCGCTTAGCTGGCTCATGAGCTATACACTGCGCCCATTTTTGACACGCACGGGCCTTGCTGAACACGCCCTTGACGATGAACCAACGGGTATTCCACGCTACTTGCTTGTCGCCATCCTTGTCTTCCTCCTGGCTATCCTTGTCTCTATGACTGGCGCGTTTAGCGTTAAATCGAGCTTGAAAGAGGTGGCAAAATGGCTGGAGTTCGGGATTGTCGTCCTGCTTGGTGCGCGCTATCTGCGTACCCGACAACACATTTGGACCCTGGTCATCATCATGTTTTTGGCGGCTATCTCACAAGCATTCTATGGGTATATCCAAGATTTTTTCAATATCGGCCCACAGGCTTTCATTCGCGATGCAAGCCTGCGCGTCTATGGCACCTTTGACCAACCCAATCCCTACGCTGGCTACATCAATATGACGCTAGCTGTCGCCCTGACCCTGACTCTGCTTGGCACTACAGCGCGCACACGTATTCTAGCGGGTATCACGACGCTACTCCTGGTGAGCGCGGAGCTTCTCTCGCAATCGCGTGGCGGCGAGATTGCCCTTGCCACAGTATTGATCTTTGTCGTCACGATCGGCATACCCTATCTGCGCAAATTGATCGCGGTAGGTGCAGTCGGCTCATTACTCGTGGTCGCGGGCTATCTCGCTGGCGTTGTACCCTCGCGCCTGCTCAATCCCATACTACGAATCCTCGGACTGGTACAAATTTCCTTTGTAGCCCCCAGTTCGCAGGACTACTCAACGGCAGAACGTCTGGCCCACTGGATTGCAGGCATTAACATGTTTGTGACACACCCCTTTACTGGGGTCGGCATTGGCAACTATCCCGACGCTTATGCCCAATTTCACATTACCATTTTCGTCAATTCTCTAGGCCACGCCCATAACTTCTATATCAATATGGCAGCCGAAACGGGTATTATCGGTCTGCTCGCTTTCCTACTCTTCTTGATCGCGATCTTCGTTGCTGGCGCACGCGCCTTTCGCACAATAAACGCCCGCTATCGACAACATAAACAACAACGTACACACCCGCTAGCAGGCATGACGACGCGAGCAATTACACACTCACAGCAACTTATGATCCAACTTACCAATGATCGCGCTTTGGCTCTCGGCTTGCTCGCAGCCTTGCTCTCCGTGTGTGTACATAACATGGTGGATAACCTGTATGTCCACAGTATGGCAAATCTGTTTGCGTTACTCCTAATTGCTCTTATCCGTCTAGAGGGAGTAACACGTAACACAGGTAGTAATGGAGGACATTTTGATTACTGATAACCCGCAGAATTCTGCTACATCTTCTCAAGACGCACAAACCGCTGATCTAGCCGAACATAAACGGCAAGAAATGCTTAACCATACACAAGAAACACTTACTAAAGATACTGAAGATCCCGAAATTACCCGCGAACAGCTCTCTCTCAGCAAACGCTTGTTAAATTGGCGCACCATCGTCCCACTGGTGATTGTGGTTATCGCGCTAGTCTTCTTTGCCCAAAAAGCCAATATTAACCCACAAAAAACATGGTCCGCACTACGCACAGCCAATCCGCTGTTCTTTCTCGCCGCTTTCGCCATTTACTATTTCTCTTTCCCTGTACGCGCTCTACGCTGGCGTTTGTTACTGGAAAATGTAGGCTATAGGAAAGAAAATGGCGTCCATCTCCCCGGCTTCTGGAAGATTGTGGAGATCATCTACATCTCCTTCTTTGCTAATGTGGTTGTACCCGCCAAGTTAGGTGACCTCTATCGCGCATACCTGTTGCGACAGGAGATTAACGTTTCAACGACGCGCAGCTTTGGTACTGTACTGGCAGAACGCCTCCTCGACCTGATAGTGCTGTTGCTACTGTTCATCCCATCCATCATCATTAGCCTGCATGAGCAGCTCCCCAAGCAATTAGAGCTTGGTCTTGAGGTCACACTCGTCGCCGTTTTTGTGGGTATCGCGGCACTCTTTGTCCTGCGCATCGCACGTGAGCCAATCGCGCGGATTGTGCCTGCTCGTTTCCGTCCCCAATACTACCATTTGCAAGAAGGTATGCTTGGTTCATTCCGCCGTCTCCCCATACTGTCCGCGCTAACCGTTGTCGTTTGGCTATGCGAATCGCTACGTTTCTTCTTTGTCGCAATGGCCCTTAACCTGATCCCTGGCGACCCCGTACATATCCTGACCGCGACCATCTTTATCGGTCTGGGTGAGGCGTTGCTTACCATCGTGCCCGCAACAGGCGGTGGCGTTGGTCTAGTCGAAGCAGGTATGCTAGCGATGATTGCGCTCTTCTATCATGGCCCAAATGCCTCCAACATGACCGCAGCCGCCATTTTGCTTGATCGCACAATTAGCCTGTTCAGCATTCTCGTGATTGGTCTGGTCGTCTTCCTGATCGCTTTTGGCAAGAAAGCCTCAAGACAACCAGTAAAGCAACCCCAAACGGCCAAACCCTTGACAGTGCAATAGGTCTGCACTATAATTTTCCCGCAGGTCCACAAGGAAGGTAGGTAGTAATGCTGCCTACCTCTTTCCTTCAAATAGGCCACGAGAGGGGGGAAATCCTGGTGGAAATAAAAATCAACGAACATGAATCGTTTGAAACGGCTCTTAAACGCTTTAATCGCAAGATTCAGCAAGAAGGCATCCTCGCGGAAGCACGCCGCAGGGAGCACTTCGAGAAGCCCAGCATGAAGCGCAAGAGAAAAGAGGCCGCGCGACGACGGAAAGCCATGCGCAAAACCGCATAAGGGCCTACCTGCGCGAAATGTCGCACCAACCTATAGGGACATGATGGTCGTGTGTAACAAATCACATGGTGCGTAGGCGTGATTCATCACGCCTACCATTTTATGCATAAGGATACTTAGCTACGATGCAAGAACATCCACAAATGGAACTGTATATCAGCATTGGCGATGACAATCAGAATACAGCCGTTGAACAGTTGCTTTCGACGATTGATCTCGATAGTATCGTCATGTCTACACTGCAAGCAGTCAACATCACCCGTCCCGTTATGCTGACGCTCCTCTTGACCGATGACAATGGCATTCGTGAGATGAACAGACAATATCGTCAACAGGACAAACCCACCGACGTTCTTTCATTTCCCTTGTTAGATCAACCTATCGTCACTGCCCCCGCCGAGCAACTCTGGCAAACGCCAGAGGACAGTGAAGAGATTGTGAAACAGCCAGCCTTCGTGACGCCAACAGATATGGTCATGAACTTGGGCGATATCGTCATGTCCTGGCCTACACTTATACGTCAGGCAGCCGAGGCAGGTCACCATCCCATCTATGAACTGCTCTACTTGCTGTCACATGGCGTTCTACATCTGGTAGGTTATGACGATCACACAGAAGCGGGTTATCAGGCCATGGTACAGATTCAGCAAGCAGTACTGCGAAAGAGTGCGCCACGGATATGAGCGAGATGAAGCCGCCCACTGCACAGCAACAAGGAAAAAGTGAGTGGGCGAAGTTTATCGCGGGCTTTGGCTACGCCTTTAGTGGACTTTGGTATACCCTACGCACACAACGCAATATGCGCGTACACATCTCCATTGCCCTTTTTGCAATCCTCGTGGGCATCTTCCTCCACATCTCGGCAGTCGAGTTTGCCATGCTCTGTGTTGCCATTACGGGCGTCTTTATTGCCGAAATGTTTAATACCGTCATCGAGGTATGCGTAGACCTCGCCTCGCCCAACTATCATCCCCTCGCAAAGATTGCCAAAGATGTGGCGGCGGGTGCCGTCTTACTCAGTGCGATACTCTCCGTCGCCATTGGTCTCTTTATCTTTCTGCCCCACCTTTGTCCACTCTTAGCCTCTTTTCATCTTTTTTAGGCTCTCACGCGAAACTAGGAACCCAACGGTGACTGCGGTTCTTGCTCCACGAGGGATGCTGCACTATCACTGGCTGCTGACTCATGCGACATGTGTTGCTCCCAGCGTTTGCGCCTCCTCATAGTCACCAACACCAGAATAATGGCCAGCAAGGCTCCTCCACCAAGAGTGAGCGTGCCACCAATCAATAACAGGTTTGTCTGCGCGAATGCATCAGATGACGTATTGCTCGCGGTCGCTGGTGTCTTTTGTGTTGTTGGCGATGTGGCAGCGATAGGTTGCCCCAGTGAAGTCAGCCATTGTTTCTCTAGCTGCTGACTATCCACACCTAACGCCTGTTTTGCTGCCGTATCAAAATCTGTCAACGGACTATTCAACGCTTGCAGGAAGGCAGTCATCTTCGCCTGTCCAAAGGTCTGATACATGTACTCCACCAGATGCCAACTCTGTGCGTAGGCAAGATAAGCCTGCTGTGAGTCAGATGGAAAGGAACCAGTGATATTTTTCAAAGGAATGAGTGTATGGCTGGTGAGTGCCTGTTGAAACAACGCCGTCATCGCAGGCTCGTGATACGCCTGATTATAGACCGCCAGTCCCTCGTTAAACCAGGTGGGAATTGTCATCGCACTCGACTCTAACTGCGCAAACACTAGATGCGTCATCTCGTGCGGCATGTCACGATTGAGGGCAGGATCTTGCAAATCCGCGATCACAAACAACGCCTCGCTGTACTGCGGATAGGCAATACCACCTACCCATTCATTAGAGTAGGGTTCAATTGCGCTAAAGAAATCATTATGTGAGGCATAAATCCAGATAGTAAGCGGAGCGGTTGGGGTAGCCCCTAAGTGCTGACTGATACGCGCAAGATGCTGTACAGCCAGTTGCAAAATGCCCTGTCCAAAGCTTGGCGGCTGATTGTACCAATGAACGATTACCATGCCCTGAGAAAGCGTCTGCCAGGGGAAACGTGTGTCAGTAACAGTAATGTGCTGGGTGGCATCGGTAAAAGAGTGCCCTGCACTGTCCTGGAATGTCCAGGTATAGTCTACAGGTGTGCCAACAGGAACAAAGGAGTTCAGGGCAATATTCTCGCTATCGTGTAGCGTAACAGTTTGCGCGGGCTGCGCAATAGTCACGTTATGGTTGCTACTTTGCGACCCACCATAGATGCCGCCCATCACATAAGCCACGTCAATTGATGCAGAGGTAATTGTAGCAGAACTATCAGTGACAGTCACGGAGAAGTCAATCGAGTTTGAAAAATGGACCGTCGCGTCATGCGCCGTGACACGCATTGGGTTCGTATCAGCACGGGCAACAGGAGACGTAACGCTTAGAACCAGCGTAGAACACAAAATAGCGAGCAAAGCAACTACTAACAGGCGCATCGTATGCCGCTGCATTCGCACCCTCCTCTTTACAAGACTACAAGTAGGACAACCGCCAGAGAGATCACCCATACACGCATACGATGCATGCTTTGCCCTGCTTCCTGTAGAGACGCTATCAATCTCCGTCTCTACAGGCATATGCAGTCATTCTCGCACCTTGGCATTATTTCGCGCGGCTCACATACTGGCCTGTGCGGGTATCCACGCGCACTTTCTCGCCAGGGTTCACGAACAGCGGAACGTTGATGACGGCTCCTGTCTCCAGGGTTGCAGGTTTGGTCACGTTGTTTGCGGTATCGCCACGTACGCCCGGTTCGGCACTCACGACCTCGAGTTCAACAAAATTGGGCAACTCAGCAGCGATGATCTTCTCACCATCAACCAGCAGTTCCACAACATCCTGCTCTTTGAGGAATTTCACGGAGTCGCCAAGCAATTCTTTCGGCACTGGCTGCTGATCGTAGGTCTCCGTATTCATAAAGACATACTCGTCGCCATCGACATAGAGAAATTGCCAGTTCTGGTGCTCAACGCGCACTTCCTCAATCTCTTCACCTGCACGGAACCGCTGCTCAATTACGCGCCCTGTTCTCATGCTCTTCAGGTTTGTGCGCACAAACGCGCGCCAGTTTCCAGGACTCACATGATGGAATTCGGTGACAATATACAACTCGTTGTTAAAACGTATCACCATGCCGTTACGAAAATCAGCAGTCGTTGCATTAGCCAATGGAGTAATCTCCTCTCTCATACTCAAACGAATAGAACACATCTCAATAGATGATCATG
This sequence comes from Ktedonobacterales bacterium, assembly GCA_027451525.1. Lineage (GTDB taxonomy): Bacteria > Chloroflexota > Ktedonobacteria > Ktedonobacterales > Ktedonobacteraceae > DTNP01. The sequence continues at coordinate 23,107 of DAIDJF010000064.1, forward strand.
TACAAAAAGCAGCTTCAAGGCTGTATCATTGCGTTTCGCCTGTTTTGGAACGGTGTGCCACAAAGATACTGGCAGGTTGACCTAGTATCACACACACCACCTTTTTCTGCAATATCCACCCTTGCTCACGCATCACGCTTTCCCAGAGACGATCCTCACTCGTCAGCGTGACCAGCAAGCCATCAGGGGTTAAAACGCGCGTAAAGGCTTTCAACAAGGCCTTATATAATGCCTGATTCTCGGCATGCGTGCCAATCTGCTTCCCAAAGGGCAAATTGGTGATAACGCGCGTCACACTGGCGGCGTCTAATGGCAGCGAACGCGCATCCCAGGCGTGCAATTCAACGGCGACACGCGCCGCTTTCACGTTATGCTCCGCCACCGTTACCGCTTCACGCCGCTTATCGCCGCCAATCAGCGTTTCATATGGAGCAAGCAAGGCACGCTCGATCAGAATCGTCCCAGCACCGCAAAGCGGGTCAAGGACAATATCATCGGGTGTGGGCTGTGAAAGCCAGCACATCGCAGCAGCGACGGTCGGACGCAAAGAAGCGGGCAGATGCTCACGCTTATATGCTCGATGGCGCATCGTCGCATCGCTCAGGCGCACACCGAGCACAGCCTCGCTCCCATTCAGCCAGAGCCAGACCTCGACATCAGCCTCGTCATCAACCAGACGCATCGTCGTGGGAAACACGCGCCGCAGCGCATCTTTGACCGACTGACCAGCATCAACACGACGATAGCCGTGCGTTCCTACCATCTGGCTCACCACGCGCCATGTCTTCGCTCGCTTACCAGTACGCACGCGCCGCCAAAACAGCAGAGCCGTCGCGATATCAGCGCGCAACGATGCGCTATGCAGCACGCGCAGAGCATCCGGTCCGTGCCCCAGGCCCGTGATATGCTCTAGCATGAAAAAAACATCTTCAACCGTGCGCAATTCCAATAATTTCTCTGGCACGGCAGTCGTGCGAAAGAGCACAACACCACGCGCAAACTTGACCAGTTCTGCATCTTCTACAGTAGCGCGCACTTCGCTAAATGCCAGTGTCTCCAGACCCGGCATCGTCATACAATAAAACGGTCTTACTTCCACGTACTAAACTTTCCGTTCCCACTACCCAATTATGCAAGTAATTGCGATACGCCCTCAGTATCTTCAATAAACTTTGCAAGGCGTTTCTTTTTCAGGTTCTCACGTAAAATCCAGGTGATATCCGCATCATTCCAGACAGCACACGCGCGCATAAGCGCAAACCCTTCTTCAGGATTGACTGCTGTCACCACACTAAGCGTATAGCCCAATGTGCGCTTCAAGGTACGGAAATCTTCATTTCTCCGCTCCACCGCAGCAATGCCATGTAACCGCTCTAACGCGATACGCTGTATCTCTAGCGCGGCAACGATCATCGTTTGAGAAACGAGCAGCATGGGTTCCGCAACAGCGGCAATCGCTGCCCGTTGCTGTAACAGGCTCCCCTCCCTGGCAAGCTGCATTAGATAGGCCAATGTCCCTTGCATATCGGCATCAAGCAGACGCTGATAGCCCATCGTGACGGCCTCGCGGATACGCCAGTAGGAACTACAAGCATAGTGCTTCAACATTTCCTGCACCTCGGCTCGCCAGGGTGCATACACAGCAGCACACTCTCCATAGCCCACAATTCCGCATAGCATGACAAACTCAGCAGGTGTGTTACTCTGGACCATCTTGCGATTACCATTGGCAAAGTAATCGAGCAAGGAGCGAACTTTATCAGGATATTTTGGAACGGTAGCGGCAAGCAGAGAACTCACATCATTTACCAGTTCCAAATTCGCACGTGGTCCTGGAAGACGACTCTGCTCACGCAGGTAAAATTCTAAGGGGCGGTAACTTCCCATTACAGCCCGTTCGACCAGGGAAGCCAGAGTGTCGTGCATACGCATCCATCCTTCATTTCTTGACAGGCATAAATCAGAACAGAGCTGACCCGCCCATGCAAAATAACACTGCATCGTATTTTACCATATCCGCTCAAGAGAAGCACGGCTCCCTTTAACAGACATGCTCTTCTCCGCCCTTCTAAAAAGCACCTCTCGCAAGCGGTTGCATAAAACGGCTCAAGGCTACGAAGGTCAACTATTTCCTGGCCCAGTCCCAGTATGACAGCCTTCACACTACATACGGATCCTCACCATATCAAGATTACATTGACGTTAACGTTAAACTTGTGCTATACTATCTACAGGTAACAAGAGACATTTACATTCTTATGGAGAGGCAGACTATGGTTGCGACAGACGAACAACAGCAATATCAGTCTTCCCAGGGCGATGAGGCTACACTTTTCACGATTGAGCAGGTGGCGACACGCACAGGGCTGACAAAACGCACCCTGCGCTATTATGAAGAGGTTGGCTTGCTCCCACCCACTGGTCGCACGGAAGGCAATTATCGCCGCTACTCTGAAGAAGATATTCAGCGGCTTGAGCGTATTAAAGAGTTGCGCGATCTGCTCGGCTTCGCGCTTAGCGATATTCGCAATTTGCTGCAAATCGAAGATGAGCGCGGGCAAATCAGAATCGCGTATCAACAAGAGACAGATATTGAGGGTAAAGTTGCGCAGCTTGATCGTTCAGATGAATTGACACGCGCTCAACTACAATTGATCGAGCAGAAGTTGCAGGGATTAGAGCAGATGCGGAAAGTTCTCGTGGAGCGTCTTGCACGCCACGAGCGTCTTCGAGAAGATTTGTTGAACGCGCAACACGTATTACACGATCAGGGATAACTAGCTATCTTGCTAGAAATGGAGCGTATTACCAGATATATCACATCGTAGTGCTTTTTCATACATGGACAGGTTTTGGCTTACATGCACACATTCTCGAATAAGGAACAAAGCGAAGAGATCGTCGTTCCCGTAACAGCAATCAAAACGACCACACAGCGTAAAGGCTTCTTACGGGCTTTTACTGCTCTACGCCACCGCAATTTTAGCCTTTTCTGGTGGGGACAACTTATCTCACTCATCGGAACATGGATGCAATCTATCGGGCAGTCTTGGCTCGTCCTACAATTGACACATAGCGCACTACTGCTCGGCGTCATTGGCGCATTACAATTTCTGCCAGTCTTGCTCTTCGCCGTCTTTGGTGGCGTCCTGGCAGATAAACTACCGAAACGGCGCGTTTTACTTTTTACGCAATCGTTCGCGATGCTCCAGGCCGTCATTCTCTGGCTGCTGGTGTTCACTGGCTCGGTACAACTCTGGCATGTGATGATTCTGGCGACACTCCTGGGCACAACCAACGCGCTCGATATGCCGACTCGTCAGGCGTTTGTCGTCGAAATGGTTGGACGTGAAGACCTGCCCAATGCGGTCGCGCTCAACTCCTCCATCTTTAACATGGCTCGTATTGTTGGTCCCGGCATCGGCGGTCTCATCATCGCGAGTCTCGGTATCGCACCACTCTTCTTAATGAATGCAATTAGCTTTATTCCTGTCATCATTGGTTTGACCCTGATTGACATTACCCGCCTGCATGCCACCTCTCGCATTGGTCATGTGCAGCAGAAAACGTGGCAAAGCCTGCGCGAAGGCATGCACTATATTCGCGTAACGCCTTCCGTACTGCTTATCATTGCCGTGATTGGCGTTGTCTCACTCTTTGGCATCAATTTCAACGTCGTGCTTCCACTCTTTGCCACTGATGTTCTCCATGTGGGTGCGGAGGGTTTCGGTTTCATTTCCGCCGCATTCGGTGTCGGCTCGCTGATCTCGGCTCTCTGGCTTGCCTGGGGCAACAAACGTCCCAGCATTGGGCCGCTCTTACTTTGGGCCATTGTATTCTGTATCGCAGAAGCCGTGTTTGCCATCTCGCATCTTTACAGCATCTCGCTCCTGCTGATCGCAGCCGTTGGTTTTGCGCAAATTGCGTTCTCGGCAATGTCCAATACGGCCCTTCAGACCGTGACACCAGATCACTTACGTGGTAGAGTAATGAGTGTCTACATGGTCGTATTCGCAGGCAGCACGCCGATTGGCAATCTGTTTACAGGTATCCTCGCCCATTTCTTTGGGGCCTCTATTGCCTTGCTCTCAGGCGCGGGGTTAAGCCTAATTGCAGCCATTAGCGGTTGGATATTACGCAAACCAGCGGAGAAAAGCGTTGCAGAATCTACCATCCTTACCGCCCATGAATAGCTGGTCCATCTCAAATCTTGTATGTGCTGACCAGCAACAACACATTGACACAAGCGAACAGCTTCTTGCAACCATTCAGGCGGGCACACCAGCCCGCCTCTATTGGTCACAGGCAGAGCATACAGGTCTGGTGTTAGGATTTTCGCAGAAACACGAGACGCTCAATCAGAAAGCACTGGAACAACTACATCTACCTATCTACCATCGTCGTGCAGGGGGAACGGCTGTGCTGGTGGGGCCGCATCTACTCAGTCTCGATGTCGTGCTACCCGCTGGACACCCACTCATTCTGCCCGATGTCGTGGAGTCCTATCGCTGGTTCGGCGAGGCCTGGGTAACTGCTTTATACACGCTAGGCATTCAAACGCGCATTGTCTTGCCCGCAGAAGCGCACACGCAACGCGCCTTACGCAAACAGGCTACGACACAGGCATACGAAGCATTGTTGCATCGCGCCTGCTATGGCACGCTTTCATCATATGAAGTCGTGTTCGGCAAGCGCAAAGTTGTGGGACTGGACATGATTCGTCGGCGTACAGGAACGTTGCTGCAAGCGGGTGTGCTCCTGCATTGGGACACAGAACTGCTGGCACAACTGCTTGGACACACCGATGAAGAGCAACAACTTTTGCGCGTGGGATTATTTGAGCGTGCTATCGGGTTAGATGTAATAGCGGGTCATCCCGTTACAGTTCAAGAGATCATCACCGCATTTGAGCGCGTGCTTATTTCGTCAACAGCGTAAGCCGTAGTATGGCTTGCGCATGTATTGTTTTTACACACATTATTATCACTTAGAGAGGCATAGACACATGGGAGATAGAAATGCACCGGGTGCATTGCAAGTTATTACGACACCAGATTACGAGGCAATGGTTATCGGGGCACACCCCGACGATGACGATTTTGGAGCTGGGGCGACCAGCGCATTATGGGTCAAACAAGGCAAAAAAGTCGTCTGGGTGGTGATGACCGACGGAACAGAGGGCAGTGAGGTTCCTAGCTTTAAGGATACCGAATTGATGCTCTTACGCGAACAAGAGCAGCGCATGGCTTGCGAAGTATTGGGCATCCAGGCAGTCGAGTTCCTGCGTTTCCCTGATGGGCATCTCGTCAACAACGAGGCCGCGCGTAAAGCTATCGTGCGCCTAATTCGCCAGTATCGCCCACGTGTGGTCGTCACCCACGATCCAACACAACACTTTTTCGCCCCCGACCCGGATGAGAAACCCAACGATACCGCTTATCTCAATCATCCCGATCACCGCGCAACGGGCAATATCGTGCTGGATGCCATTTTCCCGTACGTCGGCAATCCTCGTTCCTATCGCGAATTGTTAGCCGAGGGTCTGCCACCTTACAAAGTGCATGAATTGTACCTCTACTCGACATCGCAGGTCAACACGTATGTGGATGTCACCGAGACCATCGATCTTAAGGGTAAAGAATTGCTAAGCCACGCTTCACAGTTCGGCCCGGAGGCCGATATGGTTACGCGCGTGCGCGAGCGAGCGGCCGCCATCGCACGTGAGGCCAAAGAGAAGAAGGGGCTTGATATGCAGTTTGCCGAGGCCTTCCGTCGCATCAAACTCTACGTACCTCCACAGCCAAAAGAAGAAGTTCCTGCCGCGCAACAATAAATGGTGTATAACAACATGTGTAGGGCGTGATGAATCACGCACCTACTGCTCTGTCAAACTTCATTCCAACTGTTTGGAAGAGGCAGGGCGACCGCAAGGGCATCGCCTCCAACTAAA
>DAIDJF010000065.1 GCA_027451525.1 Ktedonobacterales bacterium
ATCACGCTGGCTATTCAGTGCATTGCTCAAGGTGAAAGCGAACGAAGCAGGCTTTATTTTGTAAATTTCGGCCAGATTTCCAGGTAAAACATCGCATAAACAGGGTAATTTGGAGCGAGAAGGGTCATTTTCGGGGCTAAATTCTTGCTCAATGGTAGCGATAACCTCGGCGGTTCTCACCCATTGTGGCTCATTCTGCTTGGTGAAGATGGCATACCAGACCTCTAAGAAGGCTTCCCATTGCAGGCTGTGCTCGTCAACCTCGGTGTAGAGTATTTCCAGATTGCTCAGGAAACCCGTAACGCCCACGTGTTTCAGGATGGAGCCGACCATCAGTGCCCATTCGTTAAAGGTGCCGAGCGAGGGAATGTTCGCGTCCTTGTGCTGTCCAGCGGCGTACCAGGAGCGCACGAGTGTGAGCAGGGCCGCGACCAGATCGACGCGATGCTGTTTGACCCAGTTGAGCAGGTCCTCGTGTCGGAAGCCGTGGCGCGTCCAGGGTCGAGAGATTTTCGGGTCCAGGCGAATGCGATAGCAGCGGCGCGGCAGGTCGCCACCGAGCTTGATGTTATTGCCCGTCGCGATCCAGGTTGCCTGATGTGGAACCTTGACCATCGCGGACTGGCCCAGCACACGGCCTTCATAGATGTCTGCGGTGAGCACGGCCTCTAGTTTTGTGCTGCACAACGGTTTAGAGGGCAGATTGTCGATGCAGATGAGCGTGCGCCCCTGCAAGAGCATTGCCGTGATACGCTTATCCCACTCCTCGTCGTTGTTGGGCGCGGTGAGCACGGCGAGCGCGCTTCCTGTGGCGATCAGGGAGACGACGTTGGCGAAGAGACCCTTGCCCGTGCCTGGTTTGGGCGCGTCAAGTAGGGCGAGCGGCACATGACCGCTGATGGCAGGCCGGATCAGTGGAGTGAGCAGCAGGCCGAAGGCATTGGCGAAATCGGCTTCGGTCGCGTATGGGAACTCGCCGATGGTCTCTTTGATGAGTGCCAGGGCGGTAGCGCATTCCTGTGCGCTCGGTTGTGTTGGGATGATGCAACGCTCCATGTCGCTTGTGGGCATGTAGTACAGGCGCGTCATGGGGTCATAGCCGGGCGTGTTCAGGATGGAGCCATCGGGTCGCAGCACGGGCATTTCGACCAGACCGACCAGGGGCGGGAAGGGCAGATATGGCTCTTGCGTCTGGCGGCCTAAGATCTGCTCGGCAATCTCTCGTGGCGGCGAGATTGCTACTTTCACCATGCCCGCCTCGCGCCCAGTAGTGCGCAGACGAAAGAAGTCGGCGGACTGCGTGAGAACCTCTTTGAGTTCGATGACGCCCATTGGCGTGAGGTGCGGTTGATGTATCTCGTTATGCCCTACGCGCACCAGACGCGCCCCTTGCAGGAAGAGCGTGGGCAGTGGGCGTTCTTTGAGCAAAATGGCGGCAAGCACGATGTCTGTCTTTTCACGCAGTTGTTCGCTCCCGATGAGAATTTCTGGTAGGGTGCCGGGCTGTTCGTTTGTCTGCTCCGACCGATGTGCGGGTGGCGAAGCACCTTTGCCGTCGGTGCTCTGTGTGGCTGGCGTGGGTGTGCGTTTCGGGGCTTGATAGGCACTACGCAGGCTTGCCAGTGCCTCTTCCTGTGTGTACAGCTCGTTTTGTCTTTTACTGTTCGTCGTGGGCACGCGCCCCTGATAGGTCAGCAAGGCGTCTCGTGCCTCTTCCTGGATATAGTTGTGGTCGCGCAACTGGCAAGCGAGCCAGAAGCCCGCGTCATTGCGCCCCATCACCTGCTGCTTGACGGAGCGAACCGCCTGCTCGATCAGCGCATCGACAGACGGGCGTGTCTGCTGCCCGTTCTGGAATGGAGGCTCGGAACGCGCCTCGTCAGGAGCGTGGAGCAGTCCGAGGAAGGCGCGCAGCGGGGTAGGCACGCAGTACAGCTCATCGGGCACGGGTTCGCGTAGCCAGACATACGCCCCTTGCTGGTTATGTCCGCAGAAGGCCGCATAGCCACCATCGGCGCGAATATCCAGCCCGGGCCAGCGTGCTCCTAGCTGATGTTTGGATTTACTGTTGAGTGTGGGTACGTGCCAGCCAGGATGGCGCAGGTAGACGTGGAAACCGCCGGAGCCAGTGCGCACGTGTGGCTCCAGACCCAACGCCTGCAAGGTCTGCGCGCCAACTTCGCCATCGAAATCGAGAATGACGAGACCGCTGAGCGCACCTGTAATCACGCCATAGGCACTGGGTTGTAGCTTCTCCCAGACAAGTAACTGCTGGAGCGAGGGTTGATGCTCCTGAAATGCCTTCCAGGCCAGGCGTTTCGGCGGTGCGTCGGTGGACGACGGCAGTTGTAATGGGCGCTTATCAGCATCGAGTGGTAGCACGGACCAGCGCAAACGCAGGAGGGCGTCGTGCGCTGTCTGGGTTGCTGGTTGATTGTTCCAACGTTCAAAACGGGAAATTGTTGTCATTGGGCACCTCATCTGTGGGGGTTTGTGGAGGATGGTTCGTTATTAAAATTCATGCTTCTCTGTCCATTGGCATGGAAAAATGGGAGCAGGGCGAAGGCAAGCCTTGCCTCTACAATGAAAATGGGGAATGCGCGCATCGTATCATTGTAGGGCGACCCTCGCGGTCGTCCTGGCTGCTCGCAATCGCCCTGCCACCACTCGCTTGCTACTTCTAGTATACACAACAAGCAAACAGTTTAGCAAGCCTTATACAGGAAGGTTGCTTTCTACTAAGAACAATCACACACTCCTATCACATTTCAAATAGTGAAATGGCAATATTGAATTGCCCTCCGTCCTATGCTACAGTTGAAGCATTGAGACATTATTGTTGAGCTATTGCGACGGTGATAGCTGCCCGATATGTCGCACTATCTCTGTGTCGTAAGGCAAGGAATGCCGCGTATGCATTGTAGGTATAGTGCAGTGCTCAATGTTAGATCGCAGAGTAAAGGAGCTCAATTATGCCAGTAGATCAAAAAACGGCTCTTGCGCTTTACCAGCAAATGCTGGTGATTCGTTATTTTGAGGAGACCATGGCGCAAGTTTATATGGAAGGCAAAATGCCCGTCTTCGACATCGGTGGAGGCACGGTGCCAGGAGAGATGCACCTTGCTGCTGGACAGGAACCGGTAGCCGTAGGCGTCTGCGCTCATCTGCGTCCCTCCGATGCCGCCACTGGGCCGCACCGTGCCCATCACATCGCTATTGCCAAGGGTGTTGATCTGAAAAAGATGGCGGCGGAGATCTTTGGCAAAAAGACGGGTCTGGGCAAAGGCAAAGGCGGTCACATGCACCTCTTCGACACAAGCGTCAAGTTCGGCTGCTCCGGCCTGATTGCCGCTGGTATGCCGCCCGCTGTTGGCTCCGCCCTCGCCGCTAAAATGCAGCACCGCGATGATGTTGCGGTCTCCTTCTTTGGCGAAGGCGCGTCCAACCAGGGGGCTTTCCACGAGTCGCTCAACCTCGCCGCCGTCTGGAAACTGCCCGTGATCTTTGTCTGCGAGGACAATAGCTACGCGATCTCCGTTCCCAAGTCGCTCTCTACAGCCATCGCGCGCAATTCCGACCGTGCGCAAAGCTATGGCATTCCTGGCATTTCGGTCAATGAGAATGACGTAATTGCCGTGTATGAAGCGGCGGCAGAGGCGGTGAGTCGCGCGCGCCGTGGGGATGGCCCCTCACTTATCGAAGTGCACACCGACCGCTACTTTGGGCATTTTCAGGGCGACCCGGAACTCTACCGCGACCCGCAAGAGGTAGCACGTCTCAAGCAAAACGATCCCATCACGCGCCTGAGCAAGCAAATGCAGGAGCAGGGATGGCTCACGCCCGACCAGGACGCGGAAATTCAGCGGACCGCGAGAGCGATGGTAGACGAGGCCATCGAGTTTGCTCGCCAGAGTCCCTATCCCGCGCCGGAAGATGCGCTTGAAGATGTGTTTGTCTCTGTTGGTTGATCACTGTTGATCAGGAGGAAATACTCATGGCTATCCATGTACGTGAAATTACCACAGCGCGCGCAATTTCGGAGGCGATTGCTCAGGAGATGGTGCGCGACCAGAATATTTTTGTGATGGGAGAAGACGTAGCCAAGTATGGCGGTATCTTTGGAGCCACGCAAGGACTGCTCGATCAATTTGGCGAAGAGCGCGTCCGTGATACCCCTATTTCCGAGACGGCCTTTATTGGTGCGGCCATTGGCGCGGCGAGCGAAGGAATGCGTCCCGTCGTCGAGTTGATGTTCGTTGACTTCTTCGGCGTCTGTATGGACCAGATCTATAACCATCTGGCGAAGAATACCTACATGTCGGGCGGCAATGTACGGCTCCCTGTGACGCTGATTACTGCCTATGGGGCTGGCTACAATGACGCGGCTCAACACTCGCAGGCTCTCTATGGTGTCTTCGCGCACCTTCCTGGCATGAAGGTCGTCGTGCCTTCCACGCCCTACGATGCCAAAGGTCTGATGATTCAGGCACTACGTGACGACAATCCTGTGATCTACTTCATGCACAAGGGCGTCATGGGTCTGGGCTGGATGACAATGCTTGATGCCGCTGCTGGCCCTGTCCCTGAAGAGTCGTATACCATTCCCTTCGGTGTGGCTGATGTCAAACGCGAGGGTACGGATGTCACTATTGTGACGATTGGCATGATGGTTCACCGCGCACTCGAAGCCGCGCAAACGCTGGCGAGCGAGGGCATCTCTGCCGAAGTCGTGGACCTGCGCACCCTGGTGCCACTAGATCGGGAGGCAATTCTCAAGTCGGTGCGCAAAACCCATCGCTTGCTGGTGGTTGATGAGGATTATCGCAGCTTTGGTATGAGTGGTGAGATCATCGCCACCGTCGCTGAGTCGGCTCTCGACTACCTGGATGCCCCGGCGCGCCGCATTGCTGTTCCCGACGTGCCCATCCCGTACAGCCGCCCATTAGAGCAGTTTGTGCTCCCGAACGCGGCGAAGATCGTAACCGTTGCCCGCGAAATGGTCAAGGGCGTGTAAGGTAGGGGCGTGATTCATCGCGCCCTGCTGGCACGTCGAACCGCCTGGGAGGCCGCACGACGGCAGGACGCGATCAATGGTGTTGAACAAAATAAAATGGGAATTCCATGATGCGTAGTGCTCTGTCAAACGTCATTGCGACTGTTTTGGCGAGTATTAAAACGGCTTGGGAAGCCATTTCGACACGATATAAAAGGGTGCAATGAAGTTTGACAGAGCAGTAGGGGCGTGATTCATCACGCCCTGGTAGCACGTCGAACCGCCTGGGAGGCCGCACGACGGCAGGACGAGGGCGTGATGAATCACGCCCCTACGCAATTCCCACATGAATTTGTTCATCTCCAAAATCGGTCCCTACGGGAAAATTGAAGAACGAAGCGGAGCAATTTATGACTATCCAGGTCGTGATCCAACCATGGACTGAGACCGACATCGAAGAAGGCTATATCGCCAACTGGTTCGTGCGCAGCGGTGACACGGTGCGCGAGGGGCAGGTGTTGGGCGAGTTGATGGTGGAAAAGGCCAATATTGAGATTACCTCGCCACACGATGGCGTGATTCAGAAGGTGTTTATCAAACGCGGCGATGTGCTCAAACCGGGTGAGGTGGTCGCCGAGATCGCCCTGGCAGGGGAGACCGCGACCGCGCAACCCTCAGCAGCAAGTAGCAGTGGCGTGGCAGAAGAGGCCAGCAAAGCGGCGGCAACGCAACCGAGTGCCAGTGGCGAATTTGTGCCTGCCTCGCCTGTTGCCCGTCGTATTGCGCGTGAGCAGGGCGTAGACCTCTCGCTGGTGCATCCTAAGGATGGGCGGCGCATCACCGAAGAGGATGTACGCCGCTATCTCGCCACAAGAGAGACGCCTGCCGCCGTGAGCGTGCCGCCGAGTTCGCCAGGGGAAGCACTGAGCGGGCGGCGCAAAATCATTGCCGAGCGTATGTTGCGCAGCATCCAGCAGTCGGCTCAACTCACGCTGACGACCGAGGTCGATGCCGATGCCCTTGTGGCGGCACGCGCACAGTGTCAGGCCACGATGGACGTTAGCTACAATGACCTGCTCGCCTTGCTCGTTGCGCGTGCGCTCACGCAGCATCCCGCGCTCAACGCGACCCTTGAGGGTGATCGCTTGCGTCGGCACCAGGCCGTGCATCTGGGACTGGCGGTTGCCGTAGAGGATGGCCTGCTGGTGCCTGTGTTGCGCAATATAAATCAATTAACGCTCGCGCAGATTGTTGAGCAGTCGCGCACGCTGATCGCGCATGCTCGCGCTGGCAGCATCGCACCTGGGGAAATGAGCGGCAGCACCTTCTCTCTGACAAATCTTGGTGCGTTTGAGATCGACGCCTTCACACCCATTCTCAATCCGCCCGAAGTGGCAATTCTGGGCATTGGTCGCATACGCGAGGCTATCGTCCCGCGCAACGGCCTGCCTGCCCTGGGTCATGTGATGGTGTTGAGCCTCACCTTCGACCATCGTGCCGTGGATGGCGCGCCCGCCGCAGCCTTTCTCCAGAGTCTCAAACGCTTGGTTGAGTCAGCGGCGAGCTACGAAGGAGTGTATTAATAGTGGCTCGTGTGGGAATCATTGCTAATCCTTCTGCCGCGCACGACGTGCGGCGCATCAGCGGCTATGGGTCGAGCGTGGACAACCAGGAGAAGATGCGTATCGTCCGGCGCGTGCTGCTGGGATTACAGGCCGTTGGCATTGACGAAGTGCTGGCGATGCCCGATTACTACGCGCTGTGCCGCAATGCCGTCGCGACGAGCGAACTGCATCTCTTGCTGCGCGAGTTGTCGTTCACGTGCGCCAACAACGAAACCGACTCAACCCGTGCCGCTGAGTACATGGTGGCAGAGGGCTGTGCCTGCATCGTGACGCTGGGCGGCGATGGCACAAACCGCGCAGTCGCTAAAGGCTGTGGCGAGACACCGCTGCTGGCGATTTCCACTGGCACGAATAATGTCATTCCCAGCGCGATTGAAGGCACTATCGCGGGACTGGCTGCGGGCATCTTTGCGCGTGGCCTTGTCCCTGAGGCAATATCCGTGCGGCGCACCAAACGTCTGGAGATCATGCGCGCACACGAGATCATAGAAAGTGCGTTGGTGGACATTGCCGCCTCGACTGACGTGTTCCTGGGATCGCGTGCCATCACTGATCTCTCTTCCGTGCGCCAACTTTGGTTGACCCAGGCCGTCCCTGGCTCACTAGGATTGGCGGCGATTGGCGCGCACTTGCACCCCTTGTCTCCCTCGACGGATGAAGCACTGGTGCTCGAACTGGACGCGGACGGCCTGGACAAAGACGCTGTGAGCGTGCTGGCCCCCATCGCTCCGGGTCTGCTTCGTACCGCGCGGATTCGCTCCTACCATGTGCTGCCGCTTGGCGAAGCTTTCCCACTCAATAGCTATCCCTGTACGCTTGCCCTCGATGGTGAACGCTCTCTGCACATCCCTGTTGGGAGTATGCCCATTACCATCCGCGCCCTTTGGAGCGGGCCGCGCCTCCTCGACCCAATGGCTGTGCTTGATTACGCAGTCAGGCATGGCTTCTTTCAGAGATAGGCTTTTGCCAGCCAATGGCAAGGGGCAGGACGATTGCCGATAGTTACCTTGTTTCTTGCTCGATAATGCTGGATTTAGGGAATGTGTGTCTCATCTGTTGTTGTCGTCAGTTCTAAAAGTCCTTCCAAGAACGCTTTTAGCATCGTGACTTCTATGACATTTTGTAGAGTTTCGTTCCCAATCCAGTTATCTTGAGCAAGACTTGGCGTGTTTGACATGCCTGGACGAAGAATACTTGTAATACTGGCGACAATAGATTTCTGCTGATCGAAGGGACGCCAGTGAGCTTTGTGAGATGCGGGGAGTGTGTTAATGAAGTGCTCTGCTCCTGACTTATGATCTGGATAAACAACAGAGGCACATTTCACAAGAACTGAGTCTAATACGCCTGTTCCATTGTTATCAGGAAATATGTATATCCCTGTCTTAGGTTTCCCTGATGTAATGACGCCCGGATTATTAGCAATAGCAGGAAAAAACTCTCTTAATCCCGTCGCATATCTTGCTACAATCTGGCCGGGCTGTCTGTCATCTGCATCAGCAATAATCCCGAAAGAAGAGATATTTTGAGTGTATTGAGGAAATGCAGTGAATATAAGCTGCAAGTTATTTAGTAAGTTACTGCCTTCTCCTTGATATATTGCAACTGAATGTGTTGAAGACGAATAAATGGAAGGCATATCCAGGCGTGTGTAATAGTTTCCTTTTTTAGGATAGGTGGGGATGAGGCTTTCCCAGAAAGGCTCTAAATCGTTCTTTCTACCGCCATATTTCTTTAACCCAAACAAGCTCAGCATTTTGCCCAATACAGCTTGATCGTGAGAACCTTCTGTTGCTAACAATACATATTTTTCAAGCATTCAACGTATCTCCAGACCTAATTCCTCACGTAACCGTGTCGCGGATTCTTTATCAAACCTCGTAATGGTTACGTTATCTTCGTCTTTACGTAACCTGTAGATTACCAGATTGGCACCTTCTTTTGTGCCTTGAGCGAAGCTAGACGCGGGAGCGTCGTTGGGCGCAATTACAACACCTTTTTGAGCCACATCTAATACCGTATCGACCGTTTCAAGGCTGTGTGTTGTGCAGAATAGTTGAATATTGTTTTGTATGCTGGCATTAACTAGCCAATCGATAGTTTGTCTGAGTGCCCCCGTGTGAATTGCCATTTCTAGCTCATCAACAAGGAGCAATCCTTTTCTCGCACCTGGGATAGCGGTGGCTAACGTAAATATTCGGCGTAACCCATCCCCAAAAGTACTTAGCGGGGCGCGTTTTAACTTGCGGTGTTTAACAGAGATGGTTGGGCGATCTCCGTGACTAACAATAATATCTACATCCTCTATATCACGGTCAAAGGAACGTAAGAGCTTAATTGCCTCGATTTTTGTCTCTGCATTAATGACATCGCTCCATAACTGGGAAGTAGTTGTGGCGAGACGATGTGAAGCGGGATGTATGAGTTGTGAGGGAAGGAAAGTAGATGCTCTACTACTTCGTACTGAAATAAACCTCTTATTCACTGGAAATGCAAAAGTTTCTTCAAAAACCTCATTTGGGATACGAGCGGTAACGTGGATCTTGATAGCCTCCATTTCTCGCTCTCGTTCTTCAAGGCTACCACTCTCACCTTCTGCAATTCTTAGCAAGCTCAACTGTGCAAATTCTGACTGGACGATTTCTGAAAAATTTTCGTAATCAGCTGAGACTCCATTTACGGGAAAAGAGCCTGACGAGGAGAGGATGATTTTCGTATTGGGGCTTGCTCCATCATCTATAGGCTCGTTTCCACCTGGAAATAGCCAAATGAGTTTCTCTGTCATACTGGGACTGGATAATGTGCCTGTTTCTCGCATGGATGCTATGCTAGACCATCTTCGCCAATTGAGTGGGTCGGCATATAAAGAAAGTGCTTCCAGAACGCTCGTCTTACCTGAATTGTTATCTCCCACGAGAAGGTTAATCTGCCCAAGCCCTGCGAGTCGTAGATTATGAACACCGCGAAATTGGTGAATTGTAAATTCATCTAGATGGTTCATAATAAATGTCCTCTCCGTCTTTATCCGTACTCCAATATACAGCGGTTCATATATTCACATAGGCAGTGATTGCAGGAGCCTTATTCTTTCTTTCCCATTATCCTATTTTCAGTTCTTCTTGGCAACCATATGCCCACGGTATGCTTGAGTCGTGCAGATCCTCTCGTCTGTGAGAAGATCTCTACGAGTAGCGCAGGGCTTCAGCGGGGGCGACACGTCCTGCCTGCCACGCGGGGAGCAGCGCGCCCAGGAACGAGGCAAGCAGGGCCACCCCTACAATGATGCCCAGTTGGTCCCAGGGGATGCTGAAAGTCAGGCCAGTGTTGAATTGCTCGAAGAAGTTGGCGGCAAAGACGTTGCGCGCCAGAATCAGGCCAAGCACAATGCCGAGTATGCTGCCAAGCAGACCAACCAGGAAGGATTCGAGCAGGAAGGCCCAGCGAATTAATGGGCGACTACATCCTAATGCGCGCAACATGCCGATCTGCTGCCTCCGCTCGACGACCGCGCGTGTTCCTGTAATGGCGAGCGCGGCAACGCCCAGCAAGAGTGTCATGCCCACTACGGCCAATAGCACGTTGCCCAGCAGAATGCGCGGTCCGTTGATCTGCAAGATGGCATCTTCCAGTACCGTTGTCTCTAAGCCGTTGTCAAGGTATGCCGAGCCGAGAGCCAGCGCGAGCGCGCGTTTGTCCTGTCCAGGGGCAACCTTGAAATAGTAGGTTTGTGGACTGTAGTAGCTCTGCGTGTTGGGCAGGAAATCGAGCGTGTTGTAATCGATGCCGCCCGCGCTATACGTTGAAGCGGGCACGTAGAGACCGAAGTGTGCGCTATCGCTGTTATCGACCACGCCGATAATCGTCACTTGCACGGACTGTCGCATCTGCAAGCCTGTAATCCAGACAGGAGTGGCGGGAAATTGCGTGTCACCCTGATAGACACCGCTGACGCTATAGGTAAACTGGGCCGGAAAACTTGGCGGTGTTGCAGGCTGTCCGGCGGCACTGGCACTGGGTGACGATGGATCGTACACGGCTGAATTGGTGATGGCATTCGGGTTGAAAGGTAGTGCGCTGCTGTCAATTAAAGCGTAATTGGGATGAGTCTGGAGTGCCTGCCAGATCGCGCTGTCGCTGTTGAAGCCTTTTGCGCGTGCGACTAAATTGAGGCCATAGCCATGCAAGAAACCGCCGCTGATGACCTGAACGGGGTAGAGCGACCAGCGCGGCGAGCTTGCGCTGAGTTGTGTTACCAGCGCGACGGTCGTATCCTTGACGCCGATTGAGGCGAAGGCATTGGGATTGATGCCGTGCTGTTGCAGCGAGGCGCGAATATGCTGCATATCCGGCAAGGATTGGAAATAGGCGGTGGCTTGAATATCATAGCCGCCCGTCTGCGCGTTGATACTGACATAGTTATTCTGGATAGCGTTGGTGATAATCGCCATGACCGTCATCGCAAACACAACCAGACTAAACATTACGACGCTCAGGCCTGTGCGGAAGCGGCGATGCAGCGGGTAGGCGGAGGCCAGTTTGGTCATTGCGAAAATGGAGGGGATACGCGCGCTGATGAACAAAAGTGGACGCACGAGCAGCTCCGCATTAACCATGACGGCCCACGCGGTACCCAGGACCATCATCAATCCCGCGACAAAAAAGACCTCAATGCCGCCTTGGAAGCGTGGCAGGCCGAAATAGGCCAGGACATCGAAAGGTAATGCCCAGTACGCGAGAAGTCCCAGCCCGATGAAGGTAACGATAATATGGCGAATAATCGCTGGGGGTTTGTTCAACTCCTGCGTTCGCTGGGTGGCCCGCCAGAGCAGTTCCAGTATAGTGATGAGCAGGAGTCCACTTCCTATCAGGATGAGTGAAAGGCCGAGTGAGAACGGCACAATCAGTGTTTGCTCAATGCCAACCTGCATCAGCCAGTAGCCTGCGAGCAAAGGGATAAACCCAAATTGTGTCAGGATACGCAGGATACTGATGAGCGTGTCAGGCAGGAGTTCAAAGAGCGTGCGGCGCACTAAACGCCAGTGGCGACTCATGAACGAGCGTCCTACTTGTCTGGTGACTGCCAGGAGGCGGACACCGAGTTCGCCGAGCGAGAGCGCGTTGCCGCTTTGTTCTGGTAGGTCCCGCAATGCCTCGACGACTGTCAGACGACTGACCATCCAGGAGGCGAGTGCGACCGAAATGAAGGTAAAAATCACGCCCAGGCAGTAGGCGATAATCAGGCTGCGTGGCTGAAACGTGAGCTTGAGGGGAAAATTCAAGCGTGCCAGCACGGGACTGAGTATGAGCACGAGGAGTGCCCCCAGACCAATCCCTGTCAGCAAACCGATAAAAGAGGCCAGCAGGTCGTAGACAACGCCCTCGAAGAGAAACATTAACACAAGATGGCCGCGCTGTACGCCAATTGCGCGTGCCATACCCATTTCGGCCCGTCGCTCTGCCGCCAGTAGCACGAAAATCAGGAAAATTAAGAGTAGGCCAATTGCCAGTGCGAAGAGACTGAAAAGGGCGAAAACGCGCGAAAAGATATCTTGTGCCAGTTGCGAAACCTGAACGCCGTTCTGCTTGACCTGAATGACATGGACATCGTCGGGAATCCAGTGGTTCAGTTGCTGTGTCACGGTATCCGAGAGACCGACACCATTCAAACCGCCGCCGCCGCGATTGGCGATAAAGATCTGGTTAATGATATCGTCATTGCCTTCAATCGTGTGAAAGGTCTGAATTTGGCTGAGCATATAGGGTGTGTCACCGACCAGACCACCATTGGTGACGATTGCCGCAACGCGTAGGACATAGCGTTTGCCGGGCCAGCGTTTGGCATACATATACAGCGTATCGCCCACGTGGGCATTGAGCAGTTGAGCCAGCGTTTGATTGAGATAGACCTGATTGGGAGGGATGGCCGCAATCGTCATCACTTTATGCGTGTTGACATTGACCATGCCGCCGAAGCCTTTCTCACTGCCAGGAATGACACCGAGGGCCGCGACCTGTGAACGCACCTGCCGCGAGGTCTGGTCAGCGATCAATAAATCCTGTTCGCGTAACGCTGCCCCTACCGCCGCGATATTAGGGGCGTGAGGAGCCAGGCGGGTGAGGCGATAGTAGACACCATCGGGATATGCTCCCAGTGCGCCATGCCCGCCCTGTAATAGTTCGTCAATATTGCCCCAGTTGTAGACGGCGACACTTTGCACTGCTGTTGCCATCACATCGCCGGTTGCCAGCACGCCGGAGAGCAGCGTGGTCGAGAGCATGAGGGCGAAAACAATCAGCAGCATCTGTGTGCGCCGTCGTGGGATATTGCGCACACCGATCTTAAAAAATATCAGGTTAGCCAGCGCGAGGAGCAGCACGCTACCGATAATCGCGCCTGTGATAATGAGCAGAAAGAGCATGAGCGTGTCTAAAGGCACACCAAAAAGCTGCGTCATGGTTGTGGGTTCTCTTGTAGTACCTGATAGAAAATCTCTGCAATCCGTGCGTAGCCGATCACACTGGGATGAAACCCATCATTGCTGATATATTCGGGATGGGTTGCCAGTTCGTGCCAACGCTGGTAGAGATCAACAAGCAGGGCATGGTGACGTTGTACGATGGTGGCAATAGCGGTATTATATGCGACAATTTGTTTGCTTAAGACCTGCTGATTAACATTTTGGAAATGTGGGAGGAGCGTCAGGTCAGGAACATTGGCGACAGCAATCCGCATTTGTGGATTGCTGGCGTGCAAACTACTCAAAAGTTGATCAAGATCATTGGCATAACTGCTCACTGGAACCTGGTCGGCGAGATCATTGACAGCAAGCCAGACCGTAACGAGCTGCGGATGAGCCGCCAGCGCAATCGGTAATTCGACATGTAGAGCATTAGAGAGATGAATATTGGGAATGCCGAGATTGACAAGGCGTACGCTAGAGCCTAATTGTTGGGCCAGATCAACGGGCCAACTTTGCGTCTGTGGATCATCTGTGCCAATACCAAAAGTATCGGATGCGCCAAGAGCCACATAGGTTAAACGGCTGGCGGGAGCCTGCTGGATACTGACTGCTAGCCCTGATGGCGTGGAGGACGAGCCACAACTGGCAAGGGAAAGGAAAAGCAGACAAAGAAAGAGTAGCTGCAAAGGAGCGAGACGGTGATGAAAATGAGTGTATCGCTCTCTTTGCACGGTGTTCGTAAAGCGATTATTGCTGGATGGTCTGGAATTAATGAATTGCAGCACTGAGAATAGAGATGAGGGCGAACAACACCACGAATACGATAGTGGTATTAAAAACGAGCTTCTCCACTCCACGGCGTGTCTTAAACACAGAACCAGTGCTACTGCCACCGAAGGCACTGCCGAGGCCAGCTCCGCGTACCTGCAAAAGAATAAAAACAATAACGGCGACGCAAAGAATGATTTGGACGATGCGAATCGCCGGAAGCCATTGCAATAACAAGGGTAATCCTCGCTTTCCTGTTTAAGCAGGTTCTATCAGTAGAGATATCATAGTTGCCATTATAGCATAGGGTCAGTCGAGGCGCAATTGGTTACCTTTTTCAGCCTCTAAAAACCGCAGCTGTTATTGAGCATGTGCGCGCTCGTGGCAATCAGGACAAAGCACGATAAAATGTTCTGGATTGTAGCGATCAAGCAGGTTGCGCGCGAAATGCACCGTATGGAGTTGCAGTGCATCGAAGCGGCCTCCGCATTGAGGGCAAATGTCATCAGCCTGCTTGCGTAAGTTGCGTTTGAGTAAACCCATTTGTGTGACATGAATGGCGTCCAGACTGACGTGGAAGAGCAGGCCCGCCAGAATTAACACGAGTAGGCGCGAGCGTAAGCGCGCGGCAAGAAAGAGTAGCAGACCGAGTAGCACAGGATTATGGAGCAGGCGCGCTTCTGGAAGCTGTGGCGGGTCTGCCTGCCCGAAATAGCGCACAGCAGAACGCAGACTCCAGGTATGGTGAATGACGGCATGCCAGAGATAGTGGTCAACATCAATCAGGATGCTGGCCGCAAAAGGGATCCAGGCATCTTTTTTGAGCAGCGGCAACGAGACCAGGGTCGCGGCTGTAGATAGGGCAAAATGTTCCTGTACGCGCATAAAACCTTCCTTGATGCATGTGTTTCGCTGAGAATGAGTATAGATGGCTTGTACATAGCTGTCAATGTGTATGACCAAAATGGTTGCTGTGGTCGTAGCAGCGCATTTGCATATTTCACAACTACGTTGCGACATTTATAACCAATTCTTAACCGTTTCCCCTCTTATTTTTTAGTGGGTGAATGGTACTCTACAAGTGACGAATATGATGGTTATTTGTTGATAGAGATATATAGGGAATATGCAGGCGAGGGGTGTGTGGGGGAAGGGGATGTATAAACGCGGGGGCGATTGATAAAAGCCTGAACTGGTGATGCGTAAGCATAGAAGCCACAACCTATGTAAAGACACAAATACAAATTTCAAAAAATTTGAAAGGTAGAGAGACTCCCCTGATGATTACAAACATTGAAAACGAAAAAGTAAAAAAATCAGAAAATATGGATGAATCGATGGTGGCTGAGGACGGGCGTGTTGGGTGTAGTATTGGTATTATGGCTTACAATGAAGAAGCTAATATCGCACGCACAATCAAAGCGGTACTGGCACAACAGGGGCCGTCCATTCGCATTGAAGAAATTATCGTCGTTGCCAGTGGCTGCACAGACCGCACTGTGCCAATTGTAGCGGAGTTGGCTATGCAGGAGTCGCGTGTCCATCTCTGCGTGCAGGAGAAACGCGAAGGAAAAGCTTCAGCAATTAATCTTTTTTTAAAAGAGGCGCAGAGCGAGATCGCCGTATTGATTGGGGCCGATGTTGTTCCAGAAGAGTCGGCTTTAGAGCATCTTTGTTCGCCGTTTAAAGATCAAAAAATAGGTATGGTTGGTGGGCGTCCTGTGCCAATTAACGATCCCGCGACATTTATGGGGCATTCAGTTCATCTGCTCTGGCGTTTGCATGATCGTCTCGCGCGTATTCACCCCAAACTAGGTGAAGTAATTGCGTTCCGCAATGTGATTACTGGTATCCCTACCGATAGTGCCGTGGACGAAATTTCTATTCAAGCTCTTATTTCACAACTCGGCTATAATCTGATCTATCGTCCAGAGTGCGTCGTGTACAATAAAGGGCCTGTGAACGTGCGCGACTTCCTCAAGCAACGTCGACGTATTTACGCGGGTCACTTGAAGGTATTGGCGCAGCAGAAATATGAAGCCTCGACCATGAAGGTCACGCCCATTGCGCAACAATTAATTGCCTGCCGCGATTTCACGATGAGTAGTCCCAAACAAGCGATGTGGACGTTTGGGACGGTTGCTCTTGAGGGCTATGCGCGTATTCAAGGCTACTATGACTACATGCGCAAACGCGAACATCATATCTGGCAGATGGTAGATTCGACCAAGGACCTGGAGGAGGGTCAGCGCAAGATGCGCCGCATCTGTAATGCGCAGAGCGTCATCGTCTTTCGCTTTATCGTTGAAGGCTCAGTGGGTAACGATGTACAGCGCGAGCGTGAAGACCGCGAGGCGACCGAGGCGGCACGCAAGCTGTTGCCGTACCTCAAGACACGTGTGCGCAAAGAGGATAAGCTCACGGTCAATGGCCCTGGCATCCTGACCGCCGTTATTCGGGCCGAGCAACATGGGGCCGAACTGGTTGCCAAGCGCATCAAAAAACTGGTTGAGGAATCAACGGTGCGTGTGGGTATGCGCGGGCGCGAGGTTAAAATCCAGGTAACCTATAGCTCGTTGACCTTTGCATCGAAAGCTGCCAATGGAAAGATGACAGTCAGCGGCCCATTGTTGGATGAGGCGATGGCAGACACGCTAACTGATGAAGCCGTCTCGATAGAGTAAACGCACTAATAGTACAGGTTGCTTTAAGTCGATGGACCTGAAAGGCTACACTCTTGTAGCTCACATATCCTTATGGTACAATACAATTCGGGCGAGGACATGGATAAGTCCCCGCCCGAACTTATGTGAGAGAAGCGACCTATAACCTATGGAAATAACTTGGTTAGGCCACTCCTGTTTTCAGTTACGTGGCAAGAACGCAACCCTGGTCACTGACCCTTTCACCCCTCAGCCAGGCGAAGCCCAACGGCTGAGTAAGATCAACACCACTATCGTCACCGTCAGCCATAATCACCCCGGACATAACTATGTGCTGGGCGTGAATGGGAATCCGCGTGTGGTACAAGGTCCAGGTGAATATGAGATCAGTGATGTGCTTATTACAGGCGTCGCCGCTTACCATGACGATAAGCAAGGAAAAGAGCGCGGACGCAATACAATTTATGTCATCCATATGGATGATATTGTCATTTGTCATTTAGGTGATTTGGGCCATCCATTACAAGAGGCGCAACTTGAGGTTGTGGCTGATGCGGATGTTTTGCTCGTCCCAATTGGTGGTCCCCATACCATTAACCCTACACAAGCTGCTGAGCTAATTAGCCAGGTCGAACCCCGCATTGTGATTCCCATGCACTATCGCCAACCGGCGGAAGGTGAGTATGAAGGTGTGCATCCACTCGATAAGTTCTGTCGCGAAATGGATGTGAAGACAATGAATATCCAGCAAAAATGTGTAGTTACTCGTAGTAATGTGCCAACGGAAACTCAGGTTGTCTTGCTATCACCGCGTATCCTGGCTTAGGCGTTCAGGCATCGTACTCGTATGCTGTTTGTATGCTGGTTTCTATCATATCACGATGGTTTCTTTCTGTTATAAAGAACGAAGCTCCAGATAAAGGAGAGTTCTATGTCGAAATTCATTTTTGTTACAGGCGGCGTCGCCTCATCGGTAGGGAAAGGTATCAGCGTCGCCTCCTTAGGGCGTCTCCTCAAAAATCGCGGAGTCTCCGTCTCTCTGATGAAACTTGATCCCTACATTAACGTTGACCCTGGTACGATGTCTCCCTACCAACACGGTGAAGTGTTTGTCACCGATGATGGCGCGGAGACTGACCTCGACCTGGGTCATTACGAACGTTTTACCGATGAACCTTCCTATCAAGCCAATAACGTTACGACTGGTCAAGTCTATGCCTCTGTCATAGGCAAAGAGCGGCGTGGCGAATATCTCGGTGGCACAATTCAGGTCATTCCGCATATCACCAATGAGATTAAAGATCGCATTCACGCGGTTGCCCGCCGTTCAGATGCCGATGTTGTCATTGTCGAGGTGGGCGGCACGGTTGGTGATATTGAGGGTGAGCCGTTTTTAGAGGCGATTCGTCAGATGCGCAAGGATGTCGGGCGGCGTGATGTGCTCTATATGCATGTCACGTTGCTACCATACCTGGGTGCTACAAAGGAATTGAAGACTAAACCCACGCAACACAGCGTGAAAGAACTCCTGCGTGTTGGCATTCAACCTGACGTAATTGTCTGCCGTTCCGATTATCCCATGAGTGATGAATTGCGCGAGAAGATCGCGCTTTTCTGTAATATTGAGGCGCGAGCTGTCGTTCCGCTGTTAACTGCCGACACGATCTACGAGGTTCCGCTTGTGCTGGAAGAAGCGGGTTTAGGTGAATTCCTGGTCCAGGAGTTGCGTCTGAATCAACAGCCGTTGCAGATGCAGGAATGGCGCGGGTTGGTGGAGACGATTAAGCGACCACGGCCTGAACTGACGATTGGGCTGGTGGGCAAATATGTCGAGTTACACGATGCCTATATGTCGGTAGCTGAAGCGTTGCGCCACGCGGGCTGGCATCATGATGTTGATGTGCGCATCAAGTGGATCAATTCTGAGGCATTGGAGGGTATGGGCGAGGGCTATACCGAGGTCTTGGAAGATGTGGCGGGTATTGTCGTCCCTGGCGGCTTTGGGCATCGCGGTATCGAGGGCAAGATCAAGGCTGCGAACTTTGCACGACGCAACAAGATTCCTTATCTGGGCCTCTGCCTGGGTATGCAGGTTGCCGTGATCGAATTTGCGCGCAACGTGCTGGGTTTGACGGAGGCTAATAGTACCGAGTTTGATCCCAATACGTCTGCTCCCGTGATTGATCTGATGCTCACGCAACGGCAGATTGCCGACAAAGGTGGTACAATGCGTCTCGGCAGTTGGGTTTGCTGTTTAACAGCGGGCACAAAAGCCTATGAAGCCTACCACGAACCTATTGTCTTTGAGCGTCATCGCCATCGCTATGAGTTCAACAACGAGTTTCGTAAGCGTATGGAGACGCAAGGATTGATCGTCAGTGGTCGTTCGGCCGATAATAGTCTGGTCGAGATTATTGAACTGGCCGATCATCCCTGGTTTGTCGCTTCGCAGTTTCATCCAGAGTTTAAGAGCCGTCCTACTCGTCCGCATCCTCTCTTCCGTGATTTCATTGGCGCAAGCGCGCGCAATGCGCAAGAGCGAGCGGTGACTGCTGATCCCAGTAGTGTGTTTGGCGAGACGCGAGTCGAGATGTAATTGAGATAAAATGCCATGTTGTATCTAAGTCAAGTCCTGGGCAGTACCGTAGAAAATGTCCAGCACGAACGCATTGGTAGATTGATTGATGTGTTAGTCGCAACAGCGATGCACGAAGCCCCTGTCTTCCCGCGTGCGTTGCTGATTGAAGGTGAGGAAGATCAACCCTGGCGTGTGCCTGCTGAGGTACTAGAGCGGCACGACGGGCAGTTTCGCCTGCTCATCCCTGTCGCGGAATTGACGGTATATACAGAAGAGGCAAGCGAAGAGACTTCGCTTGCCCACCATGTGCTTGATAAGCAAGTCATTGATGTCGAGCGCAAGAAGGCGGTGCGCGTCAATGATATCTGCTTTGATGATCACTGGCGGATTCTGGGTGTGGATAATAGCAACTTAGGACTTATTCGTCGCCTTGCGCCCCACTGGTTACTGGGCGGCATGAGTCAGCAGCTTCCGGCAACGCTGATCCCCTGGGATCAGGTTGAGTTGTTAGGGCATCAGGTAACGCCCACGCCAGGAACCCATCTCTCGCGTTCACCAAGTGGGCAACTTGCTGAACTGCATCCAGCCGATATTGCTGAAATCGTGCAACAACTGACTCCTCACGAAGGGGCGCGCATCATCGAAGGTCTGGATACCGAGACTGCGGCGGATACGATGGAGGAGATGGATACCGAACGCCAGCGACATATCCTCGAAAATATCCAGTCCGAACGCGCAGCCGATATTTTGGAGACGATGGAACCTGATGAAGCCGCAGACCTGCTGGCGCGCCTGCCAGAAGAGCGCGCGCAAGAGTTGCTCAATCTGATGACCCCCGAAGAGTCGGAGGAAGTACAGGAACTGCTAGAGTATGAGGATAATACGGCGGGTGGGCTGATGACGACTGAGTATCTCACGCTCAATCAGACGCGCACCGTTGCCGATGCTTTGACGGCAATTCGCCAGGATATCCAGGAGAACGACGTGCGCATCGCGTACATCTACTGTGTTGCTGACGAACTGCAAGATGAGCAGCACATTCTCGGGGTGATCTCGCTTTGGGAACTGCTCGCGGCCTTGCCCACGCAACCCTTGCAAGAGCTGATGGAGACCGACGTGATTACGGTACAACCTGATAGCAGCCCACACGAGGTTGCCGAAATCATGGCCAAGTATAATCTGCTCGCTGTACCTGTTGTGAGTAGTGAAGGTATCTTGGAAGGGATTGTGACTGTTGATGATGCTCTGGATGTGTTGCTGCCACCAGAGAAACGCCATCGGCAAAATCGGATGTATTAAGTGTAAGAACAGCCATGCTGGTATAGAAGTGTACTTGTGCCTGTAAAAGGCGATGGCAGGCTATTGGGTGCGTTGGGCAATCATCTTCTCTGCGATGACTGTCCAACGCATGGTACTATTTTCCCTTCGCATCTTGCGATACCTCAGTTTTTAGCCGCGTTTCTCTGCTCACTGTGTTCCTCAGAAATTTAGATGCTGCATATCTTGTGCTATGAGGTCGGCAACAATCTTGCCAGAGAGCGTTACCAGAGGGACACCGCCACCTGGATGGGTACTACCTCCCACAAAGTATAAGTTGCGAATATCCTTTGAGCGGTTGCCAGGACGGGTAAAGGGAGCCATACGCGCATTTGAGGAGAGACCGTAGATTGAGCCAGCATTTGAGCCATATGTATGCCAGAAATCCTCCGGCGTAATCATGCTTTCGCATACGATATGTTCACGTATATCCTTTAAATCGATCTGTTGATAACTTGCCAATAGCTCCAGCACGCGCTCTCGATAGAGTGGGCCATCGTGTTGCCAATTGCTCTGCTGTGTCAGATAGGGTGCGTTGACCAGCACAAAGAGGTTCTCGCCGCCTGCAGGGGCCTGTGTCGGGTCTGTGCGGGTCGTCGCACAGACATAAATGGTCGGATTACGTTGCGGTTCATGGCGTACAAAGAGATCATCGAACTCCGTGTGGTAGTCATCAGAAAAGAAGATATTGTGGTGTGCCAGCGCGGGATACTGTTTATCTAGTCCAAGTAGCAGGACAAAGCCGGAACAGGATGGTTCTAGCTGTTCCATGCGCCTGAGTGTGGCCTGTTTGCGCACGGCAGGCGAGAGGAGTTGACGTTGCGTGGTGACAACATCGCTATTGGCAATCACGCTATTGGCGCGCATGATGCGTCCATCTGCCAAAACCACTCCACGCGCTTCACCATGCTCTACAAGAATGCGCCGTACTGCGCAATTTGTCTCAATTCGCACCCCCAATTCACGCGCCAGTTGCGCAAAGGCTTGAGCCAGCGCGTAAATGCCGCCACGTGGATACCAGCCGCCATCAGCAAACTCAACGTAAGGGATAATGCTATAAACTGAGGCAACCTGATACGGAGAAGAGCCGTTATATGTTGCATACCGATCAAAAAGTTGGCGTAAATGCTCATCCTGAAAGAACTCGCGCACAACTTGATCAAGCGTTTTAGGAGCTAACGCTGCCAGGACCGATTGTAAACGTTGCCATGTGTTTGAAGCTGTTTCGGCATGTTCTGCCTGTCCTGCAAGGACATACTGGATAAATGTGCGCAAAACATCGAGTGGGTTGCCTAGACTATGATAGAGAAATGGGTCCGCTGCTGCTTCGTGAAGTCTACGTGCGTAGGCGAAAAAGCGTGTAAATGCCTCCCCATCGTGCGGATTGAGGCGCGCAAACTCCTCGCAGATCCGCTGATGATCGCGCCACGCATTCAAAATTAGCCCGTCGCGGTAGAAATAGCGACAGGTCAGGTCGAGCGGAATGAGATCAAGGTAGTTTTCCAGACGGCGACCTGCGACCTGAAAGAGGTCGCGAAAGACGTGGGGCATGGTGATAAGCGAAGGACCAGTATCAAAGCTATAGCCATGCATAGTGACCCGGTTAAGCTTACCGCCAACCTGAGCCTGTTGTTCAAGGACCGTTACGCGCTCTCCGCGCGCCGCGAGGTGAATTGCAGCGGAGAGTCCTCCCATACCTGCCCCAATGATGATATGCTCTTGTATCTGATATGTCACTCTGTAACCTCTTTATAGTAGTATTATGATGATGCTATCACACAGTATGACGGGTATTCAAAGAGGTGTAGAGATGATTCCGGCGCGTAAATTTCCGTTTGGTGAGTGGCTTGTCACGCACCAACTCATTGAAAGGTCGATGCGCAAATATTTTGATCGTGTGCATTTTCGGATGCGCGGCTCTTATCCAGAAGAGCAGCGGGGATTGCCATTAATTATCTGTGCCAATCACTCAAGTTGGTGGGATGGTTATGTCGCCGTGCTGGTCGAACGCTATCTCAACGTGGATGGCTATTTGATGATGGAGGAGGCACAGCTACGTCGCTATTTCTTTTTCACGTGGGCAGGATGCTTTTCGGTAGATCGGCATAATGCGCGTTCAGCGATGGAGTCGGTGCAGTATGCCGCGCACCTGCTCAAGCAGCGTCCTGGGCGTATGGTCTGGCTTTTCCCACAAGGGGAGATCCAGCCAAATGATTTTCGTCCTTTGACCTTCTTCTCAGGAGCGGCCCATATCGCGCGTTTGACCAGCCCTTCTCTGCTCTGCCCGCTCGCGATTCGGATTGAGCATCTGGCGGAACAACGTCCTGACCTCTTTATTAGCATGGGCGAGCCATTGCTTATCACGCCCGAAGAAGCCAGCAAGCCCGGCTTTAGTAAGCGGTATACACGAGAGATGGAGCAGCGTGTCACGCATGAGCTTGACCAGTTGCACAATGATGTGACGGCCAGTAATCTCGCGGGTTTTACTCCTTTGTTGCGTGGTAAATCTTCAGTCAACAGGATATTCGATACATTGCTCTTACGCAAGCAAATTGCCAGACATTAAGGCTGTAACGATGATAACGACACTACTTGTCCCGATTATGGGTTTTATATTCGGTGTGCTGATCTCGCTTTTTCTGATTTTAGTGATAAACTTATTGACATTCCAACGTTTGCCCTTGTCGGAGCGACACAGCAGGCGGATAGGAGACGAGGAACAGGGACAACCACTGGTCTCTCTGCTTGTGCCAGCACGTAACGAGGCGGCTTGTATTGCGGCTTGTGTGCGCTCGTTGGTAGCGCAAAAATATGCGCATATGGAGGTTATTGTACTGGATGATGGTAGTACTGATGCGACAGCCAGTATCGTGCGGCAAATTATTGCTGAATTGCCAGCTGCACGAAAGGGACGCTTGCGCCTTGTAGAGGGCAAGCCATTACCGACAGGATGGGTGGGCAAAAACTTTGCTTGCATGCAATTAGCGCAACAGGCACGCGGTGACTATCTTCTCTTTACGGATGCCGATACCGTTCACGCCCCTGAAATGCTGCCATCCGTGATCTCAGCAATGCAGCACTATCGCGTGGATCTGCTTACTGCGCAACCAGAATATTTGCTAGGCAGTCCAGGTGAACACCTGATTATTCCACTGCTCAATTTTACCATTTTGACGTTGTTGCCTATCATGCTTGTTTCTGCGCGCCCAGAAGCCAGCCTCTCAACCGGCAATGGACAGTTGTTATGTTTCAAGCGGGGCGCGTATGAGGCGATTAATGGGCATGCCGCCGTAAAAAATCGTATTCTCGAGGATGTGCTGCTTGCCAGAGCCGTGAAGGCCGCTGGCTATCGCATGATTTTTGTAGATGCTTTTGAACTGGTGCAATGTCGGATGTACCATTCATTTGCGGAGGTATGGAATGGCTTTTCAAAGAATCTCTTTGCCTTTTATAATTACTCGCCCGTGTTTGCAAGCCTCGCGCTCTTGCTCAATCTGGGGTTATTTGTCTTGCCTCCGCTCGCCTTGCTGCTGGCTATTGTTCTACCTCTATCCCCAATGGGGCTTCTTTTCGCTGCTGGCGGTTATCTAATCGCTATTTTGATGCGCGTTCTGCTGATGGTGCGCTTTACGCGCTCGCAGCGTAGTCTGATGTTGCTGTTCTGCCTGTTGCATCCAGTCTCAATCGTGCTGGAGTGTCTTATTCTGTTGAACTCGATGCGCTGGCGTTATCGCAGGAGAGGCACGACGTGGAAGGGGCGACAATACGTATAAGATACAGCCTGCAAGCAGTCCTGGGATAATGGCGAGATAATAGCCGTGTGTCAGATCAACTAAGCCGAACATAAAGAGGCTGAGAGCAAATAAGGCGCGTGGTGCAAGTCGGGACCAGTGGAGCGCGTCCGCCATTGTGTAACCGATGTGCC
This sequence comes from Ktedonobacterales bacterium, assembly GCA_027451525.1. Classification (GTDB taxonomy): domain Bacteria; phylum Chloroflexota; class Ktedonobacteria; order Ktedonobacterales; family Ktedonobacteraceae; genus DTNP01. Next base: position 24,331 of record DAIDJF010000065.1, read on the forward strand.
AGTGTCGCTTACCCTCGTCATTGTTTTGTGGGACTCTAGCAGTCGTCCCAACAAGTATGCGGTCAATGATAAAAAGCAGCAGGCTGGCGGTAACAAACCACGCTACAAAGTTAGCGAGTGGAACACCATAGTAGTTTAGGTTGCCAGGGGCAAGCCATTGCCAATAGTGTTCGAGATAGGTCGCGACTGGCTCGATTTCCAGATCAAGCAGCATTGCCAGCAATCCACCTAACAGCACTGCTGGTAATGATAAATGCTGGTGTGTCGTGGTCCTGGCAACCCAACTATAGCTGCCAAAGACGATGAGGGTCCAGGCAAACATGACGGCGAAGGGGACACCACCGGGCAATTGTGGGAACAAGACCTGGGTATAGTGATAGAGGCCGAAAGGGAAGCCCGTGTTGACGCCTGTTGTCTCTACAATAGAGGAGAGCAGGATAACGAGCAGTCCCGCGAGCAGGCCGCGTTTCCAACCAAAAAGCAGCATTGCGGCGAGAATGAGCAGGAAGCCTTCAAGAAAAAGGAGGATGCTACCCGCCCAGGCCAGTGAGAAGGGCGGGTGGACGTCAAATGCGACGCCAATTACGGCAATGGGATATGTAACGCAAAAAATGCAAAGCAAGAGCAGGAAAAGTTTTTTTAGCACTACAAACTCCCTCGAACGCGCAACAATTATCACGTAGAGCATACTGAATCGCCCTATAACTGTTTATGTCGTCAGTCGCTATCGAAGCATCTCCTTTGAGACACGTTAGATGCGTCCTTGACCGATAACAGCGAATGGGCGCGCATAGTCAACGGTTTGGGTAATTACTGCCTGCGCTCCTGTCTGAATATCGACGGCATAAAGCGCGTTATCGGCATAAAAGCTGATGACGTGCGTATTGACCCAACCGCCCAGTTCCATAAAATCGGCTGACGAGGTTGCGAGTAGTTTTGGTTTGCTCGTCTGCAAGGCTCCATGCGTGTTCACTGTGACCTGTGTGCTATAAATGGCATAGTGGCGATCAAAAGGTCGTTGCGCGTCGCTGGAGAACTCAAGATAGACAAGAGTTTGTCCGTCAGCAGAGAAACGCGGTGTGGCAATCCAGCGATAATTGGCGGTATTGCTCAACTCACCTTGCTCTGGCAAAATGACGTGTGGGTTTTGCAGGGTGGGTAACTTTCCTGCAATCGTCGTGATATCCAGGCTGTTGGCATAGTTGAGTGCGCTCAAATCTTGTGGGACGCTGCCATCTGTTGGTTCTGGTACCACGCCTTCAGCATTGGAATAGAGCAGCATATTGTTTTGTGGCATCATCGTGAGTGGGCCTTGCTGCGAGTCTTCTGGGAGCAGCTCGGTTGGCTCACCGCTGGTTGGTTGGCGTAAATTGAGCATCCAAAGACCGCTACGAATGCCAGTGTGGTCGCCGCGATCATCGGTAATGAGCAAAAAGGTATCAGCGGAAATGCCTGTACCGTTGAGGAAAGAGAACGCACGGAAACAGGGACATTCACTCGCGGGTTGCTGATAGACCAGTTGGGATTGTGTCAGGGGACCTGCGTAGAGCGAGATAGAACCGTTACCATCCACTGGTTCAGTACTCCAAGCGATCATCGAGCCATCAGCACTGAGAACCATTGACGTAATGACCTGGCTTTGTGGAAGCGTCGCGATCTGTCTGGGTACACCTGTAAAGATATCTGTCAGCCAGACACCATCACCGCTGTACAGTAATTGGCCTGTGGGCGTGATGATGGGAGGGACGGAATGGTTATAGATATAGCCTGGTGTGAGAATGGATTGTGGTGTCCCCCCTGTGACAGGCATGTAGTAGATATTATTCTGCTGTTCATAGAGAATGTAACGTCCCTGTGGCAATTGGAGTGTCAGAGGCGCGTTATTGCCGGGGATGCTGAGCGGGGTTAAGCTATTCTCATTTTGCTGGCTCTGCGTTATTCCCGTGTGTGACTGTGTAGGGGTTGCGGCTGATGAGAGTGCCTGGGGAATAGAACGTACCAGCAGGCCAGTAAAAAGGGCGAGTAGCAGGCAGGTGAGAAGCAAGAAAAAGAGTATGCTATTTTTTGAAAAAGTTGAAAAATGTGCGAAACGCTCCTGCCGCTCCCGCAAAGAAAGCTCTTTCGGCATGCCCGGCTGCTCTGGCGGCTTTATTGTTTGTTGTGCCACTGTTCCAATTGCTCCTTAATATCAAACGAGGCCATTAAGCGGGCCGATCTATCTCGTTGGTTTCTAGTGATGCCACATGTTGCATATGGCGCGTTTTAATTTTATTGCTATGACGTTGAACGAAGGCGAGAGTTTTCGCGAAGACCTCTTCGCGGTCATGATCTTTCATAATGACATGATATGAATGGTGCAGCGTGACAAGATGTTTTTCTTGTGAGCCAATCAAGCGATAAATGGCGCGGCCGTCACGTGCGGGCACGACATGATCGTGTAAGGCGACCATAATCAATGCGGGAGCATTAATCGTTGGCAATTCTGAGCGTAGGGTTGGTAGGTAGCGGAGCATACTTTCTACTGGTGCCATTGGGGTCCAGCGATAGACATCGCGCGTGTAGTGGCGGCGTGCTACAGGGTCGCGTACATCCTCGCGTAATGTTGGCAACACAGGCGTCAGACGTTTTGTTAAACTGACTGCGGGAGCAAGCCAGGGGTGCATGTACAATGGCGCGCACATCGTCACGATGCCCGCAACCTCCTCATGGGCTGCTACATGCAAACTCAGTGCGCCCCCAAGTGAATGTCCGATCAGAAACACCGCGTCACACTGCTGTTTCAATTGGCGTAATTCGCTGCGTACGGCGTGTGACCACTCTGACCAGCCTAATGGCAACATATCACGCACATCGCTTCCGTGTCCCGGTAGTAACATATTTTCTGCAACCACCCCTTGCGCTACAAGTAACTCATGTAACTCCTCCATATCACGCCTGCTCCCGTTAAGTCCATGTACAAGTAACGCTCCAATGACAGGTGATGTTGTTGTTCCAGGCAAATGATAAGAAGCTGAGTTGGGAGAGATGTTCATAATTTTTTCCTCAATGTGTGTGATAGTTCGGTTTATTGATATATTATATCCTAACGCTCATACAGTGTGCTGGGTTACAAAAACGGGCAGTCCCATTGCCCTTTTCTTGCGTGAGTGATATAGTCGTCACATGTTTTTTGATTCTCTCGCATGTACGTCCCATGTATCATAAAGTAGGAGCGGCACAATGAAATTTGCAACAAAGGCTATTCACGCGGGGCAGGAGCCAGACCCCTCGACCGGGGCTATTATGACCCCCATCTTTCAGACATCTACCTATGCCCAGGCGGGTATGGGCGAACATAAAGGCTACGAATATGCACGCACGGGCAATCCAACGCGCACCGCACTGGAGGCATGTATTGCCTCGCTAGAGTCTGGGGAGCACGGACTGGCCTTTGCCTCAGGTATGGCCGCCGAACATGCTGTTCTCAGCCTGCTGAGCGCGGGCGATCATATGATTTCCTGTGATGACCTCTATGGCGGTACTTATCGCATTTTCGAGCGTGTGATGAGCCGCTATAACGTGCAGACCAGTTATGTCACGGCTGGTAGCGTCGCGGAGTATGAGCGGGCAATCCGCCCTAATACAAAGCTCATCTGGTTGGAGACGCCAACCAATCCGCTGCTGCGCCTCGTTGATATTCAGGCTGTTGCCGAGATTGCGCATCGTCATAACTTGCTGGTCGTAGTCGATAATACCTTTTCAAGCCCATATTTTCAGCAACCACTCAATCTGGGAGCTGATATCGTGCTGCACAGCACCACAAAGTATATCAATGGGCATAGCGATGTTGTGGGTGGCGTGCTGGTTACAAATAATGCAGAGGTCTATCAGTCCCTGAAATTTTATCAGAACGCGGCAGGTGCGGTTCCTGGGCCGTTTGATGCGTGGTTGACCTTGCGAGGTATCAAGACGCTCGCGGTGCGTATGCGGCAGCATGAGGAGAACGCGCGTGCGGTAGCAGGGTATCTAGCAGAGCATCCTCGTGTCGAGAAGGTCTACTACCCCGGTTTGGCCTCCCATCCCGATCATGAACTGGCGAAGCGTCAGATGAGCGGTTTTGGTGGTATGGTCTCCTTCCAGTTCAGAGGTCAGATGGAGGACGTTGACCGCGTTGTGCGACGTTTCAACGTATTTGCCTTTGCTGAAAGCCTGGGTGGAGTTGAGTCGCTGGTGTGTCATCCCGCCACGATGACGCATGGCTCTATTCCTAGAGAGATACGCGAGGCGCGTGGTCTGAACGACACGCTGTTGCGCCTCTCGATCGGCATTGAAGATGTGATGGACCTGCTTGCCGATCTCGATCAAGCTCTTGCCTGATAGGGAACAAGGCGACCGCAGGGGTTCCTACGATGCTGACACGTGTAGGCTTTTTCTGGAAATGGGTAGCAGGCGTATGTGGGGTGCGACGGGCAACCACAAGTGTCCCCACCCCACGTCCACCCCACCCCTGCCCCTACTATACACGCC
>DAIDJF010000066.1 GCA_027451525.1 Ktedonobacterales bacterium
CAAGTCCACTTTTCTGACCCGGAATATTCCTCTTCTGACCTGCAGTATCCACGCGCTCTGGCTCTTCCTCACGCGCATCATCAGCTTGCGCACGCGCCCCCTGTTCCCCTCTTGCTTCCTTTCCCCCTTGTATATTCCCCGTTTGTGAAACACGTAGCGTAACACCCGTAGATTTCTTTCCCTGGGTGACCCGCCCCATTTCCTCATAGAGAATACGCTCATCAATGCTAATCATGGTTGCCAGTTTGCGCAGATAGACATCCCGCTTCACACGGTCACTAATAGTGGCAATTACAGGGAGTAAACGACGCGCCGCCTCCGCTTTGCCGCCCGGCTCACGCAGGTCAAGCTCCGCCGTTTTTACAACGAAGTAATAATCGATTAGTGGTAAGGGGTGTGACACGGCATATAACCAGGTCGAGAAGTCGCGCCGAATCACTTCGTCCGGGTCCTCCCCATCGGGCAGTTGGACAATGTTGATCTCGGCATCTACCTGCTCTTCCAAGCGAATAATGCCCAGCGGTTCGCTGCGTTGTCCCCGTTTCTCACGTTGCCGCGCCGCTCCAGCCATCGGGACCGCTACAATGGTTCGATCAAAAGCTTTGAGAGCCTCTTGTATCCCATGCTCGGTCGCCGCGCTGCCAGCTGCATCGGGGTCTAACGCCAGCGTCACCTGTTTGGTCAGTTTCTTGAGTTGTTGAATGTGCTTCTCTGTGATGGCACTGCCGATACAGGCCACCGTTTGCCTGGTCCCATATTGATGGGCGATTACCGCGTCAACATACCCTTCTACTATAACAACCTGACCCGCCTGTTTTATTGCGTCTCTCGCCATGTCTATAGCATAAAGAACGCTATTTTTCTCAAATAGTATCGTCTGTGGCGAATTTAAGTACTTTGGTTTATCGTTCCCCAATCCCCGCCCACCAAAACCAATTACACGCCCGCGTATATCGCGAATCGGGAAGATCAGCCGATTACGAAAATAATCATAAATACCTTGCTCTCCATTGATCCCACCCTCGCGTTCACGTGCCAAACCCGCGCTGATCAACTCTCGTTCACTATAGCCCAGGCCGAGAAGATAACGACTCAGACCATCCCAGCGATCCGGCGCGTAGCCCAGGCCAAAGGCGATCACCGTGTCCGCTGAGATACCACGGCTCTGCACGTAAGAACGCGCATCCTCCGCTTCTTTCGCACGTAATAACATTTGGTGAAACCAGAGCAGCGCATCCTCGTTAATTTTGCGCACGCGCTCTTTTTGCGCACTACTAACGCTCTCTTCCTCACTACGTGGTCCACTCTGCTCCTCAAGCGTTACACCCGCTTTCTCCGCCAGATATAACAAGGCCTCGGAAAATTCTAAGCCCTGCTGCTTCTGCACGAAGCTGAAGACATCACCACCCTCATTACAGCCAAAACAACGCCATGTATGTGTTCCAGGGAAGACATAAAATGACGGCGTACGCTCATTATGAAATGGGCATAATCCCTTTAAGGATTTCCCCGATTTCTGCAAGGAGACAACCAGACTAATCTCATCCACTACATCCACTTTTGCCTTAATTGTTTCAATGATGGATGTCATTTCATATCCTCAATCAAGTCGTGCTCGTGTTATGGAATGAATCAGTCTGTCTTACCAATATAACGAGCCATGCAATAAAAAGTCGTGTTATTTTAGCCAAAAGTAGATTGCTCTACTCCCAGTACTAAATGTACGTTCACAGGCTCACTTTGGTAACGAGTAGTAGCCATTTTGTGCATAATACATTTGTCGCAAAACATACGACAACGCCAACAGTTTACTCACAACGAAATCCCGTCGCCGTTGTGGGTAAGTTATCCACTTATCCACACCCCCTATTATTATTAGTAATATCTATTTATTAATATATCTATAAAATAGCAGTAGTAGGGCCTGTGGATAAGTGGATAAGTCGGGTTTTTTCTCTGTTGTCGCGTTTACGTACTAAGCATGAAATGGCTTTACAGGCTAACTTACACGATGTGGATAAGTTATCCACAGGCATTTTTTGCGGTGGATAGACAGTGGATAACCTGCGTCTGCTGGTGGATAACATTACGCCTGAGAAAGTTCTGGTGGGTAATTGTGGATAAGTTATCCACAGGTAAGGTGGATAACGCCAGTCCTCTTTTTCTGGTTATCCACCGTCGCGTTTTTCTGTGGATAACTTATCCACAGGCGATGTGGACAAAAAAAGAGCCAGCGGAAAGAGTGTCAAGAGATGAAAAATTTTTTAGTGAAGGAATCTCGTGAGCGAGAGACTTGTACACATTTTAGGGTAGTTATCCACAAATTCAGGGGAGTTATCCACTTTAGGCTTGAGCGTTCACCCGAAAAGGGCCTCTTCACCGCTGCCGAGTCCCATAGAGTTTATCCACAACTTTTGTGGATAAACTCGTATCGCATAACGATATATGTGGATACTGTGGATAAGTTATCCACAGGAAATGTGGATGGTGTAATTTGTCTTCTGTAATGGTGTGGAAATGTGGATAAGTTATCCACAACTTTTGTGGATAACTCAGATGATGAGAGACTGTTCATAGTAATGCTTAGAAATATGTCATTTTATCCACATCAGGTGTGGATAAGTCGGAGAAAAATGTGCAGAAGTTTTTCTGGTATGCTTTAAGGACCAGAGGCGTATTATGTGCACATGCATATTTTTTCGTATATTGTTACGCCGACTTACCCGTTTCTGTCGTGGCCGTATGTGGCTGTTGTGCTTCTTGCCAGGGCAGTATTTGCCAGCGATCGAGCTGCGCAAAAGCCATATCGTGCTCCTGCCGATAGACGCAAAAGCTTGTGGGCGGTTGGTAAAAATGTTCTTGTGCTACGCTGCGGGGCATGATTGCTAGATCAAAGGTCCAGGGATCACCAAAGCCCTGCGTGATTGTCTGCCATGTGCGGTGTTCTTGCCACTCATCAGTCAGGTAGACACCTAATTCGCGAAATGAATTAGCTAGCTCGCGCATGATTATCCATAGTTGTCGGGCAGCTTGTTGCGTATATGTCTTGCCCGTTGATGTACGAATTGCGTTGGCGTTGAACAACAGGTTAAAGTTGGCCCAGGGACGTGTCTCCTCTAATTCGAATGTGGATGAATGGAGGAACAGTGAGAGGTCAAGTGCTTCACACGCAATGCTGCTTGATTCGTCAGGCATCAGCGTAAACGGGGAAGCGTAAATATCGCCAAAGCTCTCATCCTCATTATGCGGCCAGCGCAGTTGGGCAAGCCAATCTAATACGCGCTCATCACCACAGTGGAGATGTTGTAGTGCCATCTGGTATGCCTTACAGACGGTTGTAAAGAGATATTCATTGCAATGCGCATACGTCTGTATTTGTATATATTGCATGACTGGCTCCTATAAATAAAAATGTATTCTTGCTCCATCATTCCGTATTCGTGGCCGCTTATGATTAGATATAACACGTAAGTCGAGGAATGTCCATTTATGAGGGATTAAATTTTGCTGATATAGCCGCCTGTATGTGTGACATGCTATACTCGATGCAAGAGATTGGAGTATAGGAGGGCGTCAATTTGGCAATAAAGGAGAGGCAGGGCGACCCTCGCGGTTACACGGGGAGGTTTTTGGACTCATCACCACCGGAATTACCACTATACTTTGTTAAACACGCTATATCGCTTCCTGCATTTTAGCAGTTATTTTATTATAAACCATCAATTAGCTGGAAAGGTGCTGCCGATGATACAAGAACGATCACTACAGGCGTTAAAGACGCTGTTGCCAAAGGGGGCTGTCTTTACTGATCGAGCCTCGCTGCTCACGTATGAGTCTGACGCTGGCCTTGATAAAGCCTTACCGGATGGTATTGTGTTTCCGCGTACTGCTGAGGATGTCGTGCAAATTGTGCGTTGGGCTGCACAAAATAATGTTCCGCTCATCGCGCGCGGTGCTGGCACAGGTCTCTCTGGGGGTGCGGTTGCGGATCGTGGTGGTGTAATTGTCGAGTTTTCGCGTATGAATCAGGTCATCCACATTGATGTCAATGGACGGCGTGTGCTTGCCGAGCCTGGCGTGATCAATCTGGTCCTGGATAATCGGGTCAAGCAGCACGATCTCTATTTTCCACCCGACCCGGCTAGCCAGCGTGCTTCGACCCTGGGCGGCAACGTGGCGGAGAACTCCGGCGGACCGCACTGCTTTAAATACGGCGTCACCACAAACTACATTCTTGGCCTCGACGTTGTGCTGGCGGATGGGCAGCGCGTGCGCGTGGGAGGCCCTGCCCTCGATTATCCTGAATATGATCTGTGTGGTCTGATTACAGGCAGCGAGGGCATGTTAGCGATCATGAATAGCATCACTGGACGCCTTGTACGCAACCCACCGGGCGTGAAAACAATGCTTGCCATCTTTCACTCGGTCGAAGACGCAGGTCACGCTGTCTCGGCCCTGATCGCCGCTGGCCTGGTTCCCGCGACAATGGAGTTGATGGATCAGAAAATTATCGGTATTGCCGAGCCATTTGCCCAGGCGGGTCTGCCGCTGGACGCGGGAGCTATTTTAATCATTGAACTGGATGGCTACCCGGAGAGTCTGGACGCGCAGGCTGTTGAGATCGACCAACTGGCGCGTCAGCATGGCGCATACGCTATTCGCACCGCTCAGACCGCCGAGGAACGCGCACGCATCTGGTTAGCGCGCAAGAGCGTGGCGGGAGCCATTACCCGTCTTGCTCCTGCCTACTATACCGTTGATGTCACGGTGCCACGCAGTCGTCTTGCCGAGGTCCTGGCAAAGGTCGATGTGATTTGTGAGCGATATCAGGTGCGCACTGGCTATCTGCTGCATGCTGGCGATGGCAATCTGCACCCAATGATGCTGATCCCCAATCCTTCCGATCACGCCCTTATACAGCGAGTGCTTGAGGCCAGTCACGAGATGGTCAAATTGTGTGTCGATATGGAGGGCAGTTTGACGGGCGAGCATGGTGTCGGGATTGAGAAACGCGATTATATGTCGCTCATGCACACACCTGCTGAACTGATGGCGATGTGGGATGTCAAAATGGCTTTTGATGGGCGCAATATCCTCAATCCAGGCAAAGTCTTCCCCACACCCGCCGCGCACGAGACTGGTCCCTTTGCGGGCTACACTACTGCTCCAATCCCTGTCGATAGTCAGATGCAGATTGGCGAGATTTTCACTCCCACTACCGCGCATGAAGCGGCGCGTGGTCTGGCGGTGATTGCGCAACAGGGCCGTAGCGTGCGTATCACGGGCACACCAGAGGCGCGGATTATGCCATCGCACCTCACCGAGGCGAGCATCGTTCTCTCTACTGCGCGCTTGAGCGGTATCAAGACCTATGCTCCCGATGACCTGTATATTACGGTAGGAGCGGGCACACCGCTGACAGAGGTACAGCAGTTCCTCGCGTCTAAGGGCAAGATGATTGCGCTAACCTCGCCCTGGCCTACCGCTACAGTCGGTGGTTTGGTCGCGGCAAACGTCAACGCGCCGTTCCGCATGCGCTATGGGGCCATGCGCGACGTGGTACTCTGTGCGACCGTTGCCCTCCCTGATGGGCGTTTGATTCGTGTGGGACGGCCCATCGTTAAAAACGTGGCCGGGTATGATCTGACACGCGCCTTTGTCGGCTCCTACGGCACGCTCGGCCTGCTGACCGATATTACCTTCAAGCTAATCGTACAACCTCGTAAGCAAAGCACCTTGCTATATCCCGTTGAGGATCTACAGCATGGACTGCTATGGGCCAGAAAAGTCTTGCCGCTCAGCCTGGTCGCCTCTGCGATTGTTTTAACAAAAGGCCATCAGCAAACCACCGTCTCCGCTCTGCCACAGAGTCCCTACCTGCTGGCCTACACGGCTGAGGGCATCGCTGAAGATGTGCAGGCTGAACTGACGCAGGTTCGTAGCGCACTACGGGCCGCGCAAGCTCCTGAACCCATCGAGCTTGAGAGCTTAACCGGAACCGCTCTCTGGACAACGATGCTTGCGCAGGCAAAAGAGACGGCATTATTGCTGCGCATCGGTGTATCGAGCAGCGATCTGCCCATCTTTATGCAAGATCACGCCGCCCTGCTCAATCGGGGGACATATATCGCCGATATAAGTGCTGGCTCTCTCTACGCGCTTGCGACGTGGGAGAATGCGGACGAGGCCGAGGCATGGGTGACGGCCTTGCGTCAAGCGGCCCTCGCTGCCCAGGGCTACGCGCTTGTCATGGAGATGCCCGCCGCCTTTGCGCATCGCGTTGAGCGTTGGGGCTATGAACCCCAGGCTCTCTCAGTCATGCGTCGCCTCAAACAGCGATGGGATGCGCAGAGCATCCTCAACCCAGGAATGTTTATTGTGGGCTAAATAAATACCGCAAATATTTGTAGTAGTCTGACCGTCTTCATTTGACAACCGTGGAGGCCCTTTTCAGGCTATTGTACACAAATGAACCTGTGTCAAATGAAGACGGTCAGACTAGAGCTTCATTGTACACCTTTTTGCGCCTGGGAGCAGGGCGACCTCCGCGGTTGCACTGCCTCTCTTCTTGCGTTAGCGGAATAGTTCGGTCACAGAGCGACCGTCGTGAATGCGGCTAATCGCCCCCGCGAAGAGTTCTGCTACCGAGAGCGTTGTCAGGTTGGGCAGGCGTTTCTGGTCGGGTAGCGGGATGGAGTCGGTCAGCACAATTTCTTTGATTGGAGCGCGACTGAGACGTTCAACGGCGGGACCAGAGAGGACACCATGTGTCGCGCAACAATAGATATCGCGTGCGCCATGTTCATGTACGACACGCACTGCCTGCGTGAGTGAACCGGCGGTATCAATCTCATCATCGACGATCAGGGCATTGCGTCCCTCAACGTGGCCGATGATGCCCATTGCTTCCGTGTGTCCGTTATTGCCGATACGGCGTTTTTCGACAATGGCAAGAGGAGCATTGAGCCTATCTGCGAGCTTACGTGCTTTCTTGGCAAAACCCTCATCAGCCGAAACTATGGTCAGGTCAGGCAGGTCTTTTTCGGAGAAATAGCGTGCCTGGGTGATCTGTGCAGTCAACTCATCGACGGGAATATTAAAAAAGCCCTGAATCTGGCCTGCATGCATATCCATCGTCAAGACGCGGTGCGCTCCCGCGACCGTGATACAATCCGCGATCAGGCGTGCCGTAATGGGCACACGCGGCTGATCTTTCTTGTCGGTGCGCCCATAGGCAAAATAGGGGATGACGGCGGTAATCCGATAGGCCGAAGCGCGTTTCAGGGCATCGATCATAATGAGTAGCTCCATGATCGAGCGGTTCACTGGTGTACTAAATGGCTGAACAATAAAGACATCGCGCTCGCGCACATTCTCATTAATTTTTACAAAGATATTCTCGTTGCTGAATTGAAACACGTCGGCTTCGCCTAGCGAAATGCGCAAATGACGGCAGATAGCGGCAGCCAGTTGTCGATTTGCGTTTCCGCTAAATATGATAAGGTCTTCCATGTGGCTCCTCTCCTCCTTGTTAGGAAAAGTATATCACATGGATGTGTTCTCTTCACAAGTTTGCTATGGGTAAGGGGCACGTTGGACGTGCCCAAGCGAACCTTATCTGTGGGCAAGACGTTGTAGCTCGGCCCACAGGTCGCGCACATCCTGCTCGGTCGTGTGCAGATTTCCGATAGCGACACGAATGGTAAACTTGCCATGTAGCTTTGTATGTGAGAGGAAGAAACGGCCCTCGGTGTTGATCTCACTCATCATGCGCTCGTTCAGAGCATTCAGTTCATCCTCGTCATCCATTCCTTGTGGATGGGCGCGCAGACAGACAAGGCTGAAATTGGTGGGTGCCATCTGCTCAAAATCGGAGGTGGCATTGACCCATTCCGTGAGTTGCGCTGCCATCTGATTATGCGCGTGAATACGTGCTGCCAGCCCCTCGTACCCAAAGTAACGCATAATCATCCACAATTTAAGTGAGCGGAAACGTCGTCCAAGTGCATTGCCGTAGTCCATCAAGTTCGGCACTTCGTCGCCCATGCCTTCCGTGTTGCGCAAATATTCGGGCACAAGACTAAAGGCCGCTTTTAGCACATCGGGTTTGCGCGTATAGAGGACGCTGCAATCTATCGGCGTAAAGAGCCATTTGTGTGGATTGACGATCAGCGAGTCGGCGCGTTCGCAGCCTGCCAGGACCCAGCGCATCTGCGGGTCAATCGCTGCCATGCCGCCGTAGGAGCCATCAACATGCAGCCAGAGACCGTAGCGTTCGCAGAGATCAGCAATCTGTGGAACGGGGTCAATGCTGGTTGTTGAAGTTGTACCAACGGTTGCGATAACCGCGAAAGGCTGAATGCCTCTGGAGATATCCTCTTCGATTGCCTGCTCCAGGGCTGTGACATCCATGCGGAACTGCTCATCGGTCGGTATCTTGCGCAATCCCTCCTGTCCAATGCCCAGTACAATCGCGGCCTTTTCAACCGAAGAATGGGCCTCCTGCGAGGTATAGCAGCGCAGTGGTGGTAACTCGTGTCGGCCTGCCATGCCGCGCTGACGAATAAACAGGTATGGAGCTGCTTCACGGGCCGCTGCCAGGGCGTATAGTACACCAGACGAGGCGGTATCGTTAATAACACCAAAAAGTGGGTGTGGTAGGCCAAGCATCTGGCGTAACCAGTCCAGCGTGACCTGCTCTAGCTCTGTTGCCGCTGGTGAGGTGCGCCAGAGCATGGCATTGACGTTGAGTGCGCTGGCAAGCATCTCTCCTAACACACCTGGGCCGGCCCCCGTGATACTAAAATAGGCCATGAAGCCGGGGGCGTTCCAGTGCGTGATGCCAGGGAGCAACACGCGCTCAAAATCGGCCAGCACGGCCTCCATCGGCTCTGGCTGGGCTGGCGGGTGCGCGGGCAATGCTTTACGAATCGCACCGGGAGCGTTGCGCGATAACACTGGATACTCGCCCACGTGCGTGAAATAATCGGCAATCCAATCCACCATTTGATGACCATAGCGGCGAAAATCATCCGGTGTCATATCTCCCAGCGCGCCTGGCTGTTGGGCCGCATCAAGCAGTTTCTCGTCGTGCATTATGCTCTCTATCCTCTCTCATGTTCGTTCGCTATTCAACCCTTTATGCACCGTGTGGGCATAATCGCTATTTCCTTTATACTATACTGTATCATCTCTGTCTACCCAATGGCTCAGCAGACTCAAGAACGATCAATACGCTCAATGCTGTCATCACAAGCCATGACGACATTTTTTATCCGTTAGTGTAAAACAATCAATAGTTTTTATAAGGTAACCAGTTGCACTTTTCTTATGGTGGTGCTATACTTTTATCACTTGGGAGTATAGAGATAATAGCATTTTTTTATATATGTCGAGGTCGGTATTATGGCAGAAGAGCTCCATCTTATTGGCAACTATCGTATCGATAAAGAGTTGGCACGCGGCTCGTTTGGGCGTGTTTATCTTGCGCACCATGCCACGCTTACTAAACGTGTAGTTGCAATTAAATTGATGCATACTATCCCGCTGAACTCACGCGAGGAGACCCAGCGGTTTATGCAAGAGGCGACATTCCTCGAAATGCTTCAGCATCGTTATATCCTGCCTATTTATGATGTTGGCCTGCATGAGGGCATGCCATATATCGTCTCAGAGTACGCTCCCCAAGGTTCACTGCGTCAGCATCTTAATACTATTAGCCCAAATATTCCGCCACTCGAAAACTCACTCATGCTGCTCTCACAGATCGGGCAGGCACTACATCATGCCCATGGATTAGGCATCGTGCATCGTGATATCAAGCCGGAAAACATTCTCTTTAACGCAAAGGGTGAGGCTCTGCTAGCGGACTTCGGGCTGGCAACAATGATTGCCTCAGCCAGCCTGAGATCTACAACGACGGCCGGCACGCCGCGCTACATGGCACCCGAGCAATTCGAGGGTCACGTCAGTCGCGAGAGCGACCAGTACGCTCTTGCCTGTGTCGCCTATGAGCTTATGAGTGGACAGCCACCTTTTACCGCTCCCAGTCCAATCGTGTTAATGCGGCAACATGCCTTTGAGGAACCTGTTCCTCTAACAAAGCACAATCCAGGTATCCCAGATTTTATTGAAGATGCGATCCTGACCGCGCTTTCCAAGAAACGTGAGGCGCGTTATCGTAGTATTCGCGCCTTTGTCACGGCTCTGCGTTTGCCTGCGGACACGCAATTGTATCCGGCACCACCAGCAGCACAGACCATGCAGAGTGACGCAACGATCTCACGGTCCCAGGTGCCGCCAACACAAGAAGGCGTGGGGGGTATCTCTACGGTTATGGGCAGTGGAGTGACGCCGCCGACTGCTCTCTCTAGTTCCGGTGACACAACCGTCAGACGCCAGTTAATCTCCACCGATAAGCCCAATCTTGGTTCTAATGAATCGACTATTTTGCGACAGGAGAAACCCAATCTTGGTTCTGATGAGCCGACATGGATACCCGTTAGCCAGGGTATAGTCAGGCCACAATCTAATGCTGCTGTGGGGGTTAATCCCACACCGCCTCCTGCTTATAATTCGGCTACCACTCCAAAAGGCGGGATTCGTCTCTCGCGACGTGCCCTGATTGGTGGGGCAGCCGCCACCCTGGTTGTGGGTGGAACCTTGAGTTGGCTGTCACAAACCTCGCTTTTGCGCGCTTTCTCGCTCGGTCAGCCCTATCAAGTGCCGACCATTCCACCACATGGTATTACGCCAACCGGGGTTGTCACATCGGTTCCACCACTCAATTCTCCCACACCCGCGCCGCATCCCACTAAGTCTGTACCGACGCAAGCACCTACACAGGGACCGACGCAAGGGCCAACACAAGCTCCCACTTCTGCGCCAACACAAGCTCCCACTTCTGCGCCAACACAGGCTCCCACGCCTACACCAACTGATACGCCGACGCCGACGCCCACTCCATCACCGACGCCGACGCCTACCCCATCACCCACAACGCCTCCTCCCGCTCCTGGGCCAACGTTGGGTAGCACGTTATATACCTATAATCCAGGCTCTGGGCAGGCATATATTACCGCGTGGTCACCTGATAACTCGCGCCTCGCGGCAGGTTTCGCGGACTTTACCGCACAAGTTTGGAATAGCAGCAATGGGGGGCGACTGGTCACATATACAGGGCACAGTGATCAGGTATATGCCGTTGCATGGTCGCCTAATAGTACCATGATTGTCTCTGGTGGACGAGATCGCACAGCCCAGGTCTGGAATGCAAGCAATGGGGCGCATATCTACACCTATTTGGGACATGCTACAGGGCCAAATCCGACTAACGGCACAATTAACGGCGTTGATAGCCTCGTGTGGTCGCCTGATGGCAGTCGTATCGCCTCTGGTGGACACGACACGACGGTGCAAATTTGGGACACTAACGGTAATGTGTATCTCAAGTACACGGGCCATACCGCTCCTGTGCGCGGTGTCGCCTGGTCGCCCGATGGCTCGATGATTGCATCCTGTGGCGATGACAATACCGTCCAGGTCTGGAATCCCAGTAGCGGCGCGTTGATTACCAGATACACAGGCCATTCGGCGCGTGTCTGGTCGGTCGCATGGTCAAATGATAGTTCGCGGGTTGCTTCAGGGAGCGACGACACAACAGTGCAGGTTTGGTATGCGAATAGTGGTGGTCTGCTCTATACCTATCAGGGGAACGGCCGTAACGTGGATATGATCGCCTGGTCGCCTGATAGCAGTCGCATTGTCGCAGGCTACTACAACGCAACCGTGCAGGTCTTTAACGCGGGTAGTGGACAGCGACTCTATACCTATGGAGGGCATAACAACCTCGTCAGCGCGGTCTGCTGGTCTGCTGATAGCCAAAATGTGGCTTCAGGCGATACGGGTGGTGTTGTCCAGGTCTGGCGCGCGGTCTAGGTGTGCGATTTAAATTGCCAACATAGCGAATTGTAATATTTCTTCCTAAAGTAGCGTCTGATTTTATGAGGGATAGGATCAGATGTTCCTGCTATCTTTGGATTATTGGCAATTCGCGAGCAGAGCGATAGACCCTCTACATCTTTGTTGCTTTTTCCCAGATTGCTACTAGACAGGAAGTAGAAGAAAGGTTTTCAATAATGGCTGCCCCACCTCCGAATCCCAATGCATCAATGCGCAGACCTCCTGTGCAATCTATCCACGGAAAATCTCAAAAAGGCCAGGGTTGTGCCCGCAATGGATTGTTTACACTTATTCTCCTTGTCACCATTATAGAAGGCATTCTTTTCATCCAAAGTTCATTTACCCCCTCCAATGTGATTACACTTTTAGGACTTATCGTTGCCCTCTTCGGGGTACAGTTTTTCGCGGATAGATTAGATAAAGTGCTTCAATTTGTCGATGATGCGTTCGGCCAACTAGGGCAAGCCTTGAGCAATAACAGAAAGATAATGGGGGGAATGCTGGCCGCACTTGTCGGACTTCTGTTTATTGCCTCCTTTTGTACAACGCCATACATGTTTTGGCAAGTCCGTATGCCGCTCTGCGACTTTCTGCTTGTCACGCAAGCCCCGACATGTGGTAATGGTATCGGCACGACCACTTTGACTGTGACGCTTCCGACAGGTATCAGCACCACCACCACGATTGGGATTGTTGATGGCAACGTGAGTGGCATGATTTTTAACAGTCGGGTGGCCGATATCGAACAACGCATTTTCACGGCCAATCAGAACATTGCACGCCAATCCATCACGATTGTCGCCGCCACTACGCTGAGTGATATCCCCAATGATAATAATTCGCTCTCGTTAGGTTACGAAGATTTACAGGGCATCTACCTGTTCCAGCAAGCCTATAACACACAACATCAGGAGAGCGGCAAACAACTGCGCGTGCTGATCGCTAATCTCGGTAGCGTTTCGGTGCTGAATCAGACATCGGAGTATGTGACGCGCCAGATTGTGCTGCTGGCGCAACATGATCCCACCTTCGCTGGTGTCGTCGGTTTTCCATTCAGCGGCTCAGCGTTGAGTGCGATGAATATTCTCGCGTACTATCATATTCCTGTCATCTCACCTTCCGCGTCCAGCATTGCGCTCTCTAATCAGCCTTACTTTTATCGCATCGCGCCATCTGATGACAGGCAGGCACAGGTAGGAGCGAACTACATTGCCAGCCAGTTGCATCAAAATGTAATCACGGTCTTTGTGGATAGTAATCAGAGTGATAGCTATAGCAACAGTTTGGGCAAGAGCCTGCTCGCAGAACTGCAATCTCAAGGCAAGACGGTGTATAAAGAGACCTACACGGCCAACGAAAATGATAGTATTGAGACTGCGTTGAAACGAACCATCAAAAACAATCCGCGCCCGACGCTGATCTTTTTCGCGGGTCTTTCAACTGATTTCAACCAGTTGCGCGCCGATATTAACGCCTTCGCGCCCAATATCATTGCTATGGGGGGTGATGCGCTGTACGAGTTGGGCGGCTATACCGACAATTACAAAAATTTCTACTTTACGGCTTTTGCGTATCCTGACACGGTTAGTGCCTTTTGCAGCATACAAACGACCTCTCCCTGCCTGCAACTGCAACAACAATTTACGCAGAATTTTGTCAACACCTTTGATCCCAATGATAAAAATGGAGCCAATTATGGGAAATACGAGATTGGACGGGTTGCCCCCCATAGTATTCTCTCATACGACGCGATAGACGCCCTCACGCGGGCCGCCAATAGTCAAGGGGCAGATATCAACAGTGGGACAGAGAGCAAAGAAGGGGTGAATGCCGCCTTGAGTTCACTGGCCTTTCAAGGTGTGAGCGGCTATATTACCTTTGCCAGTGACAATAGCAATCCCGTCGAGAAGGCGGTGCTGGTGCTATGCGTGGATAACGAGCATCGTACGCACCTGACCGCCATCTATGGGACATTCACCCCAGATCAATCACAGCAACCGCTTATTGTCGGCGGCGCGTGCTTTTAAGGAGGGGCTTATCCAGCATTTGTGAGCTTTGTGCCACATTCGGGGCAGAAGCGTGCGCTATTCTCAACAGGTGAAGAACATTTGGGACAAAACAGGTCGGGCAAGGGCAATTTCGTGCCGCAGTCCTGACAGAACTTGCCCGGCGGTCCCATCTTGCGACAGGTGGGACACATCACCGTCTGTGGATAACCGGGTGTGCTATAGCCAGCAATCTCGGCGGGTGTCGGAGTTCGCAATTGTGGCTGCGCCTGGCCCGGCAACATTGCTTGCTGTGGCTGTTGCCCCATAAGCATATCGGGTGTGGCTGCCGAGGGAAGGCCGCCAATGTTAAACTGCGGAGCCTGATAGCCCTGCTGAATCTGCTGCCGTTGCGCTTCAATATTCATCCCGTGCTGGAAGTGTACGCCGTCGGCGCGCATGTCGGGGGCGCAACCATCGCCCGTGCAAAGATTCAACTGGACATTAAAGCAGCGCATACAGACGGTGCGATGGCATTTGGGGCAGAGGCGAAACTGTGGTTGCACCTGCTCCCACGATTTCTGTAATGCCTGGGCTTGCTCTGAGTGCCATTGCGCTCCGTAGATTTTCTCGCCAGCCTCCGCTGCGCGGCCCCAAAAGCCGCCCAGCATGCCCACGCCGATATCCATGATGTTGGTTGCGGTACTGACCGATGAACGAATGGGCGTACTATCTACAGACCAGCGACATTGTTGGCAGGTGAAGCGGAAGGCAAAATAGCCCTGGCTCTGGTTGCTCATGTCATCGTAGATATTGGGAACGACATAATGTTGCATAGACATCCCTCCATTTCAGGTAGAGTATGCACGTGGATGCATCGAAACGTGCATACTCCGTTGCCACAATTTAACGCGCTGTAACGATTGCGACGGCGGCCGTGCCGGGACCCGTGTGCGTTCCCAAGACCGCCCCTAGTTTCCAGGTCAGCAATTCGCCATGATAGACCGTTTTGACGGTCTCCGCCAGTTGTTGTCCAACCTCGGTGCTGGCTTCAGCAATAGAAATATTTTCGATCTGGCCCATATCGGCAATTAATTGTGCGACACGCGCATAGGCGCGGCTACGTGTGCGTGGCTGTTCAACAGGAACAACTTCACCATCACGCAACGAGATAATTGGCTTAACGCTGAGCATGTTGCCGAGCATCGCGCGCGCTCCACCGATACGTCCGCCGCGTTTGACATATTCAAGCGTATCCAGCACTGCGAGAATGCGCGTGCGTCCTAGCTCGTCGTTGGCAGCGGCGGCCAGTTCCGTCAGATTTTTGCCCTCACGCGCCCCCTGCGCGGCTAGCAGAATCGCGCGCGACATGCCCACGCTGATGCTATGCGAGTCTATCACCTCAATGGGCACGGTAGACCCGCTCTCCTGTACATTGGCCCGCGCTGTACATGCCGATTGATACGTTCCACTGAGCTTGGAGGAGAGATGAATCGAGAGGATACCGTCCGCGCCTTCGTCGATCAGGCGTTGGTAGGCCTGCTGAAACGCGGCGGGTGACGGCTGTGAGGTGCGCGGTAGCTCTTTGCTGGCCTGTAACTTGCGATAAAAACCAGCATTATCTAATTCAACCCCATCCAGATAGGCCTCTTCGCCAAAAAAGACCGTGAGCGGGACAACCGTGACGCCCTGCGCCTGTGCAATCTCGTCAGGGATGTCGGCTGTGCTGTCGGTGACAATACGAATCGCCATGTTCTTCTCCTGCATTAGAGATACGTTCTTTATTATTTACTCCGCTGAAAGAATATACGCATAGTAGGGCTGTCCTCCGTTGACCACTTCAATTTCTAAATGCGAATATTGTTCTTTAATTCGTGCAGTGGTAGCTTGCGCCTCTTCTTCCGTTACATCTGCACCATAGTAGAGCGTGATAATCTCATACGTATCAAGCTTCATACGTTGTAAGGTATCGCGAATAACCTGCTGCATATCGTGGCCCGCAATGGTCAGGTTCCCGTTAATCAGGCCGATATAGTCGCCCTCGCGCACGCGCACGCCGCCAATCTGCACGCTGCGCACCGCCGTGGTGATCTCGGCTGTCTGAATATGCTTGGCTGCTTGCGTCATGCTCTCGCAATTGGTAGCGAAATCAGCCTCAAAGTTGAAGCCGAGCAGAGCCGCGATACCCTGCGGTAGCGTATCGGAGGGAACAACGTAGACTTTCTTTTGCGTTAAACTGACGACCTGTTGCGCGCTGAGAATGACGTTGCCGTTATTAGGAAGGATGATTACCTGCTGAGAGGGGACCGCTTCGACGGCGGCAAGTAGTTCTTCAATGCTGGGATTCATCGTTTGCCCACCTGAGACAATCGCATTGACATGCAGGCCCTCAAACACTTTTTCAAAACCCGTGCCTGCAACGACGGCAACAGTCGCAATGGCAAGCTGTTCGGTTTGCGCATCGGCGGCGTGTTCGGCCTCACTCTCGGCAGCATAGGTCAGGCTCTGCTCTTGCAAGTTTTCGATGTTGATGTCGAGCAGGCTACCGAGGTTCACGCCATAATCAAGGATTTTGCCGGGGGTGAGCGTGTGGGTGTGGACTTTGAGCATCTTTTCATCGCCCGCGACCACGGTAGAGACGCCGCCCATATCAATGATCGCTTGCCGAATCGCGTCTACATCCAGATTGTTGCCGCGCAAGAGGAAAACCACCTCATAGCCAAACTCTTCTTCAATCGTTACGCGGCCCTTTTTCACGTGTTGCGCTGGCTCGACAGTGTTACTCGTTGAAATGGGATGCACAGTGACCGTATCTTCTACCAGCGGGATATTTGCCTCACCACGGATATAGCGCAAGACACCTTCGAGAATAGTGCAAAAGCCTTGCC
Source organism: Ktedonobacterales bacterium (assembly GCA_027451525.1). GTDB lineage: Bacteria > Chloroflexota > Ktedonobacteria > Ktedonobacterales > Ktedonobacteraceae > DTNP01. The sequence continues at coordinate 16,835 of DAIDJF010000066.1, forward strand.
CACCAGAGTCTACCACGCCCGCCTGTTTGAGCGTGGGCAGGAGATCGGGAGTGCGCGCGACCGACTGACGCGCGGCATGTACCACCTCTTGCATCAAGCCAACCAGATCATCGCCGTGTTCCGCGCTAACCTTGGCAGCCTCTGCCGAATCGCGCACTACTGTCAGAATTGTGCCTTCGATGGGCTTGAGGACAGCACGATAGGCCAGACGCGAAGCTTCTTGCAGCGCCAACGCGAGATCGGGAGCGGTAAAGGTTGCTTTCTTGTCCAGGCCGAGAGCCAGACCGCGTAGCGTCTGCGAGAGAATAACGCCAGAGTTGCCACGCGCCCCTAGCAGTGCCCCATGCGCGATCTTGTGGGCAATCACGCCCGCGGATGTCTCCGCACTATTGACGATATCGCGAATAGCGGCTTGCATGGTTGCCGACATATTCGAGCCTGTATCTCCGTCTGGGACGGGAAAGACGTTGAGCGCGTTGATGGCATCACGATGCTCCTCAAGCCACTGCGCACCTGCGACAATAGCCTTTTTCAAGTCCTGCCCATCAAAAACGCTAATTCGGCGCGTTCGTTGTCGTACACCGCGCGACGATTGTTCCTGCATAAAAATTCTGTTACCCCTTGTCCTTTGTCTGCTCCATCATAGAGGAAGCTGGTCCATGGCTCAATCCCTGGACGTTTACATTTACCTGGGCAACGGGGACCCCTAGCATTTTCTCAACCGAAAACTTCACGCTACTCATAATATTATGCGCGATTTCGGAGATACGTAGCCCATACTCCAGCGCGACATATACCTCGATCAGTAACTGCTCATTGACCATACGCACTTGTACGCCCTGGTTGCACTGCTCGGGTGGTAACAGAATAGCTCTTCCGTTCGCAAGACGCGGCGAGGCGATGCCCACCACGCCGTAGCACTCGCTAATCGCCTGCACGGCAATCGTGTGAATCGCGTTGGGTAGCACTTCGATCCTACCCAATGGACGTGCCCCATGTGGTGGTTGAATAGCAGTTTTCGACATACGCATTGCTCTTCTCTCTCTTACTCTTGCCAAGTAGACGTTCTCATGTTATACTCGCATAACGTGCTAGACATCGCCTCGGCCTCTGGCGTATACGGTATGGCTGTAACGCTGGTTTTCTGTACGAGAATGAAAATACCACAGGCACCGAGGATAGTCAAGTAAAAAAGAGCGTATTGACGGGGTGTTCTGACGGCTTTGCGCGGTGAGTAAAGATTGTCAGTGCTGGTGTTACCCGTTGCAACATTGCAATAGAAGGAGAGAGAAAATGGCCGCAGGTCGTTGTGACATATGTGAGCGCAAGCCGATGTATGGAAATAATGTTCCTCACTCGCAGCATCGCACGCGCCGTCGCTTTGTGCTAAACGTGCAGCACCGCCGTATCGTGATTGACGGTACGCCGCGCAATGTAAATATCTGCACCCGTTGTCTGCGCACAATGAGCAAGGTACAGAAAGTACGCTAGAGCCTTGTCGCGACAACAGAAAATATCATTATAGGGGACACTATTGTTGGTGTCCCCTATCTTTTTGACTCTAGCTTTGACTCTGGCGATTTTCAAAGCGCGTGCGCAGTTGCCCACAGGCCGCTGCAATATCATCCCCACGCTCGGCACGCACGCTATTGCTCACGTTATGCTCTTGTAGAATAGCGCGAAATGTGCGAATGGCATCAGGACCGGGCGGACGATAGCCAGCGGAGGTCGCGTTGACGGGAATACAATTGACATGCGCGAATTGTTTGAGCGGTGCCAGCAGTTCGCCAAGCAAATGGGCGTGGCTTGGCGTGTCGTTTACTCCAGAGAGTAGCACATACTCGAACGTCACCTGTCGTCCAGTTGCCGCAATATAGTCCTGGCACGCGGCAATCAGTTCAGCAATCGGGTATTTGCGGTTCACAGGCATTGTCTGTCCGCGCAGTTCATCGGTCGGAGCATGGAGCGAGATTGCCAGATTGACTTGTAGATGCTCCTGACTCAGCTTGCGAATGGCAGGCACGAGGCCAACAGTGGAAACCGTCATATGGCGTGCTCCCAGATTGAAGCCATCAGGACTGTTTAGAATGCGCAACGCCTGCAAAACATTGTCATAGTTGTGCAACGGTTCGCCCATACCCATCAACACAATGTTCGTGATATGGTCAATCGCATTGCTACCGGGCAGTCCCGCCGCTGTCCAGGGGGCGGCGCGCAATTCGCGCGCGAAGTATAGAACCTGTGCCACAATCTCGCCCGCGCTCAAATGGCGGTCAAAGCCCATCTGGCCGGTGGCGCAAAATGTACACCCATAGGCACAACCCGCTTGTGAGGAGACGCAGACGGTCGCGCGCGCACTACTCTCGCCCAGTGCTGGATAGAGCATCAGCACAGATTCGATGAGCTTGCCATCCGCCAGTTCGAGCAGAATTTTGCGCGTGCGATCATCCTTAGAATGCTGCTCGCTCCGCACAATCAGCGGGCCAAGCGTTGCCTCGTTTGTAAGACGCTGCCGCAAGGCCTGCGGCAAATTGCTCATTGCCGCAAAGTCGCTGACAAGCTGTTTATAGAGCCATTGATAGATCTGTTTGGCACGAAATGCCGCCTCGCCACGCTCGACCAGCCACTGTTGTAGTTGTGGAAGCGAGAGAGCAAGTAGATCGGTTTTCTTATTGGTAGATACTGAAATGGGTAGAGTCGTCATGTGTCACAGTATAACACAAAATCACGCCATTGTGTGCGTTTTTCGCTTGACAAGGCGAAGTGTAAATGCTAGCCTAATGCATAATCACGCGCCTACTATGCAAAAGTAACGTCAACATAATGTTGAAATCATGCCCTACGCTCAAGGACATTTTGAAAGGCACTATGGCGGATTTACAGCAGTTTCTCGTGCGCTTCTGGGGCGTGCGCGGAAGTTACCCAACTCCCGGCCCACGCACGCTTCGTCATGGCGGCAACACCTCATGTATTGAGGTCCTGGTCGGTGATCAAACGCTCGTGTTTGACGCCGGAAGTGGCATTATTCGTCTGGGGGAGGCGTTAATGCAAAGAGCAAACGGCCAATCGCTCCGTGTCGCGCTCTTTATTACGCATGCACACGGCGATCATCTTGTTGGGTTTCCCTTTTTCGCACCGCTTTTCGCTCCCCAGGCCAGCGTAGAAATCTTTGGCCCTCGTCTTGCGGGTCAGACTATCGAGCAGATCGTAACCCCATTGATGTCTCCACCGTATTTCCCTGTAGAGATACAACGCCTTCCCTCGCGACGTGACTTCTATACTCTCACGGAGGGCAGCAGTATTACCTGGCTCAATAAAGAAGGTCGAGCGCAGGTAGAGGCAACCGATAGAGGCGTGCTTCATCATGCCCTGAAAAAAACGGATAAGGCGCAACAGGTGCATGTTCGCACGCTTTTCACACGCAGTCACCCGCTCGATGGTGCGTTGGTGTACCGCATTGAGTACGCGGGGCATTGCCTTGTCTATGCCACAGATGTAGAATGGGGGCAGGGATGCGATCCTGCCTTCCTCTCTTTTATAGAGGGAGCGGATATCTTGATCCATGATGCACAGTACACCACACCCGACTACCAGCAAAGCAAACATGGCTATGGACATAGTACGGTGGCGATGGCGGTAGACGTGGCGCAACAAGCCCATGTGGGCGAGCTGCTTCTCTTTCATCATGAACCTACCTATGATGACGATCAGCTTGACCGCATGGAGAGCGAGGCGCGGCAACGGTTCCCACGCACCCGTTCAGCCTGGGAGGGTCTGGAGATCAACCTGTTGGGGGGGTGATTCGTCACGCCCATACAGAACCATACAGAACGACGAAATGAGGCAGCTCGATGTTATATCTCAATGTTCTGCTCGCATTTATGATAATTATCTCGTTTCTGGGCGCGATTGCCCTCCACGAGTTTGGACACGCGATGATCGCCCTCTTGCTTGGGGATCGCACGCCACAGGCTGATGGGCGACAAACGCTGAGCCTGCGCACACATATTGACCCCGTTGGTCTCCTGATGTGTATCCTGCTCGCGTTTCAGCCGCTCGCGCAAATGGGCTTTGGCTGGGGCAACCCCGTGAAGACCGACCCCTGGAAGATGCGCGGTGGGGAGAACGTCGGTTTGCTCCTCGTCGCCATTGGTGGCATACTCTTTAGCTTGCTGATTGGCCTGCTGACCGCCCTCGTGCTGCACTTTGTCTATCCGTTCATGAGCCAGAATATTGTCACGATCCATATCTCCCAGTTTCTGCTCGTGTTCGCGACCGTCAATATTTCGGTCGCGTTCTTCAATCTGTTGCCGCTTTATCCCCTTGATGGCTATCAGATTGTCTACGCACTTCTACCCAGCAAGCAAGCCGTAGGGTTTGCGCGCTCTGTGACGTATGGACCTTTTATCATCCTGTTTCTCTTCTTCTTTCTGCCCTTTCTGGCACGTCTGGCAAATATGGGGAACTTCCCGCTCTTTCAGCTTGCCAATTATATCCTGCTCGGCGCGCATAGTTTAATCGCGCTGATTGTCAGCCCAGGTGATTTCGTCCAGGGTTATAATATTGTCGCGCTACTCTATAGCCTGCCGTAATGAGTGCTATGCAACACGGAGAACAACGCAACGGCGGACGCTGGCGCGTGATCGCCTACCGTCTGGAACAGGTTCGCCAACAACTTGGCTTTGTACAGCCGCTTACGGCGCGCGAGCAGGCCGAGGTCGCACGCTGGTTGCCTGCCTCTGCCCTCGCGCTTTTTCGCACGATGTCGCCTGCTGACCAGCAGCATAGCTTGCGCGTCTGTCGCGGGTTACTGGCGCGGGGATGCCGCGAGGATGATCTGCTGGCAGCGGCCCTGTTGCACGATGTCGGCAAGGCGCAAGGTCGGGTTCCTTTCTGGACACGTCCCGCCATCGTATTAGGCAAGCGTCTTGCTCCTGTCCTGCTCACCCGTCTGACGCTTCCGCCTCAGGTGCTGAATAAACGCAGCATTCCACACTGGCAACGTTCCCTTTGCTATGCATGGTGGCATGCTGAGGTGGGAGCGCAACTGGCGGCAGAGGCGGGTCTCTCGGAGCGCGCTGTGCTCTATATTCGCACCCATCATCAACCCGCCGGACCAGCAGCCGAACTGCATCTTGTCGATGAGGTTTCATAAGGAATGTGCTATGAATAGCGAGGAACCGATACACTCGGCAAGTGAAGAGGCACGCTATGTCGTCCATCTGCCTATTTTTGAGGGGCCGCTCGACCTGCTTCTGCACCTGATCGAGAAACGGCAGATGGAGATCACGACTATCTCGCTTGTCGTTGTAACCGATCAGTATCTCGCCTATCTTCAGCAGTGGCAGGCCGAGATGCTACCGCTGGCAAATATGGCCGCTTTTGTCTTCATCGCGGCACGCTTGCTCTTCATCAAATCGCAGAGTCTCTTACCGCAAGTTCCTAAAAATGAGGCCAACGCGGAAGCTGAGAGCGCGAGCACGCTGGCTGAGGAGTTGCAACGCCACCTCGTGGAGTACAAACTGGTAAAAGAGATTGCTAGTCATCTACGCCAGCGCGAGGAGGAGGGGCTGCAAAGCTATGGGCGTTCGGCCCTACTGGCAGGCGTCGAAGCGCAACTCTCTTGGACGCCACCCACACTTGTTGGCCTGGAGGCGCAGTCGCTGGCACGAGCCTTTCAACGCTTGCTCGAATTGCAGGCCAAGGATGCCGAAAACGGCACGGAACTGATGCCAGTCGCCAGGGTGCGCGTTAGCGAGCGCATCGCTGAAATTGTCAGTCATCTCCAAGAGCGCGAGAGTATGCTGCTCTCCGATATCCTCGCGCGTGAACACTCGCGCTTCGTCATTATCGTGACCTTTATTGCCGTGCTGGAATTGTGGAAATGGGAACGGATTAGCGTGCAGCAAGAGGAACTGATGGGGCCAATCCTGCTCATGCGTGGCGAACGCTGGTCTGAAACCCTCGACGCTAGCGACTACGAAGATTAAGCTCTTCGGATCCGAGGCGGTGACCTCTGCCATCCTTTCATCGTCAGGAAACTTGACAAGATATGACTCAATATTTATACTGTAGATGCAGTAAAGATGCACATTCCTTCCCTCCTTCTTCCATGTAAGAGAGGAAAGAGTTAATAAATGTAAGGCAGGAATCGCGGGCAAAAAGGTAAATGTAAGGAGAATACCAGAATGGAAGAGACAAACGGTATGCCTACTGAACAACAAAATACCAAGAACGAGCAGCAGAGTGCCACGCCTGATGCGGCCAAGATCGCTGAGCTAGAGGCCCAGCTAGCACAGGCAAAGCAGGAAGCTGCGGATAACTGGAATAGATTCTTACGTGAGCGTGCTGATCTGGATAACTTTCGCAAGCGGCAGGAGCGCGTGTTGACTGATCGCGTCCAGAATCAGAAAAAGGCTTTTATTCATAAGTTATTGGGTGTGCTGGACAATGTAGAGCGCGCATTGGTTTATCAAGATACGTTAAGCCGCGAGGACTTGCAGCAAGCGTTGCGTATGGTGCAATGGCAGATGAACGAGGTCATGCGCAGCGAGGGCATTCAGTCCGTACCAACCGTTGGCGTGGCTTTTGATCCTTATATGCATGAAGCGATAGAGGCCGTAGAGAATAGCGACCAGCCAGAGGGAACCATCGTCGAAGAGGTCCTCAAGGGCTATAAAATGGGAGAAGAGACTCTCCGTCCGGCTCGCGTCAAGGTTAGCATGGGCAACAAATAAAGCATTACCATCTCATTTCAAGAAGAGGGCTGGGACATGGACTACAAGGACTATTACAAAATATTGGGTGTTGAGCGCGGAGCCAGCACGGATGATATCAAGAAGGCCTTTCGCAAATTGGCGCGCAAGTATCATCCCGATGTCAATCCCGGCGACAAGAAGGCCGAAGCCAAGTTTAAGGAGATCAACGAGGCGTATGAGGTGCTGTCCGATACGGAGAAGCGGCGCAAATACGACACGTTGGGGCCGAACTGGTATGAGCAATTTGGGCCAAGTGCCTCTGGCGGTAGTACGGGAACACGACGTACCTACACCTATAACGGTGCTGGAACCGGCACTGGCGCGCGTGGTTCCGGTTCACCATTTGAATTTGACCCGACGGGTTCCGGCTTCTCTGACTTCTTTGAGACGCTCTTTGGACGCGGAACAGCCGGAACAGTTGGGACAGGCACGGCGGGGATGGGCGGACGCCCGATGCGCGATGACCTGCGGCGACGTGCTGGCGATGATATCGAGCAGCCAGTCGAGGTTTCGCTACAAGAAGCCTATTCCGGCGGCACGCGCACCTTTAATATCCAGTCAACGGAGGTCTGTCCCACCTGTCAAGGCATTGGCGAGGTTGGCAATCGTACCTGTTCGACGTGCGGCGGCAACGGCTCGGTTCCACGCAATAAACGCCTCCAGGTCAAGATTCCGGCGGGTGTCGATAACGGCTCCAAGATTCGCGTCGCTGGCGAGGGCCAGCCTGGGATTGGCGGCGGGCCGCGTGGTGATCTCTATCTGGTCATCAGCGTCAAGCCGGATGCGCAATTCGAGCGCAAGAGTGATGACTTATATGTGGACATCGATGTAGATTTGGTCAAGGTGATGTTGGGTGGCGAGGTCACTGTACCTTTACCCGATGGACGCAAGCTGCTTCTGACCATTCCGGCGGAGACGCAGAATAATAAGACCTTCCGACTGGCGGGTAAGGGCATGCCTCGTCTACGCGGTGAGGGAAGCGGCAATCTCTTCGCACGGGTGCGCGTGCTACTGCCCACGCAACTCTCCACGCGAGAGCGTGAATTGTTTGAGGAACTGGCACGCCTTCGCGGCGTCGAGGCTGTCTCATAGTTCCACCATACACATGGAGACCGCGCCGGAAGCAATAACGCTTCTGGCGCGCAACAAGGGGGCATTTGCATATGGTCGAGAAGAGCGATGGGGCGTGGTACGTGATTAGCGTGGCCGCTGAACGAGCTGATGTACACGAACAAACGTTGCGCCACTATGAGCGCTTGGGCCTGATTGCCCCAGCGCGCAAGGGCAGCAGCCCACATAGCCCACGCCTCTACTCCGAACGCGACATCGAACGAGTAATCCAGATTCGCCGTTTGATGCGCGATCTGGGTGTTAATCTGGCGGGTGTCGAGGCAATCCTGCATATGAAAGACCGTATGGAAGAGATGCAGGAGCAGCTAGAGACCGAAATGATGCAACTGCGTGAACAACATGCCATCGAGATGCGCCGCTTGAAAGATATCATTGAACGTTTACAACGCGGCTCATCCTCATAAGCCTTACTACCGCCGTCTCACATGTCTTGCGTCTGTAAAACTCGATGCTGACAAAGATCAGAGACGGCGGTTGTATTGAGATGCCTATGCAGAAGAGAAAGAAAGTAAAACAGTATGCTGTATACATCCCTTCGTGAGCTTGCCGACGAGATCCATGCTGGCATCATCACGCCCCCTGAGTTGGTCGCGGAGACGCTCGACCGCATTGATGCCCTGGATGGCGAGGTGCAGGCATTTCTCACGGTCATACGCGAGCAGGCCATGCGTGACGCAGATCAGGCCGAACGAGAGCAGCGCACGGGCCTCTACCGCAGTCCCCTTCATGGTATTCCCATCGCCATCAAAGACCTGATTGCCGTCAAGGGCGAGCGCACGACAGCAGGTTCACAGGTCCTCGCCGAGCATATTTCACAAGAAGACGCGATGGTGATTGAGCAACTGCGCAAAGCAGGTGCCATTATCATCGGCAAGACCAACACGTTTGAATTTGCGTATGGTCCCTATTCGCCGCCGACGCGCAATCCCTGGAACTACGCCCACACGGCGGGTGGTTCAAGCGGTGGCTCGGCGGCAGCAGTCGCCGCTGGTATGGTGACGGGGGCAATTGGTACTGACACAGGCGGCTCCATCCGTATTCCCGCTGCCTGCTGTGGCGTGACGGGTCTCAAGCCAACCTACGGGCGCGTTAGTTGCTACGGTGTCATTCCGCTCAGTTGGTCGCTTGACCACGTGGGGCCGATAGCCCACAGCGCGGAAGATTGCGCACTTATTTTTGATGCCATTGCCAAATACGACCCACGCGACCCCAATAGCGTCTCAGGTCCACCGACCTCGCCCGCCCGTTCGACGGCGACGCTGATTGGCGGACCTGAGGGACGCGGCCCACTCTCGCTACAGGGTATCCGTCTGGGTATCCCACAAGAGTCATTTTACGCTCCCATCGACCCAGAGGTACGCCATGCATGGCGTGCGGCCCTGCGCGTCTTGGAGGAGGAAGGTGCGGAATTGCACGATGTCGAGCTACCGCGCCCCACAATGGACCTCTACCGCACCATCCAGCGACCGGAGGCAACGCTGGCCCACACGCAAAAGGGCTGGCTCACGGAAAAACTTGATCTCTATGGCGAATCAACGCGCAACAGCCTGTTAGCTGGTCGCAATATCCTCGCCGTGGATTACCTGCAAGCGCAACAGGAACGCAGAACGTTTTCCAGCAGTTTGCGCGCCATCATGCAGCGCGTGGATGCCTTCGTGCTGCCCACGCTACCTATCGCCGCGCCACTGGCAGAACAGGCCGGACAGGATATCACAATTGATGGCGTGGTCGAGAGCGCGACAGTCGCCCTCTTGCGCATGACCATGCCCTTCAACCTGGCGGGCTTGCCAGCGGTCTCGCTGCCCTGTGGCTTTACAAAAGGCGGCCTCCCGATTGGCCTGCAGATCGCGGGCAAGCCCTTCGAGGAGGCAACAGTCCTACGCATCGCCCACGCCTACCAGCAACTAACCGACTGGCATCGCCGCCCCGCGCCCGTGGAGTAACAGGGAGGGCACGGGCAAATGCACGCATGTTTTCTTCTCGTAGTGCTCTGTCAAACTTCATTCCCACTGTTTTGGCGGATGGGGGAACGGATGGGCGACCACAAGGGTCAATACCGCTTAAATAGGGAGAATTGGTTGGGTTTGGCAGGGCGAGGCTTGCGGTCCTTACACATGGAGGTTTTTTGGACCCATCACCACGGAAATGGGAACGGACGGGCGACCACCTGACAATTACCCACAAGTTCAAGGAGAAGCATCAGAAACGGCAGGAGAGGCAAGTTGCATGCCAGCCACCATCCAGCGCACGCGCATCCATCCCTGCCAGAGCGTCTGCCAGCCGGGTTCGCCATCGGATGTGCGTCCTAAAAAGCCTCCCAGCTGTGCGACCTGCCGCACCAACTGCCGCACGGTCATCGCTTCGACCGGGACCCTGGCTTGAGCGGCTACGACCTGCACCTCTTGGGGGGTCACCCACATCAGTGCTGGCTCGTCAGGGTGCTGACGAGCCAGCTCGCGCAGGTGTAAGAGCCGAACGGCGATCGGCGAACAAATCGCCAGCAGATTCTCCAGACTGCGTTCTTCGCGGACGTGGGCCTGTTCGAGATGACAGCCACTTTTGAGCGCGCGATGAAACTCTTCAATGGTCCAGCGGGCTTGATAGAAGCGGATGATCCTCCACGCCTGTTCCTCGCTGTCCCCTTCCAACGAGGTGAGCAGAATCCATTCGAGAGGTTCCACGGTCTCCGACGCCGTCTTCGCGGACGTGCGTCGCCCATGACCATGCTTGACCGCTGGCACAAAGGCGCGTTGCCCCTCTGCTTTGCTGGGCGGCTCCGGTTCCCAGACGCGTACCACTTGCACTGACAGCGGCTGGCTCTCAGGCAACGGACGACCATGGCTGTCCATTTCCACCACGCTGACGTGTCCCCAACTGACCTTGACCTGGGCTTGCCGTGCGCGCCGTTCGTGTTCAGATGCCACATCCACCACGCCTTGGGCTTGGGCAGGCCACCCTCTCACTTCGTCAAGCAGATGCTGCACGGCGGCTGGCTCAGCAGGAGGAGCACCCAAGCGTCGATTGTGCGCCGCTCGCACTACGAACTGCGTGTCGAAGTCTCGACACGTTTGCAAGAACGGGAACATATCCGCATAGCGATCCCCCACGTGAATCCAGCACGTCGCCGCTGCAGGACGGCCCGTTTGCTTCACGCTGCCCCACCAGACCTGACTTTCCCGTTCGCGTTGGCGGCGTTGGCGGCTGGTCTGCTTGCGCCCATCGGGCTGACGAGGTGCTGGGTGGCGCACCCATGGCTGCTGCGCGACGAGTCCGAGCACGCGTTCGTCTGAACCGCATGGCACCACCGCCAAGACGCTATGCACGAAGAGTCCCTGATGGCTGCCATTGCCGACGGGGCCGAGTCCTGTGCAGGCTGGTCGATACCCATACTCCAATTCGGTATCATCGTGCAGCAGCAGCACAACCGCTTCTTGCTGCGCCAAGTGGCGCGTCTGCTGCCAGGACGGCTCACTGAGGGCTTGATGCGTCACGCCCTCGGCCCGCAACAACCGATAAGCGGCTTTGAGGTCCGACCAATTGCCCTGTGTTTGCCTTGGCAAGCTGCCTTCAGGGTCTTGCGCCATCTGAGCGGCTAGCATGACCAAACGTTTTGTCCGCCGAGGATCTCCAAGGTGCGCACCGCCAAATGTTTCTTGTGCCCAGTGCAGCGCTTCCCCTTTTTTGCTCTCCATACCCCTTTTCCTCTTTTCCTTCTTCTTACGGGTTCTCTTCTTTCTCCTTCTATTTTCTCATATTTGTGGGTAATTGTCAGGGCGACCGCGAGAGTTCGCCCTGCCCAGATAGATGAAGGATTTGGCATTGTATTGGACACAGTGAAATGATAGGGAAGGCTAGAACCCTCCGCTGTGTTCAATCAAGGTTGCCGTACCCGATTTTTTCGCGATAAAGCCGCCCGCAAATGCGACATGCTTGACCACGACTACCGTAT
>DAIDJF010000067.1 GCA_027451525.1 Ktedonobacterales bacterium
TTTTTAAGAGCATCAAAGAGGGTGAGGTCAAAACAGGGACCGAAGAATGGGTCAGTTGGCTGATTATTATCGGCTGTATACCAGCGGGTATCCTCGGTGTCTTCCTCAAGAGTCCGCTGGAAAAACTCTTTGCCTCACCATTGATCGCCGCAACCTTTCTCGTGGTGAACGGCTCGGTTCTCTTTGCGGGTGAGCAGTTGCGTCGCCGCTCTGAGAACAAGCTGAAAATGCTTAGCCCGAAAGAGCGCGAGGCGCAATTCCGCCCCCTCTCCTCGCTCTCCTGGAAAGAGGCTATTCTCGTTGGTTTGGCCCAGTCATTTGCCTTGGTCCCCGGTTTCTCGCGCTCTGGTATGACGATTGTCGCGGGCCTGGGCGTACACCTCACGCACGAGGACGCGGCTCGCTATTCGTTTCTGCTCGGCGCACCACTGATTGCCGCCGCATCACTGCTAGAAGTTCCATATCTCTTCCATCAACCGCTTTCTGTATTGCTTTATGTTGTACTCGGTATGATTTTGTCGGGCATTGCCGCCTTCTTAAGTACGCGCTTTTTGATGAAGTATTTTGAGACGGGGCGTCTTGATCCATTTGCCTATTATTGTTGGGGGGCCGGGTTGCTAGGGCTTGTTTTATTGTTTGTTACAGGGCATGCCGCTTAGCCGTGTGTGGGTATACCTTTACCCAAAATGGCTAGTCTGTCCAGTAAAATGTTGCTCAGTTCGCTCTACACGTTTAATATGTTGGAGTCACTTTGGAGAGGGCATGTACCTCTTGCTCTCCATCGTAAAAAGGGATTATCTTAACTTATCTGCTTTAGCGGTGTAGAGGTAAAGGTTTATTTGCGGTGACTCATTGGGAGTCATTGCTGGTCACAGCGTTGTTCTCACGTGAGATACGTGGGGCATATTAAATAGAATGAGGGAAATCTCAATGAAGAATCTGTCTTATGTTTTGATTGCTCTTGGCGTTGTTCTGCTGATCGTCGGTGCGCTTCTGCACTTCACAACACATCATATCTTCCACTATGATGTCTATGTCCTGGGCATTCTGGGCGTCATTCTGGCTGCTGCTGGTGGCTACATGATGGTCAAGCCTTCTGCCGCGTAAGACGCTCACTGTTTTATACTCGTAGGGATTGGTGAGTTACACTATCAATTTCAGGTAGCCGGCGGTTTTATTCTCGCAACGAACGTATACTTATCAATCCCTCTCTTTTATACTGGAAAGGTTTTGTTATACCTATGCCTAAATCGAATAATTCTAATCTCTTTTTTGGGGCGATCCTGGTTGCCATTGTCGCGCTGATTATCGCGGTCTATTATGCTATTCCTGGTGTATATCATGTTCTGGTGAGTGGTGCTACCCACCCGCCGATGGACGCTCAACCCACCCATACATTGCTCTTCGCGGTGATTACCGTGCTGGCTATCGTTGCCGCCCTCGTCACCCGTCCCAAATCCTCACGTTAGGCAAGAGGGACCGATTGTTCGGTCCCAATCTCCTCATCTTCCGCATCAGTCAAGGTGCTCACCAATGATCTGCCCATTCCCACGCAAAAACTCCTCCGCATACATGGCTTTCTTGCCTTCCAGTTGTAGTTGCGTGACTGCCAGCATACCCTCTCCGGTCGTGATACTGAGGATACGCTGTCCCGCCTCGTGCAGGGTTCCTACGTATCCTATGGGCGTTTCTACGGCGTGTGAGGTGGGCAAGGCATGACCCGCGAGGATTTTGAGCAGCTTGCCACGCCAGTGCGTGTATGTGCCAGGCCAGGGTGTGTAGGCGCGTATCTGGCGGGCCAGCACTATGGCAGGTTGTTGCCAGTGCAATTGTCCATCCTCTTTTTTGAGCATGCGCGTGAGCGTGGCTTGTGTTGCGTCCTGTTTTTCAGGTGTGATCTTGCCCGCAATCCATAATGGCAGGGCCTCGCGGATCGCTTGCGCTCCTAACGCCGCCAGTTTAGGCGTGAGCGTGCCCGTCGTCTCATCCGTCGCAATTGGGAGTGCGCGTTTCAGGAGCATTGGGCCAGTATCAATACCGGCATCAAGCAACATGATGGTGACACCCGTTTCCGTTTCACCCGCCAGAATGGCCTCGGCAATTGGGTCGGCTCCGCGATATTTGGGCAACAACGAAGCGTGAATGTTGAGTGTGCCGTAGCGTGGCTGATCGAGAACCGCCTGTGGCAAAATTTGCCCAAAGGCGGCAACGATGTAGAGGTCGGCATGATAGGCTGCGAGGGCCGCGCTATTCTCCTCTTTCTTGAATGAGCCTGGCTGCCAGACAGGAATGTTATGGGCCAGGGCACATTGTTTGACGGGCGAATATACGATCTCGCGCCCACGTCCCGCCGGTTTATCTGGGCGTGTGACCACTGTCACGATCTCATATCCTGTGGCTAGAATGTCACCTGCACGCGGGCCTGTAATTAATGTTTCAAGGGCAGGGACGGCAAATTGCGGTGTTCCCATATAGATGATGCGAAGCATATGTTCCCCCTTCGACTACAAATGTTTCCTTTATAGTAGCACATTCTGGCTATCGCTTTACTATGACTCTGCCTTATGAGTTTTATATGCAGATGAGGCAAGCTGAGAAGTATGCAGGGTGCATGGAGGAAACAAATGCAAAGCAATACATCAATGGAGAATGTTATGATGCAAATGCCACAACCCGGACCAGCCAATCCGCTAGCGTCTCCTGGGCCTACAGGCAACAATCAGGCGCAGCGCGTAGCTACTTTTGGGATCTTCTCCATAGCACCGCACATCTATGAACCAAATCACTTAATGCTGCGTGCGGACGAGGTTGAAACAATTTTGCGAATGTTGGGGAGCGCGCAGACCAGCGGCGTCATGCTGATTGGTACGCCAGGAGCGGGTAGATCAACGCTGGCAGCACTCCTCTACCAACGAATACGGCAGGTCCAACAGGCGGGGGGAACTGCTCCACGTCACCTGATCTGGCTGACACTCGGAACCTATACCACCCTGCCTGATCTGCTCCATACATTGCTCGATGCGCTCAATGCCAGTGAACCGGGTTTCTTCCTGTTGACAGCCGAGCAGCAGATTAACGCCTTTCTTGTCGCCCTACGTCGTCCACAAGAGTCAGCCTTGATCTTCCTCGATCAGTTTGAGTCGCTTCTGCATCCTGAACTACAGCAAGGAACTGCCGGGCGTGGTTCTCTGCCGCTTTTGCTCAACTTGCTGCAAATGGACCTGGGTGGTAGTCGTATAGTGCTGACAAGCTATCAAACACCGTATGATGAAAATATGGAGACCACGCGGGTTCGCTCGTATCTCGTCTCGCGCATTAGTATGCCAGAGGGCGTGACGCTCCTACAACAATGTGGTGTGCAGGGGTCACCAGAAGAGTTGTCGCTTCTCTGGCAACGTTGTAGTGGTCATGCTCTCGCGCTCTGCCTGACCAATGGCCTGCTCCGCTTGGGCGATATTGCGCTGAGCTATCTGCTCAACTCCCCTGACTATCAGTCAATATGGAATGGCGACGTGACGCTGCAACTGATCGCGGAAATCTATCGCCACCTCACACCAATGCAGTATGCGATTATGCGCACATTGAGCCTGTTTGCCGAGCCTGTACCGCTCTTTGGGATCATGATAGTTATCGGGGGCAATGCCATTCTAGAGCCAGCGGTGCAGGAACGCTCATTAGCGATCTTTGAGCGTGAATTAGAGGTGCTGGTACAATGCTCACTTGTACAGCGGGTCATCAATACTGCTGGTATGAATTGTTATACGCTCCATACGCTTTTACGCCAATATGTTCAAGAGCATTATGTGGAGGGCAACGATCTCAACAATCGGATTTTCGGCAATCCCGCGGGTATTAATGGGCCAGCTTCACCCGCTCTCGTGTCACCAGAGGGACGCCGCGCCGCTCTCGCCGAGGGCCATCTCCAGGTAGCGAACTATTATCAATATATGGTTCGTCAAATGTATAAGCCAGGGGCGCAACGCACAAGTGTGCTGGATGTTGTGCCTCTCATCTTCATGCTGCGCCATCTCTGTCTGGGCGGGCAAGGTCAATATGCCTGTGACCTGCTCTTTCAGGAAGCACTACACGAGAGTCTGCCGCGCTGGGGAGCCTTCAACGCGCTGATTGGCTTGTACACCGCCATGTTGCCGCCTTTTGGGACATTACAACGCAAAGATGAGGCACTCGTTACCAGCTATCTCGGTATCCTGTATGGCCGTATTGGCGAGTACCAACAGAGTCAGGCCTACTATGAACAGGCAATGCTGATCGAGCGAGAGCAGGGCGACCAGCGCGCGGAAGCTGCCACGCTGACCAATCAAGGCGAGATTTTGCGTCAGCGTGGCGATTGGGAGGCGGCTCTAGGCTGTTACGAGCGCGCGCTACTTTTAGAGCAACAGCAACCCGACCAGTATCTGCGCTGTATCTTATGGCACGATATCGCGCTGCTGTATCAGGGGGCGAAGGATTATCAGACCGCGCAGAGTTATTATGCGCGGTCTCTCGCCCTGGTCTATCAAATGAGTCAGGAGCAGGTGGCTGGCAAGCGCGTCACCGCTCTCTCTAACCTGGGCATGATTCTGACAAATTTTGGCATCCTTCTCTACGAAGAAAAGCGTATTCAGGATGCGTTGGCTTTGCTACTGGTCGCGTTGCAGGTGCGCCAGTCTATCCAAGACCCAAATCTTGGCGTGCTAGAACGTCTGCTGGCGGCGATAGAGCGCAAAATTGGTGTAGCCGCTTATGCGCAGTTATATCAAGCTACGCAAAGCATGCAGCAACAAACCATTCTGCGTTTTATGCAAGAGACTCAGTCCTAGTAGCATGTGTAAAAGCATGTGCATAATTGGCTCTGGCATGGTATGCTATGCAAAAAGATGCGTTCTGCCTTGAGCAAGAGTTGAAAGCGAGAATCGTGCATGTCCACTGCTACCCCCAGCCCTGGTGAGACCGAGAAGACTGTATCAGAACAGCAGGATGTCTCCCTGGCGGCTGGTCGTACACTATTTCAAAGCTGGTTATTGATTGTGCTAGTTTTTGTCGCGGGTATGGCCTCGCTAGTCGTGGAATTAGCCGCCTCGCGCCTGCTGGCTCCTAATTTTGGTTCGTCACTATTTGTCTGGGCCAGCCTGATCGGCCTGATCTTGCTCTATCTCACCGTTGGCTACTATGTTGGTGGGCGGCTGGCTGATCGCTCTCCACGTCCTCTCCCTTTGTATGTCATTACGCTGCTGGCCGCTCTTTTTATCGCTATTGTGCCACTGATCGCGCAACCCATTCTCGATTGGTCGCTTAACCTCTTTGCGACTGATAGCCTGAATATCTTTTATGGCTCGCTGGTCTCTGTCCTGTTGCTATTTGCCATTCCGACAGTCTTGCTCGGCTGTGTGTCACCCTTTGCCATTCGTCTGCGCGTAGAGCAGCCTGGGAAAGTAGGACGGACCGCTGGTCAATTGTATGCGATCTCGACGGCGGGCTGCATTGTTGGGACATTTTTGCCCGTCCTTGTCTTGTTACCCACGATAGGTACGGCGATGACCTTTTTTGTGAGTGCCCTTCTGCTCGCCCTCGTCTCCCTTGTGGGGATAGTGATCTCTGTAAAGGCGTAGAGGAGTGGCGTGTTTGGGGATATTTATGGTAGTAAGAGGGGGAGAGTAGCGCACCTTGATAAGCCACCCTCCTCTCTCGTTTCCAGTCTGACGACACACTATCCTGTCGAGATCATTATTTTTACTTCTCAGAAACAGAGTGCGCTTGAGTTACCTGTACCTGTGGGAGGAAGAGTGAAATGGCAGTCGCAAAGGCCAGCACTTTGGTGATTGCGTTGAGAGCAAAGGGGATGGGTGATGCAGGATATGCAAAGCCAAACAAGGCCCAAACAATAAAGGTGAACAACCCTAACGAAATTGTAATGGGCGTGATTGGATTCGTTGGTCCAGTGAAGTGACCCACCTGCTGATACAGCGTAGTTACGTAAATAGTTACGGCCACCAGGAACGTTGTTAGCGACAATAGCCATATCACGACGATAGTAATCCCAAGAAACATTCCAGGGCGTTTGACTGCTATTGGATGCTGTAAGCGAACTGCCAGGTACATCAATATGCCTGCAATGATTAAGAGAACTGCTGCCAAAAAAAGAATACTGTTCCCTTCGTAAGGAGTCCACGCGCCATATTGCACCATGGTCACCTCCATGTGATGCTGAAGCAGCCTGAGCGAAGTATCTTCAAATGCAGCTCTTGATAAAAATATTGCGATCTGTTATATGCATTATAACAGACCGCAATATTTTTATCAAGAGCTGAGCCGCGAAAAACGGGTCAGGGGTGAGCCTGCTTATGCTTCAGGCGTAGATGTGTCTTCTTTGTCTGTCTCCGAAACAGGTGCGCTTTCCTCATCAGAGGGAGTGGCTTCAACCTGCTCGACAGGCGTCTCCGGTGTAGCTGCGGATGTTTGCGCAGTATCGCTCTGCTCAGCGGCAACAGGGAGTGCCTCGGCCTGAACGCTGGGCGTTTCCTCTGTCGTGCTTGCAGAGGGTTGTGGATTTGTCTCTTCGTGCTCCTCAACGGGCGCAACAGGCTCTAATGGTGCTGTTGGAGCAGGTGCGGACACAGGATGCAATTTTGCCAGTTTGTGTTCCAGGCGATGCAGGCGCGAGGCGCGCATCTCCAGACGGGCCTGCGCTTTGGAAACCTTGCTTTCTGCTTTCTGTACGCCTTTCTTGGCTTGCTCAACCTTGCTCAGGATTTTCGCTTTCAGACGCGCGGATTTCTTGCTTTGCTTCTTTGGTGTTGCACTTGTTGCCTCTGAAGTCTTTTCGGGTGTTAATACTTTTGCCATACTATTCCCCTCTCATTTCGTTTGTATAACCTACGTAAAAAGATAGGTTTTGTGTTGCAGAAACGATAGCCGTTCCTGCTCTGTATTTTAGATTGGATGTGTATATAATATTATATACTGAAAACAGCGAAAGACAAAATTTCTGAGGAAGAGTAAATGGATTTAAACGACAACAGCGATTATCAGCAGTGTTTTGTCTGTGGACGACAGAATCCTTATGGGTTGCAGCTATCCTTTCGCCGGGAGGATGACTATGTCATTGCGGAATTTGTGCCCCGTGCGGAATATCAGGGCTTTCCTGGCGTGATTCATGGTGGTATTGTAGCGGCGGTATTAGATGAAGCCCTCAATCGCACCTCGATGCTCGCCGATGTGCCAGCGTGGACAATGACGGGTCGCCTGGAAGTGCGTTATCGTCGCTATGTGCCGTATGGTCCACTCCTGCGCGTGCGCGCGCGTTTAGAGAAACAGCGTGGGCGGATGCTGCAAGCCTCTGGCGAACTTCTGCTGGCGAATGACGAGCAGAGTGTGCTGGCAGAGGCGCAGGGAACGTTTATGGCCCTGACTGATGAGATACGCGAGACGCTGATGAAGGATTACCCTGGCATGCGCGACTATCTAGATAGCTTTGGACGATCTACCAAATAAAGCGAGCGGGTTTGCAACATGTCTTGTTGCTTTGCGTATATATGGCAGATGAGCAAAGGGGGTAGCAAACTACTGCTCTCGCACGAAGAGCCTAAGCTACCTGCTATCTGGAGAAAGGCAAGGCATCTCGATGATGTATAAAATGACAAGTCTGGGCTTAAATATTCGGCTTGAGCGTATGTTGACCTATGCATTTGGTTGGCTATCAGGGCTTATTCTCTTCTTTGTGGAGCGCAATAGAAGCGTGCGCTGGCACGCTGCCCAGTCGATGGTAACATTTGGCACGTTGTCGATTATTATGTTAGTCGTGAATATCCTCAAAGGTCTTTTGGGCTACATTCCGCTGCTAAATATTCTGACAAATTTTGGTCTCGGTCTGTTACTGAACATTTTGTGGTGGGCTGTGGTTATCCTATGGGTCTGGCTGATCGCGATGGCCGGATTGCAGTCGGAGAATGGGCCTGACTATCGCTTGCCATTTGTAAGTAACTGGGTCAGCCGCTTCGTATAGTCACGTTTATATCGGGCGCGATAATCGTGTGTAATAAATAAATGTGGGAACCACATATGGCGTAGGGGCGTGATGATCGTCTTTTAAAAAATAATCCGAATAGGTCACACGGTTGCGTAGGGGCGTGATTTATCACGCCCTGCCTGTACATAGATCCGCCTGGGGAGCCGTGTGGGAGGCCGTATGAATGGGGACCAGGGCGTGATGGAATCACGCCCCTACACCATATCCGCATTATTTTGTTAAAGACGATCATCACGTCAATGCGCCATTTGCATGATATCCATGTTTAATTGTTAAAATCCATCATCGCATCCCCACACCCACGTGAACTTGTTCGGCCCATCACATGCGATTTATTAATTCGCGTATAGTTTATTCACCTTCTTGCGCTTTTTGCCCATCTTTGTAAAGCAGGCCGAGCGCGAGTCCGAAGGCCAGATGGCGCAGAATGTTCTGTCCAAAAGATTTCCAGTTTGCCAGCTTGGGCAGTTCACCGTCCTTAATCAGGGGATGATATTTGTCTGCCAGTGGCGTGAGCCACCATGCTCCAACAATAAACGTTTCGCCAAAGATTGCTCCTCGTAGCCAGTTCGGGCCGGGCAAGAAGCGTTTTATAACAGCAGCATAGATTTCTGCCAGCACGACCCCGTTCAGGATGTGGATAACCCAGGAGAGAATGAACGACGAGCGTGAGTCTCCTTTTCCGTCAATCATGCCTTGAATGAAACGCACATCGCTGAAGCGATTGCCAAAGAGCCGTTGATCGCCCTCCATCGCGGCTGTATAGATAAGCGTAGCGATCAGGCCGACGAGCGCGGCTCGACCGGGTCGCCAGTTATGACTAATCAGTGTTCGTAAAAGTTTCTGCATACACTTGCTCCTTTTTCTTTATTATATCGCATTGTTGTTTGTATGACGTTGTTTGGCGCGCAAAAAGGGTAGGCTCAAGCTGATTGCCACCAGGGCACCGAATAGTGTTGTCGCGAAATTTACCACGTCGTTATCTATCCACGCCTGACCGCGCAAAAAGCGTGTGCGTGTGCCACAACGATGCACGCGCTGCTCCGTCTCCTTCTTACACGTTGGACAGTAGTACATAGCCTGCACTGTCGCCCCCAAGAGGCTATCTGCCAGACTCCCTGCCGTGCCAGCGGCCAGCGCGAGCAATGGGAGCGCGTTTTGTTCGCGTCTGGCCCCTTGCAAGAGCCAGAAGACGCTACCCAATGCACTGGAGCCAAGAACCGCCGCACCAATACCAAGTGGCGTGATGCCGCCTGATGTACCGGGCGTCGTGATCTGTCCTGTAGTAATCAGGCGTGGTGGTTGTGTGCTGAGTACGCCAAGTTCGGTTGCCCAGGTATCAGCGGTGGCGGTTGCCAGTGTCCCTACATAGCCAGCTTGCAGTAACGCGCGCGTGCGTTCGGACGTGGTGAGACCGTGTGCAAAAGCGAGCAGCGTTGCCATACCGCCATTTGCCGCAACCTGGGCAATATCGCGTTGTGACCCCTTGCTAAATTTATCGGTCGCGGTGCTGGCTTTCTCTTGTTCTTTAAAGTGTGAGAGCAGGCTAGATGAGAGGAAGAAAAAAATCAGCGCGAGTCCCCACGCCCAACCGCCCATACCGACTGTCGTTGTGCCTGTGATAATTGCTCCCGCGACGCCACTACGACTTAACGAGCGGCGGCGATAGGCGAGCAGACCGATGCCGCTACTAAAGAACAAGCCACCAAGAAGGCGAGAAAAAGATTTGGCAATGCGTGTATTATAAGAGAGAGTAATAGGGTGTGCTTGTTGTTTCTGGCGCGTAGCGAATTTTGTATATAAACATGTAAATAGATGAAACAAGAGTACCTTACCTCACAAGAATTTCGGGCGGGCTGTGTTACAGAACGCCTCCGTTATCAGTTCTATTCTAAAGAAGGTCTGGGAAGAAGGCAATGATAGAGTGTTAAGAGAGAAGAATGTACTCTTTATCAAATTGCCAATCTGGTATTGTTGCTAATTCAATATACAGGTGTGGATGAAGTGGGTCAATGTGTTTGAGCAGGTGAATATCAACGACGCGATTGTCGTTCACGCCTAAGCCTGTACAGAGCGCGTCCAGTGTAATCTTCAGACCGCCATCGAGGTCGCGTTTGAGTGGAGTGGTAAAATAGAAGTCCAGAAAGAGGGCGAGGTAGCTGCTTTGGAATTGTGCGCGTAGCTCGTTGTGTAACATGCCTTGTCGTTCAAGCGCGTGTAGTGCATCATTGACCTGGCGTTTGAAGCGGCGAGCGACGCTTGTGCTAACACGGTGTCCATTAACGGTAGCGTATTGTTCGTTGATGCTAGGCGGAAGCGGTGTGGTGAGACGAAGCAATGTGGACTGGTGTGCAGCATGTTTTCCGCTCTCTGTGGGCTGTTCGCGCATGAATGCCTCCGTTTTCTATAGAAGTAGTACTTTTGGAACGTGGGACTTCTGCGTATTGTATCATATGAATGTGTCTTATTATATCAGCTTGATATCGGTGAGGCGAATGAGCCGATCATGCTGGGGTGAATGAGTTGTTGCTGAACACAGAAAGTTTTCCCCAGGTACACGTCGGGGGACAATGGAAATTTCCAATAGGTCGTGTTCTGGCGAAAGTGAGGAGCAAAAGTGATTACGTGTAACCGTTGTGGGTTTGCGAACCGCGCTGATGAAAAAAATTGCCGGATGTGTGGTGCTCCACTCACTAGCAATAATGAGAATGGACTGAGTCCGAAGATGGGTGCGCCAGAGCAGCCAGAGTTGCCAGCGTGGCTGGAATCTTTACGCTCTAATGAGCGTCCAGTCGCCTCAAGTGGAGGAAGTGCGGAGCAATTTAACGCGGCGAACCTGATTGATGAGGGGACACTGCCTGCATGGATGCGTTCAGACAGTCTTGGTGGTGGTCAACCAATGCCGGCGCAGGGATATGCGCAACCGCAACCATCTGCTAGTGGTTCATGGAAGATGCCCAATACCTTGCGTTCATCCTCGACGCCCGCGCCGAATACAGATGAGAACGCATTTAACACGCCCGCTATTTCGGCGAATTCGCTGATTGATGAGCAGGCCTTGCCATCCTGGATGCGCCAACAAGATGAGAGCAGCACGGGACAGGCGGGGCGTAATGTATCGGCCTCTAGCCTGATCCAGCAGGATGCGCTGCCCGAATGGTTAAGAGCCGCGTCTGCGCAACAACCGACGCAGGCTATGCCACCGCAGCAACGCCCTATGCAAGCGATGGAGCAACAGCCACCGCAGACCCCGCCAACAGGTATGCATTCCGCGTCACCATCGCAGCCATTTCTGCCGCCACAAAATTTTTCGGCCCGTGATCTGATTGATCCGCAGGCCCTTCCTTCGTGGATGGCGCAAAACAGTCAGCCCGATATGTCACCGTCCTCTCCTGCTAGCCAACCGCCTCTCGGTGCGGGACAGGCAGGTTTTTCCGCCTCGTCGCTATTGGATATGAATGCGTTGCCCGCATGGATGCGCGAGAGCGAGCAGAAGGCAGGCACTAGTGGTTCTCAGACGGGCTTTGCCGCTCAGTCCTCATCCTGGCAGGGAGCACCAACTCAGCCACCGTCTGCGCCCTCTCAGGGCCGAACAGGCCAATCGGGAGCGTCGTGGCAGCAGCCTCAAGCGTCGTGGCAGCAGCCTCAGCAGCCTCAAGCGTCGTGGCAACAGCCTCAACAGCCTCAAGCGTCGTGGCAACAGCCTCAACAGCCTCAAGCACCGTCTGCAGCCGCGCCTAACTCAGGCACATTCTCCGCCTCGTCGTTTATTGATGTGAATGCGCTGCCTGAATGGTTGCGTTCCGCTGCTGAGCCGGGTATGCAGGGGCAACAGCCAACAGGGGGCGCGATGCAACCGCGTTCTGGTGCGCCGCGTCAAGGAACTGCCGTGCCGCCGCGCGTGGAAAACGTGCGTGTGCCTAGCCGTCCACGCAGTGAGATGGGATCAAATGAAGGAAGCGAGGCGGCCGCTCATGTGTTTGCCTCGATGTTAGGTGTGGCTTCTGCCGCCCCACAATTCCCAGCCGCACATCAGGGGCCAGGGCCATCTGGCGTCCAGAACCAGCAATCGTCCGGTCAGCCAATGTCTATGTATGGGAATACGATGCCGCCAATGCCTGCGAATGGGCCAACTGGTATTCCTGGTATGCAGGGCGCGGGACCAATGCAGCAAGCGGCTAATGCGCCAATGCAGCAAGGTCCGTCTTACTATGGGCAGGGAGGCTATGGAGCGGGACAGAATAGCATGGGGATGGGGATGGGGATGGGAACGCCGGGTATGCCAGCACAAGCTGGTCCGGGTCCACAACAAGGGGCAATGCCACCGGCTCCATATACAAGCATGGGAGTGGCCTCAATGTCGGGCAATGGCATGATGGCGAATGGGCAAAATTCAGATGCAAAACCCGCGAAACGTGGACTGTTTGAGGCTATCCGTAGCTGGCTCGCCCGTTAGTAGCAGAGAAAAGGGATATCAGAGATGTACATGCAATCCCAACAAGAAGGGGGACAGAGACAGGCACAAGGCAATAGCCAGCCACCAGCCAGCATTAGTTCTCTGCTGGTGGCTGATTGTGGCTCTGTGTCTACAAAAGTGTCATTATTTGGCCTGGTCGAGGGTCAGTATCGTCTGATGGCGCGTGGAGAAGCTCCAACGACGCTGACACCACCGCAAGAAGATATTACGGTGGGAATTATTCAGGCGATCAACACGATAGAATTTATCACAGGCCGTCACTTTGTCTCCAATGGGCAAATCCTTTCACCTGAGCAAGAGAGTGGCGATGGCGTAGATATCTTTATCACTACAATGAGCGCGGGTGGCCCGTTACGCATGGTGGTATTAGGGGGCGTGAGCGCGGGCTTGGAAGAACTGGCACGTCAGGCTGTCTCTGGTCTGTATGTCGAAACGTATGCTCTGCCCTCACCCGCGTTTCAGTCCGCTCTGGCGAAGGTTCCCGTTTCAGTCGGAGCCAATCAGACGTTCGCGCAGGGAGCGGCGGGTCCCTGGACACCGGAGCGTGTGAAACAAGAGCGAGATCAACAACAGGCTCGTATCCGTGAAATTCAACCGCACGCCGCCCTTATCGTGGGTATGGCGGATGGTCCCGCAGGTCCGACTCCTTTGCAAGAGGCCTGTCAGCTTCTTGTGGAGACCGTGAAGGGGCAGAAGGATGCGCAAGCTCCCTGGTCGGTCCTTTATGCGGGTGCGCCACAATATGTCGATGCCGTGCGCCAGATGTTACAGAGCGTCGCTGATGTTAATCGCGTGGACCCGCTGGTATCACAGGCGCAGTTGGGCACGATTAGCGTAGCGACTGCGGCTCTGCATGAGCGCGATGTCCTGCAGCATGTTCCTGGCTATCAACGTCTGCTCTCCTGGTCGGGAGCAACCCCGGTCGCGACTGCGACCTCGCTGAGTAGTCTGGTGCGTTTTCTCGCCCAGCACTACGCGATGAATGTCATGGCGACAGATGTGGGGGGAATGACGACAACTGTCATGGTTGCGGGTGAGCAAGGCGAGTTTATTCCCAGGGTCAATGCTGGTGTAGGCGTTGGTATGGGATGTGGCACGATTTTGCAGCGTGTAGGGGCGCGTCAAATTGCGCGTTGGTTGCCTTTTACGATCACAGATGACGAGCTACGCCAGTTTACGGTTAGTCGAATGATGCATCCTTATGCGGCCCCCGCGAGCGCGCGCGAACTACAAATCTGTCAGGCATTCGCGCGTGAGGCGATGCGTCTCACACTGGAAGAGGTCAAGAAGAACACGAGCGAGTTGCCTGACGCGGACCTGATACTGGCAACGGGTGGTGTCTTTGCCCACGCGCCACGCTATGGGCAGATCGCGCTTATGCTGCTGGATGCCTTGCAGCCACGTGGCGTTACTTCGCTGGTTGTGGATCGCACGATGCTGATCCCTCAGTTGGGAGCGGTTGCGACAGTTGCGCCAGTAGCGGCGGTGCAGGTCAATGAAAATGATGCCGTCACCCATCGCCTGGGCACGTGCGTGGTACCATTTGGAGCGGTACGTCCAGGCACGCCGGCGGTGCGCGTGGATGTAGAGTATAGCAATGGGCGTCAGCAGAGCGTCGAGGTCATGGGCGGGACTATAGAGGTTATTCCTTTACAGATGAACGAACAGGCCCTGCTCTCACTGTTCCCTGTAGCGGGTGTGGATGTGGGTCTGGGACCGGGCGAGCGGGCGCGGGCGGCAGAAGAGATTGATGGCGGACTGGTCGGGCTAATCATTGATGCACGCGGCAGACCGCTTGTCTTGCCTGAAAATGAGACTGAGCGGCAGGCACGCCTCTTGCAATGGCTGCATGTGTTGCACGCGGAAGCGTAACGGTATGTAATGACGTGATGGAGGGTCGCAACAATGGCCTATCCACTTGGATGGTCGGTCGTGCCGAGCATGGTTGTACGTAGAGAACGCTGGCCTGGGGGCTATAAGCGTACGTGCATTCCTCTCGTCGTGCCTGGGCAAGAGGTTGCCCCTGACCAACCAGTGTTGCGCGTTATTCGTGCTGATACCTCTTCTGCAGTAGATGTGCCAGCGCATCTCTCGCTGCCCTCTGTCACAACCAGTATGCGTTTGCAAGCACTTCGCCCAGGAGGGCAGGCCAGTGGTCAGGCAAATGGTGTTCAAGAGCAGGAGCCAGGGGAATTGGTTCCTGCTGGCTTGCAAGGGCGAGTAATAGACGTGACACCACGCGGCGGTGTAGTCATCGAAAGCTGTGTTGCTGTTGTGCAAGGTGGACTGGGGGTGGGTTTTCAAGTTGCAGGTGTGCTGACACTCTGGCAGGGAAGTGGAGAACGGAGGCCACAGACTATTCCCCCTGGGGCCTTGCTTGTGGTTCCTGGCCCGTTAAACTTTGCTCTGCTGCGGCAGATAATGCGTTCAGGCATCGCGGGTGTGATCGCCAGTAGCATTGCTCTTCAAGATCTCGAGGGGTTTTTACGCACTGATCTGGTACAACTATTAGACAGTCGTGACGTGGAGCGTAGCCAGATTTACCTACCCCCTTTGACTATTCTCTTGACAGAGGGATTAGGGAATGCTACTATGCCAGCACGTATTCTCAATCTTTTGAAACTCTATCAGGGGCAATTTGCTCTGCTGGTTGGCATGACCGCCGTGCGGCAGGGACGCTATCCAGAACTACTTATCTCCTTGCCGGAACATGAGATTGATCGTGAGCGGCAAGCAGTAAAACCAGAGAGGCTGTTGCGTGTAGGGGCGCAGGTACGTATTTGCTGCGGAGAGCACGAAGGTATGAGCGGCGAAATTGATTACCTGTTTACCTACCCCCAGGTGTTTCCTTCGGGTATACGCGCACCGGCTGTGCGTTTGCGGTTGGAAGATGGGGCATTGCTGATTGTTCCAATAACGCAGGTTGAACGGATTGGATAAAGAGATATCTGACAAGTTATCCACAAATCCCAATGGTTATCCACATGTTTTTATGTAATATGTGGATAACTTGTCATGCCTTTTTTAAACACCTATCCTAATAGTAAACTCTTGCCACTCATATCCTTTGGTTGTGCAATGCCCATTATTTGCAAAATCGTCGGGGCGACATCCGCGAGAATGCCATCGCTACGCAAGCGTACCTGCGCTAATTGTGGCACAACAAGGTAGAGCGGGACGGGATTGGTGGTGTGCGCGGTAAATGGCTTGCCCGTGTCGTATTCGATCAGTTGCTCCGCGTTGCCATGATCTGCGGTAATCAATAAGCCGCCGCCAACTGCCAGCGTGGCCTCGACTACGCGCCCGATCCCTGTATCAACAGCCTCGACAGCCTTGATTGCCGCGTCAATCACACCAGTATGACCTACCATATCCGCATTCGCATAGTTCATAATCACCAGATCATACTCGCCGCTGCGAATATGCTCAACGGCGGTATCGGTGATGCCTGCCGCATTCATCTCCGGTTGTAGGTCGTAGGTCGGCACTTTGGGCGAGGGGACCAGCACGCGGTCCTCGCCTGGGAAGGGGGTTTCACGGCGTCCATTGATGAAATAGGTTACGTGGGCATACTTCTCAGTCTCCGCCGTGTGGAATTGGCGCAATCCCCGGTCTGAAATGACACGCGCCAATGGCATATCTACCTCGTCAGCGCGATAGGCAACCGCGGCATCCAGTCCCGTCTCATACTCCGTCATCATCACATATTGGAGGTCTGCCAAACGTGGTCCTCGTGCAAATTTACCTTCTGCCTGTGGGGGCAACTCCGGCAGTACAAACGCTTTCGTCAATTGGCGCGCGCGGTCTGGGCGGAAATTGTAGTGAATCAGTGCGTCTCCTGCCTGTACAAGCGCGACGGGGTGATTGTCCTCCATAATCACGGTGGGCAGGATAAATTCATCGGTCACTTTCTCCTCGTAAGACTGCTGAATCGCCGCAACCGCTGAAATGGCGCGTTTCCCCTCTGCGCGTGTCATTGCCAGATACGTTGCCCCGGTGCGTTCCCAGCGATTATCGCGGTCCATCGCGTAATAGCGGCCGCTGACTGTTGCCACTTTCGCGGGATGTGCTACGTTGATCGCGCGTGCGCGTGCCTCTAGATGTCGCATAAACTCAACTCCGCCTGTTGGCGAGCTGTCGCGTCCATCTGTGAAGGAGTGAATAAAGACGCGCTCAATATCGTGCATTTGCGCGAGGCGTAGCAATGCCTCTAAATGTGACTCGTGCGCGTGAACGCCACCATTGCCGAGCAAACCGCAGATGTGCAGTTGTGACTGGTTGCGCTTAACGTGTTCGATGGCCTTGAGCAGGGCCGGATTGTGAAAAAAGGAGCCGTCCCGAATAGATTCGCTAACGCGCGTATAATCTTGCAGTACGCGCTTACCAGCCCCGATATTCTGGTGTCCAACCTCGGAGTTTCCCATCTGCCCCTCTGGCAAACCAACGGCCTCTCCTGACGTTTTTACGGCCGTATGGGGCCATGTACGGGTCAGACTGTCAATGTTTGGTGTATGAGCCAGGGCAATAGCATTGCCATCTTTGCGGGGGTTGATGCCCCAACCATCCATGATAATCAAAACAAACGGGCGTGGTCGCCCGCTGAAATTCATGCTCATCGTATTCTTCTCTCCATCCTGAAGCAAATATGAGTGAGGCGTAGAGATTTCTCTGACCCATTGTATCATGCCCACAATTGGAGCGACCACTTTTCGCTCCTGGTCTATCTGGGTTTTCGCGCGCTCACTAGAAATGCAAAAGAGAGGATAGACATGTTTAATCATGTCCACCCTCTCTTCATGTACTGCGGGGATAGGTATAGGTCTAGCTGGTTTACTCTTCTCCGCGCTGGGCATTGATGCGGCGGCGACCGCGACGGCTTGCCAACTCCGCTACACGCAGACGGCTCAGAGCGCGTCTGAGTGCAGCTTCCATCTCCGCGCGCTCCTGGTTTGATTGTGCTTGCTCCAATCTCTCCTGCGCACGACGGCGGGCAGCTTCAGCACGTGCCTGATCGATTTCTTCTGCATGTTCCGCAGCGTCCGCTAGAACGGTCACGCGGTTATCAGAAACCTCAAGAAAGCCGCCAGCCACGAAGATTGGCTCTTCCAGATCACCGAGGCGGATGCGCAATTCGCCGGGAGCCAGCACCGTCAGCAGTGCGGCATGGCGTGGCAGAATGCCGAGCTGTCCCTCTAGACCAGGGGCGTTGACCAGATCGGCCTCGCCATTGTAGAGTTCTCGTTCAGCCGTTACAACCTCGACATGCAGAGTATCACGAACGCTGCGTACTGCCATTGCTTATGCCCCTTGCTTTTCTTCCTCGTAGCGTTGTACGACTTCGTCGATGCCACCCGCCATGTAGAAGAGACCTTCTGGGATCTGATCGTGCTTGCCTTCGAGAATCTCTTTGAAAGCGCGCACCGTCTCTTTGACTGGTACATATTTACCCTCGCGTCCGGTGAACGCCTGGGCGACCGTCATAGGCTGCGAGAAGAAACGCTGCATCTTACGCGCGCGTGTAACCGTCAGTTTGTCGTCATCGGAGAGTTCGTCAACACCCAGAATGGCAATGATATCCTGAAGGTCTTTGTAACGCTGCAAGACGCGCTGGACGTTACGGGCGATGGTGTAATGCTCTTCGCCGACAACCTGCGGGTCAAGGATACGGCTGGTGGAGGCCAGAGGATCGACGGCGGGGTAGATGCCCTGCTCGGCAATCGAACGCTCCAACACAATCGTCGAGTCCAGGTGCGCAAAGGTTGTCGCTGGGGCTGGATCGGTGTAGTCATCGGCGGGCACGTAGACGGCCTGCATCGACGTGATCGAGCCTTTCTTGGTCGAGGTGATGCGCTCCTGCAAGTCGCCCATCTCCTCAGCCAGATTTGGCTGATAACCCACTGCGGATGGCATACGGCCCAGCAGAGCCGAGACCTCAGAACCGGCTTGTGTGAAGCGGAAGATATTGTCGATGAAGAGCAGAACGTCTTTGCCTTCCTGATCGCGGAAGTATTCCGCAATCGTCAGACCCGTCAGCGCAACGCGCAAGCGGGAACCGGGAGGCTCGTTCATCTGCCCGAAAACCATTGCCAGACGGTCAAGCACGCCTGCATCCATCATTTCATGATAGAGGTCATTGCCCTCACGTGTGCGCTCGCCGACGCCCGCGAAAACGCTATAGCCGCCGTGCGCTTTGGCGATATTGTTGATGAGTTCCTGAATGATAACCGTCTTGCCGACGCCTGCACCACCGAATGCTCCGATCTTACCACCTTTCATGAAGGGGCAGATCAGGTCAATCACTTTCATCCCAGTCTCGAAAACTTCGATGCTGGATGCCTGCTCTTCGAGCGTAGGAGCAGCGTGGTGAATAGGGAGACGTGGGGCATCCGTAACCTGCTCTTTGTTGTCAATCGCCTGACCGAGGACGTTAAAAATGCGTCCCAGCGTCTTCGGGCCAACGGGAACAGAGATTGGACTGCCAGTGTCGAAGGCGATTGTGCCACGCTGTAAACCGTCGGTTGGTCCCATTGCGACGCAGCGCACCCAGTTGTTGCCCAACAACTGCTCAACCTCGAGAACAAGGTCCTCGCTCGCACCGGAAGGGCGCGTGGTCAAGGCGTTATAGATTTCGGGCAGTTGATCTGGGGGAAACTCTACGTCCACAACGGCCCCCAGCACTTGCACGATGGTTCCCTTCGTTAATGTGCTTGTTGCCATGTACTTTTCCTTTTATATCTGCCCGTATGGATGCGCGATATGCTCTATCACGACCTTCCACACGGGGATGGTCTCGTATTTGACGCGCAGAATGCAATCCGGCGCGTTTCTGTGCTTATACTGATGAGCCTGCGATAACCTCAAGAATCTGAGTGGTAATCGCAGCTTGACGGGCCTTGTTATACGTGAGTGTGAGGTCCTGCACCAGTTCTTTCGCGCTATCGGTTGCGTTCTTCATCGCCACCATTTGCGCGGAATAGAAACTGGCAATCGTCTCAAGCAGCGTCTGATAGACCTGCACATCTACATAACGTGGCAGTAATGCCTCGTAGATGGAGCGGGCATCCGGCTCGTAGATATACTCAATGGTTCTCTTATGGTCGGTTTCTGTGCTCTCAGTCGGTGGTCGGACAGGCAAAAGCTGCATGACGGTTGGCTGCTGTAAAACAGTATTGATATACTTGGCGTAGACCACGTAAACAGCATCAACCTCGCCCTTCAGAAAGGCGTCAACCGCAACCTGCGCGATGGCGGAGGCGTCGTTCATTGCGGGGCGATCTCCGTAGTTCGTAAACTCCGCGATGAGCGGGAGTTGTGAACGAAGCAGGAAATCGCGTCCTTTGCGCCCTACCGCGATAAATTCGACTTGTGGGCGTTCGCTCTGCGTGGCAACCTGACTTTGTAGCTCTTGCGCGGTAGCGGCGGCCTTGCGGTTGATGTTGCTGGGCAGCGCGCCACACAAGCCACGATCTGGCGTGATGACAATAAAGCCAATATTACGGATAGGACGCTGCTTGAGCAGAGCAACGCCCTCGCCGACGTCGTCGCCAGAACTGCGGGCGAGACGCGAGACGAGGTCGCGTAACTGGTCGGCATAGGGGCGTGCCTGTTGGACACGCTCCTGTGCGCGACGCATCTTGCTACTCGCCACCATCTGCATCGCTTTGGTAATCTGCGCGGTATTTTTCACCGAGCGGATACGCCGTCGAATATCTCGGAGTGATGGCATAACTCAGCCTCCTAGCGCGCTTTCGCGGGTGTTGTCGGAGCATCCGCGCGCGGGGCTGCCGTCTTCTTATATTCGTCAATCGCGGCATCCAGTCTGGCAAGCAGCTCTTTCGACATCTTGTTTTTCTGCTTGACGGACAGATCAATAATCTCCTGCGCGATTTCAGGATGGTTCGCGTCCATGTAGCGATGGAAGCCAGACTCCCAGGCTGCTACCTGGTCGAGCGCAACCTCATCCAGGAAGCCCTGGTTTGTCGCGTAGATAATCATAACCTGCTTTTCTACGGGCAAGGGCTGATATTGACCCTGTTTGAGCACCTCGGTGAGACGCTGGCCGCGATCAATACTACGTTTTGTGCCTTTGTCCAGGTCGGACGAGAACTGTGCGAACGCAGCCAACTCGCGGAACTGGGCCAGGTCGAGACGCAATGTACCACCAACCTGTTTCATGGCGGCGGTCTGCGCGCTGGTTCCCACGCGCGAGACGGAGTTACCGACGTTGATCGCGGGACGGATACCAGCGTTAAACAGGTCGGTTTCCAGGAAGATTTGGCCGTCGGTAATCGAGATGACGTTGGTCGGAATGTAGGCCGAAATGTCGTTAGCCTTCGTCTCGATGATCGGTAAGGCGGTGAGTGAACCGCCGCCGTAGTCTTTGTTCAGACGTGCGGCACGTTCCAGCAGGCGCGAGTGCAGATAGAACACATCACCTGGGAAGGCTTCGCGCCCTGGAGGGCGGCGGATAATCAGCGAGATATTGCGATATGCTTCGGCGTGCTTGGTTAAGTCGTCGTAAATGATCAGGGCGTCCCGTCCGCTCTCCATGAACTCTTCGCCCATTGCGCAACCGGCATAGGGGGCAAGATATTTCAAAGGAGCGGGATCAGATGCACCTGCCGCGACAATGATCGTGTACTCCATTGCGTCATGCTGCTCCAGAATAGCGCGTGTACGCGCAATAGAGGAGTTTTTCTGACCAATCGCGACATAGATGCAGAGCAGGTCTTTGCCCTTCTGGTTAATGATTGTATCAATGGCGATAGCGGTTTTACCCGTCTGACGGTCGCCGATAATCAGCTCACGCTGACCACGACCGATGGGAATCATGCTATCGACTGCTTTCAAACCCGTCTGTACTGGTGTGTTCACGCTCTGGCGCGTGATAACGCCGGGGGCGACACGCTCGATAGGGCGGAATTTGGTTGTATTAATGGGGCCGCCATCGTCGATAGGCTGGCCCAGTGGATTGACCACGCGACCAAGTAGCGCGTCACCAACGGGGACTTGAATGATACGTCCGGTGGTGCGCACCTCATCGTCTTCACGTAGCTGTGTATAATCACCCAGGATTGGGCAGCTCACGGTCTCTTCTTCAAGGTTGAAGGCCAGCCCAAACAATCCTGTGCGTGTAAATTCTACCAACTCGAGATATTTCACATCTTGCAGGCCATAGATGCGTGCGATACCATCTTGTACGGCAATAACAGTTCCTACGCTTGCCGTCGAGGTTTCACTTGCGCCAAAGCCCGCGATGTTTTTCTCTATGATGGCACTGATTTCATCAGCCCAAGATGCCATCGCATTTCCTCCTGACACTGGATGCGAGCATACAAAATGTAGTTTTACGCAATGTTGCAATAAAAGTTGTGTTGAGAGTCTGGCTCTCAGAAGAGCAGGCCACCAGATAAACGTGTTGCTTGTGGCCTCTCTCGTCGCTCGTGTTGCTTGTTATATCCGCACTTGTAATGAATATGTCTCCTGGTTTGTCTTGAGCATGCTTGCCTAACGGTCACCGTTAGACAAGAGCTTCGGAGATGAAATCAACATGCGCATTAGCAATCCCGTTGAGCAGTTGTTGCTGCAAGGCAGTTAGACGATAGCGTACGCTGCCGTCGATCACTTGATCACCGACACGTGCGATGACTCCGCCAAGGATGGACGGGTCGATGCTTGTCTGCATAACGATCTTTTTGCCTGTCTGCTTCTGTAATGCTTGTTGGATGAGGGCCTGTTGCGTCTCATCCATCGGGGTCGCGGTTATCACCTTCGCAATGGCCTCGTTCTTATAATCGAGAACGAGCAACTCAAGCTCTTTGGCGATATTTGGCATGAAGTCAACCAGTTGACGCTGGACAATTAACAAGGCCAGGTTGAGCGACGTAGGCAGGACCCGCCCCGTCAAGCCTTGACGGAGGGCAGCCTCTTTACGCTGCGCTGAAATCTTCGGCTCGCGCAAGAGATAGGCCAGTTTGCGAATTTCAAACAGGCGTTTGATCTCTTGAATATCAGCGAGCGTGCGATCAAGCGTATTCTGCTTGCGTGCCAGATCGAAGATTGCGGCGGCGTAGCGGCGTGCAATCGCTCCCTTTAACATTATTGTTCCCTCGCCTTGTTACTGGACGTAACGAACTCTTCCACGAGACGGCGGTTGTCTTTGTTATCGACCGAGCGACTGATGACTTTTCCGGCTGCATCAATGGAGAGGCTGACAACCAGACGGCTCAGCTCGTTACGCGCGCGATTGGCCTCTTGCTGGATACGCACAATCTGTTGCTGGCTAATCTGCTCAGCGCGTGCATGTGCCTCTTCTTCAATGCGGCGCGCCTCATCCTGAGCGACTTTTGCCGCACGCTCAATGGTCGCCTGAGCCTCGCGGCGTGCCTCGGTGAGTACCTGCTCGGCGCGTGCCGTTGCCTCAGCAAGTTCCTGCTTGGCGCGTTCCGCGTTCTCTACACCCTCGCGAATAACCTGTTGGCGTTTGTCGAGGATGTTGGTGATAGCAGGGAATCCCCACTTCCAGAGAAGATAGAAGACGATACCAAAGCTGACGAGTTGCGAGAGGAAGGCCCATCCGTTGATTCCTAGCCCTGTGAATAGTGCGCTGGGGCCGGAAGCAGCGAGAATCAATGTCGGCATATGTGATTTGCCCCCTTTCTCAGTGTAGCATACCTGTCCACAAAAGAGCAGTGAGACGTAGCGCGCTTGCTACCTGTTGCAGGTCTTGATCCACAACGCTACGCCTTGCTGCTAGTGTAGGGCCAGAGCTATCTGAGGAACTGGATCAGGAAGGCGATCAGCAGTGCATAAATAGCGATAGCTTCTGCAAATGCCAGACCGATAAAGAGATTTGTACGGATCAGTGGCTCTGCTTCGGGATTGCGACCGATTGCATTAAACGCCTGACCTGCCGCGATACCGATGCCGATGCCAGGTCCGATTGCTCCAAGACCGATTGCCAGTGCAACACCTAATGGTACGAGATTCATGATAAAAATCCTCCTTAAGGACGAACCTTATTTATAATGTGCGAAATGAAGTAAACTGCTAAACTATGCAACTACGGAGTAGCTCCGCGCATAGTAATCAGCGAATGATACAGAGAGACACAATGTGACAGCAGATACACAGCCTTTCATATGAGGGGCAATGTAGAGCAACCTAGTGGGCTGCATTGGCATGCTGCACCGTGTGGCCCTCACGTGCCTCGTTCTCCTCAAATTCCTCCTCCGCATGCTCGTGGCTACTCATCGCCAGTTGCATATAGGTGAGGCTCAAGAGAGAGAAGACAAGAGCCTGAACGAATGCGACAAAAATTTCAAAGGGAATAAAAATGATGTCTGAAACGAACGGGAGAATGAAGGCAAAAACCGCCAGTACAACGCTGCCCGCGAAGATGTTTCCAAAGAGACGGAAGGCCAGCGAAAGGATACGTGCGACTTCGCTGATGATCTCCAACAGGCCGACGAAGAACTCGATGAAACCCTCAAAGTTGAACTTGCGCAATGCTTTGATGTTGATATACTTGCCGACGTGCTCGCTGAAACCCAGGGTCGCAAAACCCAAGACTTGCGAGGTGACGACGACTATCAATGCCATTGCAAATGTCAGGTTCAGATCCGTTGTTGCCGGACGAATCCAGGGAGTAATCTGATTCGAGATATCACCAAAGAGTAGGAACCCCAGTACAGGCTTACTGGTTGTATGCAACTGCTGAATCGCGGCTCCGTTGATCTGTCCAATGGTGTCAACACCAGGAATGATATCAAGCAGGTTAGAGACGATGATGAAAAGGAAGATCGTGCCTATGAACGGCAGGAACATTTTCCCTTTCTCCTTGCCCACTACACCTTCGACGATTCCACGGAGTGACTCCACTGCCCATTCGACAAAATTTTGCATGCCAGATGGAATCATATCTCGGCGGCGCGAGCCTACGTAGAAGAGCAGGACCAGCACCACAATCGACACCCAGGTACACAAAAGTGTGTTTGTGACCGGGAAACCGAAGATGTAGAAGATGATATCCGGCGCGAGTTTTATGTCAGGAAGTTTCCAGAGCACTCGGCGTCCTCCTTATAGACCGGGCTACTCTGCCATGCAAGATCTGTTCGTGGTGGTGGCGTCCGTCTTTATTTTAGCATCCTACCTATACATCTTATAGAGAACGTTTAAATAAACGGTAAGCTCCATATATTCCCGAAATCAGGCCAAGCAGCAGCCCGAAAAGTATAAACACATGATTGGTATGTACGACGCCATCCAGGTAGTTACCGAGGATGGCAAATAGAGCGAGGGGGACCGCAATGGTCAGTCCTAATTGTCCTACTAACGCGAGTGATCCCCAAACAGAGGGTGGCGGCTTTTGGTTCATTCCTGTGATCCCGTCTGTCTTCTCTTATTTATTATACCTACAGGATTATAGCACAGGGAACAGATTATTTGCAACAGTAGATACAGTCTCCTATCAGCGTGACGCCCATGACTGCTAGACGGGTGTCAGATGAAATTGCTCTTATGAGCCATATTTACGGCGCGTGTACTATTCCTATAAGCAGATATACGAAATAGCAAAATGCACGTTGTAATGATGATCTACGCGCACTTTGTCTGTTCAGTATTAAGAATGCTGTTGCGCAAGGCGGTACTAATGGTTATGACACTACAGGTCCACGGAACGCTAGTTGCTGCGACGCAGGTTAATGACTGCGCCGCGATAGCTTGTTGTTTCATAGCGCATGTGATCTCTGCCTACGATAGCGGTCAATTGGGCGAGCAGTGCCTGCCATTGGATGTGTGGATGGGCCAGCCAGCCGCGCTCGACTTCAAATGAGAGCGCGATATCCGCACCTTCAACCGTTGCATCCGTGGGCGTGCCAATGTGAAAAGATACTGTATATGGTACAGAGCTACCCTGCTCACCAATCTCTGGCAACTTGTTCCCACTGGTGATACACGTAATGCCTGTTTCTTCCCACGAAAGACATACTTTTGCGCCACCAAACTCGATTTCAAAGGCGGGTTGTGGATTCCAATAGGCTTTGTTCTCTTCGTGTGAAGAGAAGTCTAACTGGCTTGTCAGGTAGTCAGTGATATATTGTATCAAGATGACATAATTCTGATACAACTCATTGGCGTGTAACAAGAAGGTTGTGAAAGGCTGATTGAGCGTCTTATCAAGCGTATTGGCATAGTTTTGCCATTCTTTACTGGCACGAATACGTAATACATCTTGTAAGTTCAACGCGCTCAAGGAACGGATGTAGAAACCAGCTGAGAATGGTCTAAAGAAGTTTTGTGGCCGCGCCAGACTTTGAAACGTGACAAATGTTTTCACGTTATCCTGCTCTTGTTCGCCGGGCGGGTCTGCTAGCAATGTGCGAGTTGGGAGACCCGCAGGCGTGAGCAGGTTGCCCTGTATGTTGTCCGCGAGGCTCACGTGATGAGCCAGATCAATGAGCATTTTCATGGCGAGTCCGTCAGGCTGTAAGGCTGGAGCGTCATGGAAAAACTGCTTTTTTCCTGGAATTGTGTTTCTGTTCGCCAGTACCACCTGTTGATAAAGACGCTCGCGTGTAGGCTCGCGTGAAACTGTGCCAGCTTGTGCCTGTTGGATATACGCAAGCAATTTCTGCTGGGCCGCTTTTAACTGTTCTATCGCGGTGCGCTGCGGATGATGTGGCGTAGATATGGGGATAAGATACTCGACAATGCTGTTGAGCTGTGCGGCTTCCAATAATTTGTAGAGTGTGTTGTTGAAACGCTGTATCTGCTGTTGGTTGCTATTATCCCCCCAGGAAAATCGTAAACAGGCCATTGAAACCTCGTTACAGATGCGTTGCCAGGCCGTAAAAGCTGTAAGTGTAACTGCGTCCCATTCCTGATCAGATGGGGCACTATCAGGGGCTGACTGGTTATGCAGATAGGGCACAATTACCTGTTGTCGCAGTAGCTCTTTAAAAGCATTCCGGGCTGTCTCTCCGTGGAGAAAATCGCGCGCCAGGGCTGGAATGTTGTATAGCGACTCAAGTGGCAGGATTGTGATACGCATAGTAATGAGCGAACGAATATACTCAGCACGAATTTTGTCCTCTATGTAGCGGCTGATATCTTTGTACTCCACTTTTTTACGCACAAATGTTGCTGCGATTTCCAGAGCGATATAGTAAATATCGAGTGCTTGAACAATAAAAAACGAGAGACCCGTGAGTTGAGATGGTTCAACAGGGTAAAAGGTGACCTTTGCCTCCCGTTTTTGACTGGCGCGCAACAGCCTCTGCTGATTTGTTACTAATGTATCTGTATGAAAGTTGCTCCAGCGCAGCGTTCTCTGCGCTCTCTTATTGAGGGCATAGGCTGCGACTTTGCTGATCTCCTCGTCGTCGTCTAGAAGGAGGCGGCTTAGGGCTTCTTCTGGCAGCATCTCAACCTGGTTAAAACGGCTCAGAATGGTAATGGCTTGCTTGCGCTGATCTGCTGAAGCAAAAGGATTGGCGGCGACGTTCATATAGTATTCCAGAATGGATGCTTCGGCGTTCTTTGCGGCAGTTACAACGGCATCATCATGCACCAGGGTACTATTCAGGTAGTCAAGTATGGTGCTATATTCGCTGGTCCGTGTGAGTAGTGCATCAATAGCGGCAATACGGACCATTTCAGCGACATGAGATGCTTGTGCTTTCGTGAGCAGCATGGCGGTTGGTAATGTTTCGCTATCGCTGGCAAATAATTGAATCAGCGTTTCTTGAATGGACCAGTCTTCAGATGAGTCGTTTAAGGTATCCTGTAAATAAGTGATTGCCTCTTGTGTATGGTCTTTGTAGAGGGCGGAAAAAGTTGCAATGCGCACCTCTGGAGCGATATCAGGCATACGTGTTAATCTAATTAATGCGGGGACGGAGAGGCTGCCTGGAAAGTTACTTAATGCCCAAATTGCCATCGCCTGCACTGAAGGTTCCGGGTCGGAAAGGTTGGCCGCAATAATAGATGTTGACACAGGTTTAAGATGTGCGAGGGTGCCAATTGCTTCTAATGCGGCAACACGTACATGCGCATCGGGGTCATAGAGACCTTCGAGTAATGTTTGTGTAGAAACCTGATTGCCAAAGCGCGGCAGAGCGCGTAGTGCGGCGGCACGTTGTTGCCACGCGTGATCTTTGGGAGTGGCAAGCATGTGTATGAGTTCATCAAGTGACGTATACGTCATCGGGTCCCACGGATTGTGTTTCTTGCGTGGTTGGCCAGAAGATGTAGAGGTTTCTGAATAGAGATGGGAGCGCATCTGTGCTTCTATATGCCCAATATCGCCTGTCGTACCCTCTTCGCCAGTCGTACGTTGTGCATTTTGTCCCCAGTCAGTGTATTTTTCTCCTGTCGTTGCTTCATCTTGTGACGGAGAAGGCGGCTGTTTGGGAAGATACTGGTCATGTTCATGGTTCATCGTGACTTCTCCTTTACCTATTTATGTAACGACAAGAACTCTTTTAGCAATTCATGTAGTGACTTACGGATAAGATTTTCGCATTCTTTGACCTGCTTTCGGCGGTCTGCAGGGTCTGATAGATCTGGAAACCACTCTTTGGCATAGATGTCGATCGCCCGTTGGCGCTGGTCGTTCATGAAACCGATCACGTAGAGGAAGCGTTTCGGGGACCAGGTTTTGTTGTATTGCCAGCGTTGGGCGATAGGTGTAAGTTCTGTGCGCAGTTCAGGGGTCTGAAACATTTTATCTAATCCGCGTGAAATACGGTTATGCACGCTTGCGGATGTGCTGCGTTGTAAAGCCGCTATGGCTTTATCTG
>DAIDJF010000068.1 GCA_027451525.1 Ktedonobacterales bacterium
GGTTGTGTTGGCAGAAGTAGCAGTGACCACAGGCAATGATTGAGGGCACAACCACGCGGTTGCCCTTTTTCAGTGTCTTGACCTCGCGCCCAATATCGACCACCTCGCCCATAAATTCATGACCGATGATATCGCCTTTTTCCATGGATGGGATGTAGCCATCGTAGAGGTGTAGATCAGAGCCGCAGATGGTGGTCGCCCTCACTTTGACAATGGCGTCGTGAGGATTGATGATCTCCGGGTCGGGAACCCGCTCTACGCGCACATCGTGAACATCGTTCCAGCAAACAGCTTTCATGTCTTTATGACTCCTGTATCTTGCGACCCTGCTGAGAGCGGATCTGTCCTCTACCAACTGGTTGCCCATGGATGGTCGCAATCTCGCCTGTCTCCATCAGTTCCTTGAAGCGGCGCAGGTTCTCGCGCACTAGCTGTTCTGGAAGATGGCCTAGTAGCGGGGCAAATGAGGCTCCAAGCGCGCCGCCGGGCTGAGAAAAATCCATTTCAACGGTCACAACCGTTCCCTTATTGGCGGGAGCAGGTGTGAAGGTGATCTGTCCACCCGTGCCCGTGAGAGCCTTACCGATGGCTTGCCACGCGATCAGCTTGTTGGGAACATCTTGCGTAATTTCTGAGTCCCATTCAAGGGGCGTGCCTGTTGGTGTGGTTGCAATCCAGTGTGAGGTGCGGTCGCCCGTTACTTGAATACGCTGAATATATTGCATATACAATGGGGCATTTTCGACATTATGCCAGAAGCGATAAAGCTCTTCAGGAGAACGCTGGATGGTCATCGCCCGTTGGACTTTAATGCCCATGTTGTGTGGAAGTCGCGCAACAGTGTGGGGACTCTCTTCAAACGTGCTGATATCAAGAGCTTGATAGAGGTAGCAGTGCCCAGTCAGGCCGCGTCGTAGCAGATCGCCCCCCAGCAGAGCCAGGGCAATACCCGATAAGCGTTTGCGTCCAAGACCGTAGAGGATCAGCAAACCGCCGCCAAGTAATGAGAACAGGCGTTCCGCATGCCCA
Source organism: Ktedonobacterales bacterium (assembly GCA_027451525.1). Lineage (GTDB taxonomy): Bacteria > Chloroflexota > Ktedonobacteria > Ktedonobacterales > Ktedonobacteraceae > DTNP01. The sequence goes on from DAIDJF010000068.1 coordinate 1,030, forward strand.
ACGTTGATACTGGTTGCTCGACGGGGGGCATAGCGTAGTTGCGCGATCTCCTGCGCGGTACTTGGAGGAGTTGGGGTCACGTGTTTGGTTGGTGTTGAGGCCATCTCTTTTCTCCTTTCAATGGGAACAGTTCGGTATAGTCCTATTGCGCATAATAGTCCTATACAAGTATTAAGGGTAATATATACGTGTAGAGAATTGCTCTTGTAATATGTGCATTATCTTGGCTTGTGCATCAATGCCACGAAGTAAAAACGCCAAAAGTGACAAACGGTTTATGAGATAAGCGGAGGAAGCGGCCAGGGGGTGTTTTGGGGCAGAGTGGGCGCATGAGCGTTATATTGAGCAGGGTAGAGGAGAGGCTGCCCCCAAAGGGATGCGACTGTTTGGCAACTAAACGGGCTTGCGGTTCATACTCCATTCCTCATAATCGACGAATACACCCCCTTCAACAACAAATAATTTGGGTAAGGTGGTAACAGGTGATAACGGGTCCGTTTTGACCTTGAGGCGATAAATCGCCAGATCGCTGTCCTGCTTGCCTGTATAGCCGACGCGCCGCGCAATGCCGCAGATATGGTCAGGAGCATTGAGCGCAGTAACAAATACCTTTCCCATGGCATGTTTGGTTGTTATCCGCGCAATACCAACTGCTGGTGTGTATATTTGCTGTGGTGAAGGTGGATAAGGTTTTTCCATCTGTAATACTTGTCCTTTCTTCCTCTTCTTCTTGCCACGAAATGCCAGTTGCACAGTGCAAAAAGTGTCTTAGAAAATGCTTTTCCAGAGGTTCTTACGAATAGTTACGGGAAAAGGTAACATCAGGAAACGATTATGAAGATAATGACCTATAAGTATAGATGAATTTAATCAATGAAGAGTTTCCTCGCACATGAAATACTTTTGTTCTGTTGGTGAAATAGTAGAGTATACATGCTCTTCCAAATAAGCGCGGTGAAGATAGTTCAGATGTCCCATGTGTATCTGGGTGCTTGACCCTTACAATGGAGAGAATGATAACTCTGCCCTATCTCGTCCGTTACACACAACAATGGAGTGTGAATTAGGCCAGGCATAGGAATAGGGAAAAGCGACATGACGATAATGCTACCAGTAAAAATTGCGGGTTTAGGCTGGTATCTGCCAGAAAAACGGGTGACAAATGCAGACCTTGAGGCGTGTCTTGGCATTCCCGCGCCCTGGATTGAGCGCGTAACAGGCGTGCAGGAGCGGCGATATTGTACGTATGAGACGGCGGCGCAGATGGGGGCTACAGCGGCACGCATGGCTTTGGAAATGGCTGATATAGATGTGCGCGATGTGGACGTTATTATCGGAGCCTCCACAACGCAGCAGCAGGCAATCCCCTGTACCGCTGTTTTTGTGCAGCGGGAGTTGGCTGCACCAGAGGGCAGAAGCACCTGTTTTGATATCAATGCGACCTGCCTGAGTTTTCTTTTTGCCCTGCAAACGGCTGCCCATCTCGTAGCAGCGGGTGTCTACCGCACCATCTTAATTTATAGCAGTGAACAGGGGTCGCGTTCGCTTAATCCTGCCCAGCGCGAGAGTGCCGTTTTATTCGGTGATGCCGCCGCTGCCGCTGTTATCACGCGCAGCCAGGAGGGGGAGACGAGCGCACTCTGGCATAGTCATTTTAGAACCTTTCATAGTGGGGCAGAGCTGACACAGGTTGTTGGTGGAGGGACCTTGCATCACCCCAACGATCCCACGACTACGCCGGAGATGAATCTGTTTCATATGAGTGGACCTGCCGTGTTCAAGCAGGCTTCGTTGCAGAGCGGACCTTTTCTTGAGGAATTTTTCGCTGGTTTGGACTGGTCGCGTGCAAGTATTGACGCCGTTGTGCCGCATCAGGCCAGTCGCCATGCGGTCGAGTTGCTCTCGTCACGCCTGGGCTTTTGCCGTGAGCAGATTGTCTGGAATCTGGCGCAGCGCGGCAACTGTATCGCGGCCTCCATTCCGCTGACGCTGGCGGAAGCTGTGCATAGTGGACGTATTCAGCGTGGTCAGCGTATCTTGCTGGTTGGTACGGGCGCGGGTTTGACGCTGGGCGCGCTTGCGTTGACGTTTTAAGCTGGAAAGCGAGCAGGAATATGCATGTTCTGGTAACGGGCGGAACAGGTTTTTTGGGTCAGCATCTCGTGCGCAAGTTGCTTGCCGAAGGGCATACGGTCGCGCTGATGGGACGCACAATGTCGCCTGCGCAGGCGTTGCTGGACGCTGGCGCGCGCCCCCTCGTGCTTGATTTGTGCGATAACGTGGGCGTACAGGCCGCCTGCCAGGGCATGGACGTTGTCATTCACGCGGGTGCGCTCTCTGCTCCCTGGGGACGAAAGGCTGATTTCTACGCGATCAATGTGGGCGGCACAGAGGCCATCATCGCGGGATGCCTGAAACACGGTGTGCGGCGTTTGATCTATATCTCCTCGCCCAGCGTCGTTTTTGATGGGCGTGACCAGCACAACGCCCGTGAAGATGTACCCTATCCACAGCGTTTTACCTCGACCTATTCTGAGAGCAAGAAAATTGGTGAGGACCGCGTGCGGGCAGCGACACGCGAAGGGCTTGAAACGGTGATTGTGCGCCCCAAAGCCATTTTTGGTCCAGGCGATCAGGCTCTATTGCCGCGCCTGATTGCTGCCGCACGCCAGGGACGTTTGCCACAGATTGGTGATGGACAAAACCGCGTGGACCTGACCTATGTCGAAAATGTTGTTCATGCCCTGTGTCTCGCTCTCAGTGCGCCTGCCGTTGTTGGCAAGGTGTATACGATCACGAATGATGAACATGTGATGCTCTGGGAAGTCATCAGGCAGGTTTTACAACGGCTTAGCTTGCCAGTCAACCTGCGTCATGTCTCGTTGCGTGCCGTCTTGCTGGTTGCATCTATGCTAGAGGCACGCGCCGCGTTGACAGGTCAGGAACCGCTGCTTACGCGCTATTCTGCTACTATTCTGGCGCGTACCCAAACCTACGATATCAGTGCGGCCAAACGTGATCTTGCTTATACGCCGCTTGTTAGCATTGAAGAAGGAATTGAGCGCACGTTGAGCGCGTGGGAGGAGCGTGTATGAAACAAGATGTGCCTGTTGTACAGTGCGAACTGCTGGATACTGGCTATTGTCTGGCCTGGGAGCACCATGTCATTCAAGGCGGAGCGCACAGGCAGCTACATTGTCATTCGCTGGTTGCTTTGCTCTATCATCCGCAACATGGCCGGTTGCTCTGGGATACTGGCTATGCCCCGCGTATGCTAGAGGTGACGCAACGTCTGCCATTCGCGCTGTATCGCATGGCAACGCCCTTGTGTCTGGACCCCCAACTGGCGGTCAAAGCACATTTACAGCGGCGTGGTTTGGCACCGGATGCGATTGGGCGCGTCATCATCTCGCATTTTCATGCCGATCATATCGCGGGTCTGCGTGACTTCCCGCGCGCCGAACTGATTGCGTTGCACAGTGCTTATGCCGATGTTGGGGGGCGAAGTGGCCTGAGTGCCCTGCGACGGGCATTCATTCCCGCGTTGTTGCCAACAGATTTCACTGCGCGTGCCACCCTTCTGCCTGCTTTTACGGGTGAGGTGTTACCTGGACTGGGGGCGACACACGATCTGTTTGGCGATGGCTCCCTGCTGCTGGTGGACTTGCCTGGACACGCACGTGGACAAATTGGCATGCTGGCCCATACACAGCGGGGCGACCTGCTCTTTGCTGCCGACGGTTGTTGGTTGACGCGCTCGATTCGTGAGCAACGTCCACCCAGTCGCGTGACCCACCTTTTTGTGGATGATGCCCGTGCTATGTGTACGACGCTTGGGCATCTGCATACCTTCGCGCAAGCGCGTCCCGATGTTATGATTATTCCCAGCCATTGTCCCGAAACTTTTGCGCGTGAAGTGGAGCAGCAGCCATGATGATACAAGACCTTCCTCTGATGGCGCGCCATTTTGCCGCCGCGCACTGGCGTTGGCGCACACTCGATAGCTCCGCGCTGGCCCGTTACCAGGAGCAGCGCGCGCAACGTATGGTGGCCTATGTCGCGCACCATTCGCCGTTTTACCGCGAGCATTGGGCGGGTCACGATCCGCGCGATTGGCGCACCCTACCACCTGTTGATAAGCAGTTGATGATGCAGCATTTTGACCGCTTTAACACACGCGGCATCACGCGGGAGCAGGCTATGCATGTCGCGCTGGCGGCTGAGCAGAGTCGCGATTTTCGTCCAGTCCTGGCTGGCGTAACGGTTGGTCTCTCGTCTGGCACATCGGGGCATCGCGGCCTCTTTCTCGTCAGCCGTGCCGAACAGGCAGGATGGGCAGGTACGATGCTGGCACGTGCGCTGCACGATTGGCGTCCACGTCGTCTGCGCGTCGCTTTTTTCTTGCGCTCAAATAGCAATCTCTACGAGCAGATTGGCGGCTTGCTCCTGCAATTCCGCTATTTTGATCTGATGTCGCCCTTAACACACGCTATTGCGCAACTCAATGACTTTGTGCCTGATATTATCGTAGGGCCGCCTTCGTTGCTGGCAATGCTGGCTGAGGCTCATAAAAAAGGAACATTGTGCGTGCAGCCAGAGCGTCTGATCGCAGTCGCGGAGGTGCTGGAGTCGCATGATCGTGCCCAATTGGAAGCGACATTTGCCGCGCCAGTGCAGCAGATTTATCAATGTACGGAGGGGTTGCTGGCTGTGAGTTGTCGGCAAGGGGCGTTGCACATTCAGGAAGATCTGGTAGTCTTACAATGTGAACCCCTGACAGCGGATGGTGTGGAGGGGCATGTGACGCCAGTTGTCACGGACCTGTGGCGCACGACGCAACCGATTATCCGCTATTGCTTGAATGATGTTTTACACCTTGCGCCCTTTTCCTGTACGTGCGGCTCAGCTTTTCGTGTTATTCAGAGCATTGAGGGACGCTGTGACGATATCTGTTATTTCGCGCAACGGGCAGGTGGTTTGCGACCTTTTTTCCCAGATACGTTGCGGCGTATGGTTCTGCTGGCAGATGTGCAGATTATTGACTATCAGGTAATACAGGAGCAGATTGGGCAAGTGCGGATTCGGCTGGCCCTTGCAGATGATGCAACGTGGAGCATGGTAGAGGCAGAGGTGCGACGGAGCGTCGAGCAGGAACTTGCGCGCTATGATTGTTATGCCTCCGCTATTGTTATTGAACAAGGTATCATAACCCCTGCTGTCGGAAGTAAACGACGACGTGTGCAACGCATGGTATCTCTCTGAGTAGGCGAAACTTTTGCCCGTTTCTGGGCGTGCTGAGGATATCTACAATGGTTGTGAGCAGCATATGCTCAATGACGAGATATGAAATAGCTTGGAAAGAGAGTTTATAGCATGAGTCAAAGTCAGCAAACGAATACGAGCAATCCGCAGTATGATCTGGTGAGTATTCTCTATCATTCGCTGGAAGGTGGACAAACCTGCAGTTCCTATGTGCGTGATGCCGAGCAAGAGGGTGATCAAGAGCTTGCCCAATTCTTCCGACAGGTGCAGCAGGAAGAGAATAACCGCGCGGAGAAAGCTAAACAACTTCTTGGTAACCGTATCGCGCAGAAACAGCAACGCATGCAATAAAACTGTCTACAGACAAAAACAGGATGGTCCACTAAACCATCCTGTTTTTGTCTGTAGACAGTTTTATTCTGTGCGCTAGAACGCGCCTATACCGTTGGGCGTGCCGAGACCGGTTGGGCCATCATAGCCTGGGCCAGCTGTGCAGAGGTAGGTGCCGCCGCAGGAGCCGTTACTCCCGCTGGTGACATCATTCAAGCTGCTGCTGTGGCTATAGGCGTAAGAGGCACCATTTAAGTTGAGGCTTGCCGCATTGCCCGCCAGAGCATAGACGCTGGCGATAATGGGCGAGGCGACGCTCGTGCCACCAAAGACTAGCCAGCCCTTTAGGCCCTGATAAGCATAGCTATCATAGACCGCAACACCTGTATTGGGATCGGCCACGGCGGAGACATCAGCAATTGTACGCTTGGTACATTTTGTATCTTTCTGCCAGCCGGGTTTCGTGATATAGGCACTGCATCCGCTCCCCGTGCCGCTCCAGGCTGTCTCACTCCAGCCGCGTGAGGTGCTGCTGCGGTTGAGTGATGTGCCACCTACTGCTGTAACATTTTTGTATGCGGCGGGAACCTGCGCTCCGTAGCCACTATCGCCCGCGCTGGCAGTAATTGCGACTCCGGGATGACTATACGCGCTGGCAAAATTGTTCTCTGTACTGCTTTCGGAGCCACCATAGCTGTTACTGACAGCGGTCGCACCTAGTTTGACAGCTGTATTGACGGCGGTTGCCAGATTGCCAAAAGTTGGGCTGGTAGCCTCGACAAGCAGGATATGGCAGTTGGGGCAGATCGCACTGACCATATCAAGGTCAAGTGAAATCTCCTGTGACCAGCTTGGGTTGTTCTTCGGATAAGACCCCTGTACGCCCTTCTGGTTGACCTTTTTGAAACAGCCGTTGGCGGTAGTGCAGGCTGAGAGGCCAAACGTTTTGCGATAGACACCCAGGTCTGTTTCAGCGTTGGGATCATTGTAGGCATCGACGATAGCGACTGTCTGTCCGCTGCCCGCGCTTGTGGCTACTGTTGCCAGATTATAAGCGGACCGCAGGTCTGTGGGACCATAACCTGCTGGTAAGGTGTTTGAGCGCGCTACATTTGCATTCAACTGGCTCGTTGTTGTAACGACCAATGCCAGACAGTGGGCATACCCCGTGGGGGCATCTCCGCAAGAGCGCATAATGCGTGGCAGCCGGGTTGGTGTTATTTGCTTGGCAAATGTCTGGGTGACAGCCCCAATCGCAATCAGCGAAATGATGGTAAGAACAGATAAAATAACGGCAATTTTCTTCAACTGCTGCTCCTTTACTCCTGTATAGAAGAGTTTTTCACAAAGTGAGCCATAAAAAAGATAGAAGTATAGATAGGTTTGCGCGTAAGGGTCAACGACTGACAACAGCCAGGGTGCGTAAAATCAGGCTTCTATGTATGCAATCGGCACATCTGCATGTTGCTTGAGCGGCGGTGGCTCAGCTGCAAGCAAGGATATATCTACGGTAGAGAATATATGCTAAAGATGGGTTTGTCAAGTTATTGAGAATTTGGGTTTAGAAAGGAGTATGAAAGGGAGTAATTGAGCGGCCAAATATGCTCAATTGCTCCCCAACTTTTTTAGTGTGTTCCATGCTTTAGAGTGCGCCTATGCTATGAGTGGTACCGGGGATGTGGTCCGTTTTCGGCTAGCGAGCATGGAGGTCATTCAGGAGTTGGATGGCAGGAACGTCCACTTCGTAGCGATGGAGCAGTTCAGCGGTCTGTTCAACGGCTTGCGTTTCCTGCTCCTCCGCCAGTTGGGCCAGGATGTCAGACGTGAAGAAATCGCCAAAGAAATCATCGCGCCGTGTATAAGAGAGGCCCTGTTGGCGCATATGTTGGCGTGCGACAGCCGCAAGGCGTAGATAGGCTCCATAGGCGGGTGGGAACAGCCCCTCGAGTCGCTGGCGAATGCGTTTCGCGAGGCTAGGACTGGCTCCCTCGGTTGAGACCGCAATCGTTAACTGGTCGCGGCGCAAGATGGAGGGGATAATAAAGTTGCAGTAGGCAGGAACGTCAACGATATTGAGTAGCTGTCCGCGCTCTTGTGCCTCCTGCGCAAGTGCCTCAATCAACGCCTGGTCATTCGTCGCGGCAATCACGACGAATGCCCCTGCCAGATCGCCCGGTGCATAGCTTTTATAGTGCAGCGAAATGTGGCCCTGCTCATGCATCTCACGTAGTTCAGGGCAGAACTGTGGATGCATGACGGTAACATGCGCTCCGCTCGCCTGTAGCGCACTGGCTTTCTCGGCGGCGATGCGATCACCACCGAGCACGAGAGCCTTGCGCCCGCGCACGTTGAGCATAATAGGATAATAGTTTGGCATTGCCCATTCTCCTTTTTGCGTCTGTACTGCTTAGTCCGCGGCAACTTCTTCTTGTTCGACGCGCGCACGTAGCTCTTCAATACCCAGTCGATAACAGAAATCGCCAAAGCTCTCTTGCTCGTGCCGCTCATCACGCCATAAAAGCAAGAGCGGGCGAATGGTTGCCGTCAGTTTAGTAAAATGTACCGAGGGCGCGTAGAGAATATTCAGGCGCGTGTTGGCCCAGTCGCCGCCTACATAAATGTTGTAGACATCCTTCGTGCGTCCCACGAGTCCGATATCACCCATATAGGGGCGCGCGCAACCGTTGGGGCAACCCGTCATACGCACGCTTAGCGGTTCTCCCGCCAGACCAAGCTTGCCTAATTCTGTCTCGATCTCTTGCATGAGCGAGGGCAATACGCGCTCAGCCTCGGCAAGCGCAAGCCCACAGGTCGGCATTGCTGGACAGGCCATGGCGAAGCGATAGGCTCCCGCCGCTTCTGGGGCGGTTGAGATACCATAAGACTGCAAGAGGTCTGTCAAGGGTTGCCGCTGTGCCTCGTCCAGATCAGTCAACAAGATGTTTTGCTGCGCGGTCAGGCGAATGCCAGGACGGAATTGTTCGATAGCATGACGCAGACCTGAGCGCAGGCGAAGCGTGGTTCCATCTTTTAAGCGTCCGTTCTCGACGTGCAAGCCGAGAAACCAGCATCCGTCGCTCTGCTGATGCCAGCCCAGATGGTCGTGTACCGCGCTAACCTGTACTGGATGTGGGTCTTGTAGCCTATAGCCAAGTCGCTCCTCTACCTGGGAACGGAACCACTCAATGCCGCGCTCCTCAACGACGTATTTCATGCGCGCATGTTTGCGGTTCTGACGGTCGCCATAGTCGCGCTGTACGGTGACAATGGTTTCGACAACGGGGATTACCTGCTCAAGTGAGACATCACAAAGCGGCTCAGCGAGGCGTGGAAACGTCTCTTTCTTGCCATGCGTTGATCCCATACCGCCGCCGATCAAGACGGTGAAGCCCACAAGTACATCATCCTGCACGTTGGCAAGCAGGCCGACATCCTGGGTGTAGATATCGATGCAGTTATCGTCAGGGAAGGCAACACCAATCTTAAACTTGCGTGGCAAGTAGGTCGGGCCATAGATAGGTTCGACTGTCTCAGGCTCTTCGACCGTCTGAACCTTCTCGCCGTCAATCCAGATTTCGTGATAGGCATTGCTGCGTGGCGCGAGATGCATCGCGAGTTGATGCGCGATCTGCTGAATATGAGCATGGGTGTGGCTATGTGGACTATCGACAGGGGCGGGACAGGCCATGACGTTGCGGTTCACGTCACCACACGCCGATAGCGTAGAGAGGAGTGACTCGTTAATCGCGTGAATGGTGGCGTGCAGATCACCTTTGAGAATGCCGTGTAGTTGAAAACTCTGACGAGTGGTGATGCGCAATGTGCCATTTCCGTAACGACTTGCCAGTTCGTCCTCAACAAGATACTGCTCGGCTGTTAAGATACCACCAGGGATGCGAGAACGTACCATAAACTGATAGGCCTTCTCGTTGCCTTCGGCCTTGCGGCTCTGGCGCGCGTCGCGGTCTTCCTGCTGATAGCTACCGTGAAATTTTAATAATTGTATTTGAGCTTCAGAAAAATGCGTTGTATCCGCTTGTAACTCTTCTGCAATCTGACCGCGTAAATACTCGCTTTCTATCTTGATATGTTCAACCTTGCTCCCTTGACCGAAACCTAGACTCAGCAGGTTTTTCGCCTCGCGCTCGTCATGTGTCATGCTGGCATCTCCTCTACTGGTAGTAGTCTTACCAGGGAAAGAATCACATCGCTCTTGGCTTCATTGTGTGGATTCGTCGGCCTCTCTGCTGACATCTTTGTGGCTTCCCCCTGTCAAACGAATTTAACTGACTACTTGCTTTTTGGAAAATTTTGTTATATTGTTGATATAGTAGATCAACAAAGATAACTTTCCTCTCTCTAAATATAGGGCTATAGAAGGGGAATGTCAATCCTTTAGGGCGCGTTGACCGGTTACATAAGGAGAAATATATGCGAAATGACCATATAACCTTGCTCGTCAGTTGTATTTCGACGCAGCATTCGACCCTAAAAAAGCATTGGAAGCAGTCGCGCGAGGAGACGATGTGTCCGTTAACCGTCTTGGGGAGTCGTTTTAAGCCAGAAGATGCGCAATATGGTACGCTGGCTATGGTAGATGGGACGGGCAAGGTCCACAAAAGACTTGATCTGGTGATGCCCGCTGGCCTGACCTGTTCAGAGCGTGGCGTCTTGGTGGCAGCACACGGAACTATTCACGAGGTTACGCCAGAGTTGGAACTTGTGCAGGCTGATGCCGTCTCGCTCCCTGCTTTCAGCATGTTACACTCGCTGGCACGCACGAAGCACGGCTATCTGGTCAGCAGCACAGGCGTAGATGCGCTTGTAGAGTTTACCCACTCTGGTGAAGTCGTGTGGGAGTGGTGGGCGACCGAGCATGGCTTTACGCAGACGCCAACGGGTGAGGAGCGCGTGTTGGATAAGACGCTGGACCACCGTACGGTGAAATATGGCACGCTGGCGCAAACAACGCATGTCAACTCAGCGGCAGAGCTACCAGATGGGCGTATTCTGGCCTCGCTTTTTCATCAAGGCATGGTGATTTGTATTGATCGTGAGAGCGGTTCTTGGGAACCCGTGTTGGAGGGTCTCGATCATTCCCATTCTATCCGCGTGCTGAACCAGGACTACTTCACGCTGGCTGACACAGGGCATGGACGAGCCTTGCTCGTGTCGCTACGCGAGGGACGGGGCAAAATCGAGTCAGAAGTGGCGATTGATACGAATTGGCTGCAAGATGCACGTTACGATTACGGGCGCGATCTCTGGTTCCTCGTTGATGGCAAAAATTCGCGCATCGTGCTGCGCAGTGGTTTGTCGGGCCAGAAACCCTTTAAGCAGATCGATCTTGACCCAGAATGGCGTCTGTACGAGGCTCTACCACTGTAGCTTAGCGAACTTCACAAGAATGCTGTCACTACAGGCGACGACGCTGTTGCTGTAGTGACGATAAGCCTGGATTAACCAGCAGGTTTTGCCGCCGGTAATTCTGGGTCAATGTCAGGTAATATGATTGCATGGCCTTCCAGGCGGATTGGTGCGCGAGCCGGGCTTCACGAGATGAAGCGCAATGGGGCGAGGATATGTTCACCAAGCATACTAAACCAGGGACGATTGACCCACTCTTCAAGGGTGATCTCGTGAGCATTGGTCAGGTCGGCTTTGAAGAGGGCCTGCATCTGCTGCGCGATCTCTTCGCTATACAGTTCGACGTTCAGTTCATAGTTGCCGACCGAGCTAAGACGATCCAGGTTAGCGGTGCCGATAGTGGACCAGACGCCATCAATTGTGCAGGTTTTAGCGTGCAGCATATTGTGATAGCCGAAGATACGAATGCCTGCTTGCAGACACTCCGTAAAGAGACCACGCGCCAGCCAGTCCACGATGATATGGTTGGAACGCCAGGGAACGAGAATACGCACATCTACGCCGCGCTGTGCTGCTTGCTTTAAAGCATCGAGTAAGGCACTGTCTGGCACAAAATAGGCATTGGAGAGCGCGATAGAGCGTTCAGAGCGGTCGATGGCTTCGATGTACATATCACGAATCGGAAAGGTGAGATTGAGGGCGTTATTGCCGCGCACATTGATGAGCGGGTCAAAATGGCGTTGATAGTGGCGATGAATGTGATGACCACGACGATCATGACGATTCCAAAAGTCAGCAAACGAGTGCGCGAGGTCAGCAGCGGTGGGTCCCTCGATACGCATGTGCGTATCACGCCAGGAGGTAGCATAGAGACTGCCGATGTTATAGCCGCCAAGAAAACTTACTTTGCCATCAACAACGAGGATTTTACGATGGTCGAGAGCGTAGCGACGCAGGTCAAGTATTTGCCAGGGCACGCTGATGGCCTGATAGGGCAGGACATGAATGGCAGGGTGGAAGCGTTTGAATTTGTGTGAAACAACCAGATTGGCAAAGCTATCGTAGACGACATAGACTTCGACACCTTGTGCCGCCTTGCGCGCCAGATGATCTTTGAATGCCTGTCCTACTTCGTCACCTTTCCAGATGTACGTTTCCAGGTAAATTGTCTCTTGTGCCGCATCAATTGCCATCAGCATATCATGATACAGGTCTTGTCCATAGTCATAAATACAGAGACGATTTTCGCCAATCATGACATCTTGCAGGTGTGGATGGGGAAAACCGTGCTCTATATGCTGTTTCTTGCGCTGGTGCGAGACGATTTGAAGAATAATAAGTGTAATAGCCTGTAAAACAAAGAAAATGCCGGTTGCTTGTAAGAACGTGTTGATCAAAAATTGGCGGCGGATAGGGGGCGTTAAACGCCGATAGTGTATGATTTGCTGCAAAAAAGACTGTTTCATAAGTTCCCTCATACTATGAGTGAGATAGGCGATACACTCTATCCAACTTGTGTCACAGACGAGATAGAGCGGATCGCCTGTAGCACGTCTTGTGCTATGCGATGATGCCTTCCCAGAGTTGACGTGTGTCATGTTGTGGATCGTATGCTATCTCACACGTCTCATTAAAGAGCATGGTTGCACGCTGCTGAATATCATAGGCTGTCCATGCGGGCAAGCTAGCTATGTTAGGGTCGCCTGTGCGCGCAAAGGCGATCCAGGCGGCATGCATGCGATCAGCGATTGGCTGGCGCGTGGGTGAATCGCCTGTGAGCATCGTAACACCGGGCTGATTGAGATTATCCCATACAAAAGGGATCTCCAGCGCGTGGCATGCGCCGAGGAGGCCGCCAAAGTTGGGTGTGGGCCAGTCAAAACGATACATCCAGACAGCGGTACCCTGTTGAGATTGCCGTTCCGCTAGCCGAATAGCCGGAATGCGGAACGTGCGATCTGTGAGCAAATCAACCCATGCCGCGCTGGTATTGCCAGCGCGCGCTCCCTCGTAGGTTGCCATGACCAGCGCGGCTCGCTCACCAAACGTGTGTTGTAGTTGTTCTTGATTAGGGGTCGCTTGCTGCTGGTCAAAAGCTGTGAAGAGGCGCATTTCATCGTAATTTGTGCCAATCAGCAGTGTAACATCTGCGGCGGACCCGCTCTTAATTGCCTCAATCGGCTTGTGTGGTAGCGTAACGCCGTCAATGACTGGCGCGAAAGGCAAACCACCGAAGCGTTGCATTAACTGGTTCTGTGCCTTCATAATCTCGTCAAGCGGGACCTCGTTGAGCAACGAGAGGCGTTCTGGTGCAAGGCCCAGAGCATCCAGGAATTCGAGTGACCGCTTATGCGCCTGCTCGCGTGTCTGCACGTTATAGCAGGAACCACTTTGTAAGATGGCTCGCTTGAAGAGACCTTGCGCCTCTGGCATTGCCAGTAATGCGCCGATGCTCATGGCTCCTGCTGATTCACCGAAAATGGTCACATTGCGCGGGTCGCCTCCAAAGGCTGCGATATGTTCTTGTACCCAGCGCAAGGCGGCAATCTGGTCGAGTAATCCATAGTTCGCGCTGGCATAGTGTGGCTTCTCCATGTCGGCGAGCGAGAGAAAGCCGAGCGCGCCAAGCCGATAGTTGAGCGTGACGACAACCACATCGCCATGCGTTGCGAAGGCGGTGCCATCATACCAGGGAATAGAACCGGAGCCAGTGACGAACGCGCCGCCATGTATCCAGACCATCACTGGACGGTTGGCGTGGTCGGTTCCTGGTGACCAGATGTTAAGGTAGAGGCAATCTTCGCTCCCAGTATCGCGGCTCCCACTCATCAGGGCTGCATTCTGCATTGGTGGTTGCGCGGAAGCTGTGCCAAATTTTAAAGCGTCGCGCACTCCTGTCCATGCCAGTGGTGGTTGTGGTGGCTGAAAACGCAATGGACCGATGGGTGCCCGCGCAAAAGGGATCCCTTTCCAGGTGAAAATGTCGCCAGACTGCGCACCCTGTAGTGTGCCATAAGCTGTCTCAACCTGCGTTAGTGTCATGTATTCCTGCTTTCTATGTGCGAAATCCAATGCATGTAGGAAGACTACTAGCCATCATTATAACCTGTCATGTGATGCCTGCAAAAGATGTGTTTTACCGATTTTTGTATCCACTGGCCTATTTGGCCTGCGTCCTTGCCTGGATGAGTACAAAAAACGCCCACTCGATGGTTAGCCGAATGGGCGTTTTGCAAAAGGAAGAAACCTTTTGTGTTTCCTATGGCTCATCCTCTTGACAGCGCGCTGACTCTCAGGTAAAATGATGACTAGAAAGTCATATATAGATCATTATGGTCACGATATAGAATATATAGTCATCTCATAGCTTGCAGGTCAGGCATGTGAGGACGGGGTAGAGAAGATATGGATGTTGATGCTCCGCGTTATACGTTGCGTGAACGGCAACGTCAGGAGCGTGAGGAGTTAATATTGCGGGCTGCTGAGGCGGTGCTATTGGAGAAGGGCTATCATGAGACCTCGATGGAAGAGATCGCGGCTCGTGTTGGTATCGCCAAAGGCACAGTCTATCTGCATTTTGCGAGTAAAGAAGATCTAATACAAGAGCTTTTTAGACGTGATATGCAGCAGATGTTGCAAGAGATAGATACGCTTATTGCGTCATCGGCGACCGCGCGCGAGAAACTCAGTGCTGTTTTACGTCAGGTGTATGGAGGGATGCTGCATCGGCGTTTTCGATTGCTCTCTCTGCTGTACGATAGCCCTGGTTCACGGCAGGCATTACTGACAAAAAAAGAGTCATTGCGCCAGTATGGTGAGCAGATTGCGCAACGTATTCTTGTGTTGGTAGAGGAGGGACAGGCGCGTGGTTTGTTAAGCACGCGCATTCCGTCCGTGGTCTTACAATCGGCATTCTTCGGATTACTCTCTCCGCATGTATATGATCGTCTTGTAACGCAGGCACATATTGAACCAGATGATCTTGTGACTTATCTAGAAGATGTCTACTTTCATGGTGTTGCGTGTAATAAAGCAACTGAAAATCATGAACTGTAAAAAAGTATCTGAATAGTTATTTAAGGTGTTGAAATCGCGCCCAACGACGCTGGCGCGTCTAGCACAGCTCAGGGCGCGAAAAAGGAGTTTTTATGCAAGCCAATGCACAAGCCGAGCGCAGTGGTGCAGGGCTGCAATATAAGTGGATTGTCGCGATGGTCACAATCATCGGCGTCTTTATGGCTATTCTGGACTCTACGATTGTGAATATCGCCATCCCTCGTTTGCAGACCGTCTTTGGAGCGGACCTGCATAGCGTACAATGGGTCTTGACGGGCTATATTCTCGCGCAAGGCGTGGCGACTCCATTGGTGGCTTTTTTCACGGACAGGTTTGGCATCAAGCGTTTTTATATTATCTCGCTTGTCCTATTCACGGTTGGCTCGGCGTTATGTGGTCTCTCGTGGAATTTGCCGCTGCTCATTCTTTTCCGTGTTTTGCAAGGTGCTGGTGGTGCCGCACTGTTCCCGTTATCGCTCACGTTGCTGTTTCGTGAGTTTCCACCAGAGGAGCGTGGTGGTGCGCTTGGTCTCTTTGGCGTACCTGCACTGCTTGCTCCTGCTCTGGGACCAACATTGGGCGGCTATATTGTTACGTATGCGGATTGGCGCGCAATTTTCTATATTAATGTCCCAATAGGCATCGTCGCTGTCATTGCTTCCTCGCTACTGTTGCGCGAGTATCGTGACGAGCAGCGGACAAGTTTTGATGTGGTGGGCTTCATCTTCTCCACGATTGGTCTGGCCTCTCTCTTATACGCGCTTTCAGAAGCCAGTACCGCTGGGTGGGGTTCGACAACTGTATTGGGCTACATGATCGGTGGCATTGTCGCGCTCATCATCTTTGTTGTGGTTGAGTTGGTCATCCTTAATCGCGGCGGGCAACCGTTGATGGATTTGAGCATTTTCAAGAATGCAGGCTTTACCACTAGCACGATTGCGAACCTGTTCGTAATTTTCGCCTTGTACGGTGGCTTGTTCTTGCTGCCTATCTATCTGCAATCGCTCCGAGGGCAGAGCGCGTTCCAGGCGGGCGTGTTGCTCTTGCCGCAGGCATTGGCCTCGATGGTCAGTGTCATTATTGGTGGCAGATTGGTGGACCGCTTCGGCGTGCGTATCGTTGTGATACCAGGGCTGGTCCTGTTGGCCTTTGTTTTGTGGCAACTGTCGTTTATCACGTTGAACTCGCCATTCTGGTGGATTCAAATCATGATAATCCTGCGCGGTTTCTCGCTTGGCCTTGTTGGTCAACCTCTAATTCTCGCGGCTCTGGCGCAGATTCGTCCGCAGCAACTTACACAAGCGTCATCATTAAGTACCGTTGTGCGCTCGGTTGGCAGTTCACTCACTATCGCGATCCTGGCAACACTGGTGCAGACCCAGACCTCTGTTCACTACGCGCACCTGGCGGAGCAGGTAACGGCGTCATCTCCTTTAGGGCGGTTAATACCAGAGGTAGAAGCGTTGTTTGTCTCGCGCGGTGCTGATCTCGCACATGCCTATCAAGCAACAATTCAAGTGATAGCCGGGCTAATTCAGGAACAGAGCTATGTGCTGGCAATACAGGATGCGTTCATTCTGACGTTCGTGTTCGTCATTATTACCATCATCGCGATGTTCTTTGTGCGTGAGCGGCCCCGTCGGGCTGCGAATGGCGAAGCGGCGCGTGATGACGCGGCAGCGGAAGCTGAGGCGGCACTCGCAGGAGCATAACTACAGAATAGTACTTTTCACTGAAGAGTTATAATGATATTCTCTAGCGTTCTTGTCTCATAGGTTTTTAGATAGTAAGGGAGAGGATTGGATATGTCTCTCCCCAGACACATACTCAATGTGAGTAAAGAGAGGTTTTTTAAATGCGTCGTGCAATTTTAATACCATTGCTGATTGTCCTGATTGTTCTGGCAATTGCCGGAGGTGTCGGTTACTATATCTACAACGGTTATATGTATTACAGTACTGATGATGCACAGGTCAGCGGCAACATCGTCTCTGTCTATGCCCCAGCGAATGGGCGTTTGACGACCCTGGATGTCAAGGTCGGCGATACGATCAAGCAAGGTCAGACGATTGGTACAATCACTACTGCTGCTACTGGGGCTGCTGGCGCGGCGGCAACGGCCACTACGGTGAATGTGACTAGCCCAATCAATGGCACTGTCCTGCAAACATCTGCTGTGCAAGGTCAAGGCGTTGTGGCTGGCCTGACAGTAGTGCAGTTGACCGACCTGACGCAGTTGACAGTCACGGCTTACATCGATGAAAGCCAGATGAACAACGTTAAAGTCGGACAGGATGTCGATATCCACGTGGATGCCTTCAGCGGTACAACCTTCTCCGGCAAGGTCCAGACGATTGTCCAGGCGGCGGCAAGCACTTTCTCACTGCTGCCCACGCAGGATAACGCCAGTGGCAACTTCACCAAAGTGGGCCAGCGCGTGCCCGTCATTATCACACTGGACGGAACTGGCGGGAACGATGTTGTGCCGGGCCTGAGCGCAACGGTGACGATCCACCTCCACTAAAACAAACATGAATAACTAGTCGGGAGGATGCCTGCGTGCATCCTCCCCCATTTGCAAAAGGAGCAGAGCATTGAACCTGCTGATTCTTGGTGGCTTCTTCGGTGTTGGGCTGCTTGCTCTCATTGGGCTGGTCGCATTGGTTATAACGGAAAAACGTCCACAAGCGGATGCGCGTAGCACACATGAGGCAAGTCAGGAGGAGAGTCCGAGCGAGGCGGGGGAGCAGGAAGCACCCGACGATAGTGAGTTGCAAGCTCCTGTCGAGTTGGAAATACCCGTTTTGGAAGAGCAACCTGCTGATGCCCTGAGCACACCCCTCACCACGTCTGTTATTGCACCTGAGTATCCCCTGGCATTGATGAATGGGCAAGGCCGCGAGTTCTCGCTACAATTGCGTACATTACTCCAGCAAGCTCAGGAGCTTGAACAACGTCTTAGTGTGCTAGTTGCGGTTGTTGAGCGGTATGAGCGCAGCACATCCGCACCTGCGCGTGTGACGGTGAACGAAGAGGAGCAAACGCTCCCACGTGTCACCTCTGTACGCTAGTCGTTAGTAGTTATGAGTATCACAAACCGAAGAGCAGCAGAGTAACCGCGAGGATCGCTCTGCTGCTCTTCGGTTTGTGATGCTCTATATTTTCTTCTCTGCAGGATATTGTATCTCTTCGCGAATCTGTAGGGTTGCGAGGCGCGATTCCCGCACCATTAAATACGCACCCGCGAATATCATGCTCATGGCGATAATTGTGAGACTTACTGGGAGCCATGTAAGCATGCCGTCGAAGTAGCGGTCTATGGCGATAGAGAGGCAACCTAAGATGAGCGTGCCTACTGCCAGAAAAAAAGCTGTTACGGCTCTTTCTGCCAGTAACGACCGCGTGGTATAGCGCTCAAGCCAGCGTTTTTTCATCTCCAGTGTCAATCCCTGCCGTTTTATCTCTTCGTCAGATAACTGTAGGATCGCTCTGGCGCGATCCACCGCGCGTGTTAGCCGTTGCAGAGCGGTTGCTACGAGAGATGCAGAGCCGAGAATCAAGAGTGCTGGAGTAATCATCGCTGAGATGATAGCGACCGCCAGAGAACTTGTGTTATTCAACGCTTTTATGCTCCGCCAACCATTTCAAAGAGAATTCCAATCGCTTGCTGCCCCGTTGGTTGAGAGAAATCGCCCGCCAATTCGCCCGCGAGCGTGACGACAGAGACTGTAGACGCGCCAGCTTGTGTGATGCGACGCAGGGTGGCATCTTCTGATCGCGCGCTAATACCCGCAACCGCATCTATGACGACAAAGACACGATAGCCCAGGTCGGAGCCAGAAAGTGCTGGTAGTTGGACTGCAACTTCGGTCGCGGTTCCTGCTATGAGGATGGTTTTCCTGCCAGTTGCCGCAATGGCCTCCCTGATAGCCTGATTTTCAAAAGAGTCAGCCGTGCTGCGGTAGTAAATTGGCAATTCTCCCATACCCTGTGCGATTTCTGGCATAATCTGGGCCGGACCGCCATCGCGTCCGCCAACTACTGAGATAATCCCTGGCATTTTCAGCAGCCCTGCAAGCCGTGCAAGCGCGGAAACGCCTTTTTGGAGACGTGGGTAGGGAACTGTCAGTGGCAGATCAGATATTCCAGCTTGCAAGTCTATGAATAAAACTAATGTATCGCTGGCCTCTATTTTTGAATGTGCCATAGCTGTGATCCTCTCTTATGTGCGTCTGCTCTTGGTGTTTGGTTTACATGTTGGACAATGGGGTGATAGTGAGTTCCATATACGGATAGAGTGGGAGGGACTCAAGATTTTGCTGTACCTGATCTTGTGTCTCCCCACGCATGACAATCCATACACCGGAAGAGTCCGAGGCGAGGAGTAGTAGACACGCCAGTTTGCGTAAGTACATTGCGTTCCAGATCGTCTTTGCCAGACATTTCTACACCTACCTTTGACTAAAAAATAAAGACTGTTATCGTGGGTATCTTGCCCTATTGCTTAAAACAACTCAACGGTATACCGCAAGCGTACTCAATAACAGTTTTATTTGTCAATCAGGAAAGATGCTGTAAGAATAGGAGCAGTGCGAAAATTCTTCGCACTGCTCCTAAACTCTATCTGCTTAGTGGCGCACACGTCGCACGATGGGCTGCGGCATACGCTGAAATGCTAGAAAAGGACCGCTGTGATTTTGCGGCATGTAACCACGCAAGCGCGTGCCACCATCTTCGTAGCTTTCCTCATCAATACTTCCGTATTGATGGAACAAGGCTACCAGATCACCGCGCTCATAAGGCACTAATACGTCGAGGGCGACAAATTGGCTTTGCAACGTGTCGCTGATACAGCGTAGCAGTTCATCAACGCCATGACCGTTCAGGGCTGAGACGCGCACAACGGGCAGTGTGGCGGCCAAACCTGTAAGTTGTGGAATATCCGCTGGCAGCAGATCGGCCTTATTCAAGGCGATGACCATCGGACGACCACCCGCGCCAATCTCTTCCAGCACCTCTTCGACCGCCGCAATCTGGCGATGCATAAAAGGACTGGCGGCATCCACGACGTGAACCAGCAGGTCGGCCTCTGCAACCTCCTCCAGCGTGGCGCGGAAAGCCGCAACCAGCGTGGTTGGCAAGCGTTGTACAAAGCCGACGGTATCGCTCAAGAGAATCTCTTGCCCACCATTGAGACGTACACGACGTGTCGTGGGATCGAGCGTGGCAAAGAGCTTATCTTCGGCGAGAATATGCGCGTTCGCGAGGCGATTGAGCAGGGTCGATTTGCCCGCATTTGTATAGCCAACCAATGCGACAACGGGTGCGCCCGTATCCTTGCGTCGATCACGGCTCAAGTGGCGATGCGTGCGCACGTGTTCCAGTTCTTCCTGAATGTGTTCTTTCTGACGGCGCAGCAAGCGGCGGTCAACCTCAATCTGTTTCTCACCTTCACCGCGCTGATTGACCGCGCCACGCTGACGTGAGAGGTGCGACCACTGGCGGGCCAGACGCGGCAGGTCATACTCAATCTGGGCCAGTTCAACTTGCAGGCGTCCCTCTTTCGTGCGTGCGCGCTGCCCGAAGATGATGAGAATCAGGGCAGTGCGGTCAAGGACCTGTGTTTCGAGCGCGCTTTCCAGGTTGCGATGCTGACGTGGGCTAAGCTCCACATCGAAAATGACCGCGTCACTGTTGTGAAAACGCACAAGCTCTGCCAACTCTTCAACTTTGCCTGAGCCGATCAGCGTCCCGGGGTTGGGCTGTTGCAATTTCTGCACCACGCGCTCAACGCAATTCACGCCTGCCGTTGTTGCCAATTGTGCCAGTTCGTCCAGCGATTCCATGACAGGCCAGTCGGTTTCGGGAAGTTCGAGGCCGACCAAAATCGCGCGCGTGGGTGCTTCGGCGAGCAGGCCGCTCATTGGCTTGCCATCGCTCACCTGTATAGTAGGATCTTTTGCAGGGGTATATTCTGCCAAACTACGTTCTCCTTAGTGTGTCTGTGTTGTCGAATGTGTCTGTATTTATGCTTGCTCTCGTGTCTAGGCGGAAAACTGGCAGAGGATACGCTGTGCTGGATATCTTCTGGTGAGAGGCAGTTTTGCGGTCAGGGACCGTGAGCGGAAAACAGAGCGCGTGAATATGCACGGTGA
Source organism: Ktedonobacterales bacterium (assembly GCA_027451525.1). Taxonomy (GTDB): domain Bacteria; phylum Chloroflexota; class Ktedonobacteria; order Ktedonobacterales; family Ktedonobacteraceae; genus DTNP01. The sequence continues at coordinate 22,200 of DAIDJF010000068.1, forward strand.
AGTGTTGGAATGGTGTAAGTTCGCAAGCAGCTCTGCAATGTCAGCTATGCCATGCCCCAGAAGATGCACATGCTTATTCTCGTTGGGCCGCTGTTAAGGTACACGAAAACAGAACGAGAGTGCCATACCGATGATGGCTGATGTGTATTTTCTGTGTGGTTCATGATTAGCTAAACATTATCACGACGCTGTCTCCTGTGTTGAATTTAGGGGGTATATATAAAATTATATGCTATACACGCTCAAAAGTCAAGGAAAATGTGAGAGCAGGAAAATGTACAACCTGGCAGGTCTCACATTTTCCTGCTCTCTCTTGCTGCATATAGATCAAGCTCGCTCAAGCATCGAGTCGTACTTGCTATCGTAGAAAACAATCTTTCCTTCGGGCATCAGCAGTAGCGTGGTTGGTTTAAGGTGGCGCACAAACTCGATATCGTGCGTGACGGAGATGATTGTGCCGTTATAGTTGCCCAACGCCTCGCCGATGATCGTGCGCGACATCGCATCCAGGTGAGTTGTCGGCTCGTCAAGGACCAGTAGATTTGGTCCCGCGAGCACCATCTTTGCCAGAGCTAGGCGCGTCTTCTCTCCTCCGCTCAGTGTGCCGATGCGCTGAAAGACGCGATCACCCGTGAAAAGAAAGCGTCCCAGGATGCTACGCACGCGCTTGCTATCCTCTGGCAGGATTTCGTTGGCTTCTTGCAAGACGGTATGATCGTAGTCCAGACCCTCGTTCTCCTGTGCATAGTAGCCGATGTTAACGCGGTCACCGAGGATGACGTTGCCATCGTTCAGGGGGGTAACGCCGAGCATTGTGCGCAAGAGCGTCGTTTTGCCAGCACCGTTGAGGCCGACAATCACGAGACGCTGCCCGCGCTCTACCTGAAAGTTGATGTTGTGAAAAATCTCTTTTGTACCATAGCGTTTTGCCAGATTATCGGCGCGCACAACCTGTAGCCCACTCTGTTGACGGACTGGGAAGTCAATCTTGAGCTTGCGACTGTTTTGTGGCAGTTGCGGCTTGCTGTCTTCTAATGCGGCGATACGTTTATCGACAGCGATACGCTGGCTAACGCGCGTGGCTCCATACCCGCGCAGTTTTTCGGACGTTTTGCGCAAACGGGCGATATCACGCTCTTGCTGCGCCTTGGTGCGTTCCATCAAGGCGAGCGCATCGCCCGTCACCGTCAGGTAGTTAGAATAGGTCCCGCGATATTCTTCGAGCTTGTGGGTGAACTCGTTGAGGCGCAAAACTTTATTAATGCCGCGATCAAGCAGATCAAGATCGTGCGAGATAATGAGTAATGCTCCTTGATAGCTTTGCAGAAATTCCATCAGCCAGTTGGTCGCATCCACATCAAGGAAGTTAGTTGGCTCGTCGAGCATGAGCAAAAGTGGTGATTGGAAGAGCAGACGTGCCAGGGCCAACTTTGTTTTTTGACCACCGCTGAGGGTCTGAACAAGGCGGTCAAGCGTGACGCCTCCGAGTTTGAGGCCCGCGATGAGTTGCTCGGCGCGGGCATCGGCATCATAATAGCCCAGGCGGTCCAGGTCACTCTGTGCTTGCTCAAAGTGCTCAAGCAAGGTGGGGAGTTCGTCCTCGCTGGCCTGCGCGAGTTGATGTGAGAGCGTTTCATAGTTGTGCAGCGCGCTATCCAGGCCGATACTGTTAAAGATGAAGTCACGCACGGTTCCGCCTTCGGCTACCAGATGGTCGTCGTGTGCCACATCTTGTGAGAGATAGCCGTGGGTGCGGGGCAGCATAACAGTGCCGCCATCGGGTTCCATAAGACCCGCAACAATTTTTAGCAGCGAACTTTTGCCCGCGCCATTGACGCCGATCAGCCCGGCTTTTTCGCCAGGGGCGACGGTAAACGAGATATCGTCCAGGACCAGACGTGGCCCGTAGGAGAGTCGAATGTGATTGACCTGTAACATGTCTAAATCTATCCTTTGCGTGTGCTTCTTGTTGTAATGTAGATGACAAGCCTCTGATGAATAAGCTTACACAGGGCAACTCTTATCGCGAACGTTAGGAGGAAGCACACGGCGGTATTATGTCACGCAACACGTAGCGACAAGACTCCTGGTGTTGGCGACACAAGCCTGTATCAAAAAGGAAATCAGATACCGAAGGGAGGAATGAGGCGTAAAAGATGCGAGGAAAAAACTAAAAATCCACACGCGAGCGAACGTTGCTGACGTGTATCACTGCATCCTATTGAGCCAATTCCTGCCGTACGAGCATGGCGGTGTCGCTCATACGGCGGTGTAAACCGCGAGTGGTAATGCCCTTTTCATGCTATTCCTGTCCTACTTCATAAAATGATAATGCATTCCATAATGAGGATATCATCTGAGCGGTGGGTATGTCAAGTGCGATAAACCTATCAGCTTATCGCACTTGACATACCCACCGCTTTAGCAACTTCTCTTTTCGCTAAAAAACAATGATAAATAAGCTCACCGACTTTTGTTGCTTCAAACCCCCATAAAGTACCTGTGCTGTGCTCTCAAGAATAACCTATTTGTCTCGATAGTAGTGTATAGAGGACTTTTCGTGTATACTCTGCAAGGAGCGTGTCGTGCCCACTGAGATTTGTGCTGCATAAGAGACAAGATGGCTTTATGTATGAATAAGCGTTGTTCAGTGGGAAACGAAAAAACAGACAATCAGGCTAGTATATGGGAGAGGACATAAATCTCTCGTTTGTATTTATAGATAGCGATGTGGTTAAGGGTAGTTGTTTTACGAGCTTCTTGCTTATGTAAAAACGGAAAGATAAGTCAGCGAACGATGAAAAAAACATGATCATTATGTAGTGAGGAACAATATCCATGTCATCATCTGTAAAGCGCATCGTAGGATTAAGTTTAATTGTAATGATTGTTGGCGTCGTGGGTGGTGTGTGGCTAATGCCTGCCTTGCAACGTGTGCCAACGCATGCCCACGCTGCATCGGTATCAGGTCTACCATATAATGCGTCTGCAAATGGGCCATATACGGTACAGGGCAATATGGTTCTTGGTGCAGACGGCAAGCAATATATTTTTCATGGCATTGGGCGCGATGGCTTGGAGTATAACTGTAGTGGGGAGGGACCACTAGATCAAACGCATCTGGCCTATATGGGATCAGGCAGTGCTCCCGGTGGAACCTATTGGGGAGCCAATACCGTGCGTTTGCCCCTCTCCGAAGGCTTTTGGCTCAACGGTGCGCCGGGCTATGCTTGTACTGCGGGACAATATCAAACAACGGTCCGGCAGACTGTACAGGCCCTCACTGCGTTGAATTTGAATGTTATTCTTGACTTGCAATGGACTGATGCTGGTCAGCAATCGCTGCAGGGTGGTGGTCCCTGGGCCATGCCAGATGCGGATAGCGTGAATTTCTGGCAGCAGGCCGCCGCTATTTATAGCAGTTACTCTAACGTGTTGTTTGAAGCCTACAATGAACCACATCCCGCTAATTGGTCGTGCTGGCTGAATGGTTGCGCGATGACTGCCGATACAGGCTATTCCAACGATTGTCAGTGTTCTAAAACGGTCAGTTATCAGGCTGTTGGCATGCAAACGCTGGTCAATACTATACGCGGCACTGGTGCCAAAAATCTTATCCTCGTGGGGGGTATGAACTGGGGTTATGATCTAAGTCAAATTCCCTCGAATACTGTCACAGGTGGTAATATCGTCTATGATACGCACCCCTATCCCTATGCGGATAAGGCTGCGAGTACCTGGGATGCTGCGTTTGGTAATGTAAGTGCGACCTATCCAGTAATATCGGCTGAGAGCGGCGAGTATGACTGTGGTACGAGCTATGAGAGTCAGTTGTTGCCCTATTTCGATGCACACCAGATTGGCTGGGTTGCCTGGGCATGGGTCTCGCGGGGCAATGTCTGCGGTTATCCGCAATTAGTCAGCGATTATCAGGGGACACCATCTGCTAATACAGGTCAGTTTATCTATCAATATCTCCATGCCTACGCACCGCCTCCAGGACCAGTGAGCAAGACGTGGTACTTTGCCGAAGGGCGCGTGGGCGCAGGCTTTAAAGAATTTCTGACCATCGAGAATCCCGACCCAATTAATGATTGCTCGGTAACGTTGCAATATTTGCTGGATAACGGGAGAGGACCAGTGAGCAAGACAGTCGCTATTCCACATGCTACGCGCGTGACCGAGTCGGTCAATGATGATTTGGGTGTGGCATATAACGCGACAGCGGGCGTTTCGGTGTCGACAATTGCGAATGTAAATGCTGCTCCTATCTGTAATGGGGTAGTGGTTGAACGCCCCATGTACTTCTCGTGGCACGGCGTGAATAGCGGTAGCGATGTCGTTGGCGCAACGCACCTGGGCACTACCTTCTACTTTGGCGATGTGCCGACAGGTACAGGCTCGGCCTCGTTTATCACCATTCTTAATCCCCCCGGCAATCAGCCCGCAACTGTAACCGCAACCTACTATCTGGGCGGTAAGACGGTGGGCAACGCACAAACTATTACCGTACCATCTGGGACACGCGGCACAATTGCTCCTGGGACAGCGGGACTGCCCGCGCACGTCGCGGCAATTGTAACCTCGACGCAACCTGTCATGGTTGAGCGCCCCGCCTACTTCAATCATGTTGTGGCGGGCAACGCGCAAACGATTACTGGCGCGGCCTCAGTCGTCGGCGTGCAGACGCTTTCCAATGACTGGCTCTTTGCTGAAGGTTACACGGGTGGACACTTCCAGGAGTATCTGGTCATCTCGAACCTTGATACTACGGCGAATGCGACAGCGAACGTGACGATCACAATTGAGTATGACACTGGCACCAACCAGACTTTCACTGTGCCTGTCAACTCGCTCGATCAGGTGATCTGGAATGTCAACCAGAACACGGCACCAGGAAACATCTCGGCTGAAGTCACCTCGACGGGCGCGAAAATCGTGGTTGAGCGCGAACTGTACTTTCAGTACGATCATACGGAAAATCTCCGTAATGGCTTCCGTGTTGTGGGCCAGGGAATGACTGATGTGATTGGACAGGTTGGGCCTGCCAGCGTGAGTGCCTACACCTTTGCCGAAGGCTATAGCAACAACGGCTACAACGAGTGGCTGACCTTGCAGAATCCGACCGCGACCGACGAGACGATTAGTGTGACGATGGTCAATGGCTATGGACGTGTCTATAAGCCGACACCGTTTGTGGTACACGCACACAGTCGCTATACGGTAGATGTGACCTCGCTGGTCCTGCAATACATGGTACAGCCCGGTAACGACCACCGAGGCTACGAGGTGTCAATGACGGTCCTGACTAACACAGCAGGAGCCTACTTTGTGGCGGAACGTCCGATGTATTGGAACACTGGCTCTGGCCCAGGCGGAACTGTCGGCGGCTCCGACGTAATCGGCTACACAGGAGCATAGCCACCAATGGCGTATGGGCGTGATGATGGTATTGAAAAAATGAAAGAGACATTGGTGTAGGGGCGTTATTCATCGTCTTTTAAAAAATAATGCGAACAGGTCACACGATGGTGTAGGGGCGTGATTGATCACGCCCTACCTGTACATAGATCTGCCTGGGGAGCCATGTGAGAGGCCATACGAACGGGGACGAGGGCGTGATCAATCACGCCCCTACGCAACCTGCGTGG
>DAIDJF010000069.1 GCA_027451525.1 Ktedonobacterales bacterium
GTATCATTGTAGGGGCGACCCTCGCGGTCACCCAACCCAAGACCCTTACGGTCGATCAATGGAACTGGGCTTCTTCGGTTGAGCCACTTAACGCGGTTGTCGAGGAGGAACCGCTCGAAACGACCTGTGCTACCTCGTCAAAGTAACCTGTACCGACCTCGCGCTGATGGCGAGTCGCGGTGTAACCATACTCTTCCATCGCGAATTCGGCCTGTTGCAGTTCAGAGTAGGCCGCCATACCACGCGCTTTGTAGCCACGTGCCAGATCGAACATGCTATAGTTGAGGGCGTGGAAGCCTGCAAGTGTGATGAATTGGAAGGCATAGCCCATCTTGCCAATCTGCTGCTGGAACGTTGCAATCGTGTCAGGATTAAGCTTCTTGCGCCAGTTGAATGATGGGGAACAGTTATAAGCCAGCATTTTACCGGGGAACTGCTCGTGGATGGCGTCGGCGAAACGCTGCGCCTCTTTCAGATTTGGCTCCGAGGTCTCGCACCAGATCAGATCGCAATAGGGGGCATAGGAGAGACCACGCGCGATAGCGGAATCTAGACCGCCACGAATGCGATAGAAGCCCTCTGCCGTGCGCTCGCCCGTGAGGAAGGGATGATCGGTCGGGTCGATATCGCTGGTGAGCAGGAATGAGCCATTGGCATCTGTGCGCGCAACGAGTAGCGTCGGCACGCCCATTACGTCTGCGGCAAGACGGGCCGAGACAAGGTTTCTGATCGCGGACTGCGTGGGGATCAGCACTTTTCCGCCCATATGACCGCACTTCTTCTCAGATGCGAGTTGATCTTCAAAATGGACGCCAGCCGCACCCGCCTCAATCATGGACTTCATCAGCTCAAAAACATTCAGAGGACCACCAAAACCAGCTTCGGCATCAGCAACAATGGGGGCAAACCAGTAGGTATCGCCTTTTCCTTCGGAATGCTGAATTTGATCGGCACGCTGAAGGGCCTGATTGATGCGTTTGACGACGTGCGGTACACTGTTCGCCGGATAGAGGCTCTGGTCGGGATACATCTGACCAGAAAGATTGGCATCAGCGGCGACCTGCCATCCGCTCAAGTAGATGGCCTGAAGTCCGGCTTTAACTTGCTGAACCGCTTGATTGCCTGTCAGCGCACCAAGAGCGGCTACGTATGGTTCGTTATGGAGCAGCGTCCAGAGTCGTTCCGCGCCCATACGGGCAAGGGTATGCTCTATGTGAACAGAACCGCGCAGACGTAGCACATCCTCGGCAGTATAGGGACGTTTGATACCTTTCCAGCGTGGATTCGTCTCCCACTGGTTTGACATTTCAGCAATCTGATGACCATTCATCATAAGGTATAGGCTCCTTTCGCGTGTGATGGGTAACCCATCGATGAGGTAAGGGAAAAGTTATGGATACGCTGTTCCTTGTGAGTAAGCGTACCATGAGCAGGTGCGCAAATGCTATGTTTTTGCTTTACAGGTTATGAACCTACATATAACCAAATCCTTATGCTTACATTTGTGCAGTTCCCACGTATATGCAAATGGCATATATGCTTGTGTGGCTCACCCACGCCTATCCTTTGCTTTATCTCAAAAACGCGCCCCAGAAAGCGTTTGCAGCAACGAGAGGTAGCCATCAACACACGCATTGATGTGAAAGCGTTCACGGGCATGGAGAGCGCAGAGCGCACGATCGAACTGCACTCCCTGTTCTACTGCGCTCCGCATTGCGTGAAGATCATCTGCTGGAACGATAAAGCCGCTGATACCTTCTGTGATCAATTCGTGCGCGGAACCCCGATCATACATGATGACTGGTGTACCGACCGCCATAGCTTCTATAATGACGTTTCCAAATGGTTCATCCCACTTCACGGGACAGAGAAGGGCCTGTGCTTTCCGCAAGGCTTGAAATAAGGTTGGCTGAGAAACTGCCCCATGATAGATGAGCGTGTGATGGCGTGCAAGCAAAGGAGCAATCTGGGTCTCAAAGTAGGTAGTAGCAGATGGCTGAATTGCCCCGTAGATGTCCAATCTTTTGCCCAGTTGAAGAGCCACTTCAATTGCGTCTTCAACTCCTTTACTTGGGTCAATCCTGCCCACGAAGGCCAATGTTCCCTCATGAGCACAATCTGGGGGCAACGCTTCCATATCTAACCCATTGTAGATGACACGACTGATGGGGTAGTGGTCTCGCCACAGTTGCGCCTGACTCTGAGAAATCGCGACAAGATGCAGTAAGATGTCTTGCTGTTTGCAGAAGCGTAAAGCCTCCGTCATATTCGGCAGCATGGGAGGCAGGTGGAGGGTATGGATGACAGGCAGTGGGAGCAGGTGGGACACGAACAGCGGGATTGCCGAGAAAGAGTGGTTGTGCAGGAGGTCAAGCGAGGAGTCTCTGCGGATATCTTCAATGGCCTGATACAGCACAGCGTCCTCATACGCGCGAATGGTCAATATTTCATCACCCTTGAGTTCATGCGGAGCGCGTGGATAGGCCAGCGCGCTCGGTGGAACACCACAGGTGCGGATTTCCACGCCAGGGATGACAGAGCCTTCACAGGCATAACAGACGACCTCTATTCCCCTGTGTGTCAATGCGGTGGCGAATCTGGCGAGAAAGGCTTCCGTTCCACCAACGAACGGTTCGACAATGGGATGGATAAAGGGAGAAAGCAGGGCGATTTTCACAAAAATACCCTCCTGATTTGCTGTATTAGTGCTAAAAAAAGGTAGGGCGTGATAGAGTCACGCCCTGATTGCTTGGTGTGTATGGGATGTGACTCTATCACGCCCCATATATCCCGTTTCCTTTTATGCGCCGTGGCACTTTTTGTATTTTTTGCCGCTACCGCAGGGGCAGGGGTCGTTGCGCCCGATCTTCGCGTTGCTGTAGGATTGCGCATTAGAATTGGATGACGAAGACGAAGGGCGTGGATTGGGCGTTGAGCCGTTACGACCGTTGTTTCCATTGCGTCCATTGTTGCCGTTGCGACGGGCCTGTCCTTTACCGCGCTCCTCGCTGACCTCGCTTTTGGCCTGCCCACTGGCCCTGGCGATATCCTCGCTGTTGGTGCGCAGTTTGTTGGGAGCGGGAAGCTTGCGCTGTGGCTCTGGTCGCTGAATGCTGATCGTGAACTCGTTGCGCAACAGTTTAAGCAGTGAATCGACGATGTAGTGCTGGATGGCCTGTTTGAGATCTTCAAACATGCTGAATGCCTCGTTTTTGAACTCCACCAGGGGGTCGCGCTGTCCGATGGAGCGGAAGCCGATCGCTGCACGCATTACGTCCAGGGCGTCGATATGGTCCATCCAGAGCCGATCAACGACTTGCAGGGTGTAAGAGCGTTCCAGATCGCGAATTGTGAAAATGTTCAAGTCTGGGTTCTCTGTTTTGAGCTTCTGCTGCTGCTCCTCAAGCTGCTTTGCGCGTTGTTCGTAATGGTCAATAATCAGATTAGTTAGTTGTTGCTTGATATCATCGCGGCGCACGGCCTGGATGTTTTCAGGAACCATTTCTTCAGGCACGGCGACCCAGACCTCTAGTGTGCGATAGAGGTTTTCAAGCTGTTCGATCTCGGTCACGATAGGTGTCGGGATATGGTTGTCAATGATTTTTGCGACTTCGGCGCGAATCATCGTGAGGACGCGCTCGTGCATGTCGGCACGTTCTAGCACGGCACGGCGGTCAGCATAGATGACCTCGCGTTGCTTGGCGATCACATCGTCGTATTCAACAACATTTTTACGGATATCGAAGTTATGACCCTCAACCTTTGTTTGCGCGCTTTCGATCAGGCGAGAGACGAGGCGGCTCTCCAGTGGCATATCCTCTTCCATGCCGACGCTCTCCATGACCTTTGCCACGCGGTCAGCGGCGAAACGGCGCATCAGTTCGTCGTCTAGGGCCAGATAGAAGCGTGAAGAACCGGGGTCGCCCTGACGACCAGCGCGTCCACGTAACTGGTTATCAATACGGCGCGACTCGTGGCGCTCGGTGCCAATGATGTGCAGTCCCCCGACCTGTAGAACGAAATCGTGGTCTTTCTTGCACTCTAGCTCTTTCTGCTTGAGTAGCTCTTGCTTCTCGTCTTCCGTCATATTCTCGATATATTCGCGAATGGCGTCTTCCTTCTCTTCGCGCTCATCCTCTGTGCGCGTCGGCATCTCGCGAATATAGCTGACATGTTCAGCGTGATGGCGCAGGATACTGTCGAGATAGCCCGCAGGGTTGCCACCGAGCAGAATGTCGGTTCCTCGACCTGCCATATTAGTCGCAATCGTCACCGCTCCACTTCGTCCGGCCTGTGCGACAATCTGGGCCTCACGCTCGTGATGCTTGGCGTTCAGGACATTATGCGGAATGCCCTGTTCTTCGAGCAGACTGGAGAGATACTCGGAGGTCTCGACCGAAGTCGTGCCAACGAGTACGGGCTGACCCTGCTCATAGCGTTCCCTGATCTCGGCGACAACAGCATTGAACTTGGCCTCGCGTGTGCGATAGATCAGGTCGGGCAGGTCCTGGCGGATGGCAGGTTTGTTGGTCGGGATGACCATTACCTCAAGCTTATAAATTTTATGTAGCTCTTCCGCCTCGGTCAGAGCCGTACCAGTCATACCTGCCAGTTTCTCGTAGATACGGAAGTAGTTCTGGAAGGTGATGGTTGCCAGCGTGTGATTTTCGCGCTGAACCTTGACGCCCTCTTTGGCTTCAATGGCTTGGTGCAGACCTTCGCTATAGCGGCGTCCTGGCATCTGGCGACCCGTGAACTCATCGACGATAATCACCTCGCCATCCTTGACGATATAATCTTTATCGCGCTTGAAGATGACCTCGGCTTTAATGGCATTCTCCATATAGCGCGTCAGGTCGATGTTGGCCTCGTCGTAGATGTTCTGAATGCCCGCCAGTCTCTCGATTTTGTTGATGCCATCTTCGGTCAGGATGACGGTGCGCGTCTTCTCCTCGACGGTGTAGTCGGTTTCGCCCTTCAGTCGTTTGGCCCACTGCGCGAAGCGTACATACATGTCCGTTGACTCCTGACCTTGACCAGAAATAATCAGCGGAGTACGCGCCTCGTCGATCAGGATATTGTCAACCTCGTCAACGATAGCATAATTGAGTGGGCGTTGCACCATCTGATCCAGTGATGTGACCATGTTATCGCGTAGATAGTCGAAACCGAACTCGTTGTTTGTGCCGTAAGTGATATCGGCCTGATACGCGGCGCGGCGTCTGGGACTCTGTGGCTCGACAGCGTTTACTAAGATGCCCACGGTCAAGCCAAGAAATGTATAGATGTTGCCCATCCACTCGGCGTCACGCTGGGCCAGGTAGTCGTTGACGGTCACGAGATGTACGCCTTTTCCGGTTAGCGCGTTTAGATAGATGGGGAGGGTCGCGACGAGCGTTTTACCTTCACCAGTGCGCATCTCGGCGATTTTACCCTGATGCAGAACGATACCGCCGATCAATTGAACGTCGTAGTGGCGCATCTTAATCGTGCGCCATCCAACCTCACGGGCAACGGCAAAGGCTTCCGGCAAGAGATCGTCGAGCGTTTTGCCTGTTTTGTAGCGTTTTGCGATGTTGGGAATGAGTTCATCCATCGCTTCTGCCTTAAGCGCGACGAGTTCAGGTTGTAAGTGACGCAGCGTATCGCTCAGTAATTGTTCTAGCTGCGCGAGCTGATTGCTCTCGTTGTGCTGTTTCTCGAAACGTTGCCACGCGGCGGCAAAGGCTTCGTCGAGCAACTCTGCCGAAATCTCTTTGGTGGCTGGCTCGGTCTCGTGTAACAGGGCAAGAACGGCGTTTTGCGCGGTTTCCTTTGAGGCGAGCCGTTGCAAGCTTTCGTGGGTATCGGTGATGCGCTCCAAGATGCTTGTCACTTTGAGATGGTTGAGGCGAGGAGCGAGCTTTTCATAGGCCTGCTCAAAACACTCGGAAAGCGTATCGGTCAGTTTATCGCGCAGATCGCGTTCAGGGTCAGCGCGATATTCCAGTTTCTGGCGATAGTCGGTGATAGCAGTATGCAGGTCGGCATCGGTGCAATCGGTGACGAAAGGTTCAATGCTTTGGAGAGCTTCGCGAAAGGATGAGACCAAATCATCTTCAAGCACCATACCACCTTTAAGATAAAGAAAGAGTTGCGCGCGGAATTCAGCTGTCTTAGCCGCGAGTTCGGCATCACTAAGTTTTTTAATAGTTGGTTCAAGGGCGTTAATTTTATCGACAAGCGGTTGAATCGCTTTCAGGTCGCGCTTGTTGGGATCGCCCATAAGTTTCCCAAAGAATTGCATAAACTAATTTCTCCAAGTTCTCCTGCTGATTGGCATTGGTGCTGGTATTGTTGTTGTATCGTAGCGGGTATAACCCGTAAGAGGCAAGCTCCAAGATCGTACTCTATTATACCATACGAGTCGAGCCGTGCAGAGTTGTGGCTATGACCATTGAAGCGCGGAAAACATGGCTGGGACTCCAATATATGGAAAATAAATTTCCAAACCCCTTGACAGATGCTCTACAATATGTCACTATTTGCTTGATGCATATATAGACTTTATTCAGACCACGCCACGTTTTTTATCCGCGATGCATCTAAAGAAATACACTGTGTGAAAGGAGGATATGCCTCTCGTTTTTGCTTCCTGTGTTTCACAACGACTGTGAAATCCGTTTCCTGCTCTTCATTGCCAACGCTTTTTTGACAGTATCTTCAGGATATGGAGGTAACATTGATGTTTCAACAGCTACTCACCCCGGTGGCGGGTAACCTCTTCCTGTCCTTCCTCGTAGGCATCATCCCGATTATCGTCGTCCTTGTGCTGCTGGGTATTGTGCGTAGACCAGCATGGCAGGCTGCGCTGGCGGGTTTGATCATCGGTCTCATTATCGCTATTGCCGTGTGGCAGATGCCTATCAATCTGGCGGCCAATTCAACGCTCAACGGTATGGCCTTCGCGCTTGTGCCCGTGATGTGGATTGTCTGGAATGCGATGTGGCTCTACAATATCGCGGTCCGTTCCGGCAAATTTGAACTCTTCCGTCGCTGGATGGTGTACAACGTTCCTGCTGACCGCCGTATTTTATTGCTGATTATCGGTTTCAGCTTTGGCGCGTTGATGGAAGGTGTCGCGGGCTTTGGAACCCCTGTCGCTATCGGGAGTGCGCTTCTGATTGCGCTTGGTTTTGATGTCGTTGATGCCGTCACACTGACGCTGATCTTCAATACCACGCCTGTCGCCTTTGGCGCGCTCGGTGTCCCAATTGTGACGCTGCACGCGGTAACAAACCTGAACACGGCCCAACTTTCGGCCATGGTTGGTCGTCAGCTGCCTATCTTCGGCCTGTTCTTGCCCTTCTACGCTATGGTCATCTTTACGGGCTTCCGTAGTCTGCGCACTGTCTGGCCTGCCGCCCTGGTTGCGGGCCTCTCGTTCTCCATTACGCAGTTCACGGTCTCTAACTTTGTTGGCCCCGAACTGCCAGACGTGTTGGCGGCCCTCGTCTCGCTGATCTGTGTGATCGTATTCGTACAGTTTTGGAAGCCGAGCGATAGTGAACAGTATCGAGTTACATTAGACACGGCTGAGGGACATGGGCGTCCATCGGCTACTGAGGCTGTGCTAGCCTGGTTACCCTGGCTGCTCGTCAGCGCGATAGTGATTGCCTGGACCTTCCTCAAGGTTCCAGTAATTGGGCAACAGCTTATCAAGTGGCCTGGCCTGCATAATCAGGTCTTCCTGACGCTCTACAAAAAGCCTTACGCGGCAATCTACACGTTCCAGCCGTTGGGGACTGGTACGGCTATCCTGGTTTCCGTCATTATTACCTGGATTGTCGCGATGGCGACAGGTTCGAGTGCCTCTATCCTGATCTCGGCTCTGGCTGATTCGTGGCGTCAGTTGCGTTTCGCTATCCTGACCGTCATGCTGATTGTTGGTCTTGCATACCTGTATAACTACTCTGGCATGGCCTATACGCTCGGTCTGGCGATCTCAAAGGTCGGTGCGATCTTCCCCTTTTTCTCCGTCTTCCTCGGCTGGATCGCCTGTTTCCTCAGCGGTAGCGATACGTCCAGTAACGCGCTCTTTGGCAATCTGCAAGTCGTCGCGGCGCGGCAGTTGAACCTCAGCCCTGTGTTGATGGCGGCAACTAACTCGTCCGGCGCGGTGATGAGTAAGATGATCTCGCCGCAGAACGTGACGACAGGTGTCTCGACAACTTCGCTGGCTGGCAAGGAGGGTATCATCATTCGTCGCACCTTCTTGCATAGCGTGTTGTTGGCGACTATCCTGGGCGTTATCGTCATGCTGCAACAGTATGTGTTCCCTGGGATTATTCCGCACTAGTCGAAAAGCACATGTGGGGCACGGCGGGCGATCCTGTGTAGTCGCCCGTTTGTTGTGTTGCCGCTGTCATACGTTTGTGTGCGCCAGCCAGTTTTGAATAATCGCGCTATGCTCCTGAAAATGTTCATAGCTATCGCCCACGATATATTCCCAGACTGGCCCCTCATTGAGCCACGCGATAGGCCTCGTTAGATCGTCGATACTGGTGGACTCAACTTCCGCGATAAACTGCTGGCTGGTCGCCTGAAATGTTTGAAGTATCTGATCGAGCGACTGCGCTTTGAATTGCTGGTAGTACATTTCATTGATCTCTTCTAGCGTCATCGCTGGTGTCGGGTCTGGCAGTTCTCGCTGCTCTCGAATAGCGGGTAGCATGTTAACCACGCGCTGTTGCCACGCTGTGAGATGAGCGATATTATCCTTCACGGACCAATTGCTATTAACGGCTGGCGTTGTCATCTGTTCGCTGCTCAAAGAGGCCAATAACGCACTAAAGTCCGCATAACTCTTGCGCATAGCGTCGAGTAGTTGTGTTTTGTCCCTTATCGTCTCCATTGCGTTGCTCCTTGCAGAAAGTGTTGGTTATGCAGTGTTAGAGTTCAATGTCATGTGTTGGTTTAACGAGCACACATGCCTCGCCTGCACCGAAATGGTCAAGCAGGTCATTATGGTGAGCGATAATTTGCGCCGCTGTAAGTATCTTGCTATCGTAGGTGGTGTGTGCGTCACTGACTAGCGTGACATCGTAACCCAGCGTAACGGCGCGGCGCACACTGGTATCCACGCAATATTCGGTTTGACCGCCCGTGACAAGCAGGTGATGAATGCCGCGTGCCTCAAGTTCGTGTGCCAGCGTGGTCTGGTAAAACGAGTCGGAGGCGCGTTTGTGGACAATTGGTTCGCCCTCTTGTGGCGCGATACGAGGATGAATCTGCCAGCCAGAAGTGCCAACCTCTAGATCATTCCCTTTAGGACCATCATGCTGCACGTAAATGACAGGAACATGGGCAGCACGCGCCTTATCCAGTAGCGTGCGAATCTGCTCCAATACCTCGAAACCCTGATAGGCAGGCTCAATCAAGCCAACCTGCGTGTCAATGATGAGTAGAGCTGTATTCATTTTTGTAATCTCCAATAAACTTCGATTTCTACATTCCAACCAATTCTTTGGTCGACATGGAGGTGTAAGCCTAAAAAGCTGATCCTATCGTCGTTAGGACTGAATGCGTGAGAGGATGGTGATCTACCAAGAATTGGTTCCATTGCATCTCTACTAGTCCTGATCCAAGCGGGTTTATATTCTTCTCTTTAAGTTTATCGCGTAGTTGTATTTTCCATTCTTTTTTCTGAGAAGAGCCTGTTATGATACCACAAGAGCAGAATGACCAACTCGCGTCTCTAGGCAGCAGGAATGGTTGTGTTTCGTGGATACTAATGGAAGAGTCATTGCCAACATGTTTGACTGCGCTGGCATACCTAAAATGGCGTGCATTTAAGTGATGAGCTACTGGATAGAGGTAATTGTCCAGATCACAACCTGTATAGAGTTGCGCAACGTTTCTAACCGCGATATCCATATGTAGTCCATATAATCCGTCGTTTCTGCTAAACGTCGTTGGTAGTTGAAGCCGTGTTTCGACATCTTTGAGGTATGCCTGTACGCGCATTTGTTCAGGGTCATTGTTGCTATTCCAACTTGCCAATCTGGGTTCAATACCGCTAATCTGTTTGATGCTATGACCATGTGTCCACGTTGATAACATGCGTCTGGCTCCTTCCCATTTGTCATGAAAAGCATACTTTACGTTTTAAGCTCGTATATCTGCAAGAGCATAAACATGCTCTTTAACAAATTGGTTTGGTAATACCCGTAGGGACCGATTCATCGCGTCCGTCGTGCCCATGCACCAAATAGGCCATTATGCGCCCATCGTGCCAGAGGAAACGAGCATCGTGGGCGCACGGGCCACGGACGCGATGAATCGGTCCCTACGGTCTTTTACGGCTTTTCGGGTAGAGCATGACAACCTACACATCCTCATTGGTTGCTATGTTCTATGATTGAGTTTACCAGAGAATGCGGCTATAATCGGTCCTGGTTAAATAAAATTTTGTGTGCGAGGAGAACATTGCGATGCGACATTTTCCAGCGACACGATTGCTTACGATGCTCGAAATTTTGCTACAACGTGGAAAGGTCAGTGGCAAAGAACTGGCGGAGCGGCTAGAGGTCGATGAACGCACAGTACGTCGCTATATCACTGCCCTGCAACGGCTCTATCCGATTGAGTCTGTGGGGGGACGCTATGGCGGCTATCGTATCTGTCCAGGCTCCAGAGTGCCGCTGATCTTTCAGGACGACGAGGCTTTCGCTCTGACCATCGGACTGATCGCCGCGCGTCATCTGGGCTTGACGACCAACATCCCAGCTGTAACGGGTGCGCAGACGAAGATTGAGCGTGTGCTGTCCGCAATGCTACAGGAGCAGGTGCGGGCCGTACAGGAGACACTGACCTTTGACTATCGTCTTGTTGAGCCTGTGCCGAAAGGGGAAATTGTCGTCATGCTCTGCGTGGCGGCGCAGCAGAAACGCCGTGTCTGGCTGCGCTATCAAGCAGCGATGACGAGTGAAACGATGGAGCGTGAGTTTGATCCCTATGGCGTCGTCTGTCGCTCTGGTTACTGGTATACAGTGGGCTATTGTCATCTGCGCCAGGAGATTCGCACCTTCCGTCTCGACCGCATACGCAGCAGCAGAGTGCTTGCGCGGACATTTGAGCCACCTGACAATTTTGATTGTGTCGCCTATGTCAATCGCTCGCTGGCAATGATGCCCATTGGGCACACGGTTGATGTCCTGTTAGAAACAACGCTTGAGGAGGCGCGGCGCATGATTTCGCCCGCGCTGGCAACGCTGGAACAGGAAGAAGGCGGTGTGGCGATGCGCTGTTACGCCGAGTCGCTGGAATGGATAGCGCGTGTGCTGCTGATGTTGCGTTGCCCTTTCATTATTCGCGAGCCTGCCGAATTGCGGACGACCTTACGTGAGGTGGCACAAGAGGTCATGAAAATGGCCGAGCGTGTGCCATAAATGCCTGGAAAGCAACGCCACACCTTACTGTTATCCCTGCCAGATACGTGTATAAAGTGGAAGTGACAAATACACGAAAGGTGCTAGTGGGCTATGTTCAGTCAGGTAATGCTGCGACGCTATCTGGTAGAGGCGTTGGGAACCTTTGCGTTTGTCTTTTTTGGGGTGGGAACCTTTGTGGTCGCGGGAAGCCAGTTCGGGCGTGCTGGTCAGATGTTGGCCTATGTTGTCTTTGGTTTGACGCTCGCTTCGATGGCCTTTGCCTTTAATTATATCTCTTCCGCTGCTTTTAATCCCGCTATTACACTAGGACTAGCAGTAGCGCGTCGTTTCCCCTGGCGTTATGTACTGCCCTATTGGGTCATGCAGTGTACAGGTGCGCTGCTTGCAAGTTCTTTTCTGCTGATTTTGTTGCCGCGACAGAGTCTGCTAGCGGCATCGTATGGGGCAACGCTCCCACGTGTAGGGATTGCACCCGCGCTTTTTCTGGAAGCGGTTATGACCTTTTTCTATATGCTTGTTTCCATGTCAACTGCGACCGATAAGCGTTTCAATCGGGCAATTGGTGAGTTGGCGCGTGGTTTTACGTTGATGCTGGCGGGATTGTTTGCTGGCTCATTTACCGGTGCGAGCCTGAATCCAGCGCGTAGTCTGGCCCCTTCGCTGTTCGCAGGTGGATATGCACTGATGACTGTTTGGGTGTATTTTCTTGGCCCCTGTTTGGGTGCCGTGCTAGCGGCATGGGCGTATGAGGCAATACGTGGTGGTGAGGAGTACGCTCTCGAAGCTCCTGTCGGTATTTTTGAGGGACTGCGCGTGCAAAAACAACAAATGCAGCGTGAGCAGCAGGGTTTGCCAGAGCAAAGCGCGGTCAATGTTGATAAAACAGATGTGAGTTTGCAGGGCAAGGAAAGACCGCCTGCGCGTGAACATACATGGCTTAAAAAGACGCAATTGATCTATGAACGGCAACCGATGCGGGAAGTGCGCGTCGTCAGGCATAGAATACAATCGCCGCAGATCAAGGCGCGTGCTGTACGTGACGTATTAGGTGGGCGCAAGACGCTAGCACAGGTCTGCCGTGAATATCATGTTGAGCCAAAAGTCTTTATGCATTGGAAAAAGGAGTTTCTGGCACAAGCTCATCGGCAAAAGGCAATGAAGTAAGGCGCGCTTTTCTCGTCGCGGATTCCGGCTTGCGGTTGATGCGTCGGTCACGCAGTTTTTCCCAGATTGTGCGTAGTTGTCGTATTTCCTGTATGCTCAGTCCCATGCCTTCTTGCAGCAAGAGATGGTCAGTAATATCGAGGACTGCATAAATGCCCTTAGATCGTAGTAATGTATCGAGATCATCAAGGCAAAGGTGTTCGGCTCCAACCAATGGAAGAGGCAATTTTTCTGCTTCGTTTGGCTCTAATTCTAAGACGCCACCACCATAACTGCGGCCTATAATCTCTGAAAAGGCAAAGGTAAGCGAGTTAAGGAAAGCGGCGGCGACTGTGCGTGTAGAGTATCCATTGCGCGCTTTTACACGATGGATTGTATCAGTACTGGTTGCACTGGCCTCGTTGAGAATAATCTTGGGATATTGATGCACCTGACGCAGCATAAATGCCTGTGGTATCCATACCGATGGCACAACATACCAGCGGTTGCGGATACGGCACTTGTATCCCTGATGAAACCCCTTCTCTTCGCCCTCAGTAATATATTTCTTTAGCTCTTCTGGTAACAGGTAAAAGGGCATATCAGGCGTTGTGAGCAGAAAAGACGGTGCTTGATCGGTAACATTTTTCTGCCAATCTTGTTCCAGAAAACGAAGACCTGTGAGTTGCGCTGAGCGACCAACAATGCGCTGTGTGTATGGTGTAAGCTGATAACGTTCTACTTGCGCTGCTGTGAGGACAAAAAAGTTATTCAAGCCAGTCACGATACCAACATCTACATCAATAACAGAGCTAGCGCGTGTCAGGTCTAGACGTTCTTGCAGCGTGCGTAAGAGCTGCAATTCATGCGCTTCAAGAAAATACATTGTCCATTTTTCGGTAGAGTGGTCCATCTCTTTGAGAGGCATCTGTGCGAAGTTGGTATCGTTGCATGTCACAAGGGCGTTAATGCCATCTAGTTCCAGTGTTCTGATGCCTGTTTGCAGATGCCCATTGCGTTCGGCAAGCAATAAAACCACTTCTTGCTGAATATCATCGAAAACGAGTTTTTTGAACGTAACGAGTGTAATAGATGTATAGTAGCGACTAAGAAAAGAGCGTAGTTCTGCCGCATAGTTTACTTGTAACAATTCTGCTGGAATAACCATTGCCAAGCGACCATGTTGGGTAAGCAACAATGTAGATGTGACTAAAAAGGGAACCCAGGCATTGGTTAAACGAGAGGGATGCAAACCTGCTTGTTGCATAAAATAAAAAGCAATCTGGCGTTGCTCTTCAGGAAAGTTTTGGTAGCGGATGAAGGGAGGATTGCCGATAATGGCATCAAAATACTCTTTATTGGCGAGATGCTTGTAACAATAGGAGAAAAAATCGCTCGTATGGACAGATAATGTGTGGGAATCGCTGATAGGTGAGAGACGATTTTGTGCTTTTATGGCCTCATCGGGGTCAAGTTCAATACCTTGTAGCTGGTTGATGACAGATGATAGGCTGGCACCACGCACAAGCAGTGTTTCCGCTGCCGCTTGGAGCAACGTTCCATCGCCACAGCTTGGCTCCAGTACACGAGCATCGGCGGGTTGAATGGCCCAGTGCGCGAGGAAGTCTGCAATAGGCTTGGGAGTATAATAACCACCACGTAACTTCTGATATGTCGCTAATGATTTCATATGAGGTTTGCCATGACACAAACTCCTCTATAAGTATTGATGGTAGTGTATTCTTACGAATGAGAAAAGTCAATAACGCTGCATGTGATATCTGCTGTATGACATAATAATTGGCATACTACTAATTACAGCTAAGGAGCAGGATATGGCACAGATACAGGAAAATGAGCAGGTATGGCGGGAGCGAACGTGGACGTTTGGCTCTGTACAGATACAGGCGGGCCAGAAACGCGCGGGCCTGATTGAGCAGGGCAGTTATGCCGATGGCACACCGCTACAAACTGCGCTGCATGTGATTGTCGGGGCGAATGCTGGGCCGACGCTCTATGTGCAGGCGGCTGTGCATGGCGATGAAGTGAATGGTATTGAGGTATTGCGTCGTGTCGTGACGAGCATTGATGCGCAACAGATGCGCGGCATCTTACTGGTTGTTCCTGTCACGAACAGTCCAGGTCTGGTCAATCGGCAGCGGCGCAATCCACTGGATAAAGAGGACATGAATCGCGTCTGGCCCGGCAAAGCCAATGGGCAGGCCAGTCAGCAGATGGCCTATTATCTCTATCAACAGGTCATTCAGCACGCTGATTATCTGATTGATCTCCACACTGCCAACTCGAACACGTTGCTGCACGTCGTCTATGGGCATGAGGATGAGGCCAGTCGCAAACTGGCGGAGGTGTTCGCGCTGGATATCCTGTTGGAAGAAGAGGTCAACGACGAGCTAAAACAGGCGCGTTTTAATGGAAAATTGCGCAATATGTTCACGGCACAGGGCAAGGCTGCGATTACACCAGAGTTGGGCGGCAATAATTTTTTTGAAGAGGAGCATATCGTACTGGGTGTGCGCGGTGTCCTGAATGTGCTGAAACATCTGGGTATGCTGGCGGGAGAACCCGAATTTTCCGCACAGCCCCAGATCACGTTGCGCGGCTCCCATCTGGATGGTATCTATGCAAGTCAGGGTGGAATATGGGTAGCGCAGGTACAGGGGGGTTCTGAAGTGCGACAGGGTGCGCTATTAGGCTATATTTACGCGCTACGCACGTTTGAGATTGTAGAGCAGATTTATGCGCCATATAATGGCTATGTTCTGGGAACGATAGACACGCCACTGGTCAACGTTGGTGATAGAGTGACCACCTTGTGCCGTGTGTGATGCCCATCCAAGAAGGTGATAAGTAATAAAAAGGCGCGGATATTTGTAGAAAGTAATATATTCTTTTCTACAAATATCCGCGCCTTTTCTGCACTCGCCTGCGTAACACACTATGCTAATGCTTCGAGTAGTTCGCGCAGGAAGAGTTCAGCGTCGGTGACAAGTCCCGCCGCCTGGAAACTACCACGGTCCGCTAACTTGGTGACGACTGCTGGGTTGATATCGACAACGACGGTGCGCACGGTTGAGGGCAAGAGGTTGCCAGTCGCGATAGCATGCAGCATAGAGGCTACCATGATCGCCATTTCAACCCCTGTGAGTTCCTGACGCATACGCTGTTGCGCCTCTTGCATGTCTGCAATGACACCCGGCATCGGACCATCATCGCGAATCGAGCCTGCCAGGACCATCGGCACATTGTGTTTGATGGCTTCATAGGTAATGCCCTCTTTGAGCAGGCCGCTCTCGATAGCCTTTTCTAACGAACCCGCGCCACGTACCGCGTTGATAGCGCGTAGGTGGTTGCGATGTCCGCCCTCGACCTGTTCTCCTGTGTGGAGATTGACGCCGAGCGAGGTTCCATAAAGGGCAGATTCCACGTCATGGGTGATGATAGCATTGCCGCCGAAAATCACCTGCACGTAGCCTCGACGCAGTAGTTCCGCGACGTAGCGGCCCGCGCCCGTGTGGATGACGGCAGGGCCAAGCACAAAGAGAATTTTGCCGCCATGTTCGCGTGTCTCTTTCATCTGGCGCGCAATCTCGTGAATGGAGAGGATTTTGGCCTTTTCAGAGGAGACGCTACTCTGCATGAAGGCAAACGATTCACGTTCGCGTCCACGTTCAAAGGGCCGTACCCGTATCCCGCCATGTCCGACGACTACCTCGTCGCCGATCTGAACATCGTGCATGGGCCTGCAGAATGCGCGATTATGCTGCTTGTCAATCACGATTACCACGTCCATCTCGATATTCTCAACGGCAACCCATTGTCCATGCAGACGCACCCAGGTGGGCAGGTTCGTGGTCGAGTAAAAACTGGCGGGCAGGACGCCTTGCTGCTCGACAGTTGCTGTATGTGCATCCTCCGCGTTGACAACAACTGCTCCAAGTTGCTGCAACTCGGAGAGGATGAGTTCGAGCACCTCATCGTTGGGTGCTTCAACCTTGATGCGCGCATAACTGGTTTCGGTCTTATTGACCCCGACGCGCATCTCTTCAACCGCAAAATTGCCGCCACGGTCCATAATAGTATCCCAGGCGCGTGGCAGCGTCCAGGAGTCAATGATGTGTCCGCTCATTTCTACAACTTCGTGTACTGTAGCCATAGTATATCCCCGATTCTGCTCTATAATAATCGCAAAAATATGCTGGTTTTGCCCGACAAAGAGCGCCTGGAAAAGTCGCATCATGCTAGTGTAGTGTAGTGCGTGTGGCGAATGATTGTCAACCACGCGCCTTTTCCCGAGCGGTTACTTGCCGCGTCCGACTGGACAGACCGGCTGAAAGATGCAAGAACGGCATTTATTTACTTTCTGCTTGGTCAGGGGGGGGGGACGCTGCTCGGTGTATTGTTCTATTTCACCCAGCAAACGCAGGACCTTCTTGCGCAAGGCTGGCGTATATGGGACAACAAATTCGCGGTCCGCATAGCGCAAGATGCCGTGTGTAGATGGTATTTCGGAGTAGTCTTCTAAAATCAGGCAGTATGCGGCAATCAATACCTCGTGATTGGGAAGTGGTGCGCTCGCCTCTAGCACATTGAGTTTGAGCGCGATGGGCACAAGGCTCCCATCGGCCTGCTTCACAATATAGTCAGGCTTGCCAATCAAAGGGACCTCGCTAGAGGAGAGCATTTCGCCCTGTCCATCGGCATCTTCGTAAACGAGTTCGCCTTCTGGTAAATCCAATGCCTGCTGATGTTCGGAAAGCAAATGTTCTTCGTGTAGATGGCGTTCGTTGTACAACATAATCAGTGCAATGATGGCAAGGAGAAAGATGCTCAGGCCAATAGGGAAAAGAATCTCTCTCATCGCAGCACCACCGCGCCCGCCATCAATAGCAGTCCTAGTAGGCCCATCGCGAGCAGGATGACGAGTATGCGGCGCGAGGAAATGCGCTCTGGAGCGATGGCGATGGGAGCGTGCTCCTCCTCCATCTTTTCGGGTTCCATCTCATGTTCGGCTGGCTCACTCTGCAACTCTGCTGGTTCAAATGCGCCACGGCGCATTAAGAGTTGTTCTATGAGCTGATATTCGGGAATACTGGGGGCCAGCGTCTCGTGTTCGTGTTCTAGCTCGACGAGACGCGCAAACAGATTCTCCGTATCCTCATGGGTGGCAGGCTCAAACTGTTCATGCCACCATAGGAGCGGGCAGTATTCAAAATCCGCCAACTCAGTGGCAGTGAAAAGCTGTTGTGATTGATGTTGTTGCATACGTTATGATACTACACGCCTTAGCTGAGCGATGGTGTTGCGCTTCCGCTTAATCCAAGCGTATCCGCGATACTCGACATGGCTTCAATGACAAATGCGATATGCTCATCTAAATCAACGCCCAATTCAGCCGCTCCTTGCACAAGGTCGTTGCGATTAACGCCAGCGGCAAAGCCTTTAGTCTTCATTTTTTTGCGGACCGAGGAAACCTCTAGACCGATAATGCTTTTATTTGGGCGAACAAGGGCCGTTGCTGTGACCATCCCTGTCACTTCGTCGCAGGCATAGAGGCCTTTAGAGAGCAGGTCAGTGCGTGGATGGGTTGCCTCGTTGAGATCATTATGGGCCAGAATAGCATAAATAATGCGCTCATCGTAACCACCTTCACGTAACCAATTGGCGGCTATCTGTGTGTGTTCGCGCAGGTCAGGATATTCTTCATAATCGCAATCATGGAGCAGGCCCGTCATCGCCCATAATTCTTCGTCTTCGCCGTACTTGCGCGCATAGAAACGCATCGCGGCCTCGACGGAAAACATATGCTTTTGCAGGTTCTCATTTTTGACGTGGCTGGTCATCAATGTGTACGCATCAGAACGTGTTGGCATTCTCTGTCCTCTTCATAAGTAATAGATGTGGCACATCTGCGCCTGTTGCTTATTATAACATGAAGACCAACTACTCATCTGATCGAAAGAAACAAGCGGGTTGTATTTGTAAAAACTCATATTCTTTTACAAAACAGAATGCCTACTAAATGCAGGTTGCATAGTGCTTTTATAAACGATATGTGGTATACTCATTACACGTTGTAACGTGCCTTGTTGCTCGGAGAAGTCAAATCATCTGTTGCAAGCAGCGCATTACACGAATACGTCGGGATGTTATATCCAAGAAGCGAGAGAAACATGTCTTTTACAGATCGAACTCTGGTTTGTCGCGATTGCAATCAAGAATTTGTCTTCACCGCTGGCGAACAGGAGTTTTACGCGAGTAAGAATCTCACCAATGATCCTACCCGCTGCCCATCCTGCCGCGCTGCTCGCAAGTCACAGTCGGGCGGTCACGGTGGAAATCGTGGTGGGGCGCGCGAAAGCCGCCAGATGTTCACTGCCACTTGTTCTAGCTGCGGGAATGAGGCCGTAGTGCCCTTCCAGCCACGTGGCGACAAGCCTGTCTATTGCAGTGATTGTTATCAGACGCAGAGTTCTGGGAGCGGTCGTTCCACGGGCCGTAGATCGCGCTGGTAATCTACATGGCAGAGATCAAACTGAATCCGGGCGACTCGTTCGAGCTGGCCCTCAAAAAATTCAACCGTAAGGTGCAGCAGGATGGCATTCTCTCCGAGGCCCGCCGCCGCGCCTATTATGAAAGCCCTCAGGCGCGTCGCAAGCGCAAAGCCGCGGCGCAACGACGTAAACAGCGTCGTTCCCATCCGCAGGGCTAAATCCCTGGCGAGCAACAGACGAAACCCCATGTATCTTATCAGATGCATGGGGTCTTGTTTTAGGCGCATATGCGTTGGTCTCTATCTGGTCTGCACGCCCAGCCCAGGCTCTTCTGGCAAGATCAGTTTGCCCTCACGCACACGTACGCCCTCATATGGGTCATCGTCGATCAGCAGGTGACCATCCAGATCGGCGTAATCCACCAGTGGCGTCAGGTGCGCGGCTGCCGTGATTGCCAGCGAACTCTCGATCATACAGCCGAGCATGATGCGTAGATGGTGTGCGCGGGCCACGTGAATCATTTTTAGCGCGTGATGTATTCCTCCACATTTCATCAGCTTGATGTTAATGCCATCCGCGCACTCGGCGACCGCGGGGATATCTTCAACAGTTACACAACTCTCGTCTGCGATGATCGGCAGTGCCACATGCTCGCGCACTAGCTTTAGACCTTTCAAGTCGTGCGCGGCGACTGGTTGCTCTACGAACTCGATATTGTATGGCTCCAGGGCGTTGATCATCTTGATCGCCTCTTTAGGTGTCCAGGCTGCATTGGCGTCAACACGGATGATCGCGTTAGAGACCTCGCGGATCGCTTTCAGCGTCTCAATGTCGTGGCCGGTTCCCACCTTGATCTTGAGGATAGGATACTGGTGAGCCTGCTGTGCCTTTTTCGCCATCTGCGCGGGACTGTCGATGCCGATAGTGAACGAGGTGCGTGGCGTTTTGAGCGCGTTGAGGCCAAGCAATTTATAGACGGGCACGCCCAGGATTTTGCCGATAAGATCATAAAGAGCCATATCCAGAGCGGCCTTGACGGATGGATTAAGGCGAATGATGTGGTCAAGATGCTCTAGCGTGTCCTCAATGGCGAAGGGATCATCGCCGAGCCGATTACTCAGCAATGTGAGGCAGGCCAGAGCTGTCTCTGGACTTTCGCCGTAATACTCGGTTGGCGAGGCCTCGCCTAGACCGATGAGGCCGGGATAGCGTTCATGGCGAAGTTCAACCAGCACATTCGGCGAGACTTCCTGTACACCGCGCGAGATGCGAAATGGTGTCGTTAGTTTGAGATCGATAGGTTTAATTGTAAGATGCATTCCATGCTCCTGCTAGGCGAAAAATCGCTCTAAGGCATCTACTAAGACGCCCGCGCCAAAACGCCAGATATCGGTTGCGGGTAGGCCAGTTTCATCTCCAGCCTGTTTGATGGCATCACGCGCCTCTTGTTCACTCAGTCCCTGTGTCACCAGTGCCAGTCCGACGACCTTGTTGGTGCTATCGGGCTGCACCCAGCGCACGGCCTCTTCGTTATAGCTAATAAGTTGTTTGAGCGGTGGCAGTGGACAGTTGGGGTAGCCATCAATTGTGGTTGCGCCGACCTTATGGCTAAAAATCATCGCATTTGGCATTGAGCCGTGAATGAGGCCGAGTGTGACGGGTGAATAGCCAGGATGGTTGAGTGCGCCCTGTCCTTCGACAAAGACCCAATCATACTGGTCAGTGAAGTGGAGAACCATCTCTTCGACCAAACCCGCGATAAAATCGGCGATCAGGCGATCAATCGGTAAACCATTGTTGGCGATCATAATGCCTGTCTGGCCTGTCGCCACAAAGACGCTATTCAGGGCGCGGCGGCGGGCCTCAATATCCAGTTCAAGCGCGGCCGTCATTTTGCCCGTTGCGCAATCGGAGCCGACCATTAGAATCGTGTGGCTACCCGTGCGATGAGGCGTAAAGTCGGCGACCCGTTTTTTATTGGGTGGACGACGCACGTCCCAGATAGTGACACCGCGCTGGTTGGCTGCACGCAGTAGCTCTTCGTCATCCGAGACAAAAAAGTGCAGGCCACTGATGATATTGAGTCCAGCTTCAATCGCGGCGAAAAGTTGCCAGCGCCACTCCGGCGGCAGTGCGCCACCGCGAGGGGCAATGCCGATCATCAGCGTATCGGGCTGATAGGTCAGTGCTGCATAAATATCCTGCACAACGGGTATATCCTCTCCAAGCGGCCCATCGAGTGCCTGGGCCACGTTCATCCCGGCATGTTGGCTATCAATGACTGCTACCACCTTGTCCTGACTGTAGCGGATAACGCCCGTCGCTGTCTTGCCTGAGTGCCAGTTAAAGGCTCCTTCCGCCATAATTGCTATGCGTCGCATACGTTCTATTGAGTCCTCTCGTTAATGATGCCCACTGAGAGCATCGGTTATCTATTCCTCTATTATAGCAGTGTCGTGGGGTGGACTGTATGCCAATTATGTCCGCGCTAAACTTGACAAAAGGTTCTGCATTGCATACGCTAAGTGCGTTCGAGGTTGCTTGCAATCAAAGACGCAATAGAGTTTGCATAGCTTTCAGGGAGGTCATGCATTATGGCATACCACAGTGAAGTGGTGGGAAGTTTACTACGACCCACATATCTGGTGGAGGCGCGTCGTCAGTATGAGGCGGGTCAGCTTAGCGCGGCAGACTTCAAAGTGATTGAAGATCGCGCCGTAGACGAAGCTATCGCACTGCAAGAGAATGCTGGCATTGATGTCATCACCGATGGCGAATTGCGCCGCTATGCCTTCTATGGGCACCTCATCGACGCGCTTGATGGTTTCGATAAGTTTGGCGGCTGGGCAATTCCTTTTGTCGATGAGAGTGGCGCACAATTGGTCCTCAAACGCCCGGTCGTCGTTGAGAAATTGCGTTGGAAACGCAGCATGTGCAGCGAGGAGTGGGTCTATTTACGGTCCAAGAGTCATCGTCCCGGCAAAGTAACAATCTTAAGTGCGCAACAAGCGGCCGCCTATTATGACCCGCAAAAGTCGGTTGGAGCCTATCCAAGTCGGGATGCCTATCTTGCGGATATCGTCGATATGTCTCGGCGTGAGGTTGAGGAGTTGATTCGCCTCGGCTGCACCTACATTCAGATTGATGCTCCGCAGTATGCCGCCTTGCTTGACCCACAGATGCGCGAGGGCTATCGTCAGCGTGGTAGTGACCCCGACAAGCTGATTGATACCTGCATCGAAATGGATAACGCGATTATCGATGGGCATCCAGGCGTTACTTTCGCTATCCATATCTGTCGCGGTAATAATCAGAGCAAATTCTATGCGCGTGGAGACTATGAGCCAATTGCGCGTATCTTTTCGCAAACCCATTTTCAGCGTTTCCTGCTAGAATACGATGACGAGCGTTCGGGTGGTTTCTCCCCTTTGCGCTACGTGCCAGATGATCGCGTCGTAGTGCTGGGCCTTGTGACCACGAAGAAACCACAACTGGAGTCGGCTGAAGAGCTGCGCCAGCGTATCGCGGAGGCCGCGAGCATCATCCCATTAGAGCGTCTGGCACTCAGTCCACAGTGCGGTTTTGCCTCAACAATGGAAGGCAATCACCTGTCATTTGAGGATCAGCAGCACAAACTCGAACTCGTGAGTAGCGTCGTGCGCGCAGTGTGGGGAGCATAGATCGCCAGGGCTGTTAACCCATTCGCCTGGAAATAGGCAGAGGGCGCATCTGGGGCACGGGCGACCGCAAGGATAAATACAGGGAGTTTTTTGACCCTTGCGGTCGCCCATACGTGTGATTTTTTCTCACTCTATTTGATCTGTATTGACACGCGCAAGCGATAAAGAGCAGATAATGGTAATTTGGTCCTGACGAGTCGGGGATGTGTTGTATATACTTATACAATGGAGAGTAATAGCTACTAGACTGGTGGAGAGCGTCTATGCGTATACTTCCACGCCTACAGCGTTTGCTGGGCACCGATGGGAAATGTTTCGATGTGGCAATCGATCATGGTTTTTTTAATGAACGCAGTTTCCTGACAGGCATAGAGGATATGCGTCAGGCCGTGAAGACGATTGTGCAGGCTAATCCTGATGCCATTCAATTGACGCCTGGACTGGCATCATTGCTACAGGAACTGCCGGGCAAGATAAAGCCGTCGCTGGTATTGCGCACGGATGTCGCAAATGTCTATGGTAAAGAGTTGCCACGTACACTCTTTAGTCGTATGATTGAGAGAGCGGTTGAGCAGGCTCTTCAACTTGACGCCGCCTGTGTTGTGGTTAACCTGTTGCTCTTGCCCGAACAACCTGAATTGCACGCCCAATGTGTTGAGAATATTTGTCGCTTAAAACCACAGTGTGAACGGTATGGCATGCCGCTGATGATTGAGCCATTGGTCATGCAGGCCAATCATCAAGCAGGTGGCTACATGGTAGACGGCGATATTGACAAGATTTTGCCGCTTGTACGACAGGCGGTTGAGCTAGGTGCGGATATCATCAAGGCGGACCCTTGTGATGATGTGCGCGACTATCATCGCGTGGTCGCGGTTGCCAGCGGTTGCTCGGTGCTGGTGCGTGGCGGAGGGCGTGCCCCAGACGAAGAGCTATTAGAGCGGACCTATGCGGTGATGGAGCAGGGAGCGGCAGGTATCGTCTATGGGCGCAACGTTATTCAACATCAACGACCGACACAAATGACACGTGCCCTTATGGCGATAGTACACGAGCAAGCCACTCCTCGACAGGCGTTACATATATTACAAGAGTTATAAAGATATGGCAAAAATAAAACGTATTGTGCGATTTGGTATTATTGGCTGTGGCTTGATGGGGCGCGAATTTGCCAGTGCCGCTGCGCGCTGGTGTCACCTGCTTGATCTAGATGTGCAACCGCGTATTGTGGGTATCTGTGATGCGAATCCCGCGATGATGGAGTGGTTTCAAAGTAACTTTGAAAGTATCGAGATTGCTACGCAGGATTATCATGAGCTGTTAGCATCATCTGCAATCGAGGCGATTTACTGTGCCGTACCGCATAACCTGCATGAACAATTGTATAGTGATTGTCTCAATGCTGGCAAGCATCTTTTTGGTGAGAAACCCTTTGGCATCGACATGGCGGCCAATACACATATTCTCTCTGTTATTCGTGAGCATCCAGAACTCTTCGTGCGTTGCGCTTCGGAGTTTCCCTTTTATCCAGGGGCACAGCAGATCTTGCAGGCACTCCACGAGGAGCGGTTTGGTACAATCATAGAGGTTCAGGCGGGTTTCCTGCATAGTAGCGATCTCGACCCCGCCAAGCCGATTAACTGGAAACGGCGCATTGCTACGAATGGTGAGTATGGTTGTATGGGGGATTTAGGTATGCATGTACTACACATCCCCTTGCGTATGGGGTGGATGCCGCGCAATGTACGTGCCCTGCTTTCTAATATCGTGCGTGAACGTCCTGGCCCCAATGGGGTACTGGTTCCTTGCGAGACGTGGGATAACGCGACCTTATTCTGTGAGGTGCAACACGCAGAGCAGCATTTCCCAATGACGTTAGAGACAAAGCGTATCGCTCCCGGCGAGAGCAATACCTGGTATCTGCGCATTATAGGTACGCGCTACTCTGCGGAATTTAGCACAAAATATCCGCGCTCTCTCCGTTTTATGCACTATGTGCCAGGGAAGGCGCAGACATGGCAAGTGCAGGACCTGGGGTATCAGGCGGCGTATCCGGCGATCACGGGAGCTATTTTTGAGTTTGGTTTCCCCGACGCGGTGCAGCAGATGTGGGCCGCGTATTGCGATGAGTTGGTCAATCGCGAGCGTATGCAGCAGGCATTTTACTGCGTTACACCAGAGGAGGCGGCGCAAAGTCATCGCATTTTTACTGCCGCGTTAGAGTCGCAGCGTAGTGGACAGGTTATTGCTCTTGAGACGGAACTGGAAGAGTCTACAACTCGTTCATAGGAGAGTAAGCCATGAAGGTTGATGAAGAATCGGGGATGGACTCGTATCTATCGCCCGAAGCCGCCAGCGAACTTGAGGCTGATACACTGACTGACCTGGAAATTGTCGCTTTAGAGCAGATAGCAGCACAAGAGCGTCCCTTGGAGGAGCGTGCGCAGGGAATTGAGGTTGTGGTTGCGGGTCATATCTGCCTCGATATTATTCCCCAGTTAGTAGGTGAGGCAATTGCGTTTACCCCTGGACGTTTGATTGAGACCCACAAAACCGTTCTAGCGACGGGAGGACCAGTTTCTAATACCGGTCTGGCTTTGCATAAGTTAGGCATCAATACGCGCTTAATGGGCAAAGTGGGCAATGATTTATTTGGGCAAGCCATTTTTCAGCTCATTGAGGCGCGTGGACCAGAACTGGTGGGCGGAATGGTTGTAGCGGTAGGTGAGGCCAGTTCTTACTCGCTTATCCTCAGTTCGCCGGGCCTGGATCGCGTAATTGTACACTCTCCTGGCTGTAATAACACCTTTGGAGCTGATGATGTGCGCTATGACCTGCTAGAGCAGGCCCGTCTCTTTCACTTTGGGTATCCGCCCTTGATGGAACGCATATATCGCAATGATGGGGCGGAACTGGTAGAGATGCTGCGGCGCGTACGCTCCTGTGGTGTCACGATCTCGCTCGATCTCTCCTTGCCCGATCCCGCCAGTCCGGCGGGGCAGGCCGATTGGTCTGCCATTCTTAGCGCGGCCTTGCCATATGTGGACGTATTTCTGCCCAGTATTGAGGAGTTGCTATTTATGTTACAGCGGCCCCTCTACGATCAACTGGCGGCGGAGGCGGGACCTGATGGTATTGTGGAGCGTGTGACGCCGCAGACCGTGCAGAAATTGGGGCAGCGATTGCTCAAAATGGGTGTAAAGATCGTGGGCATCAAGATAGGTGAGCGCGGCATGTATCTGTGTACGGGCAATGATGACGTGTTGATAGATATGGGGCGCGGCCAACCTGCCAATCCAGCTGCATGGGCATTGCGTGAACTCTGGTCACCCTGCTTCCGAGCACGTCTGGTCGGTACTACTGGTTCAGGCGATGCGACGATTGCAGGTTTCCTGCTGGGCCTGTTGCGTGGCATGTCTCCCGAATCCTCGCTTGCCGCTGCCTGCGCGGTTGGCGCATGTAGCGTGGAGGCAGCAGACGCTGTAAGCGGTATCCGAACGTGGCCCGCGACCTACACCCGTATTTCACGCGGATGGGGCCATGAATTTAGTAAATATGCCCAGATCATGCGCGACGCTGGCTGGTATTTAGATGAGTATGACGAAATATGGTATGGCCCAGATGACGTAGAATGGGAGAGCTATGAGCAGTGGAAAGACTAGAGGTATAGACGGAAATGCTTATCCGTGCTATGATTGTCGATAATACGTGCCATGTCATAAATGGATACACACAACGGATACGCTAAAAGGGAGTTATACCGTATGCAATTCAGCTTATATCACTGGCTTTTCGATGACCCTTACACGGCAGGCACGAATGCCGGTTTGAGTGGTCCAGAAGTCTTTCATTACTTATGGCCGTGGCTCATCTTCTGCTGCGTGGGCTTATTGATCACATTCTATTACTCGGTAGAGGGCCGCAAACGTTTTGTTAAGGACAAGCCACTTATCAAGTATATGCTAGATCGCTATCTTGGCTGGTTCGCGGTGATCTGTTTTATCGGTCTACCTCTGATCTTCTCGCGCGTGTTTCTGGATGCATACTTCTTTGCGTGGCGTTTCTGGCGTTATCTCTGGTTGGTTAGCCTCCTGGCATGGGCGGGAACCTGGGTATTCTATCTTGTGCGCAAGTATCCGGCGGAACGTGCCAATTACGCCGCGTGGCAGAAACGTGACCAATATATTCCAAAGGGCAGCAGCAAAAAGAAGGTCAAAGCAGCCTCGCGCTAGTGGGATAGTAGAATGCAATCCATAGCGGGCGTGGTATTGGCAGGAGGGCAGAGCAGACGCATGGGACGCGATAAAGCGCTGCTCGCTCTCCCTGGCGACCAAGAGCAGACGTTTTTAACACATCTCATACGCGTATTACAGGCACAGTGTGAGACTGTTTTGCTTGTTGTGCGCGATGTCCAACAAGCTGCGCTCTATGCCCCTCATGTCTCCATGCCAATGGTGTGTGATAATATTCCCAATATTGGCCCTTTGATGGGACTCTACAGTGGGCTGCGTGCCGTTTCTTCCTCGCATGCCCTGGTAACGGCTGTTGATATGCCGTGTGTGCAACCTAGTATGCTGGCTTTTCTGCTCTCGCAACCTCGTGATGATGCCTTGATTGTGCCTGTCATCGCAAATATTCCACAAGTCTTATGCGCTATCTATCCGCGTTCAGTTCTGCCCCTGCTCGAACAACGTCTCAACGAAGGACGACGTGACCCGCGCGCGCTGCTCGATCTTGCCCCTGTGCGCTATCTTCCCGAAGAGGAATTGCGCGCCATCGAGCCAGACCTGCGCTCCTTCCTGAATGTAAACACGCCTGATGAATACGCGCTGCTCTAGTGCCAGAGGAGATATCAGCGTGCTCTGCTGCTGCTTCATGGATCACATGTTGCGTAGGGGCGTGATTTATCACGCCCTGCTCGCCCATCGATCCGCCTGGGGAGCCGTGTGAGGCAGGACGGGGGCGTGATGGAATCACGCCCCTACTGCTCTGTCAAACTTCATTGCACCTGTTTGGGAGAGGCAGGGCGACCGCAAGGGTCGCCCCT
>DAIDJF010000070.1 GCA_027451525.1 Ktedonobacterales bacterium
GGTTGGGGCAATGGTTGGGGGGGTAACGGTTGGGGCAATGGCTGGGGGGGTGGCGGATATGGTGGATATGGATATTAAGGAAATCAAATGAATAAATACGTAAGAAAGTTTTGGGGATGTCACTTGAGAATGTGACATCCTTTTTTATTTTCCACACCACACAGTCCAACCCAATTTGGTGTATACTGTTCCTATAACTTCAGGTGTGCCATGACCTGCCTTATATAACCTCAACGACAAGCGATTTTGAAGGAGCTTTTTATGAGTGCCATATGCAATCGCCATCACCAATTCGACCTCGGTGACGGCTATAGTCTGTTCTTCCTGGACTCCCATCATGTTCACGAACAGATTCCCACACCTAAATCTCGTTCTTTTGAACTGCCCGATGATCGCGTACAATACGCACCAGACCGCCCTGCCGATGTGCGCCATGTCAAACTAGATATCGCCCTCGACTTTGAGCAGGAAACAGTACGCGGCACGGTCTATACGACCTTTTCCGCTCTCTACGAAGAGGTCACGACCGTTACGTTTGACGCGGTTGAACTCCATATCGAGCAAGTCGTACAGGCAAATGGAACACGCCTTGCCTACCACACGACCGACAAAAAACTGATTGTCACGCTTGACCATCCCTATAAACACGGTGAACATTTTACGATTGCCGTCACCTATCATGCGAAGCCACGCACAGGTTTTCATTTCATCAAACCTGCTCCCGAAGACCCAACACGCCCACTACAAGCATGGTCGTTTGGACAGCCACGCTATCACAGCCACTGGTTTCCCTGCCACGATGCCCCCAATGACCGCGCTACCACCGAGATCATTGTCACGGTACCCGCACAATTTCTGACCGTCTCAAATGGCAATCTGCTCGGCGTGACCGACAATGGCGCAACGAAAACGCACCACTGGCGGCATGACGTGCCACACGCGGCCTACCTTATTTCGCTTGTCGTCTGCGATTTCGCGGTCATTGAGGATAGCTATCACGGCAAACCTGTCACCTACTATGTGCGCAAGGATCGCAAAGATGATGCGCCGCTATTGATGGGCAAGACGCCTGCGATGATGCGCTTCTTCTCCGAGTTTACCGGCGTTGAGTATCCCTACGACAAGTATGCCCAAACCGTCGTTGAACTCTACACTGGCGCAATGGAGCATACGACCGCGACCACACACAGTTTCAGCTTGCTGCCCGATCAGCGTGCCTCCCTTGATACAGATGCTGTTTCTGTCGTTGCCCACGAACTGGCGCACCAGTGGTTTGGCGACCTTGTCACCTGCCGCGACTGGTCTAATGGCTGGCTCAATGAGGGCTTTGCCACATACTTTGAAGAACTCTGGGGCGAACACGACAAGGGGCAAGACGAGTTCAAGTATTCAATGCTCAACCTCAAGGGCGGCTATCTCGGTGAGGATAGCCAGTATCGCCGCCCAATCGTCTATCACATGTACCATGATGATGGCTTTGAGCTATTTGATGGACATATGTACAACAAAGGCGGTTGGGTCCTGCATATGCTGCGTCACCAGCTGGGTGAAGCGGCATTCAAACGCGGTATCAATGCCTATCTGCATCGTTATCGCGAAAAAGAGGTGATTACCGCCGATCTTGAGCGCACGCTTGAAGAGGTCACGGGCCGCAGTCTCGCGCAGTTCTTCCAGCAATGGGTCTACAGCGGCGGTTATCCAGCCCTTGAGGTCAGTTATAGCTGGGATAGCGAGCACAAGTTGGCAAAGGTCAAGGTCAAACAAGGGCAAAAAGTTGATGATCTCACGCCCTGTTTTGTCACGCCGCTCGATATCGCCTTTACCGTCGCCGCCTCTGATGATGAGCAATCGACAGAGACGCGCACCGTTCCCATGCGTGTCATGCTCGGCGAGGATGGACAGGTTGAACAGAGCTTCTATCTGCCACTCGAACGAGAACCGCTGATGGTACGCATCGATCCTGATGGCTGGCTACTCAAGACGCTTAAATTTGAGCGTTCCACCAAGATGTTGCGCTATCAACTTGCCAATGATCACGACATTCTGGGACGCATTGAGGCTGCCGAGGCATTGGGCGAGAAAGATGATCCAGAGAGCTTCGATGCGCTCGTTACAGCACTCAACAATGACGCATTCTGGGGAGTGCGCGCTGAAGTTGCCTCAGCACTGGGCAAACGCGGCAACGAACAGGCGCAAACGGCTTTAATCACCGCACTACAAACGCTTGATCCTCAGCAATGGTCGCGTGTGCGCTCTGCAATCGCGACTGCATTGGGCAAGTTCCAGGCTCCGCAACAGGCAGAACTGGCACAACGCTCCGCACAGGCACTAAGCACTTTGCTTGAGCAGGGCGACATCAGCTACGTTGTTGAATCTGCCGCCGCAGCCGCGTTGGGTCATACACGTGCAGAAGGTAGCGTTGATCTGCTGACAAAACTGATCGCACGTCCCTCCTGGATGAACATCGTTCAGCGCGGCATTTTCAACGGTCTGGGGCAAACGGGCGATGATCGCGTCGTCGATATCATCGCCCGTTACCTCAACAATGCGGAGAGCCATCCGACCATGCGCCGCGCCGCAGCCGTTGGCTTGTGGACGGTGGGACGCCATAAGGTGCAGTATAGCGAGGCTGCACGCCAGCGCGCTGTAACCGCGCTCTGTACTGCTGTCGAGCATGACACCTGGAATCCAGTGCGCACGATATCCGCTGTTGCCCTCAGAACATTTGGTGAACGCCGCGCGCTCGGTGCTCTAGAGCAGGCCGTCAGCCACGAGCTAGAGTCATCGACACAGCGTCAGATGCGTCTGGCAATCAACAGCCTGCGCGCTGCTGGTAAGGATGAGGAACAACTCAAACAGCTTCGCAAAGACTTTGAAGAGATGCGTGAGGAGAATCGTAAACTCAAAGAGCAGATGAGTGCTTTAGAAGCTCGCATCAAATAATGGATTTTGCTGGCTATGCCCAAAATATAAACCCATAGAACATAGCCAATTCTATTAAAGGCGCAACAAAACACAGCTTTGTTGCGTCTTTCTTTATGGGAACAAGAAACTGTGATTTGCTTTGCTTGACTGCTTACTACCAAATACGGTACAACCTGTAATGACTGATAAATGTGCCACTTTTTGCCGAATATATAGTATCTTATTTATGTGTAGAATGTCAGAGGTGTCCCTTGCTTGATATACAAGTATCAGAGGATTTACACACATTACGTCAGAAATATGACATTGCAACCTGGGAAGATGTAGATGTTTCTAACCTGAGTAATAAGGCAAAAAAACGTTTTCACAGACGCCAGACTGCCATTCATAAATTTTTTACAAGCGATAGTGCGCCAGAAGTGCTGGCACACGAGGCAGGTTTCGCCTCGCTTGCCAGCTTTCAAAGCCTCTTAGAGCAATGCCTGATGCAACACGAAGATGGTAAGCCATGGGGTTACCGTGCCTTGTTGCCTGATGTACATGTTGTTGATCACACACCACGCGCTCTTGCGGAAGATACGCCAAATCAAGTTGAAGAAACATCCACTGATGCTGAACACGCCCCCGTGGAACCTCTTGCGGAAGATATCCCCATTCATAGAGAGCAAGTAGAGCCTGTTATCCTAGAAACATCCACGACTGATGAGCCTGAAACAGATGGAGACGCGAACAGCGATGAAGCAGGTAACGAAAATACCATCACTGCTAAGCGACCCGCTATCCCGCCCACGCCAAAACTTTCAGTAGAGGTGGATGAGGTGCCACTTGCGCCAGTTGTGCCCGAACTCTCGCGTGACGCTCAACCATCTATTTCGGCAGAGACTGACTTCTCATACAGCACAGAACAACCAATACCCTCTGCTCTTGACGAGCCATCATTATCACATTTGACACGTTCTACACGCACAAGACCCTCTGCCCTTGTGCTGCGTTTACCAAAGTTTGCCCTAAGTCATGGTCAACGTTCTATCACCAAAGTGGCGCAACAACGACGAATCGTGCAAAAACGCAGAGTGCGCACGACACAGGTACACAGCAATCAACAGCATCGTTTCCGCTGGGTCAGTATACTCGTGCTGGCCGTCATTCTCATCATGACGTTTCTCCCTTTGGGAGCAGGAGTTGTAGCCTATGGTGTCTATACCAATGTGCGTGGGCTTGCCCTGGATGGAGTGAATAACCTGCTCACCGTTAAATCACTTATTCCAATCTCAAAAAGTAACCCACTCGCCGCTCTTGAACCAGCGAAATTGCAAGCCGCTCAAAGCGATTTTCGCAAGGCCGAGAGCGACTTCTTACAGTTACAAGCCCTTGTGGAACGCCCAGATATTCAAGTGCTGGTCGATCAAGTTTCACCGACGTATGGCCGCGAACTGACCATGGCCCGTCATCTCGTCCAGGTCGCGCTTGATGTATCACGCATGGGCGATGAGATGAGTGGCATCGCGATGCTTGGAGCAGGGATTCTGCATGGTTCACCCCTCGCCAGTGGTTCCACCAAGCCGCTGATTACGCCCGCTGATGTACAGGCTATTGATGGGGCGATGATTCATGCCCTCTACTATATTCAAGACATTCGGACACAGATGAGTCAGGTTGATCTTAAGCAATTGCCGATCAGCGCAAAACAGCAGGCGGAGATCGCGAGTCTCATGCCGCTCCTGCCCAAAGCCCAAGATGCTATTCAGCAGGCGCAAGGGCTAATTGGTCTGGTCTCCTGGTTACTTGGTGTGGGGCAAACGCGCCGCTACCTTATCCAGACGATGGACCGCGCAGAACTGCGTCCTAGCGGTGGCTTTACTGGACAGTATGGCATTGTGCAAATTACCGATGGGCGCATGGCCCCGCTCAGCCTTCGTGACGTGGCACTGCTCGACTACGCAGGCAATGGCGTTGAACTGGGACGGCAGGCACCGCCGCAGTATAGCAACTGGATGAATTTTGGCAACTGGGGCTTGCGCGACTCAAACCTCTCCGGCGATTATCCGACGACAGCACAGATGAGTATGCAGGTTTTTCAAGACGAAGGCGGCGGTCCCGTTGACGGCGATATCTCGTTTACACCCACCTTTATCGCCCACATCCTCGATGTCACCGGCCCAATTTATGTTGCCGAATATAACGAGACCATCACATCGAAAAACCTGGAAGATCGTCTGCATTACTATCAGCAAAATTATAGCGCGATTGCCATTGAGCAGCAGAAAACAGGCAGCACGAGCCATTCCGTACGCAAAGCCTTTACCTCGCTCGTCGGTTCGCTCTTGCTCGACCGCATCCGCCATCTCTCAACTAGCCAGTTAATCGAGATTGTCAAAGGCGCAATCAAAGATATTCAATCGCGTGATCTGGAAATCTACTTCACCAATCCAGCAGCCGAGTCATGGCTAGTGCAGCATGACTATAGCGGCGCGATGAGCACCTTTACAGCAAATGACGGCTTTATGGTCGTGCAGGCCAATATCAGCATTAGTAAGGCCAGTCAGTATGTACATACCACTGAGCAGGATAATGTGGTACTGGATGCACAGGGTGGTGCAACACACAATCTGACGATCACGCTCAACTACCAGCAAACGGGACCAGTCTACGGCTTCGATACCTACGCCGACTATATACGTGTCTACGTGCCACAAAACGCGCAGTTTCTCTCCGGTGATGGCTTTGACACGGGTGTCTGTCTGACTACACCAGGGAATAATGGAGGCTCTGGTAGTTCTGCCAGTTCCTCAAATTGTTGTACCGATGCGCAGGTCAATCCGCCTGCAAACTCGCCACCAACGGGTGCGAAGAGTAGCACACCGCCATCTAACAGCTGTACGCAATATCGCACCTCGTTTCCCAGTGCGGCCCGTTACTGTCCTGACGGTCTCTATAGCCTGGGTGATCGCGGCTATAAGCAACCCTGGCGTTACGACTCGCTAGGTGCGCCAACGGCACTGACCAGCGATCTGCCTGGACGCGCCATGTTTGGCGGTCTGACCGTCACGCCCAAGAACTGTATCTCATATATTACGCTCTCGTGGTATGTGCCACATGCCGTACAACAGAAGGCAGGTCAGCCAACGTATGCACTGCTCGTTGGCAAACAAGGTGGCTACACCCCAACCGTTGAGATTAGTGTTGACACCAGTGCCGCCCCCATCAAGGGAGCACATCCGTTCCAGTTCAACGGTGATCTGGTTGCGGACAAGGTATTTACAATCAGCGGATGAGCCTGAGAGCCTGGGCTGTTTGTCGGATAACGGAGAGCGCGGTGAGGCTCCCATTGGCCGCTCCCTTTTCAAAGTCGCCCTCTTGCTGTGCCATCTGATTAGTAATGTGCGCAAAGCAGACAATAGTATACTTTTTGGCCTCAGCCAGTGCATACAGAGCCGCTGCCTCCATCTCAATAGCCAATAAGCCCTGTTCGCGCCCCCATGCGATCATGGCATCCGTTTCACGAAATGGTGCGTCGGTTGTCCAACTATTTCCGATGAAGAGCGGCTGGCACTCCTGCTCCCAGCCAGCCATGATAAGCTTACATAGCTCTGGATTGAGTATGCTGTAATCTGCTGGAGGAAGATAGTGATAGCTTGTTCCTTCATCACGCAACGCGCGCTCAATCAGTACAGCATAGGGAGGCGGTGCGACTTCGAGAAGTTGTCCCGCTGAGGTGATGCTGATGAGCACCTGGCAACCAGAGGCAAAGAGTTCCTCGGCTACCAATACCGCGAAAGATGCCCCAACGGCTCGCCCGATAATCCCAATCTCGATTCCATCCTGTGTCCAGGTAAAAAGGGTCGTATGGTAGCAAGCCCATCTTGCGTGAGGTCTGGCCTGTTGTGTTACTTGTAGATACTCCACCAGATCACCATCGGGGTCCAGCACGCACAGAGCAGGAACCGTTCCCTCGGAGAGTCCTTTCTGGCGTCGCGCCTCGCGTAGCAAGTTCTCCGCAGTGAAGATGGATGGAGCCGCGTAGTCTTTGCGTGCCAATAGCGGCCAGAGAGACGGAACCTGCCTTGAACTGTTCATGACTATCCTTATAAACTGTCTTTATATAGAAGTGGAGCCGATAAATGGCTCCCTCTTCTTCCACGTAGAGAGACAACCATCTTTACTGATTATCGCGCGTAAGAAAAAACGGTGCTTCCAATATTAAGGTTTTTTCGTGATGGGCATATGCTTGCGTTCCTGCTGTGCCTCCAGTGATTGGCTTGCAATATCCAAGTTACAGTTTGCTGTTATAGTTTCAGCATATCATGAATGATATAAAGAACACACAGGCACACAGGCACACAGACTAGGTATCCTGCCTGTGTGTGAAAAGGGAAGCAACGAGGCTTCCCTTTTCACTCTGTAGCCAAGACTACAGAACATGAGCAACTTCATCAGGTATCCTAGAGATATGCAAACTATTTGTCTGTTAGTCGAGAGGTCTTCAGATGTCACTAAATCCGCCAGATACTTATATCAGAGAGATGAACCAGCGTCGCCAGGAGAAGGATGCTTTTTTCCGCACCTCACCGCATTCACCCTTTCCTCATCAGCAACGTCGCCGTTTCTCCGGCTTGCGCTATTATCCGCCCAATTCTGCGTACCGCGTAAGCGCAAAGGTCGAGCATCTTCCCGACCAGCAGTTGGTTGAGATGACAACTTCCGATGGACAACGCCAACGCTTTATCCGTTTTGCTTTTTTACACTTTACACTTGAAGGTGCGCCACAACGCCTAACTGCCTACCGCTCTTTGCATGAACATGGCGAAACCGCCCTTTTCATCCCGTTCCGTGATGCCTTGAGTGGAAAAGAAACTTACGGAGCAGGTCGCTATCTTGATATTCCCTTCCATGAAGAAAATGTGACCCTGATCCTCGATTTTAACGAGGCCTATAATCCCTACTGTGCCTATAGTGACGCGTATAGTTGCCCAGTTCCACCTGCTGAAAATACGTTATCCTGTACGATACAAGCTGGCGAACGCCTCTATCACAACTAAGAGGACATCGTTTTCCCTTAGTTGTCTAAGCAGCAGTACAGAGGCAGTTGGTTGTATTCTTCACATTCAAAATAAATCACAAGCGGGTTGACAAGCGGTGTGTTATAATAGCGCGTGATAATTTGAAATGTGGAGATGCGCGACATGTTACAGGTGCGCCAACTGGAAAAGGTCATCGAGAATCGCAAGGCCCTGGCAATCGAGCAGCTAGATATGTGTCCAGGGGAGATTGTGGCACTGGTCGGCCCCGTAGGCAGCGGCAAAACACTGCTGCTGCGCTTATTATGCGGAGAAATGACGCCAAGCGGTGGGAGCATCGTATTCGAGGGACAAAATGTTCCCTATACACCAGCGGTACGTCGTCATATCGGTATGCTTTTCGAGGATGACCTGCTCTACGAACGACAAAGCGTACAAGATAATCTGGGATTTTATTGCCAGTTGCATGGTCTGCCGCGCAATCGTATTGGTGAAGTGCTGGCCCTGGTAGGCATGAGTGACCAGCTTCAGAAGCGAATAGCCAAACTCTCATCTAGCGCACAGCGGCGTCTGGCCTTCGCGCGCACGCTCCTCACGCGCCCGGCTCTGCTTCTACTCGACCGTCCCACCTTGCGCACAGACCTCGATACGCAAGCGGTGCTGGCACGCCTCATCACGCAACTGGCCGCCGAGGGTACAGCCATCCTGCTCACTGATGAAGACCTGGCCTGGGCTGGCAAATTTTGCACCCATATCATCGAATTGGAGGATGGCCGCGTTGTTGGTTCCCGTTCACGCGTTCGGGATGAGAGTAGCGAGCCAACACTACAAACATCCTCCTCTGAAAAGCAATCGCCTGTTAAAGCCCTGGAGCCGATCAAACCAGAACGCCTCACGCCCTTTAAGATCCCGGCTCGCAAAGAAGATCGCATCTTGCTCTATGACCCCGGTGATCTGCTGTACGCCACCAGTCGCGATGGCAAAACCTACCTGCGCACGGCCCATGAAGAGGCTGCTTGCAATTTAACGCTACAAGAACTGGAAATCCGTCTCAGTGGGCGTGGTTTCTTCAAGGCTCACCGCGCCTATCTCGTGAATTTACAGCATATCAAAGCGGTCATTCAGTACACGCGCAATAGCTACACGCTACAACTCGATGATGAGCAGGAGACAATGATCCCCCTGAGCAAACAATACGAGAAGGAGCTACAAGACCTGCTGGGCTACTAGCCATGTGTGCGCTGACGCAGAGCTTCGTACACAGTGATGCTGCCCGCAATTGCCGCGTTGAGCGAGTTGATTTGCCCGTGCATAGGGAGGCGAATCAGCAGGTCGCAGTGTTCACGCACCAGACGCGCAATGCCTTTGCCCTCGTTGCCGACCACCAGAGCCAGCGGCCCTCTCAGATCAGCCTGCGTGTAGAGCGTTTTCGCCTCACCCGCGAGGCCAATCACCCAGACGTTGTGCTTCTTGAGCGTGTCGATAGCGCGTGAGAGATTGGTTTCTTGCGCGATCAAAAGATGCTCGGTGGCTCCCGCCGAAGTTTTGACGACGGTGGCATTCACCTCAGCGGCGCGATGCTCTGGGATGACGATGCCATGCATCCCCGCTGCCTCGGCAGTGCGAATCAGCGAGCCGAGGTTGTTGACATCTTGAATAGCATCCAGTACCAACAGGAACGGCGGCTCATTTTTGCTCTCCGCCAGTGCCAGTATATCTTCGATACTGGCATACTTGCGCTCGGCAACCTGCGCGATACAGCCCTGATGCACGGCTCCGCGACTGAGTTGATCCAGGCGCGTGCGTGGCACGACCTCAACGGGAATTTGCCGTTGTTCCGCCTCGCTCACAATAGTATTCACGACCGGAGCTTCGCGTTGCCCTTCCGCCAACAGGATACGCTGAATCCTGCGCGGCGAGTGTAATGTCTCTAAAACGGGGTTGCGCCCCCAAATATATTCTGCCATAGTCTTTCCTGGTCCGTTTTTCCCCACAGTATAGCATATGGCAGAAGGTGTGATGCTTTTCCTTGTATGCAATTTATTAATGCGTTATACTTAAACAGCGATTTAGTAAATACATACTAGGCGATAACCATGAATAAAGAAGAGATAAAAAAATATTTGCGTATGCTTGGTGAAGAACTGCAAAAAAGACAGGTAACAGGAGAGATTCTACTTGT
The DNA here is from genome assembly GCA_027451525.1 of Ktedonobacterales bacterium. Taxonomy (GTDB): domain Bacteria; phylum Chloroflexota; class Ktedonobacteria; order Ktedonobacterales; family Ktedonobacteraceae; genus DTNP01. Next base: position 10,126 of record DAIDJF010000070.1, read on the forward strand.
TGGCGGTGCAGTGATGTTGCTTGAAATAGGGAACCGTGAAATAACAAAAGATATAGATGCTTACTTTGAGCCTAAAAATGCAGCGACCATTCGAGATGCCGCACTGACCGTTGCAAGAAAAGAAGGCTTGCCTAGTGATTGGCTTAATGATGGAGTGAAAGGTTTTTTCTATACCCAACCTCCACAAAGAAAATGGGTTGAATATCCTGGTTTGCGCGTCTATACGGCAACACTCGATTATGTGCTTGTAATGAAAGTTATAGCAGGACGTCCCCAAGACATCGAAGATGCAAAAGCCCTTATAAAAAAATTAGGCATAACGGATGCTCAGACAATATTTGGGTTGGTTGCAAAATATACAAAACAACAAAAATTAGATGTAAGAGTGCAGTATATTATTGAGGATTTGTTTGAAGAGTGATGGATACAGAACAAAAAACTTCTTATTGGTGGCATCGTCAAACGGTTGCTGAGACATTTACACGGATTGTACAAGGGACGAATCCGTGGGTCGCTATTGGCGATTTTTTAGATGAGTGGAGACGCTCAGATGCCAAAGACCGTTTTGCACTTATACAAGAACCAATTGCTCCCGCCTCTACGCCAGAAATGAGGAAATGGGCGGCATTTTGTGCCGCAATGGTTGAGTGGCTCTGCTGGCAGGATGATGTCGCGACTCCTGATTGGACAGATCAGGATAGCTATGTATTACCTGATCCATGGTTTATCTATGAGGGACGCCGTTTATACGCCTGGCAACTTGTCACAACGCCCACACCTTTTAGAATGAGAAATGTGTATGGCGGAGATCGTATGCTTGAAAGAGCCTGAATAAATCTATTGCACGAAGAGGCACTGACACACTTTACTGGTGTCAGTGCCTCTTTTTTTCAACTCAGTGCCTCTCCATGCCAGAGACGTTGCATCTCTGGTACGTCTTGCAAGAGCGTTTCGAGCGTTCCTGTGGCCTCAAGGTGGCCCTCTTTGAGCAAAATGATGTGGTCAGCGCGTTGCAGCACGGCCCGTCGATGCGATACCACCAGACAGGTGCGTCCGCCGCGATGAAACAGACGCTCCCATAGTTGCTGCTCGGTCTCGACATCGAGTGCGCTGGAGAGATCATCAAAGACAAACAGTTCGGCGTCACGCACAAACATACGAGCAGCCGCAGCACGCTGGGCCTGTCCACCGGAGAGCTTGACGCCGCGTGAGCCAACTAGCGTCTCCAGGCCATCTTCTAATTGCGTGATATCCTGTTCCATCACTGCCGCATGGATAGCAGATGGCAGATCAACAGCGTCTTCAGGCAGGCCGAGCAGGATATTCTCCTTGAGCGACGCGCTAAACAGGCGTGGAATTTGCGCTGTATAGGCTGTACGTGGTGGTACAAAGAAGCTTGCCGCATCTTCGACAAGTTCACCATTCCAGCGTATCTCGCCCGTGTCTTTGGGCAACAGACCGAGCAAGACCTGTAATAGCGTTGTTTTGCCTGAACCGATGCGCCCTGTGATGACCGTTAAACTGCCACGCGGCACACGCAGGCTGATATCGGCAATGCCGCGTCCCGTGTCGGGATAGCGGTAGCTTAATGCTGTTACTGCCAACGATTTGAATTCATGGGCCGCGCTCTTGACGGGCGAGGTGAGGGCGGGTACAGTGCCAGCGAGATAGAGCGGATGGTGAGCGACCAGTTGCTCCGACGGCGCACCTTGCATCAGCGTCTCCATGCGCGCAAATGCAACTTTCGTTTGTGTGTAATGCGCCAGGAACATGCCAAAAAACTGCGTGTAGTCGGCAACAAAGCTCAAGTAATAGATAAACAGGGCGAGGTCACCAAGGCCAAGCTGATGCGTTCGTACCGATTGCGCGGCAAGAATCAGAATCAGGCCCGTACCCAAACCGACTGTATTACCGAAGGTAGAGTTTAGCAGTTGCTCCATGAACTGGTCTTTGACAGCAGTGACGCGCCGCTGCTCGTTGAGCGTGTGCAGATTGCTGATGACATTGTTCTCGGCTCCCGCAACCTGAATGGCCTGCACGGTCGTGAACATCTCGCCAATCGCGCTGGTTACGCGACTGGTAGCTTGGCTGCTGGCCTTGCGATAGCTTTCCAGGCGTTTGCTCATGAGTTGCACCAGCGCGACAATACAAACTAACGGCACAAAAACCAGTAGCGTGATCGTGACACTGATACGCAATAGGATAATGATGGCAACGATGGCAAAAAGCGTATTGCCAATCATATCGAGCGTCCAGCTAATCGCGTCTTCCGCGTGCATTACGTCATCGCGCATACGGCTGATGGCTTCGCCGGGCGAGTAGGGCACAGCGCGCGCGCCGGGACGTTCGAGGATACGTGCTAGCAAGTTGCGCCGCAGCAGTGCGCGCATGTTAAAACGATGGGTGCTATCAATCCAACCGCCGCTAAAAATGATCACCACGCGCCCCAACGCCGTGACAACCAGCAGCATAATCAGCGTCCACAGTTCTGCATTGAGGCCGCCAACCTGCGGGAGCCGATTGAAAAATTGTTGCGCGATCAGACCTGGAATCAGCGGTGAGAGGTGAATGAGCGACCAGAGTAGTGCGTTCACGATGTATAGACCAGGACGATAGCTAATCATGCGCCACATAGAGCGATAGGTTTTCATGCCAGGATCTCCTCTCGCCCGGTTTGCAGCAGGCTATAGAAGTGTGAGGTGGGATCGTTAACCAGAGCGGCACGCGGGCCATATTCCAGCATACGCCCATCTTGCAGTGCCAGAACCGCATCGACGCGCTGAAGCGTGGCGAGACGGTGCGCGATAATAATTCCCGTGCGTCCGGCAAGCAGCTTGCTCACGGCCTGTTCGATCAATTGCTCGGTAGCCGGGTCAAGCCGCGACGAGGCCTCATCCAGAATAATCAGGCCTGGATTAGCGAGGAAAACGCGCGTAAAGGCCAGTAGCTGTGCCTCGCCTGCTGATAAGCCTTCACCATCGGACCCCAATTCGGTATCCAGACCAGCGGATAGTGATTTAAGCCAGGGAGTCATACCCAGATCATCAATCGCTTGCAGGATACGCTCGTCAGGAATGGCACGGTTAAAGAAGGTCAGATTGTCGCGCACGCTGGCATGAAAAAGCTGCACATCCTGTGTCACCATGCCGATATGCTGCCGCAAGGTGCGCAAATGCATATCCTGAACAGGGATATTGCCCAGGCGAATTTCTCCCATTTGTATATCGTACAGGCGTAGCAAGAGGCGGGCGAGCGTCGTTTTGCCGCTACCCGTGCGTCCCACTATGCCTAACACCTGACCAGCAGGCAATGTAAAGGTAATATTGTTCAGGACGAGCGCGTCGGCATGATAGCCGAAAGTGACATGCGCAAAGTCAACATCTAACGCGCCGGCTGGTAGTGGCGTCCCGCGTCCGTCGCGGATTGCTGGCTCAATGGCAAAGAGACGCTGAATACGCTCAATGCCCGCGCCTGCCTGTTGAAGTTCCTGCAACTGCGTGCGAATCTGTTCCATTGGCTGCATAATCAGGTTCGTGTAGTAGAAAATCAGATACACTGTGCCGATGCTAATGGCATGACTGCTCCACAGCGCGGCTCCCAGGGCGAAAGCGAGAGCGTTACCAACCGCGAACACGCCCAGGATACTCATCCACATGCTATAGCCTGCCAGACTTGCGCGACGACTGATGGGCAGAGAGCGGCGCATAATCTGATAGTAGCGTGTCATCACATAGCCAGTTGCACCATTTGCGCGTACATCTTCTGTTCCCGCTAACTGTTCGCCCAGGAAACCCATTGTTTCAGCAAACTGTTGGCGGTTTTGTTCCCAAAATGGCACGGCAATCGTGCTGATGCGCGTCAGAATGAGCAGAGCAATGCTGGCAAAGATCAGCATGGTCAGGCCAATACGCCAATCCGCGAGAAACAGCAGGACCAGTACGCCGACAATAAGCAGCGTATTGCCAAGCAGATAGATAATGGCCTGTGAAAAGAAGCGCGAGAGCGTATTGACATCACCATCGATGCGCTCAATCAGCTCGCCCGCTGTATGGGCCTTGTGAAAGACCATATCCAGGCCCAGACAGTGCGTCACGAGATCAATACGCAACTGGTTGGTAGCAGTCCAGGCCACATTTTCGCTGTAGTAGGTTGCCAACACTGCGATACCCTGGTTAGCGAGGGCGATAGCAATAAATGCTCCTCCAGCTAGCGTCAAGGCTGTCTGTGAGCCGCCAGCCGTAAAGGTATTGACAAAGTAGCCCAGAATTTGCGGATTAATCAGTTGTAGCGCGATGCTACTCAGTAGCAGAAGTGTCATGAGCGTAACGCGCCGCCACTGCGGTCTGAGATAAGTCATGAAGAGCGTGCGAAACGTGATTTTCAGTGAACCTCTCATCAGAAGTTCCTTTCGTGATTTTTATGCAGCAGGAAATACTATGCGTAAAAGACGTTAGTGAGAGAAACTCGTGGACGTGTGCGATCACGATTATGCGGTTCTAAGGCATGGAAGACACAGAAATGCCACGAGCGGATGTGGGCCTCGCGGCGATAGGGAAGTGAAAACGTGGATACGGCTATCTGCTACAAGGCACACTCATACCAGGGTTATCTTGGAGTCATTTGGCGTATTGATATACCTGAGCATGAAGTGTGCCTCCTTGTTATGGTAATGATAGGATACCATGCGATAAGAGAAAAAACAAGGGAACGTCTGCTGATCGCGCTTGTTTTTCTTCTAAAAAGCATTAACGGAGGTGTTTATCGAAAAACTGTGCGACCAATTGCATGTTTGCTTCCTGTGGAAATACCTTGTCTGCATGTTTTGCGTCTGACACATAAACTAACGCTGCACGCTCAGTACCAATCATCGGAAGTAGCGCGTCGTAGAGAAGCTGCGATTGTAGCGGTGGCACGATACAATCGGCGGTTCCATGTTGCAGCAGGAACGGTGGATTGTGCTGATTGACATAGGTGATGGGATTGGCAGTGCGCACGATTTCGGGAATTGTCTGGATTGGTGCGCCCATCAGTTCTGACTCAGGCGAATCGGGGTTATTATGCGTGGCATAGGCAGTACTACAAACCGCGTTTTGTAATACGTGCGCGTCCATTTGTAAGAAATCAGTCGGGCCGTACCAATCCACAACAGCCTGTACGTTACTCGCTTGATCGGCGTTGCCCAGATAGGCTCCTTCCAATTCAGCCACACCTGCGGATGTACCCAGCAGTGCAACGAGATGACCACCAGCGGAAGCTCCCCACGCGCCAAAATGCTGTGCGTCAAAATGATAGTCGGTCGCGTGAGCGCGTAGCCAGCGTACAGCCGCCTTGACATCCTCTATCTGCGCGGGAAATTTCGCCTCACCGCTCAGACGATAGTTGATGCTCACGAGGGCATAGCCAGCAGCCAGTAAGAAGGAAAACGCTTTTGTGGCCTCATTCTCCCTTTTATCACCAAACTTAAAGGCTCCCCCGTGTACGTACACGATGACCGGATACGGGCCTTCACGCTCAGGAAGATAGATATCCAATTTTTGAGCCCCCGAGAGGCTGGCATAAGCAATATCGTGTGCCACGAATGCAGATATTGCTCCGATGCGAGTTGGGGTCAATGTAGGTTGCTGGCTTGCTGCAAATTGCATTGTACATCGCTCCGTTTACTACTGATTTTTGGTCTTTCTCTGACTTGTTCCAACAACGTGATACGCATTCGCTACAACATGCCACGCAATAGCTCTTCCACTTCGGCTGCGTTCAGCACGCGACTGGGCGTAGTCGTGGCAATGGCGTGCAGTTCGCTCTCGTTGACACCGACATCGCGCAACCACTGGGGTAAGCCGAGACGACGAACAAGGTCGCTCACCGCGTCGGCCGCTCGATAGGCTGCCTCTAACTCGTCTGTCTTACTGGGGACAATGTGTAGGGCATAGGCTATTTGCGCGAGCGTGTGCGTATAATGCGGCGCGAGGGCATGCATAACATGCGGTAGCGTAATACACGAGGTGACTCCATGTGGGATGCTATAGCTGGCTCCGATGCGTCGTCCCAGATTATGACTGAGACCCATCGGCGTGTTGACCTCGTCGAAAAAGCTCATCCACGAAGCGAGTTGCAGTTCGGTACGAATTTCAGTATCCTCTGGATGGGCCTTGCACTGAGGCAAATATTCAAACAGGCGGCGAATCGCCTCAAGCGCGAGCGTATCATTAATAGGATGGATACCAGGGGCGTAGAGCGTCTCCACCGCGTGATCAAGCGAACGGATGCCAGACGAGAGCCAGAGCTGTAAAGGCGTTTGTAGCGTGAGCGTTGCATCGAGAATCGCTGTACGAGGTGTCACCTGCGTATGAGCAAAACCAACTTTCATATTGCTCTGCTCATCTGTCACCCCTACCAGATGCGAAAACTCGGCGGCAGATAGCGTCGTGGGAAGCGCGATATGGATAGGGAAAAAACCGCGCTCTTGCGAAATTGCCATCGCGACGGCTTTCGTTGCATCAATTGGACTTCCCCCACCGACGCTGACCAGCACATCAATATTGAGCTTCTGCACCCAGGAAAGCGCCTGCTCTACATCGCTTTTCGGCGCGTGCTGGCGAATACCCGAATAGGTTCCCATGTAGGAAATGCCCAATGCCTCACGCACACGATCAATCACATCGGTCTGCGTCGCCAGTGTACGCCCAGTAATAATCAAGCTACGCTGTCCACCCAGACGCGCAACCTCGTCAGCAAGATTATGCAGGCTATTTGCGCCAAAGATGACATGTTCCTGCGGCAAAAAAAAGTATTCTCCCTGTTTCGTCGTCGGCATAGGCATGTCCTACTCCTCTCGTGTTCCCTACAGTGCACCACTATCTTCCTAACATCATATCAGGGGAAATCGTCAAGCGACAAGTCTCTTATGCCTCACGTGAATGAATTGCAAAAGATGATATGACACTCTTAGTCACAGAAAGCACGATCTTTTTCTCCTTCCCACCAATTTGGGAATGTTTCAAAATATTTCAAAATTTCTATTGCTATCCCTTGCCTGTCTATATTATACTATGATTGTGAGTGAGATACCGATATTTCCATGAAAAATAGATGAGCATTTTATAAATGCAGAGTTTTCTTTTTCTAATATTACAAATAGAGTATCGGAAATCCATTCATAACATTTTGAGTGATAAAGGGGGAACAATCAATGTCTCCAAATTTTGCGCAATATTTGCACATGAAACATCTTATTATCACCCATACGGTGGATATCACGATCAAGATCGCAATCACTATCCACATTGTCAGTGTACAAACCATTGCGATTGTCTTCGGCGGGACAGGATTACCGGCCTCAATGCCGATTGCGCGTGTGCCTCTGCCGACTGGCCCCACCTCCATCTACTATGGAGCCTACGCGGGCAATAACTGGATGGGCAATCTGGACCCCGCGTTGGATTTTAATCGCGACGCGGGAAAGGGCGTTTCGATTATGATGTGGTATCAGGAGTGGGGCGAAGAGGGCGTGGGGCGTTATTTCCAGCCCGGTTGGATGGAAAATGTGCGCGCGCATGGCTCTATTCCAATGATTTCGTGGGACCCCTGGAATGGGGAGAATGGCGAAGACGCGCAGCAATATTCACTACAAAACATCATTGCGGGCAAATTTGATGGCTACATTAAAGAATGGGCTGAGGCATCAAAAGCGTGGGGCTATCCCTACTTTTTGCGTTTCGCGCCAGAGATGAATGGTAACTGGTATCCCTGGTCGGAGCTTGCTGCTGGCAATAAAGCTGGTCAGTATGTCCAGGCATGGAGACATGTATACGACCTTTTTACGCAACTTGGTGTGCATAATGTCACCTGGGTCTGGTCGCCTAACGTCGAATATACAGGCAGCACGCCCTTGAGCGAACTTTATCCTGGCAATGCCTATGTCGATTGGTTGGGGATGGATGGGTATAACTGGGGCAACACGAATGGGCATCATTGGCAGACCTTTACGCAAATCTTTCAACCGACCTACCTCGACCTGTTGCGCATGGGCACGGGCAAACCAATCATGATAAGCCAGATGGCCTCTGCCTCCAATGACGGTGGCAACGACGTAGCCCACTGGATTGCCAGTGCGCTCACCGTCGAACTGCCATTTATGTTCCCAGAGGTCAAAGCCTTTATCTGGTCCAATGCCAATCACGGAGCAATTAATGGGCACATCGACTCATTGCCAGATCTGCGTGATGCATTTGCCCATGTGATTTCATCGAACATCTACGCCAGTAATCAGTATGCTAATCTGGACACCTCGCCAATTCCAGTACCCGCCGATACGTTGCATTTCTTGCCGATCCAGATTCCGTTACCAGCAAGGGTCAGTATCCCAGCTAACCTGCCCGGCATAGTAACGCCCGGTTCCGCTACCACCGTGACTCGTTAGCATAAACATACCTCAACATATTGGGCCTGATGAGGATAAACCTCACCAGGCCCAACAAGAGAAGAATACCCGAAGAATATTCGTATCTATTTAGTTGTTAGCGACAAAGATCATACCACTGGGGCTGGTCAGACCGATAATTACTGGCGAGATTATGCCAGTTGTCAGATCAATAGTTCCAACAAAGCCCGCAACCCCAGAGTCAGAGGGGGTTTCCGTGTAGACGGTTCCAGTAGTGAAGTCTGCATGAACGGAGTAAATCGCGTTCTGTTTGGCATCAACGATCAAAAGATGACCCTCTTTTGCCGTTGCCCAAGCGCTATCATCGACCTGTGTTCCCAAGGGAACACGTGTTACACTCTGCTGCGCAGTTCCCGCATTATGCAAGAAGACCAGCTCTGAACCACCCTGGTTATCCAGGACGACATTGCCTTGCATATCGACGGTCATAGAGTCAGGGTCAATTTCATTGAGCGTGACTTTCTGATTTGTTGTGGTATCAAGAGCCGTGGCATTGCCCATCAAAACAGGAGTCAGGCTGAGCTTACCGCCGCTGATGGTGATTTTCGCCAGGGCAGGAGCGGTATTGACACCAGCATTGTTGAGCGTTGGGTTTGAGGCCGCCACAAAGACCATACCATTAGCAAAGGCCATATCGTCGTAGCCACCGCCATGAGGGGCCGCTGCTGGGAAGGGATAGCTGGCAATCGAGCCAGTCTTAGGATTGATGATGTAGAGAACAGCATTCGCGTCCTCGTTCACCGTTGCCCAGACCAGATGCGTCGAGGGGTCCACGCGCAGGCCATCGCAGTGACCAACAATAGAGAAGGTATTTTTGATTTCACCATCTTTGTCATACATAACAATTGTGCTGGACAGGTGGTTGCTGCCATCAGCAAGTGATAGATTCTGATAGCCGACATAGACATAGTTGCCATCAGCAACAACCGAGTCGGGATGGGAATATTGGCTGCCCCCACGGGCAAAAACCGAAATATGGTATCCTGGCAGAGCGACCATTCCACTTGGTGTTGTCATGTTGTGCGATACCGTACTGGATTGCTTCTGCTGCTGGGCATATCCCATACCCATCAGCGCGAAGGCAAGAAAAGGTATGGCCAGCAAGGCCGCACTGCTTTTCAAGTTCAACTTAAACATATATCTCTCCTATGTGATACAAATATTATCCTTGAGTAACAACACATATATTTGTACTCAAAAAGAGTATATATCCGTTCAGTTAAATGAGCTTTAACACTATGTTAATAACTGGCGGTGAAAGAAAAATAAAAATGCTGAAATGCATTTATCGCAATTCAGCTGCGTTAACATAAATCATGAAGGTGTACTATTTGCTTTTATTGAGAAATTACATGTAGAAGAGACGTGTTAGAGATCGGCGAAGAGGCCATACAGTTCACGGACGGGGGAGAAGCTGCGACGATGATGGGGGGTAGGGCCGTGCTCACGCAGGGCGGCGAGATGGGCGGGTGTACCATAGCCTTTGTGTTGCGCAAAGCCATAGTGAGGATAGCTGGCATGGAGTTCGTGCATCATGCGATCACGCGTTACTTTCGCGATAATTGAAGCGGCGGCGATAGAGAGACAGAGGGCATCGCCTTTGATGATTGAGCGTTGCGGGACCGCGACATCGGGTAACAGCAGTGCATCAAGTAAGAGAGCCTGTGGAGCGGGTGTAAGTCTCTTGAGCGCATCGCGCATACTGTGCTTTGTCGCTTGTAGGATATTGCAGGTGTCAATCAGTTCCACAGAACCAACGCCGACACTAATTGCCAGCGCGTGCTGCGTAATCACATCATATAAGCGTTCACGAGCAGGAGCGGTCAGTTGTTTGGAATCATTGACGCCCTTGAAACGCAGATAGAGATCATCTGGTGACAGATGTAAAGGCAACATAACGGCTGCTACGACCACTGGCCCTGCGAGACAGCCACGCCCGACTTCATCCAGACCAGCAACAAACGAATAGCCCTGTTCGCACAGGGCCATCTCTTCCTGTAATGTTGGGGCATATTGCCGACCCGCCTGTTCTCGCGCGTCCTGTGAACGTCCCATCTGCTGCCTTTATACGCTCTTTACTACTTCGCCGTCTGCTTTGTGCTGGTAGGGCGAATCTCTTTGAGGCGGGCTGCCTTGCCAGTCAGACCACGCAGATAGTAAAGCTGTTTGCGGCGCACGCGCGCGTGACGTATGACTTCAATCTTGTCAATGCGGGGAGAATTAATCAGGAATGTGCGCTCTACGCCCACACCATTCGTAATGCGACGCACTGTAAAATTGCGATTGACGCCTGCCCCGCGTAAACGCATGACAATACCCTCGAAGGGCTGCAAACGCTCACGATTTCCTTCAACGACTTTCACTTGCAGGCGCACCGTGTCGCCCGTCTTAATCTCTGGAATATCTTTCCGTAACTGCGCCTCTTCAACAGCGAGTAACAATCTTTGCCCCGCTGGCTTTGTTACGGCTTTCGTATCAGCCATCGTAATCTCCTCCTAATGCGCTCATTGCTCAGCAGTAGCGGACAGAGATGTCGCGGAGCATTGGGCGCACCAACTTACTTTGTGCTTGTATCAGCCAGCTTTGCAGCGTTTAACTGTTTCATCAAACGCGATTTGCGGCGCGCTGCATTATTCTTGTGAATAACGCCTTTCTTAGCGGCACGATCTAGTTCGCTTACAGCCATACGTACCGCCTCAACAGCGGACTCCGCGCTGGTGTTTGGTGTAGCAATAGCCTGACGAGCCTTTGTAACTTCTGTTTTTACTTCTGATTTCACGCTGCGATTATGTGCGCGACGCTTGGTCTCCTGGCGCATGCGCTTTTCAGCAGCAGCATTATTGGGCATGTGGTATCAATCCTCCCCGATACATTCGTTTCCGCGTTTCCGGCAATCTACGCTCATGAGTGTCCGATGATTGACGAGATGACTGCGTGAAAGCGCAGAATAAAAGCTGTCATTATGCCCTACATAGAATGGGCTATTTTTCAATACAAAAATGCCGACACTTGTCGGTCTGAATGCCCGTAGATTATAACAGAAGGACGCACACACTGTCAATTTTTCAGGACCGCTCTAATTTTTTAAGCAAACAGTCTCGTTTTCATCGCCCATTGATATTTTCTTGAGAAATTTCCCTTTCATTCATACCGCCTCTTGAGAAGTTTTCCTCTACAATCTTACGTGGGAAGCGTATAGAGTCGCAAAAATTGAATAGTGAGGACAATATACGATGAAAATCGGTTCTACCAACACAAAAAATACTGTCAGGGAGGTATGGCAAACCTATGTAGAAGACCTATTGCTTGCATCCACCACAACAATGGTTGTTACCGGCTTCATCTACTGGTTCCATCTCTATCCACGCATTCCAAACATCTCTATCACCTATCTCTTAGTAGTGTTAACGCTGGCAAGCACGCGCGGGCGTTTTGCCGCAGTTCTGGCATCGTTGGTAGCCTTCCTCTCCTTCGATTTTTTTATTGTCCCTCCGCTCTACATGTTTACGATTAGTCGCCCGGAAGAATGGCTGGCTCTCTTTATCTTTTTGACCGTCGCGCTCATCACCGGCCAATTAACCGTCTCACTTCGCTACCATGCACAGGATGCTAAAAATCGTGAGCATGAGGTTCGTATTCTGTATGAATTGGTGGGAGCGGCCAACCGCGAAGAGTGCCTGGAACCGCTGGTAGAAATGCTGACGCACGCTATCTTCACAGTATTTGCATCCTGGGGAGTGGATGCCTGCACCCTGCTGCTCGTCGATGAGCGCAACGAGCTAAAGACGATGGCATACGCGACATATGACAACGCGCAAGCCGAACAACTTTTGCCAGGAGAAGAAACAGCCGCCGCAATGGTCGTCAAGCAAGGGCAGGTCATGGGGTTACATAGTTCTCTCACCGCGCTTGAGGCACAGCGTTTCCTTATCCAGCGCATTCCCTTGTTGAACACCACCGCAGAGTCTTCACGGGTTTATCTTATTCCACTTAAAGTGGGAGCACAAGTTATAGGCATTGTACGCCTGCGGATACATGGGAAACGTCTGCGTTTCCCCATCGAGGCAGTCGAACAGGTACGCGCACACGCAGGAGCCAATGTCGCTTTTTTCTGGACATTTCTCGATCAGGTCATCGCCATTATTGAGCGCACGCGACTACGCCAGGAACATATGCAGATGGAGGTATTGCAGCGCACAGATGAGTTACGTTCTGCCCTCCTCTCCTCGGTGTCACACGACCTGCGCACGCCTCTTGCCTCTATCAAGGCTGCCGCGAGTAGTTTGCTGCAAGAAGATGTACAGTGGAAAGCACAGGAACGTAGAGGATTTGCGCTCGCTATCGAGAAAGAGGCGGATCGCTTGAATCGTCTCGTGAGCAACCTGCTAGACATGTCACGGATTGAGCATGGCGTGCTGCAACCGGAGAAGGAACTCTATCTCCTGGATGAATTGCTCAATGATGTGCTGGCACGCTTACAGACTCTGCTTCAGGGGCGTGAGATACATGTCACTGTCGCGCAAGACACACCACCTGTTGAATTTGATTATCTGCATATGGATCAAGTATTGACCAACGTCATCGAAAATGCGGTTCGCTACACCCCTCCAGAAACGCCGATTGATATTGAGGTTCGCAAACAAGCAAAAGAGATTTTGATCAGCATAGCAGATCGTGGCCCAGGTATTCCTCGTGCGGACCTGGAACGTGTCTTTGATAAATTCTATAGAGTGAAACCGAGCGGGAGACAGAGTATCTACCCTACCGGTTCTGGTCTGGGACTGGCGGTGTGTAAAGGTCTCATAGAAGCACAGGGGGGACGCATCTGGGCTGATGCACGTGCGGGAGGCGGCACGATATTTTACATCACGTTACCTCTTACATTAGTCAGAGCCTAGGGAGACATTGCTATGACGGGTGCGAATATTCTGCTTGTTGAAGACGACGATGTCCTGCGCGAACTCATTCTACATAATTTGCAGGCACGCCAACATCGGGTTTGGCAGGCAACAAATGCGCAAGAAACACTCGATCTTCTACGTAACCGAACATTTGATCTGGTACTATTAGATATCAATTTACCCGATAAAACAGGTTGGGATATTCTGCGCGTCGCGCGGAAAGAATGCCTCCTTACACCATGCGAGTCATATGAGCAAACAAAGTTACCAGTAGTAGTTCTGTCAGCGGTACGCCCCAGTCTCTCGCGGCTAACAGAGTTTCAGCCTCTGGCATATCTACCAAAACCTTTTCCAATGGATGCTCTTTTGCGCCTCGCAGCGGAGGCGGCAGAACGACATGTGACTAAGATCAAACCGACATCACAACTTCCCACGCAGATCCATCAGCATACACCTGGATTTTCAGAACCCCATTTGTGACCAATTGTACCTTTTACACTTATATTGTCTGTTGTTAGTAACAAATAGGTAGACGATGAGCCAGCAACCACCAGAAGAGCCAACACGTGCTGAGCGCGAGGGGCGACCAGACCCAGAAGCACTCCTCAAACGGTATCAGCTCTACGATCAGCCTATAGCACAGGAAAAGAGTTCTGCTGATAGAGAGCAGGACCAATCAGCGGAGTACAGAAGAGGGCGTCTGCGCGTATATCTGGGCGCGGCGGCGGGCGTCGGAAAAACCTATGCCATGCTCAATGAGGGACATCGACGCAAAGAGCGTGGCACTGACGTTGTAATTGGCTTCGTTGAGACACACAAACGCCCTCTAACACAGGCTCAAATTGGCGACTTGGAGCTTCTTCCACGCAAGAAAATTGTATATCGCGGGGTTACGCTGGAAGAAATGGACACCGACGCGATCATAGCGCGTCATCCGCAGGTGGTATTGGTAGATGAACTGGCCCATACCAATATCTCCGGATCCAAACACACGAAACGTTATCAGGATGTCGATGAGATTCTCGACGCGGGCATTGACGTTGTGACCACGTTAAATATTCAGCATCTCGAAAGTCTCAATGATATGGTAGCCAGTATCACAGGCGTGCGCGTACGTGAAACCTTGTCGGACCGCGTTCTCGATCAAGCGGATGAAGTGGAACTCATCGATATCTCGCCCTACGCTCTTCGCCAACGCATGAGGCATGGCAACATCTATCCGCCAGAGCGCGTAGAGATGGCACTGCATAATTTCTTTCGCGAAGGCAATCTCACCGCATTACGCGAACTGGCATTACGTAGAACTGCTGATAAAACGGAAGCGCAACTGCAACAGTATATGACGGAACACGATATTCGCGCCTCCTGGCCCACCAGTGAGCGTATATTAGTTGGCTTCGATCATCGCCCCCATACGCGGCAGGTTCTACGGGACGCATGGCGTCTGGCACATGGCTTACATGCCGAACTGATCGCGGTTTCTATTCAGCCAATCGGCTATCAGGCGATAAGCAGCCGCTTGATCGCCTTTCTCAAATATGGGCCAGACGCGAAACGCCGCCGCGAAGAGGCGCAAGAGCGTTTGGAGGAACACGCCCTGCTGGCAGAAGACCTGGGAGCAGTGGTTATACGCGCAAGCGGCACAGATGTCGCACGCACCCTCGCTGAGATTGCGCGTGAGCGTCATGTGACCCAGATTGTGCTGGGACAGCCAGCACGCCATCCCTGGGAGGAGTTTTTGCGCGGCTCCATCATTAACCGCCTGTTGCGTTTACATACGCAGGTCGATATTCACCTCGTTCCTGATACACGTTCAGCAGATGAAACCATTAAAGAAAAGAGAGATGCCAATTGACAGGCCGCTCTCTTTTCGACGGGATATCTTTCTAGTACAGGATCACCGAGGTATTATAGCTTGTGTTATTGTAAAGCCAACCCGCCTGATCCTCTTGCATATTAATGCAGCCATGGCTACCGTTACCAGCAAACGACTCATCCCCACCCGTATCATAGTGCGGGAAGTTCGTGCCAACGCCGTAGTTGACGCGCCACCAACTATCATGGAAGAAGTAGCCATCCGTGCGATACTCCATCGCGAAATTGATTTTGGTATCGGGATACCAGAAAGCGGAGCCTTGTGGTTCGCTCGACTTAAAGACCGTTGGCGACTGGCGCAAAAAGATGTTCCAGATGCCCGGAGGTGACGGTTTATCAAACTGTCCAGAAGTGATCTGGAAAGCTTTCACGAGCTTGCCATTCTGATAGAGTCGCAATGTCTGCTCTACCAGCGAGACTACTATTACCTGCCCACTTGTCATATTGAATTGCTGCATGAGTTGCAAATCGGTATTATGCGCCTGAGTCCAGGGCGTCTTATCCAGGTAATCCGCCTCCATTGCCTTGAGCAACGTCATATCCGTATTGATATCGTTGATGGTTGTGTTGTAGTCATCAACCGTTTGCGCCGACTGCAATTCCGTGTCCAGATCGGAGCCAAAGCCCTGATTCTGGTTATACTCATAATCTAGCGGATAGCTCGTGCCATTGTACGAGTCATGATACTGGTTCGCCGCCCCCCATGCATCTACCTCTTTGTGGAACTGTTGTAAAAGATAGTTGGCTTTCCCTTGCAGCAGAGGAAACTGGAGCGAGGCGATATCGCTATCAATCTGAGCTGAAACTTTCACAAAATCATTGAGCGATTTGGCATTACTGAGCGCGGTTTGATCAGCATCCAATCGCTGCTGAAACGTCGTCACGTTCTGCCCATACTGTTGAGCTTGACTGATATCGCTCCTAAATTCGCTCAGTTTAGCCGCGCCCAGGTAAGGAATGGCCTGCGTCGAAAACGCGGTAGTTTCCTGTAACTGCGTCGTGATCTGATCATTCAAACTTGTAAAATCTTGCGGATTCTTCGCCAAGCGGAAGAGTTGCAGATCATACTGCTCATCCTGTGTCAGTGCCGCAACATCCAGATGTGATCCCTGTAACTGCTTAATCACCGTCTGTAGGGCGGTCAGATTGTCATACGTTGGCCCCATCAAATGGAGAGCCTGCGTAGCATTACGCGCCTGCATGCTAATCGCCAGGTAGTCCTTTGGATATTTGGCATGGGCCAACAATCCCTGTTCCTGCGTAAGCAAAGCGGCAAACGGTTTCGCCTCAACAAAGCCCTGTGATTGTCGCTGTGCCAGAACATTCTCGAAATCCTGCAAGTCGAGAGCCGCTTGATAATCAAGTTGCTGCGTGGCCTGAGTAACCAACCCTTGCGTCTGTACCGTTAACATCTGGTAGCGTTGCGACAAATTTGTGTAGTAGGTTGTCGCATTCTGATTTGAAAAAAGCGAGATCGGAGCATTTGAAGTACTAATTTGCCGTTCTTGTTGCAAAATAGGCTGCAACATCGTGAGAGGAACACCGATGCTTTGAGCATAAGCGATTGCGCTATCAAGACTGTTTTTGTTCTGATTTGCCTGTTGCGTTTGTGAGCTAGTATTGCACGCGCTAAGAAGAAGCATGACAAGCAAGGCAATCGCGCTCGCCAGCATCCCCTTGCTGGCACGTGAGCGAGCAGAAACCCGTCGCGTTTTTGGGCTTACCATTGTAGAGGAGCCTCCTAATTTGGAAATCAATAGCGTGTCATAGTATTGCATAACATAGTTTTAAAAATTTTTTATAAGAGAGAAAATAGGAACACATGTGTCATCTGTCCCCGACATATACTATATCGCACCACGCTTGCAAAAGTAACGGGATAATTGGTGAGTGTGAAATATTCACATATGCCGGTATTTGCAACCACCAACCATAGAAATTGACGCCACAACGTGGCAATTGTGCAGCGCGCAGGGGCATCGTAGGAACTTACACGGGGAGGGTTTGGACCCATTGCCGTCTGGTCTGGGACGCACGGGCGACCACAAGGGCTTACACGGATAGGGTTTTTGGACCCATTGCCGTCTAGGACGCACGGGCGACCACAAGGGTCCCCACCCATCCCCAGCACCGCCCCCGCCCCTACTATAGGACGATGCACCTCGTGCAGGGATGTT
>DAIDJF010000071.1 GCA_027451525.1 Ktedonobacterales bacterium
CGGATTCCATCACATGGCCCGCTAGGCGGATCGACGTGCGAGCAGGGCGTGATTTATCACGCCCCTACCAAGCAGAATGAGCATTATGGCTCGCAACCTCACATCAGTTGTTGAAGTAGTACTCTTCGATGTCTGGGAGAAGGCGCGGGTACACAGGCTGCCAGCTCAAGAGTTCTTGGGTCTGCGCACTCAACCTCGGCATGTCGAGCCGCGCCGAGATGTCGGTCGCCGCTACCATGCCGAGAAAAGAGCCGAAGTGGGCGTCGGCTTCTTCAGGAGAAATGCTGACCACTGGCAAGTTCAGGTGGCGACCGATGACGCTGGCGATGTCGCGGAATGGCACCCCCTCGTCGCTGGCCCCGTACAGCCGGGACCCTGCTGGGGCGGTTTCCAGTGCCAGGCGAAACAGGCGTGCCGCATCGAGGCGATGGATAGCAGGCCAACGGTTGGACCCATCACCGACGTAGGCAGAGACGCCTTTCGTGCGGGCGACATCAATCATCCGTGGCACGAAACCATGCTTGTCGCCCTCGCCATGCACGGATGGAGAGAGGGAGACGACCGCTGCTCGCACTCCCGCCAGTGTGAGCACCGCGTTAGTCGATGCCTCTCCGTTCAGGTGAGCGGTGGTCACGAATGGCTTGCCAGAGCCTGCGAGTGCCGCTCCCATCGCCTCGACGGCGCGCAGATCGGTGGCGAGCGCGGCCGCAAAGTCCGCGCTGCCGTGCTGAAACGCAAGGTGAATGACGCCGTCCGCAGCGGCAGCACCGAGGCGTAGGCTGTCGAGGTCCTCAAGGGTTCCGTAAAGCACCTCGGCCCCGGCTTCCTTCAGTGCCGTAGCACCATTATCTGAGCGGGTCAGGCCAACGACCTGATGACCAGTGCTTATGAGTTCGCGAACAAGGACAGAACCGATGAAGCCTGTGGCTCCTGTAACGAAAACGCGCATGAGAATGTTCTCCTTCTCCTAGTAAGATCAAGCATGAGTGTGATAAAATGAGGGCATATCCATATAGTAACGGAGGGTTCCTCATGTTACTTCTCTATAATAACGGAGGGACCCTCACTTTGTCAAGGGTCAATATTTCGAGGAGGAAGGAGTCACATGAAATGCACGAGCCAACACAAGCCAATCGCCCAATGCGCGCTGATGCTCAGCGCAACTACGTCAGCCTGTTGAACGCGGCGCGAGTCGCGGTTTCGGAGCTTGGTGCTGACATTGTCCTCGAGGACGTTGCCAAGTCGGCTGGGGTCGCCATCGGAACGTTGTACCGTCACTTTCCTACACGTCAGGACCTCCTTGAAGCCGTGTTCCTGGATGAGACCAATGCATTGAAAGCGCACGCTGAAGAACTTGCAAGTGCTCCGGTTCCTTTCGACGCCCTGATCAGTTGGCTTCGTCTCCAGATGGACTTCGCGGCACGAGGACGGAGCATGGGAGCAGCCATCATGGCGGCCAAGCACGTTCCGGGAACGAGAATCTATACCGCGAACATATCGATGCTCAAGGCGGGAGAAGTCCTGTTGCTCCGCGCCCAGACCGCAGGACAAATCCGCACGGATGTCCATCTTGTCGACGTGATACGACTCGTCTTCGGAATCACCCTGGTAAACGAACGTGCGTCTGACCCTGATGGAGTCAACCGCATGTTCGATCTCGTCATCGCCGGAATCCGAACACAGCCGGGTCAGAACTGAAAGATGACGAGATTTGGGCAACGCTTACTCGGCAAACTCAGGGCGCAGATACCAGCTTGGACGGGTGCCGAGCGATTGAAAGCCGACGCGCCGATAGACAGGCTCTCCCATCGGCGTGGCATTGAGCATGAGATGATGGCAGCCCATCTGTCGCGCAAGATTGCATGCCTCCCATGTCAGCGCGCTACCGATGCCCTGCTTGCGCGCTAGCGGTAGCACCTCCATCGCGAACAGCCCTCCGATGCCCCACGCGCCCGTTGTGAGATTGAGCATGCACCGTCCCACGATCTGACTCTTCTGAAAAGCGACCAGACTACGCACGTTGCGCGGATATAGACAATGCATGAGGGAGCGCACTGTGCTTCTCTCCACGGGATAGGAAGAAAGCTCGTCTCCCTGACTGGGCGGTTCGTCGTCGAACACCTGAATATCAAAAGTCGCAGATGGGACAGGTTGGCGCGGAAGATCACGCAGGTGACACCACATCCAGTGCGGAGATCGGTCGGGTTTAAAGCCACGCGCCAGCAAACGCGCCGCAAGGTCACCAGGGGCTGCGGCAGTGAGGTACCAGCAGGTCACATCCTCCTGGGGATATTGCGTGCGAAACCAGCGCAGCGCACGCTCTAACTGCTCGTCAATCAAGAGAGGATTGACAGTGGAAAGCACCAGATGCCCGCTCGTCCACATCACGCCCTCTTCATACACCGCTTCTCTGGACTTGGCTCGCGCCGCGCGCGTAAACCAGGCCTGGTTATTCAGGCTCAATGCCTGCCACTGTTGTTCATGCGTCACATCTGCTTCTAGAAAACGTTCTTGAGCTTCGCCCGACTCCATGCACGCCTCTTTCTTGCTGCTGGCCGCTACTTCTCTTCTCTATACTCTATGCCATATGCCTGTACAAAACAAGGGCACGGGCAGAGCGTGACGGGGGACGAGGGCGTGGATAGGGCGTGGATAGGGCGTGGGTAGGGCGTGATCAATCACGCCCCTACACCATCGTGTGACCTGTTCGCATTATTTTTTAAAAGACGATCATCTGGCCTATCGCGCGCGCCACTACGCCGAACAAGATACTCATTGGGTTAAGGCTCTTACATTCCTATGCAGTTGAAGATATTTAGCCTTTGATGCCAGTCGTCACAATTCCCTGGATAATATAGCGTTGCGCAAAGATGAACAGGAGAAGAATCGGTGCAATCATCATCACTGTGGCTGCCATCAGCAATTCTGGCTGCGGATTGGTATACAGGCCAGCATTGCCAGCGTAAGAAACCAGACCGAGTGCCATCGTAAAATGATCGGGCGTGTTCAGATAGATGAGCGGACCCAAGAAATCATTCCAGGTGGCAACAGCCGTCATGACAGCTACCACAGTCAGTGCTGGTTTGGAGAGCGGAAGGATGAGGTAGAGAAAAATTTGCCAGTGACTCGCCCCATCGATCAGCGCGGCCTCATCCAATTCACGCGGGATGGTGAGGATAAACTGACGCAACAAGAAAATGTTAAAGGCACCCCCGCCGAAAAATGCAGGAACCGTCAGAGGTAGGAAGGTATTGATCCAATGCAGGTTGCGGAAGAGGATGTAGAGCGGAATCAGCGTGACCGCCGGTGGAAGCATCAGTGTCGCCAGCACGAGACCAAAGAGGAGACCACGCCCACGAAAACGCAGACGCGCAAAAGCATAGGCGCAAAAGGCGGCTGAGAAGGTTGCCCCAACAACGACTGCAATAGTAATAGTCAGAGTATTTTCCATATACAATAGTAGAGGAGCATCGTGAAATGCCTGCAGATAATTGCCCCATTGAGGATGATGTGGTAAAATCGTCAGCGGATTTTGAATCGTTTCCTGAAAACTTTGCAAGCTCAAACTCAGCATCCACAAAACAGGGATGAGAAAGATGAACCCAAGCAGGCACAGCAGCAGCGTCGGTAGCAGTCTGCTCGGTCGAAGAGAAGCTGGCCCTTTGGATGAACCAGCGAGAGAAACGGTTTTACTCACGTCTGTCACCTCCCGCATAATAGACCCAACTGCCGCTGGTGCGCAATACCAGGACTGTCAGCAGCGCGATGAGTAGGAACAGCATCCAGGCAATAGCGGAGGCATAGCCCATCTTGAAATCCTGGAAGGCTTCCTGGTAAATGTAGAGGACAATAAAAAATGTCGCGTGCAACGGTCCACCCGCGGTTACTACCTCGGCCTGTGTAAAAATCTGCAAGCTGCTGATGATCCCGATAATCAGGTTAAAGAGCATGACCGGAGACAGCATCGGCAATGTCACCGACCAGAACTGGTGCCAGGCATTCGCGCCATCTACTTTCGCCGCATCGTACAGGTCTGTGGAGATAGAGCGCAAACCAGAAATCCAGATCAGCATCGAGCCGCCCATGCCCCACAGGCTGAAAATGATCATTGAAGGGAGTGCCGTCTCCGGTTCACTCACCCAAGTATAGGGTGGCAGATGAAAAAAGGTCAGGATCGTATTAAACAGGCCATCGTTGGCGTTGAACATCGTGAGCCAGATCAAGGAAGCTCCAACAGCCGGAAAAACCACAGGCAGATAGAACACCGCGCGCCAGAAACGTACGCCAATCACCTCGCGGTTGAGCAGCATCGCCAGGCCAAGCGACCCGATGAGTCCAAGCGGGACCGAGATAAGCGCATAGAGTAGTGTCACACTCAACGACTTATACCATAAAGGATCGTGCCAGAGTTGCTGGTAATTAGCGAATCCAACCCAGTTCGCTTTCGTCAACAGATCGTAGTCCGTAAAGCTGTAATATAAAGCGGAGATTAACGGAATTAGAGTAAAGATGAGCAATCCTAGAATCACTGGCATGGCAAAGAGATACCCATACAATGCCTCACGGTTATGTAAGGTAAGCCACTTCCGCTGTTGCCTGTCATCTACCGTGGAGTGGTTCTCACCTGTGGCTGAGTTGATAATATCCTGGAGCATAAGACCTCTCTAGGAAACAGGCGGGTGAATATGAAGCAAGCCTCATACCCACCCCGAAGATCACTACGAAGCACTGCTGAGCGCACTATTGATGGTACTCGCCGCGGCGGTAAAGGCGTCCTGGACGCTGGCCTTCTTGAGGTACACCTTCGTGAAGGCATCACTTATCGCCGTATTATAGGCGGTCGTGATACTTGCAGGCACATTTGGTGGCAAGGTATCGTCCTGGTTATCGTAGAAGAACGCTTGGTTGTTGAAACCTGCACGTGGCTGCGCCAGCCAGGTGCTATCCGTTTGCAGCGACTCCAACACGGGAACCGAGTTACCGGTTGCCTCAAAGATCTGCTGACCTGCCGGGCTGATGATATACTCAAGGAACCTGGCGGCCCACTGGGCATTCTGTGACTGCGCGGAGACAGCATAACCGCTCATGCCTCCGCCAATGACCGGATTCTGCGGCATTTTTGGGAAGCGCGTCACGTTCCAGGTAAACTTACTGCCAATCGCCGATTGATAGGAGGAATCAGCAGGGCGAACGGTCCAGCTCATCGCGGCATCGCCCGTCGTAAACGGGTCGTTTGTCGGGGGATTGGCTGGATTGACCGCATATCCTTTCGCCACCAGATCTGTCAGAGCTTGCAAGCCAGCCAGTGCCTGCGGACTGGTGAAGGCGACACTTTTACCATCGCTGCTGAACATATGACCGCCGAAGCCGCGCACAAAGGGAACGTAGGTCGCCCACCAGACATTCAAATTAAGCGCGTACTTGACGCCCCCTTTGCTCACCAGTGCCTCACATGCGGCCAAGAAATCTGCATAGGTCCAATTCATCGAGGGAGCGGAGAGGCCGGCCTTAGTGAACGCATCCTGGTTGTAGTAGGTAACAACATGATTATAGTCGCGTGGCACTGCGTAGAGCTTGCCGTTATATTTCGCAATGCCCAGCATACCAGGATAAACGTCATTGAGATTCACCTTATCCTGGGCAAACTGGGAATCGAGCTGCAGCATAATGCCCTTGCTAGCAAACTCTGGCACGTATACGTCCGCAATCCAGAATATGTCTGGTAGTGTACCGCCAGCCGCCTCAGTCAGAATTTTCTGGTCGTATGTCCCCGAAATAGGTTCATAGGAAAAGGAGACGTTGGGATGCAGTTTGCTAAAACCACTCCCAAGGGCCTGGGCGTTCTTAATCTCGCCGGGGTCTTGGAGCATGGAGAAACGGAGCTTAACCGGTTGACTCGTCGTAGAAGTTGTGGATGATGTACTACCACAGGCAGCCAGAACATCGGATAACGAACCAAAAAGGGCTGTGCCTCCGACCATCATGCCGGAGCGTTTCAGCAAAGTGCGGCGCGAAAGGGTTGAGCGTTCACTCATAAATAGGGCCCTCCTCAAGAAAAGAACGAAACAGCGATAAAGGGAAATACGCGGAGCAGTCTTGTAGGATAGATCGGTTTCAGGCAGAAGAGGCCATGCGCGGCCATCAAGGTGATGGGCGCAAAAAACGGCGGAACCTCTGCAATGAGTCCTATGCTTATCTGTACCTCCTTCATTGGCAAGCACTATCGACGGAAAAGCAGATTATAAGTGCCAGTTCGCAACATTGTCACGCACTTACATGGTCAAATTTGGTACTTTACCGATTTAGTACCATTGATTATAGAGTATAGGGATAACCTCGTGCTTTGTCAAGACTTTATGATTCTTTTTCTATGATTGATACGGAAATGGACAAAATAATGCATTGTTCTCTCCTATATTGCAAAAAAAGTCTTGATTATGAAGATAATAGAGGCATATAGTCTGGTTATTCGGGATTTTCGTGAAAAAGTCTTGACAAAGCACGAGGTTATCCCTATACTTTCTTCTAAAGCTGTGGCTTTATCGTGCAAGTTCTCTGCGAGAACAAAGTTCGGTAACAGGTAACATTACAAACAACACGCTTTGTGCCGGATACGCCTTCTTGTCGGGAAGCGAAAAAGCTCTCATATCATTCATCTGGAAAGTCTATGAAGAAAAAAGAAGCGGGGGTAAAAGCCCCGACCATCCGCGATGTGGCCCGTCTTTCGGGCGTCTCGCATACCACGGTTTCCTTCGTTATCAATGATGTGGCCGGCGAGTCTATTTCTGAGGAGACACGTGCTCGCGTCATGGAAGCCGTGAGAGTGCTTGATTACCACCCGAGCGAAGCAGCGCGTTCGCTCAATCGACGGACATCCACGCTTATGGGCTTTGCGCTCCCCGAAGTCGAGAATGCTCACTATCAGGAAATCGCCGCTGGCATTGAAAGCTATGTGGAAGAACATCAATTTGGTCTATTTCGGGTATTAACTCACTTCGAGCATGCACGCGAACTACAATGTTTCACCTGGCTCAAGCAAAAACGCTACGACGGCCTGATTTTGATTCCTGCGTCGGGACCACGTTTGAACGAAGAGCTTAATCATCTCTTTGACCTGGGCTATCCGGTTGTCACGCTAGGCGTAATGCATTCACGCGTGGATAATGTGCAGGCGGAATTGGAGCGAGGTGAGCGCGAGATTCTTCAGCATCTATTTGAGCTTGGACATCGGCGGATCGGCTATATTCACGGCGTGGCCGATCATACCATCTTTGATTATCGCCTCGATGCCTGTTTGCGAGCGCAACAACAGCTAGGTTTAACGGTCAAGTACGACTGGATTTGTCGTTGCGGTCCAACCGTAGTTGACGGCTATAACACGACGAAGGCACTCTTTGAGGGTTGCCCAAAAGAAGATTGTCCAACGGCACTGGTGGTCGTCAACGATCTGCTAGCAGGTTCATCTATAGCGGCCCTCTCTTCGTTGGGATTACGGGTTCCCCAGGATGTCAGTATTGCCACGTTCGACAACACGCATCTAGCACAATATACTGTTTTTCCTCCGTTGACCAGTGTCGATTATCAAGCCTACGAAATGGGAAGACAGGCGGCGGGATTGCTGATTGCTCGCCTAGCAGAGCGAGACCGTCCGCGTGTGCATCTTGAACTGCGGGCACACCTGATCGTTCGTCAGTCAACCGGACCAGTTACGCTGTAGACCAGAGGAAAAACTGACCATCTGGACAAAAAGGAGTTTGTATGTTGAATGCTGTAACGCCCACGAATCCACGCTGTGAATGGCTGGTAACTCCCTTGGGGATTGACTCTCCTGCGCCCCGCCTCAGTTGGGAACTGCATGCATCAGAGGGCTTGTTCGGCTGTGAACAACTGGCCTATCGGGTGACGGTGGGAACAACACAGGCCGCCTTGCTGGATGGATTGTCCTACATCTGGGACAGTGGTTGGATTCCCTCCGGTGTGCAATTCTGCACCTATGATGGGCCAGCGTTGACGAGCAGTAGGCGCTATTTCTGGCAGGTAGAGACACGAACGAGCGACGCCGAGGGAGTACAGTACAGTGGTCGATCAGCATCATGGTGGGAAATGGGTCTGCTCTCACCTGATGAGTGGGAAGCGAATTGGATCTACCTGCCAGCCCAGCCATCACAGGACAAGTCATATCAGCCTGTACGTTATTTCCGCCGGGTTTTCAACCTCTCAAACGCACTACGACGCGCCCGGCTCTATGTGACAGCCAAGGGATTGTATGAGGCAACGATCAACGGTGAGCGGGTCGGCGATGCCTGCTTGACACCCGGATGGACCAATTACGATGTGCGTCTCCAGTATCAAACCTACGATGTCACCCATCTGCTCACCTCGTCATCAGAACAGGTATTGGGCATTCAGCTCGGTAGCGGATGGTATTGTGGGTACGTCTCGAATACTGGTCCATATTTTTATGGCACTACTCCACAACTCCTCGCCCAACTTCATCTAGAGTTCGAGGATGGCACCAGCGAGCGGATTGTCTCGGATGACCAATGGCGTGGCTCGACAGGCCCTTTGCTCAGGGCTGACCTGTTGATGGGCGAAACCTATGATGCCCGACGCGAAGAACCAGGTTGGAACCAGCCGTCTTTTGATGACCAGGGATGGCTGCCCGTCTCCACCCTGCCACGCACCGCACTCCCACAGCTTGTCGCCGATTGTGCACAGCCAGTGCGGATCACCGAACAGCTTCCACCACGACAGATCACAAAGATGGATAAAGGGACATACCTGATCGATTTCGGCCAGAATCTGGCTGGTTGGGTACGCCTGGAAATTCCGGCGCACGCGCAGGAAACGATCCGTCTGCGTCACGCTGAGATACTGGACAGCGATGGATGCCTCTATGTCACCAATCTGCGTAGTGCCCAACAGACCGACCTCTATATTCCAGCCGATGTCGATCATCCAGTCACGTACATGCCGCGTTTCACCTTTCACGGGTTTCGCTATGTCGAGATTTCCGGCTATCCAAGCTCACTCGCTCCCGACGCAATCTCCGCATGTGTAATCGGTTCAGATACACCGCGCATTGGTCTCTTCAGTTGCGGTCATCCGCTGGTCAACCAGTTGTACCAGAACATTGTCTGGGGGCAACGCGGCAATTTCATCAGTGTGCCAACTGATTGTCCACAACGCGACGAACGCCTGGGCTGGATGGGAGATGCTCAAGTGTTTGTGCGCACCGCCGCCTACAATATGGATGTCACCGCCTTCTTCACCAAATGGATGCGCGATGTTCTGGACGAGCAATCCGCCAATGGCGCGTTCGCCGATGGCGCACCGTCCGTCATGCTCTCCCACGTTGGCGCGCCCGCCTGGGGAGACGCCGGGGTCATTGTTCCCTGGACCATGTACCGCATGTATGGTGATATCCGTCTGATCGAATACTGCTGGGAAGCCATGACACGTTGGATGGCATATCTCACCGCAGCCAATCCCACTGGCCTCCGCTTGGCACGCAACGGGGCCAACTTCGGGGACTGGTTGGCTCTGGATAGAGAGGCGGAAAACCATATCGAGGCAACGCTCACGCCCAAAGACCTGCTGGCAACCGCCTACTACGCCTATACCGCGCAACTGATGGCTGAGATGGCCCACGCGCTAGGTCACTCCGTCGAGGCCTTGAACTATGAACGTCTACGCACGCAGATAGCACAAGCGTTCATAGAGGCGTATGTACAGGATGATGGCCGTATCGCAAGTGAGACTCAAACGAGCTATGTGCTCGCGCTGGCCTTCGATCTCATTCCCCATGATATGCGCGCGCGTGCCGCTCAGCACCTGGTGACCGATATCGAACGTCGAGGCTGGCATCTGGCAACTGGCTTTATCGGCGTCGGCTATTTACTGCCAGTCTTGAGCGAGCTAGGCTATACAGATGTGGCCTATCGGCTTCTGCTTCAGGAAAGTTATCCTTCCTGGGGATATAGCATTCAACAGGGCGCGACGACGATCTGGGAACGCTGGGATGGCTGGACAGAACAGGGCGGTTTTCGCGATCCCGCGATGAATTCATTTAATCACTACTCACTTGGTTCAGTAGGCGAGTGGCTCTATCGTTTTGTGGCGGGAATCGAGCAACTTCCATCCAAAGGCGGTCAGGGCAACTTTCGCCTCGCTCCTCATCCATCGCCTGAACTCGGCTGGGCAAAAGCCACATGGCATTCAGTCTACGGAACAGTCGCCACTTTCTGGCAGATTAAAGACGAGACTCTCTCTCTGGAGATTACGCTCCCACCAAATACCCGTGGTGTGCTGATTCTGCCCATCTCGTCTTCACAAGCGGTATTTCGCAACTGGCTAGAAACACTGCATACGCGTTGGTTCCAAGAAGTGCGCATTGGCGAACAGATTATCGAAATCGAGATGCAGGCCGGGCATTTCACTCTTGAATTCCCCTTTTCCCCTGGATCATATCTCACCCGACAAAACAGACTCATCTCGTGAAACCATAAACAAAGGAGGAACACACTCGAACTAAAAAGTACGGCAGGTCATCCACCCACTTCTCCTGTTCCAGGCAAAGGCTTCTCTCTATCTCCTCCTTGAGTCGGGCACAGGAGCGTATAGATAATGCAAGCAAGACGAAAAACACAGGAAGAGAGGGGAAGACTTGTCGGTAAAACGCGCATTGCCACCACACGTCATTTATTTCCATTGGCATTGACGCCAGAAAGGAAACTTATGCGTTTTCATTCTTCAAAGCGCGCCGAAGACGGTCGCAATACTGTACGACAGGGTGTCCTGTTTGCCTTTAGTCTATTGCTCCTGCTTGCACTTACTATTTCCCCAAGGAACGTTCAAGCGAGTACCAGCACTTCAGTTGGACCGGCCACGGAGATTTTTAACGCGAATGCAACAGGCGGGGCCTATCGCTATGGTCCCTCAATGATTGAGGACTCCACCGGGCTACACGTCTATACCTGCTCTCCCGGCTCCAATGGGGCCTGGGACTATATTCGCTACAAGACCTCGACCGATGGCGGCCAGACCTGGGGACCGGAGAGCATTGTCTTAGAGCCAACCCCCAACTCAGCCGACAAGTATTCGACCTGCGATCCTGGGATCATCTACTTTGGCGGCTACTACTATCTTGGCTACACCTCGACCACCGATTCTCGCGGCACGAACAACGATGTCTTTGTCGCCCGTTCCACCTCTCAGACCGGTCCTTTCGACAAGTGGAACGGCAGCGGATGGGGTGGCAATCCCCAGCCGTTTATTACTTTCAACGGCCTAACTTACGATTATGGGGCAGGCGAGCCGAGTTTCGTAGTGCTGGGTTCCACCCTCTACATCTACTACACATGGAGCTCACACGATTCTAACGGCAATCCGATCCTCCAGACTCGTGTTGCCACCGCCTCCACCTCAAACGCGAACTGGCCCGGCAGTATTACCTATCAGGGGGTCGCCATTTCCAAACGCCCCGATCAAGCAGCCGACTCGGATGATGTGAAATACGTGGATGCCTATAGCGAGTTTGTCGCCGTCAACACGATCCGCCGTTTTACAGCCAAATCCTACATTCAACTCTGGGTCTCTAGCGATGGTATTCATTTCTCCCCAGCATCCATGGGCCGTGATAATCTGATGCCATTTCTGCACAATGACGGCCTCAGCGGCGATGCATCAGGGCATATCAACATCTCGCAGACGAACTACGTCGGCTATGCCGCAGGCTCGCAATGGGCCGACTGGAACACCTATCTCAACCCGATCACTTTCTCCAACGACTCATTGCCTGCGGTTCCGCAAATCTATACCGTTGAACCGAAAAACGGCTCAATCCGACTCGAATTTCAGATTGACCCGCAAGCCACCAGTTATACGCTCAAGTATGGCACAGCGAGTGGCAATTACACTTCATCGGTTACAGGGATTACATCCAGTCCCTATACGCTCAGCGGTCTCACCAACGGCACGAAATACTATCTGGTGATGGACGGTGTGAATAGCAACGGCTCAAGCCCGGATAGCACCCAGGTCTCAGCTATCCCTCAGAACTACACCCAGATCACCTTCACCAACGCCGTGGCCTCTTCAGCGCTCTCAGGATGGCCCGCCAGCAATGTGATTGATGGCAATCTGAACACGAATTATTCCAGCAACGAACATTCTACCGCCAACGCTACCGAGTGGATCTACGTCGATGCAGGCAGCAATACCGCCATTGGTCGTCTGGTGATAGTGGATCGCGCGTATCAACTAGCTGCTCCAACCTTTGGAAATTATCTCTACACGCAGATTCAGGTCAGTGAGGACGCCACTACCTGGTTCAACGTAGATTATCGCCTCGCTATGTACTCTATTGTCGATGACGACGGGATTACCAAAACGGTCGTTGATTTTCCCCAACCGCTCTACGGACGCTACATTCGCCTGTATTCTACCCAACTTAACCCGGATGACATGGGCAACTATTACCTGCAACTCGCCGAGATTCAAGCCTATTCGGTCCCGGTCTCGGCCCAGGCATCCTCTTACTTGACCAACTGGGAGCCCTGGCGTGTGCTGGATGCCGATCCCAATACGGTCTATTCCAGCCACTTGCACACCAGCGCCAACAACACCGAGTGGGTCGGACTTGATCTGGGCAGTTCGCAACAATTGAACCGATTGCAGGTTACTCCTCGTGCGGGTGGATTGGGCTTCCCGGTCAATTTCTCCATTCAATCCAGTAATGATGATGTGAACTGGACGACCATCCCTGGTCAATCTTACACCAGCTACTCCAATCCGGGCAGCAACACACAATCCTTCACGTTCTCCAGTCAGGTGACAGCCCGCTATATGCGCCTGTATGCTACACAATTGGGGCTGGATAACAACGGCAACTACGTCTTGCAGCTTGCCCAGATGCAGGTGCAGAACTCGCTTCCCTTTACTGCTACTGCCTCGTCGCAGATCTCTGGATGGCCTGCTAGCAATGTTGCCGATGGGCTGACGGCAACAAACTGGTCCAGTAATGGGCATAGCAGCGCCAACGCGACGGAATGGCTACAACTGGACCTGGGAAGCACGCAGCTCGTGCAGGATATACGCCTTGCACCGCGTGACGGGAACTGTTTTCCTGAGGGGCTTTCGATCAGCTATAGCAACGATGGAGTAAATTGGACACAGGCTCCCGGTCAGTCCTATGACTCCTACGTGGACCCGTCCATTTACGGATCACCCAATCCTGTTCAGTTGTTCAACTTCAGCAGTCTGATCTCGGCCCGCTACTTCCGCATTACCGCAACCCAGTTGCGTGCCGATAGCTACGGCAACTACTACTTCCAGATCGCCGATGCCTACGTCGATCAATAAGGCTGGCTGAGGTCTACTCTGTCGTCCGGGACGGTTCACCACTTTGAATGAGCTGCCCCGGACGACATCCTCACCTTTCATCCTGTGCTCTCAGCACCGCTCTACTCCATCTCCTCACCGAGTTGGAAAAGCGCATAGACCGCGCCACACAGCACCATGATGGCTCCGAGTGTGACAACAGCATCAATGGGACCAAACCGGAAAGGATCATGCAATTCTACTCAGTAGGGATGGAGAATCGGACTCGTCTTTCTTTGGGCTGAGTCGGGTCTTTTCTACCTCTGCCCAGGTTTCCTTTGTCTAAACGTCAAATAAGAAAGGACTTGTGTTTCTACTATGAAGCAGACGCAACAAACGCCACAAAGCGCGGAGCAACACAAACAATGGTTTATTCAGGATCGATTTGGCATTTTCATCCACTGGGGGATCTATTCCCTGGCTGCTAGGCATGAGTGGGTAAAAAATTACGAAGAGCTGACCGATGAGCACTATCAGCGATATTTTGATCATTTTGATCCAGACCTTTTCGACCCCACGGAATGGGCACGCATAGCCAAACGCGCAGGCATGCGTTACGCTGTCATTACCACCAAGCACCATGATGGCTTTTGCTTGTGGGATTCCCAACTGACCGATTATAAAGCGACGAATACTCCTGCTGGCCGGGATCTGATCCAGGAATGGGTCGAAGCATTCCGGGCTGGGGGGCTAAAAATCGGCTTCTATCATTCGCTTATCGACTGGCATCACCCCGAGTTTCCCGTTGATGGTTTTCATCCTCAGCGCGATGACCTGGAGTTCCGCGAGCAGGCAAAGCATCGCGATATTCGGAAGTATACCGAATATCTGCACGGCCAGGTACGCGAGTTGCTGACCAATTATGGGCAAATCGATATCATCTGGTTTGACTGTTCTTATTCCAGCAGGGATTGGGGCTGGTCACAGGGCAAGGGCAAGAAGGACTGGCAATCAGAACAACTTCTCAAGATGGTGCATGAACTCCAGCCCCAAATTCTGGTCAACGATCGCCTGGAGATCAGGGGCGATTTTAGCACGCCGGAGCAGGTTCAGCCTCGCGAATGGGTCAAAGTAGATGGAGAGCGGGTCGCCTGGGAGGCATGTCAGACGCTCAACGGGAGCTGGGGGTATGATCGGGATAATTTGAACTGGAAATCGCCCGATCTACTGGTCTGCATGCTGATCGATACGGTTTCCAAAGGGGGCAATCTGCTGCTCAACGTCGGTCCGACCGCACGAGGGGAGTTTGAGAGCCGGGCGGTGGCCACTCTCGACGCGATGGGCACGTGGACCCGCAAGCACGCGCGTTCCATTTACGGGGCCAGCGCGAGCGAGTTTGTCGCTCCGCCCGATTGCCGCCTTACCCAGCATGGAGATCGCCTCTACCTGCATATCTTCTCCTGGCCGATGGGTGCGCTGTATCTGGAAAACATGGTGGGACGTGTGGCCTACGCCCAGTTCCTGCACGATGGCTCTGAGGTGCGCATACAGGATAGGACCCAAGTTGGTCATCAAGTTGAAAATGATCCTGTGGCTACCAATACGCTCACCCTCCTGCTGCCTATCCAGCGCCCGGATGTGCTTGTTCCAGTAATTGAACTGTTCCTAAAATAAGACAGCATTCCTCCAACCCAAAGCCAAAGGAACGCTGGAGAAATGCCCCATTTCTGACACGTCCATCCTTTACGCATCAGACCAACCATACAGCGAAACGAGCAAAACAGGCCGCACGACTGACAGTATCTAACCCGCCTCACCGCTCAGGTTGAAGCCGTGGCGGCTTGCGGCGGGTTAGATACCGTCACTACTGCCTATGCTCGCCAAACGGAAAAGCGGACCCCCGCTCATTTTCCGGCAATCCCATGCGACTCAAGGGCCGACGGATCAATCTCGTCGTTACTGGCCTGATAACGGTTGTCGGTCGAGAGGCGGATCCGATCTGTCAGATTGGGCAACGCTTTGTGGATGGTGTAGGAGCGAAAGAAGAGCGCATCGCCAGCCTCGAAGTCGGTCGTACGCCATTCTGCCTTTGCCTCATCGACGGGCACGCCGTGACCACCAACAGCCCCAGGATGCTTGATGCTGTGTTCAAGAAAACCCTGTGTGTGCGAACCAGGCCAGACTGCCAGCCCTCCCAGTTCACGAGGGCAATCGCCGAGAGGTGTCCAGCACGAATACGTCTCAACGGAGCCGCGAATGTAGTAAAAGTCCTGGTGGGCGGGCGTGGTAAAAGCAGTTGATCCAGGGAAGGTGATGCGACCGATGCGGCGCGGATGCACGAGCGTCACGCCATCTACTAATTTCTGCGCAACCTCCATGAGTGCTGGATGGCAGGGGAAGTTATGAAAAACGGGCAGCTGCAACACCTTACGATAGACGGCAGCATATTCTGGCTGACCTTCAGTCAGCGGTTTATGGCCAGGCATTGCTTTTCCCTCCATTAGATCATGGGTCGGATCGGTCCAACCCGCCGCGCTCAGTAGCTCTAGCACAGCACGGCGCACGGTCAGCACCTCCTCTGCTGGAACGAGATGGCGGAAAAAGAGATAGCCCTGTTCGTTCATACGTTCCCGCAACGCTACAGCACTGGCGTGAGCATCAGACTCAATAAAGGGTGCATAACTTGACGTTGTCAGTTCTTGCTGACTCATTGTTCTCCTCCTGTCAGGATTATACGGCTTGACGGCGTCCATATCTATGAGGTAAGTATATAGGGAAATGCTGGTGAAGGCTTGTCGATTTCATTTGAATTCTTGCCATTTTCTCTGTTGAGAGGGAGAGCCAAGAGCATGCGTTATCCTGCCACACTCTTATGGCCCGAAGGAACTGCCCATAAAGAGGTCAATCCCTGTATCTTTGCATCCATGCCCCTGCATCCCCACATTCCACTGCTGCTACGACACGAGCACTACATGGATGGTCTGGATACTGGACTCCACCAGCACATGGATTTCTACGCATTCTATATTGTGCAGAATGGTCAGGGCATCCATCTCATTGACGGTCATCCCTACACGATTGTACGCGGCGATGTCTATCTTCTCCCGCCGGGAACCATCCATGCCTACCAGCGTTATCGCATGCTTGAGATCGACGCATTCTATTTTCAACGCCAGTTTTTCTCTCTTGAGGAGGTTGAGGCATTGCGCGCGCTCCCCAGTTTCTGGCAACTCTTCCTGGCAGCAGAAAATGCCTCGGACACGTATACCGATTATACTCACCGTTTGCATCTTTCGCCTGAACGTCATCAAGCCACCAATGAGATATTAACAGAGATTTGCGCCGAATACGTCACGCCGGAACTGGCAGCCGCCCTCTTGACGCATAGCCAGTTCTTTCGTCTGCTGGTCTCCGTCACGCGCTATCCGGTACCGGAGCGAAAAGCGGCTACTTTCGAGCCAGATCACACATACAGCACGGAGATCACTCATGTCTTGCGTATCTGCGAAGAGCGTTTTCAGGAATCATTAACCGTACCACAATTGGCGGCTCTCCTCTTTCTCTCGCCCAGTCATTTCAGCGAGCTTTTTCTGCGCGAGGTTGGTGTGCCCCCAGCCACCTATCTGCGACGCCTACGTCTCGAACGTGCTCAGACGTTGTTGCGTAGTACCACACTCACCGTCACTGAAATTGCGCAACAGGTCGGCTTTAGCGACGGTCCACACCTGACACGCGCTTTCCAGGCGGCCTTCCACCTGACGCCGACAGCCTACCGCGCGGCTTTCGGCTTAACACGGTGATCATTTAAAATGGGGAGCAGGGCGTAATAATCGTCATTCCAACCGTTTTTGAGAGGCAGGACGACCGCGAGGACACACGGGCGATCACAAGAAGTTGACACGGGTAAGAACGGACGGGCGACAAAATGATTATAGAGGCTATTAGTCTTGAAACGTGGGGAGCTGGTTTGGGCTGATCGTATCATCCAGGCAACAGCGAAATTGAAGTTTCCTGCGATTTACAAACAGGCATTTGCCTATTGGAAAGAATATCTGCAAACGCATCTGGTGAGTCCTGTTCAGGAGGAAAGCGATGACAAGATTTGAGCAACGGTTACGTAAGCGTCTACAAGATACAGAGTTTGCCGAAGGATATCGCGAAATGTCAGCCGAGCTTGATCTGATGCACGCTATTGAAGCATTCCGCCAACATCAGCATACGAGTCAGGAGGTTCTGGCTGAACGTATGGACACAAAACGCGAAGCGATCTCCAGGTTGCTGTCGTCGGAACAAGCCAATCCCACGTTAGAGACGTTACTGGAATTGTTTTCTGCCTTGGGATTACAGCAGACATTACACTGCGTGAGGCCAAAGAAGGCGAGGCACCCATCCACGTTTCAATGGAACTTCCCGCCTAAATCTGGTACAGTTTTAGGGCAGAGACACTCACTACCAGACATGATACAATACCTATCAGGACCGCTTGGAACATGCTACCTCTGGCCTGGCTTGCTTGGCAAGAAGAACCAGGGAAACCAATGGGACAGGCGATCACAAAAAAATATCTTGACGCGCATGCACTCCATGCACAACAGTTTATTCGCTGGATACGAACACTTTTTGAGCTTGAGGCAGTGTAATAGTATGACCATACCCTTCGTAATCGATAATCAGCAGCACACGATGGCGGAGGTGCTGAACCAGTTGCTGGCGCAGCACCAGGGCCGCTCGCTCGATATCGCCACGGCATATTTTAACGTCGGTGGCTGGCAACTCGCGCGCGGTGGACTGGCAAGTCTGGGCAATCTGCGCCTGCTGCTGGGCGATGAGCCAGAGGCGGGCAGCGATCTGGGCCTGCGCGAACGGGGAGCCAAACCCGTCAAGGGCCTGATCCGTGATCTGGCAAACGCGACGTTTAACGCGCAAACGCTGCGGCAGGTGGAAGACCTGGTAGCCTTTTTGCGTCGGGAGCAGGTGCAGGTGCGTCTCTACCAACAAGGCTTTCTGCACGCCAAATGCTACCTCTTCTACGCGGGTGGCGGCTTTGCGCGTTTTGAGCCAGTAGCTGCTATTGTCGGATCTTCGAACTTCACGCAGGCGGGTCTGCGCTCCAATAAAGAACTCAACCTGAGCCATCGCGCCAACCTCGCACCTGACGAGGTCAGCCCAGAACGGCTGGCAGGGCTACTCGAAAAGAATGAGCGCGCCCTTTTGCAGCCTCTCGACGAGCGGCAGCGCGGCATGGCGGCCAATCTCCCCGGCATCATCGCCATTCAGCAGTTGGCTGACTGGTATGAGCAGCAATGGCAGACAGCACGCGATTTTAAAGACGAACTGATCGAACTGCTCGACGCCTCCAAGTTTGGGCGCAAAGCCTACACGCCCTATCAGGTCTACTTGAAGTCTCTTTTTGAGTATTTCCGCGCCGACCTGGAGCGCGCCGACGAGCAGGAGAGCAGCACGCGCTCGGCGGTTGATTTGAGCGAATTTCAGGAGGACGCCGTCAAACGCGCACGCAGGATTCTCGCCCGTTACGATGGCGTGATGATCGCCGATAGCGTCGGCCTAGGCAAAACCTGGATTGGCAAGAAGCTCTTAGAGGATTACGCCTATCACTTGCGCTACAAGGCTGTCGTCATCTGTCCCGCCGCCCTGCAAAAAATGTGGCAGGAAGAACTGATGAGCGCGAGTATTGCCGCGCAGATTGTTACGCAAGAGGTGCTGGGCCGTGAAGAATTTGATAGTAGCAGCCTGCTAGATGCCGATGTCGTGCTGATCGACGAGAGCCATAATTTCCGTAACCGCAACGCGCAACGCTACGAGAGCCTGGAACGCTTGCTGGCGGGCAACCAGCGGCGTGGCAGTGGCAGTGGCGAGCGCAAAAAGGTTATCCTACTCACCGCGACGCCGATCAATAACACTGTCTTTGACCTTTACCATCAGCTCAACCTTATCACGGGCGGCGACCGCAGTTTCTTCGCGGCGGCGGGCATCGGCGACCTGCAACGCTATTTTCTCATCGCCCGTCGCGCCACGAAGCAACAAGAGAGCAACATCGCCCTCTTCAACCTCTTAGAGGAGATCGTCATTCGGCGCACACGACCCTTTATCAAGCAAGCCTATCCCAATGCCACGATCAAAGGCCAGCCGATGCACTGGCCCGAACGCCTGCTGCGCACCGTGCGCTACGATCTGGAAGCGACCTATGGCGGCATCTACGACACGATTGTCGCCCGTGTCGAAGGGTTGACGCTGGCTCCCTATCGCCTGGAAACCTACAAGAAGCAGGGCGTGCGCCGTGACCAGTTCGAGCAGGGACGCGAGGAGGCCCTGGTCGGCATCTTCAAAAGCCGCTACCTCAAACGCTTCGAGAGTAGCGTGGACGCCTTCCGCATCAGCGTGCGCCGCGCCCTGGAGTTTCTGGAGACCTTTGAAAGCTACATCTTAGAAGGCAAAGTGCTGGACAGCAGCAGTTTTCAGAAGGTGATGCGCTTCCTCGCCCGCGAAGATGAAGAGGACGATGCCACCATCCCCGGTTCACGCGCCGATGATCTGGATGCCCATAGCGAGGCGCGTCTCTTTATCGACAGCCTGCCCACGCTGGACGCTGCCAGCTATGATCTCAAACGCTTGCATAAAGATGTGCGCAGAGACGTGGATGCCTTGCGTGAGGTCTGGCGCGAGATCAGCGCGATTCCCGCCCGCCACGATGCCAAGCTGAGCGCGCTAAAAGACTTGCTGGCAGGCGAACTCAAGGGCCAGAAGGTGCTGATCTTCACCTATTATAAGGATACGGCGCGTTACCTCTATCACCAGTTGTGCAGCGATGAGGCCGATGCCGTGCAGTGGCGCGTACAGGCAGGCCATCCGCATATTCGGCGCATGGATAGCGGCGCGGATGCTCGTGACCGAGCCACTCTGGTCGCCCAGTTCGCGCCACGCGCCAATCGCAAGGCGGAGATCGCGGGCAGTGACAAAGAGATTGACGTGCTGATCTCCACCGACGTGCTCTCCGAGGGGCAGAACTTGCAGGATTGCGGCATCTTGATCAATTATGATCTGCACTGGAATCCGACGCGCATGGTGCAGCGCGCCGGACGTATCGACCGCATTGGCACAAGCTTTGAAACCCTGCACATCATGAACATGTTTCCTGATGATGGCCTGGAGAAGCTGCTCGGTCTCGTCGAGAGTCTTTCGCAGAAGATCGCCGCCATCGACAGCAGTGGCCTGCTCGATGCCAGCGTGTTGGGCGAAGTCGTGCATCCGCAGAACTTCAACACGCTGCGACGCATCGAGGCCGAGGATGGCACGGTCGTCGAGGAACAGGAGCAGGTCGTTGAGTTGGCGAGCAGCGAGTTTCTGCTGCACTCGCTCAAGGGCATCCTCGATAGTGAGATGCGCACACAGTTAGAGGCCCTGCCCGACGGCATCCATAGCGGCCTCGTGCGCCAGGGAGCCAAAGGCGTCTTCTTCTATTTTCAAGCGCAACCACGCGCACGCGGCAAGGGGCATAAACACGATGCGAACACGGTCGAGCATTACTGGCGTTATGTGGACCTGACGCAGGACTGGAGCGGTGGCGTGATCGAAGAGAACCGCTATCGTATCACCAACCTGATTCTCTGCCAACCCGATACGCCGCGTGTCGTGCCAGCCGCTCACGAAGTCGATATCTTCGCGCTGCAAGAGCAGGTCATCGCCTCGATTCTGCGCTCCTCTGCTGAGCAGGTAGCGGTGGAAGAAGCCCCCAAGCTACTCGACCCGATTCAGCAGACCATCGCTACCACGCTACGTGCCTACCTCAATCGTCCCAGCATTGCGCGCCAGGAACTGATCGCCGCCATGCAGCGCGTCGTCGAGCCACAGCCCAGCGTCTACATCAAGGCTCTGCGCAAAGCCTACGAGCGTTTCCAGCAGACCCCTCAGCCGGAAAGCCTGCTCACGGCAATCAAAGAACTGGGAGCCGAGACCGCTGCCAGCACCACTGAACGCGCACCTGCCAAAGAGCCGATCACCCGCGACGACCTGCGCCTCATCTGCTTCGACTATGTGTGGCTGTAACGCTAGCGACCAAAAAAAGTGGCGTGCGTGCTATAATAAAGCTGAATAATCGCGCTAAGGGAGAGCAACGATGCCGTATATTTCTACAATCAAGAATACAGCGTTTCGTATCGATACCAACGAAGAGAACCACGCTATCACGCTCGATGGCACAGTACACGTCGTTGACTGGCGACCACTAGCCCCACTGGCGGCGGATGCCAAAGGGCAGGTCGGCGTAGGTGGTCGCTATAGCTTGCTACTGGGCGGACGCTCCTATGAGGTTTTCGCTCGTCGCATCACCAAAGCCGACGAGACTAATTATCAGACATACGAGATCCTTGTAGAAGGCCAACGCTTCGAGGTTAAGGTCGAAGACGAGCGCGCAAAACTGCTAGCGAGTCTCGCCAAAGGGGCCGCGACAAGTGGCCTCGCCAACGTGCAATCACCGATGCCCGGACTGGTTGTAGGCACGCCCGTCGAGGTAGGAGCCAGCGTCACGCAAGGCCAGACCGTCGTCATTCTCGAGGCGATGAAGATGGAGAATGACCTTTCAGCCCCCATCTCCGGCGTTGTGCGCGAAGTGCGTGTCAGCAAAGGTCAGACAGTAGAGCAAGGCGCGGTACTAATCGTGATCGAGGCACATAAAGAAGAATAACATGCAGAGGCAACCAGATGCCTTCCATTCAGCCAACAATGCCCTACTCGCCCGCTATCACGCCATCAGGCAACATCTAACCCCGTAAAACATAAAGAGACA
Source organism: Ktedonobacterales bacterium (assembly GCA_027451525.1). Classification (GTDB taxonomy): domain Bacteria; phylum Chloroflexota; class Ktedonobacteria; order Ktedonobacterales; family Ktedonobacteraceae; genus DTNP01. Next base: position 22,124 of record DAIDJF010000071.1, read on the forward strand.
GGACAAGCGTGTGCTGGCCCTGCCTCTCCATTTGCCTGTATTACACAAAAAACTCGGTCAGCAGTTGTACAAAGGCGTCTTGCTTCTCTACGTGTGGGGAGTGTCCACAGTCGGGAATGACGACCTCGCGATAGGAGCCACCAGCCTGCTGGTAATGCTCAAGCACGGCGCGCACCTGTGATTTCATCGGTTGCGGAGGATAGAGTTCTCTGCCAGGCCAACCTGGTACAAGGCCCAGTTCGCCCAGGACACCCAGGTCGAAGAACGAGTAGTCGGAGACAATCTGGTCGTCCGCACCATGAATCCAGAGAATCGGCGGTTTGGCGGTCGCTGCAGCTAACGCGGCCTGATTGAGATAGGCAGGGGCCAGGGCATTGTTGACGCCCTGAGTTCCTGGGGCAACGAGAGGCCAGTTGGTCGAAGCCGTTGTATCACCAGGATAATTGCCATTGCCCGTCACTGTCGAGAGCATCGCGGTCACATAGATCTCTTCCAGTTCAGGAGTAACGCGGAACGGCGGCTTGAAATAGAAGGTATTCATGACATTGCGCGGCGACCCAGGCTCATCGCTACGGTCCCCACGCGCCAGACGTTGCACAAAATCGGGATTAGCAGTACCGCCGCCACTCCCCGCGAAGTCGGGCCACGTGGGTGTTCCCTGCACATCCTTTGTACCGCCAAAGCCAAAGGGCGAACCAGCAGACTCTAACACCAGTGTGCGAACATGAGCGGGATAGTCCATTACATACTGCATAACTACATTGCCACCAAGCGACCAGCCAAGCAGATGAAATGCAGTGAGATCAAGGGCATTAACAAAAGCGGACAGGTCATCGGAGAAATCGCGTACACCGCGTGTCGCGTCTACAGGAGCAGCTTCGCTTGCACCATAGCCGCGCATATCGGGAGCGTAGATGGTGTAGTGACCAGTTGCGGCAAGAGTCTGCATCAGCGGTTGAAAGAACAGCGCGGAGGAGACATTGCCATGCACCAGCACAACGGGGATACGGCCATTGCCCGCTTGCAAATAGCCAGTTTTCAGGCGCGTCGTTTGCAGCATATGCTGCGTGATGCCTGACAAAAGAGTTGCATCACTCACAGGAGATATGTCCTTCCACAAGAAAAACACACCATAAATAAAGTAATGCCTCTTCAAACAAGAACCCATTTTGGAGTTCAGAGTAAAGAAAGGAGACTTAAAGAGGCATCACTAATATCAACAATACCACATTTCTGTTCCATTCGTAACCCCCCGCATTCGCGGCAATGAAGGTGAGTAACCTCTACCATTTTCTTCATGAATGGTCTTGTAAAGAACCATATATCGCACCTTGTTCGCCCTGTATGTTATAATTCGAGTGGATACGAAGGAGATAATCTTGTTTGGAGGCGGCGCACTGATGGATCTGCATATGAGCAATAACGCCGATGAATGGCGTCATACAACGGCAAAGACTGCACACGATAAAACAAAGGAGCGGCAAGCACGCTTCACAACCAGTTCAGACATTGAAGTCCCAGATCTGGCAAGTCAGGACGACTTGCAAGGGTTTGATTCTCGTACACAGCTTGGCTATCCCGGCGAGTTTCCATTCACACGCGGTGTCCACCCCGGCATGTACCGCTCGCGCTTCTGGACGATGCGCCAGTACGCGGGTTTTGGCACAGCAGAAGAGTCAAATAAACGCTATCACTTCCTGCTCTCGCAGGGCACAACGGGCCTCTCGGTTGCCTTCGACCTGCCCACACAGATGGGCTATGATGCCGATCATCCACTTTCAGAGGGCGAGGTCGGCAAAGTAGGTGTCTCCATCTCCAGTCTTGAAGATATGGAAACCTTGCTCAATGGCTTACCGCTAGACCGCATCAGCACCTCGATGACCATCAACGCAACCGCCAGCATCCTGCTCTCACTCTACATCGCGGTAGCGAAGAAACAGGGTGTTCCCATGCATAAACTCTCTGGCACGATCCAGAACGATGTCCTTAAAGAGTATATTGCGCGTGGAACCTATATTTATCCTCCCCGCAATTCTATGCGCATTATTACCGATATTTTCCGCTATTGCGCTGATAACCTGCCACGCTGGAATACGATCAGTATTAGTGGCTATCATATCCGCGAGGCTGGTTCAACGGCGGTACAAGAGGTAGCATTTACGCTCTCCAACGCTATCAGCTACGTACAGGGTGCGCTCGACGCGGGTCTCAATGTGGATACCTTCGCGGGTCAGCTCTCATTCTTCTTCAACAGTCATAACAACTTGCTGGAAGAAGTTGCAAAATTTCGCGCGGCGCGGCGCATGTGGGCAAAAATTATGCGCGACCGCTTCCACGCGCAAGACCCGCGCTCGATGATGCTACGCTTCCACACGCAGACGGCAGGTTCGACGCTTACGGCCCAACAGCCCGATAATAACATCGTGCGTACCGCGTATCAGGCACTCGCAGCAGTCCTGGGCGGCACGCAATCGCTCCATACCAACTCCAAAGATGAGGCCCTCTCACTGCCGACGGAGGAATCGGCCCGTGTCGCGCTACGCACGCAGCAAATTCTGGCTTACGAGACAGGCATTGCTGATGTCGTGGACCCCCTGGCCGGTTCCTACTATATCGAGCATCTCACAGATGAGATCGAACGACGTGCCTGGGAATATGTCGAAAAGATCGACGCACTGGGTGGGAGTGTGCGCGCTATTGAATTGGGCTTTATGCAGAGCGAGATTGAACAGGCCGCGTACAACTATCAGATGGCATTGGAAGAGCAGAGCGTCACAGTTGTGGGTGTCAACCGCTTTGTCCTGGAACATGAAGAACGGCCCATTTTGATGCGTGTAGACCCAGAGGTGGGCAAACGGCAAGCCGCAAAGGTTGCGGACTTACGCCAGCGACGCGATAATGAACTGGTCCAGCAACGCCTGCGCGCCCTGGAACAGGTTGCAGCAAGTGAAGAGAACCTTATCCCGCTAATTATTGACGCGGTTGAAGCCTATGCCACGCTTGGCGAGATCAGTGACGCCATGCGCAAAGTGTTTGGCGAACAACGCGAATTTCGTAGCGCGGAATAGAAGCAGGAACGTATGAAACAGTGGAGTATTGATAGTGAAGCAGAGGCGGATACTCAGCCAGTACGCCCTGCACGCGACGCAGAACGCAGTATAGAAGCCTTTGACAGCGAAAAAAGCCAGACAGTAAGGCGTGCGGATGCTCCCATTGGTGTCTTCGATTCGGGAGTAGGCGGCCTGACTATTCTGTCGGCATTGCGAGCAGAGTTACCACACGAACACTATATTTACTTCGGCGACACGGCGCACTGTCCTTATGGAACACGTAGCGAGGCCGAAATTATAGAGCTATCCATTCAAGCAAGCCGTTTTTTGATCGAGCAAGGCGTAAAATTGATTGTCGTGGCCTGTAATACGGCCTCGCAAGCCGCATTGACAACACTGCGCGCTACCTTTTCGTTGCCGTTTGTAGGCGTCGTGCCCGCGGTAAAGCCAGCAGCTAGCGCGACACGTAAAGGACGTATCGGTGTGGCGGCAACCAACCAGGCAGTACGTGCCGCATACCTCCACCAACTGATTGATGACTTCGCCAGCGGGATCGAAGTCTACGCGGTTGGCTATCCTGAACTGGTGATGATGGTCGAGGCGGGGCAACTCGATGGGCCAGAAGTCGAGGAACAGGTACGGCGCACTTTTACGCCTTTACTCGCGTCAGGGGTTGATGTGATCGTGTTGGGTTGCACACATTTTCCCGCTCTGCGCCCGGTGATTGAACGGGTCGTCGGGGGACAGGCGCAGGTGATTGATAGTGGCAAGGCGGTCGCACGCCGTACCCATGCAGTGCTGGATACGGAAGCGATGATCCGCCCCATGCAAGCGGAAGAGGACGAAGTGGGCGACCTGCACCTCTGGTGTAGCGGCGACCCCATCTCCTTCTCCACTGTTGCCAGTAAAGTTCTTGGTTATCATGTAGCTGTCCAGCACGCTCAATTATAAGGAGTCTCATGTCAGATCAACTTGCTCTCAACGAGGGCGAACAAACGCTACCACCGGACCTGACACCCGACTTGACGGAGGTGTCAGCTCGTCCTTTCCATATTACGCTTGCACGTTTTGTCTCGACAATCCTTTCACCAGTTGCCGTCTCGCTACCATTCGTGATCCTGGTCGCGCTCTATCGCGCGCATAATGCAGGACATGCGCTCCTTGCCGCCCTGGTTACGCTCTTCTTCTTGAGCATTGGCCCAACCATCTACATCTTGATTGGCGTATGGCGTGGCAAGTTTACCGATTTCGATGTGAGCCTGCGCAGCCAACGCGCAGGCCCATTTTTGTTTAGCATCCTTTCGGCACTGCTCGGCTTGGGGGTGCTGATGTCGTTTCGTGATGTAAAAAACCTGGAAACCGTCTTGCTGTTAACCGTTATCAGCGGTCTGATGATGATGCTGATTACCTTCTGGTGGAAAATCAGCATTCATGCTTCTACGCTGGCAGGAGCAATGACGGTGCTCACAGCACTGTATGGGGATCTCGCGCTCTCTGGTTTCCTGCTGGTTGCAGCAGTCTGCTGGTCACGTATTGTGTTGCGCCGCCACACGCTCGGTCAGGTAATCGCAGGAACACTGCTTAGTATCACGCTGACCAGTGCCATCCTGGCAATTCGCGGCTTTTAGAGATCATCACGTGTAGAGCTGATTTATAGCTGTTAAATGCTATAAATCGGCTCTACAAGCAGTAAGAATATCTCCTTCACCAAAGTCTCTCACTATGATATCTTTCAAGAAGGAAACCATCTTGGACAAACAACAAGCGCAAGATATTGCGCTTGCTGAAATCATGACACCGACAGTGGAAGAATTAAGCCGACCTTCGTACGAGGTACATTTTGAAGGAATGTTTTTAGTCAACTGCTCATAAATCTTTAAGAGTGGAGATATCTACGCAGTTAATATTTTAACCGCGTACCTACCTCCACTCCTCCAACGCAATCACGACGAGCTACGCCTAATTCCGAAAAATTTTTAAATGCGATAGCGGACAAACGTGTGCCTACGGCTGCCCTATATCAAATGATGAAACAGAGGAAAATGACGAGTACAGCAGATGATTTACTTGCTTATACGCCATGCTTTCTTGCGAATTTTGATCAAAAGTCCTTCGCCTCTCTCTATCCAGAAATGATCCGCTTTGATCGCTATGTTCCAGATGGATGGGTAGTGCTCTGTCAAACTTCATTGCACCTGTTTGGGAGAGGCAGGGCGACCGCGAGGGTCGCCCCTACAATGATACGATGCCCGTTTTCCCCGTC
>DAIDJF010000072.1 GCA_027451525.1 Ktedonobacterales bacterium
TGAACCATGCGGTACTGAACCATGCGGTACTGAACCATGCGGTACTGAACCATGCGGTACTGAACCATGCGGTACTGTGTCTATGCAATATACACGCACCAAACTTCTTGCTATCACCATGTCCACAGTTACTGCTTGTCTTTCTCCTTAAAATAGTCGGCAAATTGTTCTTGCAGGAAGCGGTAGGTCAGTTTCTTCTCGTTGATCTGCCAGACTTCGTAACAGTAGCCGAGCAGTTTGGTCTTGTGTGAGTCAATGGTTTTTATTTCGCGCTCAAGCTCGGCGGCAACCTGCTGTGGGTTCAGGCCACGCGCGAAGAGGCGCAAGACCTTGCGCTCAACCGATGATGCCATCTCTACAACAGTGTCACAACGCTTAAATTGTTCTTTGCGCGTTGCCTGATCGTGTTCCCACTGTGTTGCTTGCAGCGTCTCCCCATTTAGGGATTGAAACAACAGGGGTACCTCGATCAATTGTACCCCTTGCTCTTGCTCGACGTGCATCATCGCCCCGTCGCGCACGATGCTTTTGGTCTCGTCAGGCGTGTAGATGTGCCAGATGTGATCGGTATTGCTGAAGTGCAGTTGGGCGGCGGAGATAGCCAGTGAGGCTATCATGCGCCGTCCGCCGGAGATGGAGAGATGGACGCTGCGCCCCTGCTGCTTGAGGTCTTGAATGAGGTAGTGGACGGTCTCGACAACGCCTTCCGCGCACTGTCCGTCAACGATATCAGGGAGTGGTTCGCCGTTACGGCGTAGAATATGTGAGTAGAAGCGGCAGCGCAATGATTTCCCTTGCCAGTTATAGCTATCATTGCGAAATTCGGCCTGAAGACAGGCCAGAGAACGTTTGAGCGATTCTTGTATGGGGGCAGGATGGATAACGATGACCTCGCTGATGCGCGCTCCCTGTTGCAGGAGCAGGTCCAGAGTGAAGGTGACAACCTGGGGTTGACCGCCTAGCGTTGCTAATAGCGTATATGTCGGTTCAAACAAGTTGATCTCTCCTGTTCGTTTGGCACGATAACATCCTTTGGAGGAAAGTGAAAGATGGCCTATATATTTCCTGCCGTGATGATCGGTGGGCCTCCCAACGCGGGAAAATCGGTATTAACGTATAGCTTGACGCATGCCTTGCGTGAACTGAATATTGATCATTATGTCATTCGCGCTCACCCGGACGGTGATGGCGATTGGTTTCAACAGATTGAGCCTGATCAGGTACGCGCTATTCATGTGCGCGGACGTTGGACTGACGAGTTTGTACAAGCGATCTGCACCGCTTTGGCCCATCGTCACCTGCCGCTTCTGGTCGATGTCGGCGGCCTACCCACGGAAGAGCAGAAACGCATGTTTCTCTACTGTACGCATTCGCTACTGCTTTTACGTGCTGATAAGCCTGAGATTGCCGACATGTGGCGACAAATTGCCGCGCAGAATGGCTTATTGCCTCTTGCGAATCTCTATTCTTCGCTGGATGGCAACTTGATTATCAACGCCGAGTCGCCAGTGATTGAAGGTGTCATGACCGGTCTGCGGCGTCAAACGATGGCGAGCGGGCCACTGTTTGATCTCCTGGTCGCGCGCCTTGCGTCCTTATTTGCCTTTGATAAACGCGAGTTGCAAGAGATACATTTTCGTCTAGCTCCTGTAGAGCTAGTCATAGATCTGGATATGTTTGTGCAGCGCTGGTCGCCGCAAGCTCGACGCTGGCAACCGGATATGCTGCCGCGTTTACTTGCGGAATTGCCCTCAGACACGCCGCTGGCCCTGTATGGGCGCGCGCCAAACTGGGTCTACGGCGCGTTAGTCTGTCATACAGGTCAAGATGCCTTCTATCAATATGATGCGCGTTTGGGCTGGGTCTTACCTCCTCCTCTACAACTTGACTTGAGTGACATGCCCGAACTGCACAATAATATACGCATACAATCACTACAGAAGGAGTTAGATGCGTCTTTAGAGAGACAGGAAGAGATTACACTTGTGAATATGTCTCTGACATCAAAATACCTTGATTATATGCAAACAGCCTCTCTCCACTTTCCTTCCGTGTCAGCTACACGTGGGCTAATTCTGAGTGGGGCTGTTCCGCACTGGTTGCTGACCGCATTGGTACGGACATATGCCAATACGGGTGTTCCCTGGATTGCCTGCTATCAACCGCAGTTGCAGGGTGCAACTATTGTTGTCTCTCATACTCCTATGCATATTATCGGTGATGTTATTGCGCTCCCCGCATCTTGGGCGGCATTTTCCTGATTGTATCACATGCATATGTACCTATCAGCTTTTCGCTCTTGTATAGGTAGAATATCCTAACGAAATATAAATGCTACGTTCTTAACATGAGACATATTATTTGAGAAAGCAGGTATGTGACAATGGAGACGCCCTTTTCTTCTACAGCACCAACAAAATTTTATGCTTTTTTACTAAAATTACGCCCATTACGTCCAGGGACATTGATGCCCTTTTCGGGCGAATTGATTCATGGGGCATGGCTGAATTGGCTGAAGAATGCCGCTCCCGATGTAGCGGCATGGTTGCATGATGGGAATCGCAGACGCTTCTTTACCTGTTCAAATCTGCAATGGCCCTTGTCCCCCCAGCGCGTGCTTGAGGTGCAGCGTATGAATATCCATATGCCACTCGATCCCGAAAAAACTTATAGCGTGCGCGTTACACTGTTGTTAAGCGAACTCTTCCCGCTTTTTCAAGATGCGCTGTTGCGTTTCAACCCAGAGGTAGGCGAGACAAGACGACCGCCGTTTATGCAGATAGGCAAGCAGTTGTTCATGTTAGAGGAGGTGCAGATTGGGCAGAATGACACAACAGGTTGGACAGGCTTTACCTCGCTCAATGCACTGCTCGATAAAGTAAAAGCCACTGGCATGACAAGAAATCATCCTTTGACGTTAGAGTTTGCCTCCTTGACAACATTTAACCGCAATCCCGCGAAAGGCTATGATTATGGGAATCATTACGCGCGTATGCCGTTGCCACAGTACGTTTTTCCTAATCTTGTGCGTCGTTGGCAAGATATTGCTCCGCCGGAGATGCAAGAGTATGTGCAGCTAGAGCGCGTAGAAGCGTATGCCGCTAATGACGGTGTAATTATAGCAGATTACGATCTTAAGACGCACCAGATGCATTTTACTACGCATGTGCAGCCGGGCTTTCTTGGCAAGTGTGTCTATCAATTGCGCGGCACTGACGAGGCCGTAACGGCGGAGCGGCCTCTCACGTTGCGCCAACAGCTTCTCCTGTTGGGCCATCTGGCGTTTTATTGTGGTGTTGGCTATAAAACGTCAATGGGGATGGGTCAGACACGTCTGATAGCGTAAAGGATACTTGCCAGTCGTTATTTTCCACGGTATAGTAGTGTCTATGATCCAGATGAGAGGACGGGGACATGGGTGATTATTATTGCGCACGCCTTTGGCAGGTGAAGGCAGGGACGCCAATAGCTGAAGTGGAAGATCTGGCAAGCTCAGGGATTGTAGAGATGCAGCGTTGGATTCCTGGTGTCAAGCATCTTTCTTTGCTACGCCTTGTCGGTGAGCCACAACGCTACCTGATGATTTTGAATTTCATCAGTTATGAGGCATACCTGTACTGGCGGCAGGTTGAGGAAGAGGCTCCTGATTATTGGGAGCGTTTTGCCGCTGTCTTGATGCAGTGGGATCAGTTGTGTGAGTTGGTCGAAGAATACACGGGCGAGCAGATAGTAGATGTAGGATTTGGTCACGACACACGTATAGTTCCCTAGCTATTATACGTGCAACCTGCTATAGTGTAGCAAATAAGAGAAAACCGTTTCGTTGTATATCTCTTCTTTCGTGTCTTCTCTATCATCACCACGTCTGACCTGCTATCGGGGACACGAAAGCGAAGTATTCTGCATGCCGGGGACGTAGTATGAGTCAAAACTATGGTGTACTGCGGGTTGTGCGTGTACGTCCGCCCGCAAATGCAAAGGCTGAACTTCAAAGCCGCTATCCCACTGGCTGGTTACCGGAAGAACGCCTGGTGCATCTTTTGGTGAGACGTGAAACGACAATTGGGCGCGCATTAAATAATGATATTATTTTGATGGACCCCACCGTCTCGCGTGAACATGCGCGCCTGATCTTAGACGACCAGGGCTGGCACGTCATCAATCTGACAATGCAAAATATTGTCCGCGTCAATGGCCGTTCGGTTGTGGGTGGAGAGAGTGTCTTGATGCAGCCGCAAGATGTGTTGGTCTTGGGCAGCACGATGTTGCAACTCATCGCACCCCAGTCCGCCACACTTGGCTCACCGCCACCTGTTGAGAATAGGCCCGTAGAGCAGCGGGTGGCTTTTGATAGCAATAGGCCTTCGTTTTCTCCGCCAGGGCCACCCAAACAGTTGCCCTCTGTTGAATGGGGGCGTCCGTCTATCCAGAGTCAGAACGGGCAAAATGGACGTGGCACGACAAACAATGGTTCTCCACTCTTTTTACCCGCGCAACCGTCTGGACAGGCTCATACACCCTCTTCACCCCCTGCGCCTGGTCCATCACGCGCTTCTCTCTCTCTGCCTGTACAACCAGAGCCAGAGATGGTGGCACAACCCTGGAATGAAGAAGAAGAGGAAAGCGTGCTAGGGGCGGGCGTGACCATGCAGTTTGCTCTTCCACAGCGTATGGGTATCAAGACACGCTGGCTCATTGCAGGTGTGGGTATCTCCATTTTGCTGATCAGTGCAATCATCACGATTGTCTTAAATAGCTTAATTGCCATCTCTGCTTTTACACAAAATGGTCCTACCAGTATTCTCGACGCTCTGACCATTCCGCTCATCCCCGCGTTGGGCATCAATTTACTTGTCAACTTTATTGATCGTTTTGAGCGTGAACCCTGGTTTTTGCGCGCCGCCGCTTTCCTTTGGGGGGCGATTATCGCCATTCCGCCCGCGCTTTTTGTTGAGCAAAATCTGGACTTGATGATTCAAAACGTGTTAGGACCAGATGCCAGCAACCTTGTGCGTTCCGCTTTGCAAGGCTTAAACGCAGGTATTACCGAAGAAACCATTAAGGGTCTTGGCTTACTGCTGCTCTTCCTCGTTTTGCGTGATGAGTTCGATAATGTGACCGATGGCATCGTGTACGGTGCGTTGATCGGTGGCGGTTTTGCAATGGTTGAAAATTTCGTGTATTTCGCGCAAAACTCAAAAAACTTTCTCCTGCTGTTAATTGTCGGGCGCATCGTCCTGGGCTGGCTCTGCCACTCGACGTTTACTGTTTGTTTTGGCGCATCTCTGGGCTATATTCGCCATACGCGTGTGCGTTGGCGGCATATCGTTATTCCGTTGCTCGGCTATCTAGCGGCAGTGGGGTTGCACAGCGTCTTCGATTTTATTGATTTCTTTGCCAGTGCGACCGCCCTTGCCGCACCTAACAATCCTGGCGTGGCACTCTTCTCGTTGATCGCAATCATCGGGGACTACATTCCACCTTTTATTGCTCAAGTGATTCTGCTCTATGTGCTTATCAAATCGCTGGCCCATGAAGCCGCGGTGATCCGTGAGTTTCTGGCTGCGGAGGTTAGCAAAGGCATTGTGCGTGTGGATGAGTATGCTATCCTGCAAAACTCGTTTCAGCGCACAAAGCAGGAACGGCAGGTGCTCTGGCGTTCTGGTGTGAAGCAATGGTTGCGTGTCAAAGCTTTGTATCAGACCGAAATTGGGCTGGCATTCCGTAAATGGCACGTGAGCATGGGCGATAAACCGAAATTAGGTTATCGGCAACCGGAGGATGCCTATCGCCAGCGCATCAAACGCTTGCGCCAGGAGATTGCCGCTGCCGATATGTCGGCTGCACATCAGCGGTAACACGCCATGATGGGACAAACGTTGTGTTGTGATGCATTTGTGATGTCTTTATTCTCAGATTGAGATGCACTTGTGAGCAAGGAAGGGTACGCTTAATAGAAGCGTTTTATATCTTCTTGAGCATTTTGTAGCGTGTTCATTGTGTCTTGTATGGGCAATAAAAGGGGTGGCATATGTCGGAAAACGCATTATTCACGCGCTTCCAACGGCGACTCACGGCACTTGGTGGTGAATGCCTTTGTGCACGCAACCTGGATGAAGCTGCACAGAATATAGCTGAGCATCCTGCATTAGCACAGCATCAATTGGTTATTCCGCCGGGTTTCTCAGGACTGCAACCCTGGGGGGCAATCCTCGAACTGTTGTTTGGTATGGGGGTACGCATGCGCGTTGTGGGTAGTGTGGCTGCCATCGCGGATGCACCTGCTGGCCTCTCACAAGCGGTACTGGCTGTTGCGGAGACTGGTTCAGTGCTGATCGCGGAAAATTCATTAGAGGCTAGAAGCGTTAGTATGCTGGTATTGACGCATTTCGTGCTGGTGAGCGAACAGGACATCGTACCAATGTTGGACGATGTTGGTGCGCGTTTGCAGCAACTCACCCGTGTGGGACCAGAGCAGCGTCACTACATTTCGCTTATTACTGGCCCAAGCCGTACCTCCGATATCGAACGAGTGTTGACCATTGGCGTGCAAGGACCAAAGGCACTGTGTGTCATTGTTGTAGGAGCATAATTATGATTGAAGAGAAGCCTTCTATGCAGCAGTCAACGCATGAGACTGCATTACCTGCAATTGCCCACGAAGAGAAACCGTTTGCGGCCCGCTATGCCCACTCGCTGGCGGATCAGAATTTGCACGGAGCACTGGCACGCTTCGCACCAGCATGGAAAGCTTCTCGTGCAGCGGCCTTTGGAGCAGAAGAGGGCGATTACGGGAGCGCGTATAGTTTTTCTACTATGCGCGCGCAGTTGCACGAGGCAAAAGATTACGCCATTGCGCATCAAGCCGAACTGGTTGCGCAATTTAAGGAGCAGGCCAAGGCAGCAGGGGCGATTGTTTTTGAGGCGCGCACGGCGGAGGAGGCCAACGAGTATATTTACTACCTCTGTCGTAGCAAAGAGATTGATCTGGTCGTCAAGTCGAAAACGATGGTCAGCGAAGAAACCGAACTGAATGCCTATTTAGGAGCGCGTGGCATCAAGGCGGTGGAGACAGACCTGGGCGAGTGGGTCGCGCAACTCGATCACGAGCGGCCTTCACACATGGTGATGCCAATCATCCATAAGACGCGCCAGCAGGTGGGAGCAATTTTGAGTGAAGCGGTGGGGCGCGAAATCTCGCGTGAAAATATCGGCGAGCAGGTTGCTGTCATTCGCACCGCGCACCGCGAGGCATTTATGACAGCGGGCATGGGTGTAAGCGGCGCGAATATCCTGGTTGCCGAGAGTGGAACCGTTGTCATTGTCACAAACGAGGGCAATGGACGCATGGTCACGTCGTTGCCTCCCGTGCATGTGGTGATGGTGGGCTATGACAAGTTGCTTGCCACCTTTTCTGAGGCGATGACGCAACTTCGCCTGCTTGCCCGCAGTGCGACCGCGCAACCAATTACCTGCTATACCACCTTTATGACTGGCCCCTCTGTCCCAGGTCACGAGATGCATATCGTGTTGCTGGATAATGGACGGAGTGAGATGCGTGCGGACCCACGCTTCAAAGAGGCCCTACGTTGCATTCGCTGCGCGGCCTGTGCCAATATCTGCCCCGCTTATCAGCAAGTAGGCGGTCACGCTTTTGGACATATCTATAGCGGCGCGATTGGTCTGGTTGTCACACCTTTCCATCACGGTCTGGACGCGGCAGCAGGTCCACAAAGCCTGTGTGTCAGTTGTAATGCCTGTGAAACGGTCTGTCCTGTCGAGATTCCCCTGGCGAGTCTGATTCTGGATGTGCGTAGTCGCGTAACGCAGAAAAAGGATCTGCCCTGGATGAAAAAAGTGGTCTTTGGAGCAATGGCGCGCCCGTTGGTGTTTGACGCGGCGGCACGGCTTGCCAGCGTCGGGCAATGGCCTCTTACACGCGGCGGAAGCCTGATTCGCACGCGCAATTTTGGCTTACTAGCTCGGTTGCCAATTATGAGCGAGCTGGCAAAGCAAGCGAGCTGGCGTAGCCTACCGAGTTTTGCAGCGCAGCCGTTGCGTGACCGTGTGAAGCGTCGTCCTATGTCGGCGCAATCAACCATCATGACGGTCTGCTACTTCGCAGGGTGTATCACTGATCGCATGTATCCAGAGATGGGCGAGGCGATTATTACCGTGATGGAGCGCAGTGGCGTGCGCGTGGTCTATCCCCAGGAGCAGAACTGCTGTGGCCTGATTGCTCTCAACTCTGGCGACCGTGCGAACGGGGCCGTAATGGCCCATCAAACCATCGCCATGCTTGAGAAGACCCTGCGTACAACTGGGGCGCAATACATCGTCAGTGGCACAACGAGTTGCGTCGTAGCGATGGTGCAAGATTACCTGAGACTCTTTGAGGAGCGGCACGAAACTGAATGGTTGCGCCGCACACAAGCCTTAGCCGGTAAGATTATGGATTTCGCAAGCTTCCTGGTTAATGTCTTGTTGCCGCGTGGCGTTGAATTGCCTGTGCGCAAGAGTGAGCGGCATGAGACGGTGACATACCATGACTCATGTCAGTCGTGTAATTGTCTGGGATTGCACGATGAGGCGCGGCGTATCATCACTGATGTACTTGGTCTTGAATTGCGCGAAATGCCTGATTCTTCTGTCTGCTGTGGTTTTGGTGGCGCGGTTTCTATCGAACGACCTGACCTCTCGCAGCGTATCCTGAAGAACAAGCTAGATAATGCCGCAAGTACCGATGCGGAGGTGATCGTGGGCGATAATCCCGGTTGTCTGATGCATATACGCGGTGGCGTGGATGCCAGTCGTCGCCCACAGCGTGTGCTGCACCTCGCGCAATTAATCGCGGAACATCTGGCGTAATCTGTGCTATAGAAATGTATTATAGAGAGGAAAACACAACAATGCCCAAACAACCCACCTGTGCTGTTGTGCATAGCGGGGAGACCTATGAAGGCAAACAAGGTCTCTCCTATTTCGCGGGTATCTCTGCCGAAAGCGTTGGCTCTCAAGGATTGTGCTTGCATATGCTGCATCTGCCACCGGGAGGACGCGCCCATGCGCACATGCATGAGAGCCACGAAACGGCAATTTATGTGATTAGTGGTGAGTCCGAGATGTGGTACGGCGAAGGCTTGCAGGAACATCTGTATGCTCGCGCGGGCGACTTTCTCTATATTCCCGCTGGCGTGCCACATCTGCCCGCGAACAGTAGCCAGACCGAACCATGTATCGCTCTGATTGCGCGCACCGATCCCAACGAGCAAGAGAGTGTCGTGCTTCTACCACATCTGGATTCCACTCCTTAACGCTATCAGCGTGGCGCAATTGGACGCTGTGACTCCTGCATATGGTGGGCCAATTTTTGATGTGGGTCTTCGTCATGGCTATGTGGATCAGTATGAATAATCGCGTCGGAGATACCTTTGATATTATGGAAGAGGCTATGACGGACCTCCTCGGCAATGTCATGTGCATGCGCCAGCGTCGTTGTGGCTTCAACCTCAATGTTGAGCGAGATATGCAAGGTATGACCAACCCACCGTGCGCGAATATCGTTAACCTCCTCGACGCCAGGAACCTTGCTCGCCAACTCGTAAATGGAAGGTACGATATGGGGGTCAACCGCGTCGAGCAGGCGTTGTAGGACACTTTTCGATGTCGAGTAGACAACGGTGATAATCACGATAGTGATGACAAGGCCCGCGATAGGGTCGGCGATGCGTGCGCCCAAGGCGACACCGATCAGACCAACAAGGGCAGCGAGCGAGGTCAGACCGTCAATGCGCGAGTGTTGCCCGTCAGCAATTAGCGGTACGCTGTTAATGCGTTTGCCAACTGAGATTTTGTATTGTGCCAGAGCTTCATTGCCAATAATGCCCACAACTGCTGCCGCCATGCTTAAATATATCTGCGTGGGAGTAGTGCCGCTGGTCAGCTTGATAATCGACTCGACCGCACTGGCGGCGGCACTGGCAATAATTACCAGCACAATAAAGATACCCGCCAGATCCTCGGTGCGATAGTAGCCATAGGTATAGCGTTGGTTGGCGGCACGGCTGGAGAGGCTAAAGGCAATCCACAGGGCGACCGTTGTCAGAACATCGCCGCTATTATGGAGGGCATCGGCAAAGAGGCCCGCGCTACCGCCAATAATCGCGATAATAAACTGAATAATAGAGACCAGTAACATGCCCGCCGTCGAAATCTGCACGGCGCGCAAGCCAAGCTTATTGCTATATAGCTCCGCATTGATCTGTCCATGCTCGTGCCCATGCCCACCATGTCCGTGCCCATGCCCCGACTCGTCATGCTCGTGCTCATCATGTTCATGCTCATGTTCATTATGTACGTGGTCTTCGTGACTATGGCCGTGCTCGTCGTGGTCGTGGTCATGATCGTGCTGATCGGGTCGGTAATTTTGCATTATGTTGTGCCTTCCTCATTGATCAAACGGCAAAATATCTCTTTCTCTATTATACGGATTTTTGTTCGCTAATGGATATTTTTAGGCACCCAGTCTTAAGGTTCGCTTGCTTTTGGCCTTTGCGATGCGGTTATTCTGACGTATAATGAGCAGAAATTGAAGAGATATTCCTGCCCGTTTTTCGGTTGATACAACCCGAAGCGTGGTTCGTTCGTCTAATCTGATAGATACATCATCCTGTTTATAGTTGAAATGGTGCATGGAACAATTTGTTGACTACTATGCCGTATTAGGCGTTGACGTGAATGCCCCGGCAGAAACAATTAAGAGTGCGTTTAAGAAACTGGCATTAAAGTATCATCCAGATGTATATAAGGGTGACGATGCGCAGGAACGTATGCGCGTGCTGCTCAAAGCTTATCAGACATTGAATGACGAGGAGCAGCGCAAAAACTATGATCGACTGCGTGCTGAACACGTGCTGGATGGCCCGCAGCGCAGACCACAGCCGTCATCGTCCTCTGCGCAAGGACAGGGGGCGCGGCCAACGGCCACCGCGCGTCGTGATCGCAATCGTCACTACGCCTTTCCTGATATGCGTGATGGCGCGACTGTCACCGTTGACCTGATAGATGTGCAATATACGTTGACACCGCTTGAAGGCGAAACGTTGCGCCGTCAAGGATTGCTGCGCGGTGTGCTGGCGAAAGCACCCGATAATACCTGCTACTGCCATCGCTGTCATCATCATTGGACGCCTGCACCGGCGCGTGGGCGTGGCATGAGTGAAAAGCCCAATCCGCCACATGTCTGTCCCAAATGTCAGGCTGCCGACTGGAGCGAATATTTGCTCTTGCGTTGTATTCACTGCTGTGCGATATTTGAAAGTGAGCAGATTCGCTATGAAATTGGATCGTACTCCTATGGTAACAATTTAACAAGCGAACTCTGCCCTCCATATGAATTGTTTCCGCTCTGCCCCTACTGTGGAACTGCGCACTGGTGTCCTGCAGAAGAAACTCGTGTTGAGGAATTGCGCGTGCAAGCCGCGCGCCGTGCCGCGGCACGGCGTATGCTGATGATGAGTTTGGTTGTGGTTGCTATCGTGGTGTGTGGTGTGTTGGCTCTGAGTGTTTTGCATTAATACTATTAAATAGCAGCAAGGCCACGCTGTCTCATGTGAGCCAGGGAGCCTCGTGACCTTATGCTGCTGGATTGTCGCTCAGTTGCTCGCGTTGCTCACCTTCGTGACGCTGCCTGTCGAGCCATTGAAAACCACTGTGACCTTGACGGCCTGATTAGCTGGGATGGATTGCGCGCTGTCGTTGAAATCGCCCAGGTCCGCGCCGCTCCCAATCTGGAAACTGAGCGTCTGGTTCCCGACTACAAAGTGGATCATGTTGTCGGAGCCAACCGCGCTACTTGTAACGCCCTGATACTCAACCGTATTCTGGCTGGCCTGATCGCCACTGTCTGCAATCCCTACTTTTTCCGCCGTGAACGAGCCGTCTGTATTCGCGTTTACCGTTACTTTCACTATCTGACCCACTGTCGGTTGTGCGCCATTCATGTCAGTGAGATCGGTCTGTCCATTGACAACGTTCATTGTGATGTTCTGACCATTAGGCAAGCTAACAACCAACGTGCTTCCATTGGCACTCTGTACCTTCCCAACAAATTGGATGCTGCCCTGCTGTGATTGCCCGTTGCTCTCAGGTGTGCTAACGCCGGGCGTGCCGTTTACGTCTTCCTGTGGGTCTGTGCCCGAATTGATCGTATACGATGTGCCGTTCTGTACAACCTGGATGCTATAGGTTTTGCCAACCTGTGATTGAATGGCGGCAATCTGCTGGTCGCTTAGACCGCCGATAGTGAACTGCTGCCCATTGACGTTTAGTGTGACTGTGTGGTTTGTCGTATTCACAGATTGGATTGAGCCAGTGATAGTTGTGGTGCTACTGCCTGTACCTGTGCTTGTGACACCTGCGACGCCTGCACATGCTGAGAATAATATCATAACGAAAAGACTGGCAAGACAAACAAAGCCGATTTGGATGCGCTGCATAAGAATTTTTTTCATCGCTTTTGCTCCTTTTTATGCGACACCTGTACTAGATGGTTCTCTCATTGTGGCGAGAACGTGCGTTTCTTGTTGGTTGTAAGTGTATATGGCTTTGGCTTTGAATACTATGCCGTGTGGCACTGTTTTTTGGTGATGTGTTTCACTTGTCAGGTGGCGTGGGCGAAAAGAGCTTCTTCCCGTCTCTTTTCTTGCGCTTTATGGAATTGTTGCGCAGTTATGATATAATATTGAGCAAGTTGTTACAGCGAAACACACAGGGCAGAGCGTGCAAATTGCACTGTGTAACCATATTGGAAAAATCCGGGCAATCAGCGTTTAACTGGTTAAAGAAGATATCTGCGCATGTCGCATTGAAAGAGCGTCTATGGAAACGAAGCGTTGCCCTTATTGCCATAAATTAGTACGTGCGGATGCCGCTACCTGTAGCCGTTGTGGTCATACCTTCATAACAAGCAAAGTAAGATTACAGGTTTCGGATGACTCCCTATCCTTGCCTCCGCCTGCGTCACCGCATCGTGCCGGACACTATTCTGGTCTACATCCAGAAGATCAACCCTATCAATCAAGTATGATCGCGATTCAACGTCCGCCTACACCTGAACGCGATCTGCCACGTCCACCACGTGGTGAGCCGCAACAGATTCTTTTGCCATCACCAGTGCCGCATACGCCTACGCCCTTACCTGAACAGGAGCAGGAAGCACCGCTTCCTGCTGCTACGATTCGCTTGCAAGCGGAAGCAGTGCTTTCTGCTCCTGCCGCTGAACCTGTGGTTCCTGTGACACCTGCTACTAAAAATATCGAAGGGCTACGTTCCTTTCGTACGGGCACCCCATTTTTCTCGCGGCGGCTCATTTCTATCTTGTTAACGCTCTCGGCTGTGTTTTTTCTGCTTGCCAGCGGTATTCTCACCTTCATCCTGATTAAAAAACAGACCTCTGTCGCGGCAACCGCACTGGTCGCGGCCCCCAATGCCTTACGTGTTGGTGATACGTTTGCCTTAACGGGGAGCGGCTTTGGTGCTGGTAACACGATTAGCTTTACTTATGATGCGAATAAGACCATTGTTGATGGGAGTGGGCAACATCCGCTAGAGGCGCGCGCCAATGCGCAAGGGGCGTTTAGCATCAAGATCACCGTTCCAGGAACGTGGACAACGGGCGATCACGTTGTACACGCTACTGACGCGGCTGATAATCTCAGTATCTCGACACGCGTGACTGTGCAACAAGCTCCAATTGCACCACCACATCTGCAACTATCAGTAACGCAGCTTGATCTGGGTAGTAATGAATATCAGGGCAGTATTACGCTCAAAAATAGCGGTGGTGGGCAGATTAGCTGGCGCGCCACAAGTGATGCAAGCTGGCTGGCAGCAAGCCCAGGGAGTGGAACATTTAATGGCAGTTCACTGGTCACAATTACAGTTAACCGCAGTGGCCTGACTCCGCAGAGCTATAACGGACATCTCACCTTCAAAACGCAAGAAAACATGGATAGCCTGACGTTGACTGTCGCCATGACAGTCAAGCCATCACCGGCAACGCTCAATATCTCGACCTCAGCTCTGTCATTTTCGGGCATTATGGGGCAGAACGCTGGAAGTCAGACCATCACCGTACAGAATAGTGGTGGAACTGCGCTTAATTGGAGCAGTGTGGTAGCGACCGGCGATGGTTCGACATGGCTCTCAATCACGCCTGCTTCTGGACGACTTGATCCCAATACCAGCGCGATCCTCGTTGTGAACGCGCAGACGCAACAATTGGCGGCAGGCCAGTATAGCGCGACGATTACCTTTGCGGGCGGTGTGGGAGCACAGGTTGTGGTTTCCTTAAATGTTTTTGCTCCCGGCGGCTTGACGATTTCATCGGCCCTACAAAACTTTTCGGTGACTCAGGGCCAAAACCCGACCAGTACCTCTTTAACCCTCCAAAATCCTGGTGGGCTACCGGTGAACTGGACTGCGCGTTCTGATCAGGCAAACTGGTTAAGCGTATCCCCTGCCACCGGTACATTGCAAGCGGGTGCGCAAGCAAGCGTGAGTGTCAACGTGAGCGCGAGTGGTTTAAAGACGGGAAACTATCAAGGCATATTGACGTTTAGCTTTGGCGGTAGCACAAAGCAGGTGGCGATCTCGTTAACGGTGATGTCACCTCCGGCTCCGATCATCTCTACCCAGGCCAGTGCGCTGAATTTCAGCACCTATCTCGGTCAAAATCCAGCCCCGCAGACGTTTACGCTTAGCAATTCTGGCAACTCGCTGTTGCACTGGGTCGCGACTGAGAATAACAATGGAGCGACCTTTGCTCCCGTCAGTCCAAGTTCTGGCACTTTGGCGGCTGGCGCGAGCGCGACTTTGACTGTCACACCTAACGTCGCTACGGCTACTCCAGGTGCTTTGACCACAACGATTACGATTGCCGATAGTGACACGGGTACATCCGTCACAAGCCAGAAGGTGCCCGTGACAGTCAGCATTCTGAATCAGGCCAGTATCACACTCTCCAGTACCAATCTGGCAATTATCAATACCGCTAGCACACCACACACCTCTACGGTGTTACAGATCAGCAATACGGGTTCGATGACGCTCAATTGGACGGCAACACCGCCAGCATCTACGCCTTGGCTCACGGTCGATGTGAGCAGCGGATCTGTAGCTCCTGGCAGTAGCACCGTTATTAACGTGCAGTGCGATAGTTCGCAACTCTCGCCCGGCACGTATACAGCAACTTTGACGATCAGCGACAGCGATCCCAATACTCCTGTCCCCGCAGAGACTGTGCAGGTTGTCTTGACCGTCCAATAACCAATGAACAACATACAGCAGAGCGTCAGCGTTTGTGTGGACGTTGACGCTCTTTCCCTTCTATGCTATAGTCTGAAAAAGCATGAGGCGTGATCTCGTGTTCTGCTAATAATTTTTCTTGTGAAAGAACAGTAAGATACGCTAAACAGGCATTATAACAATTACTCTGGAGGAATAGATCGTGCCAAAAATTACGTTTGTTCGCGAAAATGTGCAGGTCGATGTGCCAGATGGTGATAGCGTTCGCTACCCGGCATTAGAGCATGATGTGTCCGTCTACTGTGGCGTCAAGCAGGTAGTCAATTGTCATGGTAATGGCTTGTGTGGCTTTGATCGCGTCGCCGTCTCACCCTCTGTCAACACGAACGGGCTGACATTCATGGAGAAATTCTGGTTGCGTGGCGATCTCAAGAAGAACCCAAACATGCGTCTCGCCTGTCAGGTACAGGTTTTCGGCGATGTCAATGTGGATACGCAATGCAAGTAAGGTAGTATTTTGCAGCATGGAGGACGGAAACTTTTCAATAGTTTCCGTCCTCCATGCTGTTTGTTTGCTGCTCTGCTTGTCTATGGCGTTCAGCGCACGACGAAGTAGAGGCGTTGCGCTAGCTGATTATTCCAGTAGAGTTCGACCATGCCCTCGGCAGGTTGCGGGTATTGCATTTTTGCCCTGCCATTGTAGACACCACCGTTGGCGGGGATCGTTTGACTCTGTTCCTGATTGAACAGATTGCCATTCGTATACCATTTGACGGTCACGGTTCCCGCTGTTTTTGGACTTTGTACGCTATAGATGACATAGAAGATCTGTTTAACGGGAATCACAGAATCGGGTTGAAGTGCGAAGAATGGGTTTTTGGCATCGACATGAAAGGTGACGATGCCGGATGGAATCACGCTATAGGCTGGCCCCATATCAACACGCGCCGGTGGGTCTGGTAGTACTGCTGTTGGGCTGACATGCAGATTGGGAGGAGGCATAGCTCCCAGCATCTGGCGCAAAGCATCGAATTTTCCACTGGCTTGCGCGTAATAAACCGCTCCGCTAATAAGCAAGCTCATGACGATGACAAAACTGAGAAAGCCGCTGATAATGCGATAGCGCGGAATAATGGGGCGCGGTTTGGTATACATTGGTGGCACGTAGACCACTGGGGCTTCGTCGTGGACGGGCGATGGCGCGTTCTGGATGATGGTACCATCGGTAAAGGTTGATGGCATCTGGTCGGTTGTCGGGAAAGGAACCATCTGCATGTTCGCCCCCGACTGAGCAAAATCCATCTGCTGTATAGGATAGTCATTATACCCATTATACCCGTTATTCCCTTGATAGGGAACAGGTAGCATCGCAATCGAAGACGCCTGTGCCTGATTCTCCTGGCTTGGTAATGGACCGCTTTGCGGGAATTGCTGAAACCATGCCGCAGGAGCCGTACCCTGGTTGCCTGATTGAATGCCGTTTGACAGCGGCGAAGGCGCACCACAGTACACGCAGGGAGTCATCGTATATTCACGTGTTCTATTGCAGTATGGACAGAGCATATGTATGTGCCTACCTTATGATAGTATTGTTCTCTCGACAGAACACCGTATAAATATCATTATCTACTGTCTCACAATAGCATTGAGAGACAAGAGAATCAAGAAATGGCCCATTGCTTAGGGCAAAAGGGCTATAATGATGAGACTATTGGCCTTTCTACTCTTCAATATAAACCATCGTAGCGAGATATTCTGGGTAATTTTGGATAAGATATAATAGATGCGATGAAACATAACGAAGCAGTGCGTAGCTTGAAATTGATGACGGTGGGAAACAATGTCAGAGACACAAGAGCAATGGTATAATCGACAAGCCATAGAACGGTTGGCACAGCATATCCCATTCGAGTGTGATGTCGCGAGTAAAGCGGAGCAGATTGAGATGCTGCGTGGTCTGGTTATTCGACATGGACGCAGCATAGACCCGGAACACTTTGGTTTCGAGGCGCGCAGTGAGCTAGTTCGCCTTGGCTTGTGGAGCCGTATTGGCCCCGATGTAAGCCAGGCGTGATACACGAGTATTTTTAGGAATGCTGTATAATCTGCCAGCATTCTTTGGCAATCTGCCAATCTTCCTCGGTATGCACGATCAGCACCCGCACCGCCGATGCTTGTGTGCTGATCTCTTGATCGCTGAGCGAGGTCGTATTTTTCTCTTCATCCAGTTCCAGCTTGAGGAAAGCAAAGGCCGCACACGCTCCCGCACGCACACGGGCCGCGTTTTCACCCACGCCGCCCGTGAAGGTCAACACGTCTATACCGTTAAGAGAGGCGATCATCGCGCCAATAAAGGTTTGTAGGCGGTAAATATACATATCGAGGGCGAGTTGGGCGCGTTCGTTTCCCTCGTCGCAGGCTTGTAAGATTGCGCGCATATCTTGCGTCAGGCCAGAGATGCCCAACAGACCAGACTCTTTGTTCAAAAGACGTTCCAGTTCGTCGGCACTCTGCTCATGTTCGCGCCGTAAATAGATCAGGATGCTGGGATCAACTGTGCCGGAGCGCGTGCCCATCATCAAGCCCTCAAGTGGCGTAAAACCCATCGTGGTATCAATGCTGATCCCATCGCGAATAGCCGCGAGCGAGCAGCCATTACCGAGATGACAATTCACGATACGCAATGCGTCCAGATTGCGCCCAACGATCTGCGCACTCTTATGCGCGCAATATTGGTGGCTGATGCCATGAAAGCCATAGCGGCGAATGCCGTGCTCATACCAGCTATACGGGCCGGGATACACAACTGTTTTGAGCGGTATCTGGCTATGGAAGGCCGTATCAAAGACTGCTACCTGGGGGATATTCGGCAAGACCTGTTCAAGCGTCTCAATGCCCTCAAGGTTGATGGGGTTATGCAGTGGAGCGAACGGGCGTAATTGGCGGATGGTCTCTTTGACCTCTTCAGTAATCAACACACTTTGCTGATAATGTGGCCCACCATGAACCACGCGATGGCCTGCGATGGCGATCTCAGAAGCTTGCTCAATGACCTGCGTCGGACCGCTCCAGAGCGTTTTCAGCGTCTCTTCCAGCACATGTGCGCGTGAGTCGGCAGCGATCTCGCGTTGGAGTTCCTGACCGCGTGCCGTACGAATTTTGAGATGCGCCGCGCCTTTTTCCGCCATCCATTCGGTATCGGCCTGCCAGAGTGGTATGGGCGCATCTTCTGGGAGTGTTTCGTCAATGGCATAGAGACGGCTTTTCTGGCTGCTGGAGCCTGCATTGAGGACAAGAATATACATCTGCGCTCTCCTGTAGCGTTCATCGCATGATTGAGTATAGAAGATAAAAGGCATAGGAATGGGGCATCATCTGTATGCCCCATTCCTATGGTATCACCTGTGTTGACGATTGTCACTCACGGTTGGGTCTCAGTCGTGCCATTGCCATTCGTTGATATCTTGCGGGTCAACGCCGTTCTCCTGAATGTAGCGGCGATGATCGGCTAAAATGTACTCGTAGTGGCTGACGCGCTCAGTTGCGTGCGCGGCGACCCGCGCGTTATGGGGAGCAGCCAGGCGAATTGCCTGCATGATGAGGTGATAGCGGCTGGTCTTGTTGCGCACGTTCATGTCGAACGGCGTAGTGGTTGTGCCCTCTTCAATATAGCCGTTGATCGTGAAGCGATCAGAACTATTGCGCCCGTAGAGTAGCTGCTTGACTGCCGAGGCATAGCCATGAAAGTTGACAATTACCGGACGGTTGGGCGTAAAAAGGGCCTCAAACATCTGCTTATCGAGGCCATGCGGGTGTACACTATCTAATTCCAATACCATCAGGTCAGTGACATTGACCACACGCACGCGCAACTCGGGCAGTTCATGGCGTAGCGTATGGGTGGCAGCCATTACTTCAAGTGTCGGGTTATCGCCGATGCCGACCAGCACTACATCGGGGTCAATGCCATCGTCGGTGCTCGCCCAGTGCCAGATCGAGGCCCCAGCGCGGCAGTGCGCGACCGCATCATCCATCGAGAGCCATTGTGGCATCGGTTGCTTATTGGCAATGACCAGATTGACGTAGTTGGTGCTACGCAAACAATGGTCCATCGTGCTAATCAGGCAATTGGCGTCGGGCGGCAGATAGACGCGCGAGACGGCCGCTTTCTTGTTGAGCACGGAATTGATGAAGCCCGGACTTTGGTGCGAGAAACCATTATGCTCTTGCCGCCAGAGCGTTGAGGACTCCAGGTAATTGAGCGAAGGTACGGGTTGCCGCCAGGGAATCTCCAGCGAGAGTTTGAGAAATTTGGCGAACTGATCCATCATCGAGACAATAATGTTAAGAAATGCCTCGTAAGAAGGGAAAAGCCCGTAGCGGCCTGTCAGCAGATAGCCCTGGAGCCATGCCTGACAGGTATGCTCGCTGAGTATCTCCAAGACGCGCCCGTTATCAGATCGTACCAGCTCGTTGTGAGGCGGGATAGGCCATGCATACTCGCGCGTGGTGGCCTTCAGCACGCCGCCCAGTTTGTTCGACTCCAACTCGTCGGGGCTGAAAATGCGAAAGCGGTGTTGATTGCGGCGAATGACCTCCGCGAGATACAGGGCTAGCTGTTCCATATTGCTAACACTCAATCCGCCATGCCGTCCCAGCTTGCCTTGATCGACCGGCACGGCAAAGTCGTAAATGTTAGGCAGATCAATCGGTTGGCGTATACTGCCACCGAGCGTATGTGGATTCTTGCCCATCCGCCTGTTTCCTTGTGGGCATTGTTCCAGAATCTCGGCTTTGGGTGCGCCTTCAGGGGTAAAAAGTTCTTCCACGTGATAGGAATGGAGCCATTGTTCAAGTAGATGTAGATGGGCTGAGTTGTGCTTGACATCGGCTACGGGAACCTGATGCGAGCGGAAAGAACCCTCAATCGGCACGCCATTAAGCATACGAATGCCTGTCATGCCCTTTGGCGTGCGTAACAAGATCACAGGCCAGCGTGGTCGCTCTATGGGATGGCCTGAACGCGCCGCGCGTTGAATACGGCGTATTTCCTGATAGGCCCAATCGAGTGCGCCGTAGAGTTGTGCGTTCAGATCTGTTTCTTCATCTCCAATCACGAACTGGACCTGATAGCCGTAGCCTGTAAAGAGATGCAATAGCTCCTCGTCGCTCATTGTGCCATAAATTGTCGGATTGGATATCTTATAGCCGTTGAGATGGACTATGGGTAGCACGGCTCCTGAATGGACAGGACTGATAAATTTGTAGCTATGCCAGGCCGTCGCGGTTGGCCCAGTCTCGGCTTCGCCATCGCCCACAATGCAGGCAACGATCAGGTCAGGATTGTCCATCACCGCTCCGAATGAGGTTGCCAGGGCATAGCCCAGTTCACCACCCTCGTGAATTGTGCCAGGTACGCCAGGGTACAGGTGGCTGGGGAAACCACCGGGCCAGGAGAAACTGCGCACAAAGTTGCGTAAGTCCACTTTATCGAAAGTGAGATTGGGATAAAAATCGTGCAGGGAGCCTTCAAGGTAGAGGTTCGCGAGATTCGCGGGCGCGCCGTGTCCAGGACCAGTGACCAAAAACATATCCAGGTCGTAGCGCGTAATCAGATGGTTAAGATGCGCATAGATCAGGTTGATGCCTGGGCTGGTTCCCCAGTGACCGAGCAGGCGATCTTTAATATGCTCTGGCTTAAGCGGCTCTTCCAGCAAGACATTATCTTTCAGATAGATCTCGGCTGCCGCCAGATAGTTTGTGACACGCTGAAAGCGGGCGAGGGCGTCGAGTTCGGCCCCATGTTCGCGCCTCACTTGCTCGGCTGAAATGCTTGTCGTGGGAACTACTAGTGGCTTGCTTGTTGTTTCAATAACCATTCGGTACTTCTTTCGCGCTCTATTCAGACTTTTTGTGCGACCATACCCGATAATTCTTCCATGAAGCGTAACATAACTGAATAATCGCCATGATAGCCACGTGCCAGGGCCGCTGCATACATCTGCTCGGCGGCGGCTGTCGCGGGCATAGTCACGGAATGCTCGGCAGCGAGGCGCAGAATAAGGCTAAAATCCTTGCGCATCATTTCGAGGGCGAAGGCGGTTGGATACTCCTCATGCGCCAGATTTGCCAGTTTGGCTTTGTGCGTGGGAGCGATGACGGCCGTCTGACTGAGCACATCAAGCATCTCTTTCTTGTTTAGCCCTGCTTTCTCGCCCAATGCTGCTGCTTCGGCAACGGCCTGTAAGTTTACACCGAGCAAGGTGTTCACGACGAGTTTCATAGTTGTGCCCATGCCACTCTTGCCCATATAAAACACCTGTTTGCCCAAATGCTCTAATATTGGTCTGGCACACTGATAGCTCTCTTCTTCACCGCCGACAAAGATAATGAGATCACCCGTCTGAGCTTGTGGCGTGCTGCCAGAGATCGCCGCGTCCACCATGCTGACCTGCCGTTTACGCGCCTCGTCATGGATGTGGCGCGAGGTTTTGGGTGAAACGGTACTCAGGTCGATATGCAACGTATCCGCTTTCGCTCCCGCGAGTGCGCCATTGTTGCCCAACATAACCTCTTCTAACGCGCTGTTGTCGGAGACGCAGGACATCAACACCCCACAGTGCGCGCCAATCTCCCAGGGATTTGTCACGACCTTCGCGCGCTCTCCCGCGACTTTGCGTGCCTGCTCCTCTGTGCGGTCATACAACATAAGCGGATAACCTGCCTGGATTAAGCGTTGCGCCATTAAACTGCCCATGTGGCCCATGCCAAGAAAACCAATGTTTGGTTTCTGCGTACCTGATGTCGTATGCTGCTGCATGCTTTTCTATCCTTTCAACTACACTTGCTCTTTCCGTTTTGTACACGGCCCATAAGAAGGGCATGTGACAGGCAGGCATTTTGCGCATCTCCTTCTTGGTGCTACAATATCCGCGGAAACACTGTCTTTGCACAGCATAAAAAGAGAAGAGGAATGTACAGGTATGAGCGAACAGATCGGGTTTATTGGCTTAGGTAATATGGGTAGTCAGATTGCTGCCAATCTGCTCAAGAATGGCTATCAGGTGACCGTGTATAACAGAACGGCCGCAAAAGCTGAACCACTTGTGGCGCAGGGAGCGCAACGCGCTACCCATCCGAGCGAGGTGATTACCTCTGGTGGCATTGTCATTACGATGGTAGCGAATGATAAAGCGTTAGAAAGCGTTGTCCATGCTGAAGGCTTTTTGACGAAACTGGGTAACGGGTTGCATATTTCGATAAGTACCGTCGCGCCCACGACTGCACGCTCTCTGAGCGCACTGCATTCCAAACATGGTAGCACCTTTATTTCCGCACCAGTCTTTGGGCGTCCTGAAGCTGCTGCCGCGCAGAAACTCGTTGTGTGTGTCGCGGGACCTGCAGCGGCAAAGGAGCGCGCTTTGCCCATCTTACGCTCCATTGGTCAGTCCGTTTTCGACTTTGGTGAAGAAGCCGCGATGGCAAACGTGGTCAAGGTCTGTGGCAATTTCATGATTGCGGCCGCGATGGAGTCCATGGCGGAAGCGATGACGCTGGTTGAGAAAAACCAGATTGATCGCAGTGCGTTTATCAGCATGCTAAGCCAGACAATTTTCGCCGCCCCTATTTATCAAAATTATGGCAAGATGATCGCTGAGAAACGCCATACGCCTGCTGGTTTTGAACTAGTCTTGGGTCTGAAAGATATCAACCTTGTGCTAGATACGGCTGAACAGTCCAAGATGCCGATGCCATTTGCCAGCCTGCTGCATGATCGCTTCATGGCGAGCATTGCCAAAGGTCGTGGCGATATCGACTGGTCCGGTATTGCTCTCGGTGTCTCCGAGGATGCTGGGATGTAGAGAGAGCGCACAGATACTGCCTCTAACAGAAGCGTGTGGGAGCAGGGTAAGTCTTGTCCTGTTCCCATTACACATGCTGGAAGCGTGCTGACAGAAGAATATCTCACCTTGTCCACGCTGTTTCTGGAGGGAGAAGAATATCTGTATGTTCCGCTATCTGTTTGCTGTAAGCCGCTACCTGATCTTTATTCCTGTCATCGGTTCGTTCCTCGCCTCAGTTCTAATCCTCGTCTTTGGTTTGCTAGACGTGCTGAGAATTGGGTATCGTGCGGTAACACAAGCCCTCTTCACGCATACATTTGATGCCAAGCACATTGCCGTAGAAAGTATTGAGATCATTGATCTCTTTCTGCTTGGGACGGTTCTCTATATTATCGCCCTGGGTCTTTACGCTCTCTTTATTGATAGTGACCTCCCGATGCCAGTCTGGTTAGTTATTCATACTCTAGACGATCTTAAAGTTAAGTTGCTTGAGATCGTGGTGGTGCTCCTGGCGGTCACGTTCCTCTCTAACATCGTCTCATGGAATGGTAATCTCTCTATCCTGGCGTTGGGTCTGGCGGTCGGTTTGGTGCTTCTGGCGTTAGGCTATTTACTGAGCCGCAGCTTCAGAAAGCAGCATGACAATGGATAAAATGCCATATGACATTTGTCATTTGTACGTCATGATGATCTTCACTACCGTAGATACGGCTTTGCTTCTATACTTGGCATATGAGTTGTGAACGTGAGCCACACGCAAAACATTGAGAGTAGCTCATGAGAAGTAAAATAAAACAGAAAGTGAAAAATCATCATGACAAACAAAGCGCACTCAAACTACACACTACAAGTCGCTGCAATTGTATTAATGGCTGCTGGTTGGGGCTGGATTTGCGGCAATTTTGTCCAGCCAGTCTCACAAGGTTTTGGCGTCTTCGCTGATATCATGCACGTGTTGCCTCTGGTAGCCTTATTGTTGCTCAGCCTGAGCTACTTCCGTCATGTCATTGAAGGGACACGCGCGCGTGGTTCGCGTACGGGCATTACCATTGTCGTCGGGTTCTCGATCCTTGCTTTAGCGGCCTTTATTATCCTTGGCGCGATCAATCCTGATCCCAATTCGGTCGGTGTCCATTCTGTTGAGGACTGGATGCCTGTGGTTGTCCTGGGTGCGGGCGCACTCTGCTGGCTGGCAGCGTTGCTTTTTGGCAGGCAAGCGCAAGTCACAACCAATCTTGCCAATAATGAGTAGGAACTCTGCCAACACACGCGCAAGGGCAGTGTCTATCGCCTGGATACAGATACGCCGTTGTTGTAAAATACAGGATGCCGACATGCTTGTACATGGACGCATCCTGGTCTCGTCAGAGACACACTTTTCAGGCGTGGTGAGCAGAAAACGCAAGGGAGTATATACGGTGAAAAATCCACTGCAACAGCATCCCCACGAGACACCTGTGCAGGTACGAGCTGAAAGCCGCTCTCCCTATCTCTTATGGCTTATCTGGGTCTTGTGGTTACCACTCATGATCCCTTCACTCATCACTTTTTTTCAGGCTCATCCTACGCTGCCGCGCCTGCTCTCGATGCTTGTGGGCATATGCCTCTTTTTCTCTCTATACCTCTGGTCGGCATGGTTGCGTGTACAACACTTAATTGGTGTCGTAGCTGTGACCAGACATACCACAATGTGGATGTGGGCGACCATTGCCTGTCTGGGTGTTCTCAGCCTTGTCCTCACGCTTATTGGTGGTCCAGCATGGTTACTCCTGTTTTTCTATACCAGCGGCTTTATTGGCGGCAGTCTCACGGTCCGGCAATCTCTGGTGACGGCATTCTGCTTTACACTCGGTGTTGCCGCACTTGGTTGGCTGATTGGACTCAGTTGGCTGGCTATTTTGCAAGATATCGTGTTTATTCCTGCCATTGTGTTCATTATGCGCAGTATTATCTGGTCCATTACGACAAGTTGGGAGTTGCGGGCTGCGCGCGAAGAGATTGCGCGTTTAGCCGTTGTCAATGAACGCCTGCGTATTGCGCGTGATCTGCATGATCTGCTCGGTCATAGTCTGTCGCTCATCACGCTAAAAAGTGAACTTGCGGGACGCTTAGTCAGTGTTGCGCCGGAGCGTGCTGTCAATGAAATTCATGATATCGAAAACGTTGCGCGTACCACCCTTCAGGAGGTGCGTGAGGCCGTGACCAGTTATCGCCAGCCTACGCTTGCCAGTGAACTACATGCCGCGCAGGAATTGCTCAGTGCTGCTGGTATTGCGTATCGCAATGAAAGCGATGAGCAGACGCTGGCTGATCTCTCGCCTGGGATCGAGGCGGTCCTCTCCTGGACAATCCGTGAAGGCGTCACGAACGTGATCAAGCATAGTCGCGCTCAGCAATGTTGGGTGAAGATCTGGCGAGACGCTCAGCAGGTACATGGCGAGATTAAGGACAATGGGCATAGCATCGTTGCTGACAGTCCTGCCATACAAGCAGGTAACGGCTTGCGCGGCCTGCGTGAACGGGTCGCGGCATTGGGTGGACAGATAGAGACGAGTTCTTCCCCAGAAAAAGGATTTTCCCTTCATGTCTCCATACCGCTT
The DNA here is from genome assembly GCA_027451525.1 of Ktedonobacterales bacterium. GTDB lineage: Bacteria > Chloroflexota > Ktedonobacteria > Ktedonobacterales > Ktedonobacteraceae > DTNP01. The sequence continues at coordinate 25,751 of DAIDJF010000072.1, forward strand.
GTACAGAAACGCTCTCTGGTGTCGCCATTGCAGCCTGAAGGCCAGAGAGAGCAGAGAAGCGTATTTAACCAGGAGCACATGCCTGCTCACGAAGAGAGGAGGATGCAGCCATGATTCGCGTGCTGTTGGCGGAAGATCAGGCGATGGTGCGTGGCGCATTGGCGGCATTGTTGATGCTTGAAGGCGACATTGAGATTGTCGCCGAGGTGGGACGCGGAGATGAAGTCGCGGCTGTCGCGCGTGCTACAAAGCCAGATGTGGCATTGCTCGATATCGAAATGCCAGGGCTGGATGGTATCTCTGCTGCCGCCATGCTCCACGCGCAGATGCCCACGTGCCGCATCGTGATCTTGACGACCTTTGGACGGCCTGGCTACCTGCGGCAGGCAATGGCAAGCGGTGTCGTTGGCTTTCTTCTCAAGGATGCTCCAGCGGCGCAACTGGCGACGGCTATTCGCCGTGTCGTCGCGGGCGAGCGCGTAGTGGACCCATCGCTTGCTCTGGCCGCGCTCAGTGAGGGCAATAATCCGCTCACTGAGCGCGAACGGGCGGTATTGGCTGCGGCGACTGATGGCGCGAGCATTGCCGAGATTGCCGCTACACTGATCCTTTCAGAGGGCACGGTCCGCAATTATCTCTCCGTCGCTATTCAGAAACTTGGGGCCAAAAACCGTATTGAGGCAGCGCATATCGCCAAACAGAAAGGCTGGCTCTAGCCCTTTTGCAAGCTGGCGCGGCTCCAACTCCATGTATTAGGGCTTGAGGACAACGCGAATGCAGCCCTCGTGCTTCTTTTTGAACATTTCAAAGGCCAGCGGGGCGTCGTTCAGGTCCATGCGATGCGTGACAACCTGCGCGGGATCAATCTCCGCGCGTGCCACTTTATCAACTAGCGTCGGCACATACTTTTGCGCGTGCATTTGCCCCATTCTAAAGGTCAATGCTTTGGCGAAGGCTGCACCCATTGGAAACTTGTTGACATAGCCACCGTAGACGCCCATGATTGAGATCGTACCACCCTTGCGACATGCCTGAATTGCTTGCCGCAAAACGTTGATACGATCCGTCTCCAGGCGTGTGGCCTGCTCAACCTTATCGTAGAGGCCCATAAAACCAGAGTCATGGGCCTCCATGCCAACAGCGTCAATGCAAGCATCCGGCCCATTGCCGCCCGTCATCTGCTTCAGTTCCTCAACAACATCCGTCCCCTCATAATTGATAATCTCGGCTCGCCCAAACTCTTGTGCCATGCGCAGGCGTTCAGGGAAACGGTCAATCGCAATCACACGCGCGGCTCCCAGCATAGAGGCACTGCGCATGGCGAAAAGGCCGACGGCTCCACAACCCCAGACCGCGACGATATCTCCAGGCTTGATACGGCAGTTATCCGCGCCCATAAAGCCGGTGGGAAAGGCATCCGAGATAAACAAGGCCTGCTCATCGCTGATCTCCTCTGGCAACTTTACGGGACCGCTATCGGCAAGCGGAACGCGCACGTACTCGGCATGGCTCCCTGCGTAGCCACCATACAGATGTGAGTAGCCATAGATACCCGCCGTGCCAAAGCCATAAGTTGCCTCTGCCATCC
>DAIDJF010000073.1 GCA_027451525.1 Ktedonobacterales bacterium
AGAACGCCCATAACGCTGTATGGCTCTGTGGGCTGGCAGTCACGGCAAGCAGCGTGCTATAGGCAGGCGCATCAGTCTCATGCTGCCACTGCTGGCTCTGCGGGTCATAGCGCAGAATACGAGCGGATGCGCTAGGAGTGCTGGCGGGTTGTGTCGCGCCAGCAGTGGGAACAGTTACATTGCCGCCATCGTTCGGCAAACTGCTCCCAGGCGTACCACTCACGGATGATGGCGAACTGCCCTGTCCTCTACCCGCTATTTTAGAGAGCGTCACAGTCCCAACCAGTGTAGCCGTGCCTGTAGAGACTGTGGGCGAGCCGAACTCTGAGAAGCCTGACGAGACGTAGAGCGTGCCATCAGGGGCAACAAACCAATCTTGCACCGAAGGCATAGATGGTGGCGCAGACACGTTGCGCCAATGCGCACCACCGTCGCTACTCACCTGAACCTGGAAACCGCCCGTCGCGGATTGCACACCGCCGCTAGCAACTTGTGGTACAAGCGGCCGATAGCGGCTTGTGCTACCAGCGTAGACGATATCAGGATGATCGCTCGCCAGTTGTACCATGCTGCCATAGAAAAGGTTGCTGAGCAAGAGCGTCCAGTGTGCCCCACCATCAACACTCTTATACAGGGCATTGCCTTGAATGGAGACCGCACCGCCTTGTGGAGCAATACGTGTCGGCAACGTGGGTGGGATAGCGATCTCATAGATGGTCTGCGCGTTCGTGGGGTCAACGGCGTAGCTGCCGACGCTAAGCGATGCTTGCGTAAAGTAGCCGTCTACAATCGTCCACGTCTTACCGCCATCCACGCTTTTTACCAGACGCCCCTGTGGGATCAACACGGTTGGGCGCATCTGCCCTGGCGGAGGAGCCAGCACAATCGGCAGGCTCTGCACGCCAAAAAGCGTGTTGCCGACCATACGTACCTGCTGCACGCTCCATGTTGTGGACTGCGTAGAGGTAGAAGCAGCAAAAGTGGGAGCGATGGTATCCCAGGTTTGTCCGCCATCTGTACTATGACGCAACACTGCTTGCGCATTGGAGGATGCAGCAGTGCTGAAATTGCCGACCGCATAGAGATCGCTACTGTTTGACGGGTTGACCGCTAGCTGACAACGATCGCCAAGTTGCGCGTTGGAGCCAATATCCTGCCAGTGCGCGCCACTGTCGCCACTACGCAAAACGGTATAGGCAGGAGTATTGACCCCGTTGACCTGTGCCGCCGGTGAAACTTTTGTGGCACAGGCATAGAGAACGGTTGCATCACTGGGTGCGGCAACGACCTGTGAGATCGTGTAGCCAGTCAATGTCAGCGACCACATAGCATTTTTCCCTCCGCTTCCCTGTTTTGGTGCTTTCCAGAACGAGAACAACGCCACACTCAGGCCCACCAACACAAGCACCGTCACAAGCGAGCCAAGGCCCGTGAGCCACGAGTTGCCACGTTTCGGCGGCACAATTGGCTGCATCTGCCCGTCCGCGATATCCTGATCCTGTATTTTCATGCCCATATACCTGCTTTCACCTATCACAATTACGCTCATAGATAAGATGCACAAAGCAAGCGAAAAGTTCCCCAGCGTGGAGCATGATGATGTAGAGAGGCAGGGCGACCGCAAGGGTCGCCCCTACAATGAGACGATGCCCGTTTTCCCCGTCATCATTGTAGGGGCGAGGCTTGCCCTCGCCCTGCCCCCCACACGCCGAAAAGTGTGCAATGACGTTTGACAGAGCACTACACTACCGGATGAATTTTTTCAACAAGATCATCACACCCTGCGCAACAACGAGATACCCATATTCATTTGTTAAATACGATCATAATATCACGAGTGAAATTCGGCGATCACCTCAATTGGGCCAACAATATTGTGATTAAATGCATCTAATTCTTCCGCTGGTATCCAATATTCCAGGTGAATTGCGCTGCCCACCTGATGCACTTCATAATGCTCTAAGAAGCTTCTGCGCACATGGAAGCGGGTCACATAGCCAGAGTTGCCATCGCGTGCATTCCAATCGCGGGCAATCTGGGTCGCATATTCCTCATTGAGCACGGGATAGAAGATTGGTTGCCAGAAGAGGCGCGGAGGGAAGGCAGCAAAGTTGCTTTTCTGCATTAAGGCCAATTCTTCTTGTCCAACCGGACGATATAGCACGGCAGTCTCCTCTGGAAGCACGTCGTTATTGCTCATTACGCATCTCCTCCTTCTGGCAAGGAGAAAAAATAACGCTCCCGCACTTATCCTACAACAAACTATCACAGAGCGTACTCAATTTCGTCCAAGCCCGGCAAAGCGAAGCAAAAATATTGACATACAACGTCTCTTGGGCATACTATGTGCAGGATAGCAATATAAGGCGTTTATAGTGCTATTCTACCCGACGCACTGCGCTCATCTCACATAATCACGGAAGCGCGAGGACAGATTACTATGTCACATACCAATGACGGCATGCACGAATCACCCTACGGGGGAAACAATAACGAACTGGACACCATTGAACAGTTACTCACGCAGGGCATCACACTACACGATCAGACACAGGCGGGAATAACGCATGTGCCCGCGTTCAACACGCAAGAGGAGGATGACGAGCATGACTCGCTTCCTCTCGAAGGAGACCTTCAGGGAGCTTTGGCCCTCTATGCGGAGGCGGCGCAGGACATGGCAACCGCGACGGTGGAACTCAGTCTAGGACGACATTTCGCCTGTGCCGACTTTTGTAATCAGGCCGTCGAGAAGGCGGCACAGTCTCTCAGTCTCTTGCGTTCTGGTCGCCGCACTTCGTATGACCACGATCTGCGCGCTCTGGGCGAGGCCGTTGGCGCGCCAGCACCGATTTTGGAGGCCATGGAAGCATTGACACCTTTCCATCCAGAAGCCTTCTACGCCGATACTCCTCCAGAGGAGGCCGACGAGGTGATTAACGCGGAGCAAGCCAGCCAGTACATTCAGTATGCACGTTCCGTAATGCGTTGGGCCAGAGATATTGTGATGAAGGCATAACATTCTCACAAAATGATAAGGAATGGCATCCGTCAGGCCAACAGGATGGATACCTGGATGCCATTCCATACGATCCTAGTATGAACGTTGGAGGGATATTTCATGACACAGCAAGTTACCCGTTCGGAACTGGATGCCGCCGTGCAACAGTCTCCGCGCAAGTGGGTATACCTCTTCACTGAAGGCAATGCAAAGATGCGCGACCTGCTCGGCGGTAAAGGAGCAGGCGTGGCCGAGATGACGAACGCGGGCCTTCCGGTTCCCCCAGGCTTCACCATCACCACCGAGGCATGTAATGCCTACTATGACTCAGGCAAGCAGTTCCCGCAGGGCATGTGGGAGCAGGCGCTCGCCGCCCTCAAGGTTGTTGAGCAGCAGACAGGCAAGGGCTTCGGCAAACAAGAGAATCCTCTGCTCGTCTCCGTCCGTTCCGGCGCGAAATTCTCCATGCCGGGCATGATGGACACCGTGCTCAACCTCGGCATTAACGATGATACAGTCAAGGGCCTTGTCGAGCTGACCAATGACGAGCGTTTCGCCTATGATGCTTACCGCCGCTTCATTCAGATGTTCAGCAAAATCGTGCTTGACATCGAGCCGCGCAGCTTTGAAGAGGTTCTCGAACGCTACAAGGAAGAGGCAGGCGTCAAGACCGATGCCGAAATTCCCGCCGCGTCGCTCAAACAGTTGGTGGCTGAGTTCAAGCAGATCGCCGAGCGGCAGTCGGGCCAACCTTTCCCCACCGATGTTTACGAGCAGTTACGCAAGGCTATCGAGGCCGTCTTCTCCTCCTGGAACAATAAGCGCGCCATCGATTACCGTAATTTCAACAAGATCGCGCATACGCTCGGCACAGCCGTTAACGTGCAGAGCATGGTCTTTGGCAACATGGGCAGCGATAGCGGCACAGGCGTTGCCTTCACGCGCAACCCCAGCACGGGCGAACATAAGCTCTACGGCGAATATCTACTTAACGCCCAGGGCGAAGACGTCGTCGCGGGTATCCGCACGCCCTCACCGATCAGCAAGCTGGAACAGGAACTCCCAGAGGTCTATCAACAGTTCCTCGCCATTGCGCAGCGTCTTGAGAAACACTATCGTGACATGCAGGACCTGGAGTTTACGGTTGAGCATGGTCGCCTCTACATGCTGCAGACGCGCGCGGGCAAACGTACCGCGCAGGCAGCAGTCAAGGTTGCCGTCGATATGGTTGAAGAGGGCCTGATTAGTGAGCAGGACGCCGTCAAGCGTGTTGACCCCACGCAGGTCTATCAACTGTTACTGCCACGCTTCGATGAAGAGGAAAAGAAAAAAGCTGCCGCCGAGGGTCGCCTACTGGCGAAGGGCTTGAATGCCTCCCCTGGTGCTGCCGCTGGTAAGGCCATTTTTGATGCCGACAAGGCCGAAGAAATGGGCAAAGCTGGCGTCCCGGTTGTGCTGGTGCGCCCAGAGACCAGCCCGGACGACGTACATGGTATGCTCGTGGCAAAGGGTATCCTGACAGCACGCGGTGGCGCGACCAGCCACGCAGCCGTTGTCGCACGCGGTCTTGGTCTGCCGTGCGTCGCGGGTTGTGAGGGCATTCGCGTCAGCGAGGAAGAGCATCTCTTCCGTGTTGTCGGCTCTGATACCATCCTACGCGAGGGCGACGACATCTCGATTGATGGCGCGACAGGCGAGGTCTTCCAGGGCATCATCCGCACCGAAGCTCCCGATTATGATAAAGAGGTAGACCTCAAGAAGCTGCTGGAGTGGGCCGACAAGTATCGTGTCCTGGGTGTCTGGGCCAATGCCGACTACCCACGCGATGCCAAACGTGCCGTCACCTTTGGAGCCGAGGGCATCGGCCTCTGCCGCACCGAGCATATGTTCATGGAGCAGGAGCGTCTGCCCATCGTGCAGAAGATGATCCTGGCGAAATCGAAAGAGGAGCGTCAGGCAGCACTTGACCAGTTGTTGCCATTCCAGCGCAGCGACTTCAAAGGCATCTTCGAGTCGATGGTCAATCCGCAGACAGGCGAGGGCTATCCGGTCGTTATCCGTTTGATCGACCCGCCCCTGCACGAGTTCTTGCCCTCGTATGAAGAGCTGCTCGTCGAGGTCACGCGCCTTGAGGTCAGCAACGAGAATCCTACATTGCTGGCAGAGAAACGCGAGATGCTTGAGGCGGTCGGAGCCATGCGCGAGATGAACCCCATGCTGGGCTTGCGCGGTTGCCGTCTCGGCCTGCTCTTCCCTGAGATCAACGTCATGCAGACACGGGCCATTCTCGAAGCGGCCCGCGAAGTGGCGCAGCAGGGCACGACCGTGCATCCCAAGATCATGATTCCGCTCGTCGGCCATGTCAACGAGTTGAAGGAAGTACGCCGCCAGCTTGAAGCGGTCGCGCATGAGATCGCGGGCGAGTCCGGCGGAGCAATCGAGTACAAGTTCGGCACGATGATCGAGCTGCCACGCGCAGCCCTGACCGCCGACAAGATCGCACCAGTCGCTGACTTCTTCAGCTTCGGCACGAACGACCTGACCCAGACAACCTTTGGCTTCAGCCGCGACGATGCCGAGGGCAAATTCCTGCTCAAGTACGTCGATGGTCTGGAAGAGCCAGGCTCGAAGGACAAGGTCAAGATTCTGCCCGTCAACCCGTTCCAGACGCTCGACCGCGATGGCGTGGGACAGTTGGTACAAATGGCAGTTGAGAAGGGCCGCAAGGCAAACCCGGAGATCGAACTGGGCATCTGCGGCGAGCATGGTGGCGATCCCGATAGCATCGAGTTCTGTCACATGGTTGGCCTCAACTACGTGAGCTGCTCACCGTTCCGCGTCCCTGTCGCACGTCTTGCCGCTGCACAGGCCGCGCTGACCGTTGGCGAGAAGGACAGATAATAGCATCTAGTGGTGACACCCCTGGAAACACGAGGGGCATGGACAGTCTAGTGTCCATGCCCCTCGTCTGAATTAAGGCCAGTTCCTTTTGCAAGCTTTGCCCATTCGTTCTTTAGTCAGCGTTTTCTCCGTTGCTCTTCCCTGTAATGCGTGGTGAGAGATTGTTACGCCCTGCTTTCATCGCCACCAACGCATATATTCCCCCCGATACCGTCATACAGCCACTGAAGAACAGCAAAAATGTTGTTGAAGGAATTGGTACAAAAAGAAGCAGGGAAGGAAATCTGCTGGCGAGAATGCCAGAAAAGAGCGTTGCAATCATGGTAGCGAGTTGCATAGCAGGATACAAGAAGGCCCAGACGCGCCCTCGAAGTGGCATAGGAGTTATCTGCAACACAAGAGGACCCAATACTACGCTTAAAATAGCATTCCCTGCGCCTAATAAGAACAGCATGCATAAGCCAGGAACCCATCCGTTTTGGCAAGCATAGAGTATCTCGACCAAACCAATGAACATAATACTCAGCAAAAAAGCGCGTGTCAGGCCTATACGTTGTGTAATCCATTCCCCGATGATAGCACCGACCAGCATTCCCAATCCAGTCATGCCGCCAAATGCACCATACCAATGTATGTTCATATGTAGTTGGTATAGTGCAAAGAGAAGTTCAATGTTTGTAACAATCCCTTCTGCAAACTGTATAATGCACATAATCAACAACAGGCTAAAAAGCATCTGATTTTTGAGAAGAAAAGAAATGCCCTCGTTGAAATCTTTTCTTTTCGTGTTGCCTGCTTGCATTTTTTGAGATGCTGGTATGGGAGGCATCTGAAGCCCAAGAAGCATCAGTAGAGAAAGACAGAATGAAATTGCATTACATAACAATGCTCCCTGGATTCCAACCAGAAAAAACAGGAGGGTTGCCAAAGAAGGTCCCGCTATGACCGCTAGAGTGAATGATGATTGTGTCAAAGCACTGGCCTGTATTTGTGTCTCCTCGGTGGGCAGTATTTCTCCATTGAGAGCCGCACGAGCTGGATTAAAAAATTGATCACAGGCACTAAGACAAAACACCAGTCCATATATCCCCATTAATTTCCAAACAGGGGAAATTACAATGTGTTCAAGCGAGAACGCCAGGATCAACATGCTTGCCCGTATTGCATCCATAACCAGCAGAATCTGGCGTTTGTCTCCACGGTCTACAACGACACCAACTATTGGCCCCAGGAGAAAAATCGGTACAGCTGACGCCAGAGATGTACCTGCGATTGCGAGAGGTAGCCACGGCTGAGAGCGAAATGTTGTGGTGATCCAGAGAAGCAGAACGCCTCCAAAAATAAGATCACCCAACAAAGATAAACTTTGCCCACCCCACAAGAACACAAAATTTTTGTTACTGAGCGGAGCAAGCCTGCTTCGTAACAAAGAGGTGGCCCATGTACTTATTTTTGCCATGTGACTCCTGGACAAATCAAGTCGATATGCGCTCCTGTCAATCCATCGCCGATGCCAATGTGAATGCCAGAAGCACCCTCGTTAAGCTGACTATTGATTGTCCAGTCAATGTGCGCAGGATCGAGAGCCTCATTAGTGCTAAAAGCCATTTCTGTTAGAATAAGTTGGCGTCTCTTGTTTGTCAACATCATTAATTGTGACGTAAGGTCTTCTCGACCAGCACGAATCTCCGTTAGCTGCGAGTCTTGGATAGTCACATCCAACGGAAAGAGGCCTCTAGCGCGTACATCCTGAAGCAATCGCCAAGCTTGATCGGTAAATGGCACTATATGTTCAGGCATCCAACGATGGTGCGCTATTGCTATTCCCTCTGGCTGTATATGTCCATTAATTGTAAAAGGCGGACGAAGTACATCAGCATCTGGTACCATGCCAACCTCAAAACATGCGCCCATGCTATCCCATTCTCCTGGTGCCAAATATGGTGTTGTTCGCGGTGCCATAACCGTAATTTCAGCATTTTCAAACCGACATTCAAAATCGCTTCCATTGCCTCTAAAAAGCATCGGTTTTTCTTCTTTCTTGAGCAGAACTTGCATCCAATAGTCGTTTAATGCAGCTGAACGAGAAAACGAAGAACGTGTAAGTATCTCGAATGTATATCGTACCGCATTCATAGAGGCTTCAAATGCTAGAAGTGGAATGGAGAGAAAACGAGAATGCTCAAAGGTTTTCTGCCAGATTGCATGTTCTGGAAGTTGGGCATTCTCCATAGCAATGAGCACAATATTTTCACGACAGTTTTCAGGAATATAGTTACTATTTGCGTGAAATAGGAAGGCTTGACATCCTATTGTTGTTTTGATCCATGCGACCACTTCAGGTGAATCCGAAAGAATGGCAGGCATAGATCCTTCAAAAAGAGGTACCAGAATATCTTCGAGACGACTTTTAAAAGACGAAAGCATAGCATGCTCCTTTCAATGGGGCAATATTTGTTAAAAATCTTTCTTATCTTGACTAACCATATCTTCAGGACACCAACTTTATGTGTGAATTGATGTCCCGAAGGCAAATAGGCAACAATTAGTTAACCATCACACCGAGTGAAGGTTAAATGCTAGTGCACGGGCATGTGAGGAAGCAAGCAGATGCGAGTTCAGAGAAATCATTGGGATCATAAAATGGCAACTCAGGGGCATTCGGGTCATTGGGGTCATAGGTGCTGGGATCATAAATTCTCCAAGCAAACATGTTGTGTACCATATGTGATGAATTAGAGTGCACAGGCAAAACATCATCACCAACTTTCACGGTAGAAGGCGCATGTGCGCTTTCAGTAACAATACGCAATGCACGCGTAGGTAAAACAGGCACTTGTACAGCACATTCAGCGGTAAGCATCGTAGACATCATTTGCTCCTTTCAGATCCATCATCTGTTTCATCGTAACGTTAGTGAATAATCAACTCGTCTACAACTCATGAGTAAATGTAGAGCAGACTGTGATATAAGCATAACCTGTTGCATGGAGAAATATCATCCGATTGATGCGGTATGTTTTTACCGTATAATGCGGTAAAGTGCCTAAGTATGCGCCTTAGACTTTGGAGCAAGGCCATTTATGGGAGTATAGAGCGCAGAGACGAAGGCAGTATGTGCTGCTTGCTGCGAAGAATGTACTTGGAGTTTGCGATACAACTGTTCTCGATACTTTCTAATCGTGCTAGGACTAAGGCCTATGCGTTGCGCAATCTCTTCATCAGCACATCCTTCTCCACGGCAAATAATGTGCAAAAGCTCTTGCTCACGGGGACGGAGTGGTTCTATCTCTGCTCTGCTAGCGCAGATTTGTTGCTTAAGATATAGATTCATCTCCAGACAATACAGCATGTGCGCGCAGGTCTGCGCAAGCACTTGCGCTCGTGGGAATGAAAGTTCTTTCTCGATCTCAGCAGAATATGCAACTAACACCATAAAATGTCCATACTCTCGATCAGCACATTGCATAGGTATGAAATATGCAATAATGGATGGATCATATGTGATAGTGGGAGCACAATGACGATAGAGTTGTAATCGCGCCTGCCCATGTGTAAGCGTCTGAATTTCATCACAGAGACGATCAGCAATCCCATTTCCATCCACGAAACAAGAGAGTTCGTTGTGCAGTGCGTAGAGTCGTATCAGCATTTGATCATATGAACACAAATTTGTAGGTATGGATGAACCGAAAGCAGAGTCATCTGGCTGAGTTTGCATGGATATACATACTCCTAATAGCACGAAAATTCGTCATGAAGTTGGTTTTCAAACACATAATACAATACACATTAGTGTATCATTCCATACTGGTACTACGTTAAACCTTTAGAGTTATCTTATGAAATGACTAGAGAAAGTATACTTCATTTTTAGGCTATTTTCAAGCCATAGATGTACACATCGCCCTAGGTAACGAAAATCATCTCATTATTACCGCACTACAGTCACAATTGTAGATATAAAAAAACTGATGAATTAAATGAGCTAAAAGTATACGAAACTACTAAAGCAACAGTCCATTTACTTTTGGACCGCGATCTCATGATGTGGGCGAGTACTCATACTCATCGCTGAACCGATAACCCGCACCGGGAATGGTGTGCAGGAAACGCGGATTGACGGGATCAGGTTCAATCTTACGCCGTAGATGCCCGATATAGACGTGCAGATAATGCGAATGTTTGTCGTAGTCTGTGCCCCAGACCTGCGTCAGTAACATCTGCTGCGTCATAACTTTGCCGCGATTCTTGATCAACACTTTGAGCAGATCATATTCGGTCGGCGTAAGCTTGATTTCCTGCTCATCGACAGAGACATGGCGCAGGGCAAAATTCACCTGCAATGGGCCGATCTGTACGCTTGGTTCTATGCCGAGCGGTATAGAAGCGGCGTGGCGTAGGGCAACGCGCATGCGTGCCAGCACTTCATTAATGCCAAAGGGTTTGGAGACATAGTCGTCGGCTCCAACGTCTAAAGCCTGCACCTTGTCTGGCTCTGTATCCTTAACGGAAATCACAATGATGGGGGGAAGATTCGACTGTGCACGGATATGTTTGCACACGTCTAAGCCACTCAAGCCCGGTAATTTCAGGTCGAGTAAGATAAGATCAGGTCTGTGCTGCTCAAGTGCCTCAATCGCCTTTTCTCCGCTATAGGCGGCAAACACTTCATACCCATGCGCAACCAGTCCATGACGCAAAGCGCGCACGATCTCGATTTCGTCGTCAACGATCAAAATTCGCGCCTTCTTGCCCTTACTCATCACATACATTCTCCATACTACTGCGTGGAAGGGTAAAACAAAATATCGCCCCACCACCTTCGCGAGCTTCCACCCAGATGCGCCCGCCATGAGCTTCCACCAACCCACGACAGACAGATAGCCCTAAGCCAGAACCTTTGACATGCTGCAAACTATGCGTTTCGTCACGCACGCGATAGAATTTGTCAAAAATATGCGCGCGCGCAGAGGGAGCAATACCCGGCCCGCGATCCGCGATGCACACCTGTACCTCTTCATCGCGCACAAGCACTCGCACATCAATCGGTGATGCCGCAGGCGTATAATACACAGCATTCTCTAGCAGATTGGTGACAACCTGACTGATCTGGATATAATCCAGTTCCACAGGCAGTAGCTCGGCTGGAAATGCTGTCTGTACCGTGCGTCCCTCTAAAAGCGGTCGCATATAGTGCAACACATCATGAATCAGTTCATCAAGAGGATACCACACTCTCTGCGGACGCAGTGCCCCTCCCTCAATGCGTGACATATCGAGCAAATTTTCGACCAGCCGATTTAACCTGTCAGCTTCATGCACAATGACCGATGCGCAGTTTGTCAATGCATCCTCATCATGGCGCAATTCTTCCTGAAAAAGATTGGTTCCCGCCGTCTTAATCGCCGACAAAGGTGTGCGCAGATCATGGGATACCGACGAGAGGAGGGCGGCTCGTAGCGCATCCGTTTGCTGCAAGACCTTCACATGCACACTTTCGCGCAACAAACGTCCTCGCTCAATAATCGCTACCCCGTGTTCAAGAAATGTCGAGAAAAACAATACCTGCGGCGTAACATTTTGTGGCTCAAGCGTGAGGTTGCTGTCCGGCACAATGCGGTGCGGATCATCCTCAAGCAGCAGGCGCAGGATGCCCACAACGTTCTGGTCGGTCTTCAAAGGGATAAAACGCACATAGAGATAGCCAGTAATAGCAGCACTTACGTTGGTGCGCAACTTGCGCCTCAACGCAGTGAGAGCTTTTGCGCGCTCTTCGCTCGCCAGCCCAAAAAAGTTCATGCTCTGTCCCTGCGCAACAACGCTCTCGATCATCGCCTGCTCACCTACCGAGAGCGAGACTACATCGAGCGATTGGTAGACGCTGACCCTGGGCGTAAATGCTCCCGCCGCATCAGGAAGTAATAGAAGACAATCGCGCACGCCCCACGAGGAAAACACTTCGACTAGCGTACAGACAAACGTATGGAGCTGGCGTTCGACATCGTCCTCCCGATTGGTTGAACGCACCAGGTTGTAGAGGATACGCGTTTCGCGCTCGCGTCGCGCCGCTTCTTTAGCACGATGGCGCAGGGTAGAAGCCAGTTGTCCCGTGATAATCGAGGTGGCGAGAAAAACGACAAGTGCCAACACGTCATCAGACCGTGTGGCAATCAGGCTATAGACAGGTTGCACAAAGAGAAAATCAAACGAGCAAAAGGCCACGCACGAAGCCAGCAGTGCCGTATAGAGACCTCTCACGCTGGCAAGTAAGAGAATAAGTAGCAGATAAATCAAGAGTGTTGTGGGCACAGTTGGATAGAGATGCAAGAGAAAAATTATGCCAGCAAGCAACAGAGGACATCCCACAGCCAACAACGTATCAAAAATGTAGGGAATCCAGCGCGGCTCTGTTTCAAAGGTCAACAGCGACAGCGAACGATCAGTATTATTCATACATTCTCTCTCACACAGCAACGAGCCAGCTACGTCGCTTACAAAGCTTGGGAAAAATGACAATGGAAATGCTCAGCCTAAGCATAAGTGACAATGGAAAGCCTGTCAAGAGTTAAGAGCACAGGCGATAGGCGAGATCGGCATGTCCAATAACAAGAAATAGAACCCATTGCCAGATATTACAAGCGTGGAATGATATTTCGATCTCTTTTTTTGCTATCTGACAGGCAAAGTATAATGGATATTATGCACAATCATTGCTTGACAAAGCTAAAAATTGTCATAACAAATCATCTATTATGCTCAAAGAATGCTTAAAATTTTGCCCATTTATCTAAATATGAGTATAGCAAAATGGCTACCAGCAAATTTGTATTGTATATTTTATACAAATTACTTGACCTAAATTTAGCCAGATTACCCCTAATAAGATGGGCATAAATTCTTTACGCTTTTTATAGATAGCAAGTAGCGGGTAATATTTCGTATCTTTTACACAAACAAGCCCTAAAAAGGATACTCAAATGACACCAGAAGAGCGAGAAATTCTTTTCCATGCCGCTGAGTGGGCAACCCACAGCAAACGGACGATCATGAGCAAGTTGCGCGAGGTCGCGGTCACTGAAGAGAATTACTTGATTATTGCACGTGAACTCGACCGTGTGCATTCAGAACGGCTACGCGCTCGCTCTCTGCATGTAGATGCAACACTGACACTTCTTGACTGGATCAAAACGCTCGATTATTTTGAATGGCGTTGCGCCTACTGCCAGGAGAAACCATTCCAGATCATGAGCCACTATATTCCGCTGCCTTGTGGCGGGACCACGCCGACGAACTGCGTTCCAGCCTGTTATAGTTGCATGAAACGCAAAGAAAAGCGCAACAATGCGCGCGTACTAAGCTACCTCTCACAGGCATAACAGTAATAAAGATATTTTATTTCATAGACATTATGCACAAAATACGCAGTACTGGCAAATTAATTGACTAAAAAGTCAATCAACAAAAGCGGGGTGATACATAAATTTTTATCAAAAAATCAGGCAATTTCCTATAAATTTCTCTCCAAAAGACAAAACTTCTCAGTAATTTGTGCATGTTGCACAAATTACTGAGAAGTTTTTTTGACAGATTGCAACTATCATCGGAAGATATATCTTCCTATACTTGAAGTAAGATATGAGTTGAGCAATACAGCGTCGATTCCTCAAACCTCCTGAATGGACAGGTCAAATCAGCATACATACATATCCTATCTATGACGTGCTCGATGACGAGTGCCTTGCTGCGGACTCTCGCGAGAGAGATACTTGCTTATGAAAAGGGATGGAGCTACCTGTCATGTCTGTCACCTCATTACTTATATTACTTGCCTGTCTTCTTATTGCCGCAAAATTAGCAGGATGGCTGTGTCAGCGTGTAGGGGTTCCGAGCGTACTAGGGCAGCTGCTAGTCGGCGTGATTGCTGGGCCATCACTGCTTGGTTGGCTACAGCCCAATGAGCAGATCAATACCTTTGCCTCCATTGGAGTCATCATCCTGATGTTTATCGCTGGCGTAGAAACCGATATGAAGCAGATGCGTCAGGTAGGTGGCACCGCCCTTGTTTCGGCCACATTGGGCGTCATTATACCTTTTGTGGTAGGGACGGCCTTCGCGCTTGGTCTGGGTTACGCCCTTCCAATCAGCCTATTTCTCGGCACGCTGCTGACAGCCACGAGCGTCAGTATCTCCGCGCAAACGCTGAAGGAGCTGGGGAAACTTAATACCAAAGAAGGCACAACTATTCTAGGGGCAGCAGTGATCGACGATGTACTGGGGCTTGTTGTGCTCTCAGTTATTCTCGCATTCACGCTTGGGCAAAACCCTTTGTGGTCTATCGTCAAAATGGTGCTCTATTTCCCGATTGCCTATCTGCTCGGTCACTATGGTTTTCCCTTGCTCTCGCGCTTGCTCCCACGCATGCTCGCCTTAGAGGCGCGCATTGGCATGGTGCTGGCTCTTGTCTTACTCTATGCCTGGTCAGCCCAGGAAATTGGTAGCGTCGCATCCATCACGGGCGCGTATATCGCGGGCCTGCTGGTGAGCCGAACAGAGATGCGCGAATGGGTACACGACGGCCTTTCCAAGATTGGATACGCATTTTTCATCCCGCTCTTTTTCGTCTATGTCGGCGTTGAGGCCAACTTCCACGGTGTCTTTGCCTTCTCGCCACTCTTCCTGTTCGGCTTTATCGGTATCGCGCTGGTGACAAAAATTATCGGCTGCGGCGGTGGCGCATTGCTCTGTCGCTTCAAACCAGCGGAGGCTCTCACCGTGGGCGTCGGCATGATTTCACGCGGTGAGGTCGCCTTGATTACAGCCGCCATCGGGCTGCAAGCAGGACTCATCAACACATCACTCTTCTCTATCGTGATCCTGATTTCGCTCGTCACCACGCTGGTAACGCCTCTTTTGCTTAAGGTAGTCTACATGCTACGCACCAATAATATCGCACAATCGCTACCAGATACAGATGCATTAATCGCCGCGATAGAGGATGAAGTGCATTTGCAGGAGGGAACGCATGTACACTGATTTACTGGATAAGGGTTATACTTGCCTGCGCCGCAGCGATCCAACAAGCGCGCTGGTACGCTTTCAGCATGCAGCCGCCTTGGAACCTGAGAAACCCCAGGCATTCTTTGGTCAGGCACTCGCCCATATCGAGTTAGAACAGAGCGAAGAGGTTATGCGCGCGCTCGAAACAACCTTGCGCATCGATCCCACCTATGTTCCCGCGCACGCTTACCTGGGCATTGAATATTTGAAACGCTACGATCTTGATCGTGCCCAGGATGCGCTGGAGTGCGCATTGCGCTACGAGCCAAGTAATTTGCTCGTGCATATCAAGTACGCAGAATACTACTACCGTTTAGGCTTTTACCATCGTGCTGTCGAATATCTTGAGCGCGGACTCAAAGGGCCACACGGGGCAAATGAACATGTTGTAGCAACGGCGCGGCAACTCCTCTCACAGGCACAACAGAAACGTAAAAGCATCATCCTTCGTGAGCCACCCGACCCTCGTCGTTTGCTACAAATCTTTGCGCGTTTTGGTTCTCGTAAGAGCAAAGAGGTTGCAGTAAACGAACATGTCGAGTTAAGCTAAATACATTCTCCCTTCATTGAGAGAAAGGCAGGTTTTATGCTCATTTGGTTATTGATCGGTTGTTTCTTTGTCCTCATGTTCTTACGTATCGGGTTGCCATTCGGCATCTCATCAGGCGGTAAGACTATCGCCTCGACCTCGTTAAACTTCCGTGAGCGTCTGATGTGGCATCGTCCTAACATGTACGCGCTCGGAGGACTGCTTATCCTTAGCAGCCTTGGTAAATGGTTCACAATGCCGGTAGAAATCGCACTTATCCTGGTTGCACTTGCCATCGTCAACCTTCCCGTGCGCTATCATTTCACTACTGAAGGTATCGCCTGCAATAATGTGCTCTTCCGCCGTTGGAAAGACTTTGAATATGTGCGCGTTCATGGTGGGCGTATCACACTGATACCACGTGGTGCTCTGGCTCCTTTGGGGCTGGTCGTCATGGTGTCACATCAAAAGGATGTCTTGCCTAACTTTCAGCGTTTCCTGCCCGTGCGCCACGAGGCTCCGCCTCCTTTCTCGCAAGGGCCGCTTATGCAGTGGTTCCGCAAACGCTTGCCCGCAATGATCTTGAGCATCGTGCTTCTCAGCACCGTCGCCTTCGTACTGAGTTCCTGTGGTGAGGGCACTGACCCCAGCGGTCTCAACACCGCCAGTCAGCAAAACCTGACCTCGGTGACTGCGAATGGTTCATCCATCAGCAAGAGCGACCTGACGACGGCGAAATCGAGCGAGCCATTCGCCTACAATCTGGCAATTCTCGTCGATGAAAACCGTCTGGGCATCAACTTTGTGTGGACGTTGGTGACTGGTTATCTGGTTATGTTCATGCAGGCAGGCTTTGCTCTGGTAGAGACTGGTCTCTGCCGCGCCAAGAATGCTGGACACACGATGGGCATGAACTTCATGGTCTATGGCCTGGGCATGATCGGCTATTATGTTGCGGGCTTCGCATTCCAGTTTGGCGGTGTTGGCCTGGTTGGTATCCCCAATTTGGGCGGACTCTCAGCACTGACCAACGAATTATCTATCAATCTTGGCGGTCATAGCTGGGGCTTAATTGGCTACAAGGGCTTCTTCCTCAGTGATGGAACCTATGATGTCGGTATCGCTGTAATGTTCCTCTTCCAGATGGTCTTCATGGATACCACCGCAACCATCCCGACAGGTGCGATGGCGGAACGCTGGAAATGGTCGGCCTTCTGTGTCTACGCCCTATTCGTCTCTACGTTAGTCTATCCCGTCTTTGGCAACTGGGCCTGGGGCGGTGGCTGGCTCTCGCAGTTGGGCCAGATTGGTCTGGGCAAAGGCTACATCGACTTCGCGGGTAGCGGCGTTGTACACGCAGTCGGCGGTTGGTGCGCACTGGCAGGAGCGGTAGTCATCGGTCCTCGCCTGGGCAAATTCAATCGCGACGGTAGCGCGAACACCATTCCTGGGCACAATATGGTCCTCGCCGTTACAGGTTGTTTCATTCTCGCCTTTGGCTGGTTCGGTTTCAACCCTGGTAGCACACTGGGTGCTGCCACTAACGGCAACTTGCGCATTGGCATCATCGCGGTAGACACGATGCTGGCAGGCGCGTTCGGTTCCGTCGCGGCAATGGCCTATACATGGATAACAGGGGCGAAAAAGCCAGATGTCGGTATGATGGGTAACGGTCTGCTAGCTGGACTTGTCGCCATCACCGCGCCAAGCGGTTATGTCAGTCCGGTCGCCTCTTGTATCATCGGTATAGTTGCTGGTGTGAACGTTGTCTTCTTTGCCGGTGTCATCGAGCGCGTCTTCAAGATCGATGATCCGGTGGGTGCGATTGCCGTTCACGGTGTCAATGGTATGTGGGGACAGCTCTCGGTAGGTCTCTTCGCAGACGGACTCGCCAACTACGGTGGCTTGCAGGTTAGGGGTCTCTTCTTCGGCGACCCAGGACAACTGCTCGCGCAGGTTATCGGTGCTGTAGTCTGCTTCGTCTACGTCTTTGGCATCTCGTGGGTCTTCTTCAAGCTCTATCACCGCTTCTTCGGGCTACGTGTCTCCGCTGAAACGGAACTGGCAGGCCTCGATATCCCAGAAATGGGAGCGTTGGGTTACAATCCCGATGCCGAGTTCTATCCACCAGCCCTTGAAGCTGCTGCCGCACTGGCCAGCACTTCAGGTAGTGATGATTAACTCCTTTCCTCTTTGAGTGTCTAAACAACAGGCTGCGCAGTCAATTGCGATTGCGCAGCCTGTTGCGCGTTTCTCCCCAACGCCACAATCTTCACCTCTCGCAAACACGCCAACCCGTAGCGTTTTTGTCGCCTCTTGCGTGTAAAGTTCAGTCCCAACAGGATTTGTTCATTGATCTGATTTCTTGAGTGTTTTTTGAGGTAATCATGATTATAATAGACGGGAATATGCCGATGGCAAAGTATAGAGCAATCGATATCCATCAACAACACAAACATACCTGTCACCAAAGACGTTACATAAAGACATCGCTTCGACCTGTCACTCATAAGGAGCATTATGTCAACAGATCCGATCAAAGAAACGCAGCAAGCTCGTGACTCCATAAATGACAGTACGCCATCGCCTACAAGTTCATCAAGCGACGATTTCGATCTCAGTCAGCCAGGGACAATGGAAGTGCGTCAGGGCAGTCGTCCAGGTAGCACACGCATCCGCATCGTGCTTTCCAACAACCCTGAATTTCGGCGCGTGGCGAAAGGCACATTGGAAGCGACAGAGCAGGCAGAGCAGCCACATGGCGTGTGGGGGCGAACAATCTACTACACGAAACGCGCCTTGATTGGGCCACCCATCGCGACAAAATTGGCGGAACAAGAGCGATTGAGCAAATTCAAGGCTCTCGCGGTCCTCTCTTCCGACGCGATCTCTTCCGTGGCCTATGCGACTGAGGCCATTCTTATCAACCTCGTCGCGGCTGGCTCGCTCTACCTGGGCCTGACTTTCCCGATCAGCCTTGTGATTATCGCGCTGCTGGCAATTGTCGCCATCTCGTACCGGCAGACTATTCCCGCCTATCCTAACGGTGGCGGCTCGTATATAGTCGCCAAAGAGAACCTGGGCACGCTCCCAGGGCTGGTTGCGGCGGCTGCGTTACTCATCGACTATGTGCTCAACGTTTCGGTCAGCGTGGCGGCGGGCGTGCAAAACCTTGTGTCGCTCTTTCCCGCATTGGCAGGTTTCATTGTGCTACTGGACGTTGTGCTGGTCATCGTGATTACGCTCGTCAATCTGCGCGGAGTGCGCGAATCGGGAACCATCCTGGCCCTGCCAACCTACTTTTTTATTGTCAGCGCACTTTTACTGATTGGCGTCGGCATCTTCAAAGCCTTTGTTGTGTACCATCAGCCGCTCATCGGCCATTTCGCGCCCGTGCCAGCGATTGAGCCGCTGACGCTCTTCTTACTGTTGCGCTCATTCGCCACAGGCTGTTCGGCAATGACAGGCGTGGAAGCCATTTCCAACGCTATTCCCGCCTTCAAGAAGCCAGAGACGCACAATGCCGCGATTACCTTAACGTGGATGGCGATCATTCTGGGCACACTCTTCTTTGGCATCACCATTCTCGCTATGACCTACCATGTCGAGGCCAACAGAGTCGGCAACCCGACGGTCATCGCGCAAATTGCGACACAGGTCTTCTCAGGTCCGCTGGCATTTCTGTTTCCCGTGTTCCAGATCGCCACACTGGGCATTTTGACGCTTTCAGCCGAGACCAGCTATTCCGATTTTCCGCGCTTGGCCTCGCTGCTGGCACGTGACCGCTTTTTACCAAGCCAATTCTCGTTTCGCGGCGATCGTCTAGCGTTCTCCGTCGGCATTATTGTCCTGGCAGTACTAGCAGGGACGCTGCTGGTCATCTTTCATGGCAACACCAACCGCCTGATTAACCTGTTTGCGGTTGGCGTATTCATCTCGTTCACCTTATCGCAAACAGGGATGGTCTATCACTGGTGGCGGCGGCGTAAAGAGCAGAAAAGCTGGCTACGCAGCATGATTATCAACGGTCTTGGGGCGATCACCACACTGCTTGTCGCGCTCATCATCTCCATTACCAAGTTTGTCGAGGGAGCCTGGATTGTCGTCTTGCTTATTCCCTTGCTCGTTGCCCTCTTCCTGCTCATCCAGCACCACTATCAACGAGTAGAACAGGAGCGCACATCAGACCTGCCGATCCGCGTGCAAGACATCCATCACCGCATTATTGTCCCAATTCATGCATTAGATCAGGTCACACTGCAAAGTTTGGCCTATGCGCGCTCGATCTCACCACATGTCACAGCCGTGCATGTCTGTATAGATATTCAAGAAGCAGACAAGATACGCGCGGCGTGGGAGCAGTGGCAAAAGCGGCTTCGAGAGGAGGAAGATACCCATCTTCTCATTATCGAATCGCCCTATCGCTCGCTAATTCGCCCCATTCTGACCTATATTGACCTCATTCACGAACGTCATCCGCAGGATACGCTCACGATCATTCTGCCTGAATTTGTCGTCAGGCACTGGTGGGAGCATCTCCTCCACAACCAGACAGCCTTCCGGCTCAAAACAGCCCTGCTCTTTCGCCCTGGCATCATCGTCGTGAGCGTGCCACAGCATTTGCGCGCAAAACAAAGGGGACGCAGAGCAGTCTAGAACGTTCTGCGTCTCTTTGCATGGGAGCAGGGCGTGATGATCGTATTCAACAAAATAATCCGCATACCACGCAGGTTGCGTAGTGCTCTGTCAATCTTCATTCCCACTGTTTGGGAGAGGCAGGGCGACCGCAAGGGCTTACACGGGGAGTTTTTTTGTTGGAGAGGACATTGGGTGCATGTGGTGTACGACGGGCAACCACAAGGGTCCCCACCCCACGTCCACCCCACCCCTGCCCCTACTATACACGCCCTTGCACCCACACGCGGGTGCGAAACATCCATGCACGAAGTGCATCGTCGTATAGTAGGGGCGGGGGCGGTGCTGGGGATGGGTGGGGACCCTTGTGGTCGCCCGTCCGTTCCCATTTCCGTGGTGATGGGTCCAAAAACCTACATGTGTAAGGACCGCAAGGGTCGCCCCTACAATGATACGATGCCCGTTTTCCCCGTCATCATTGTAGGGGCGAGGCTTGCCCTCGCCCTGCCCCCCACACGCCGAAAAGTGCGCAATGAAGTTTGACAGAGCACTACAATGACACGATGCACGTTCTGCATTTATTGATTACAGGAGCATGATTTATCACGCCCTGCTCCCAGGCACAAACAAGACATTTTGGGTTGAAAGTACAATATCTCTGGCATGCGCACTATCTATTTTGCGTACAAGCATGTACAGGTCTCGCGCTGAAAGATTGGTGTAAATACTGCTCTGAAGAGTATCCCGGGCATTGAAAAGGTGAGGCCAATTAGAGATCTGCACCATCTTCGTAACGATAGCTTTCACCAATTGCTGCTGTCGCGCTGAGCGCGCAAAGTCACTGTTCTCAGCAGCGTTATCCAGAACCTGACGAGTGCGTGCGTATTCAATAGCACGCTGACTATCCATAAACAAGAAGCTTCCAACGAGAGCGGGAGTTCCATAAACTATTCACTTTTCCCAGTAGACCAGACGCAGGCACAAAAGAGGCTTGGGAAGAGCGATGAGAAGATTTCGCCTCTTCTACAATTGTGTCGCCCGACTCAGGGAACTTTGGAAAACTCATCGCGTTCTTCCTCCGACATCGACTGTGGATAGAGCAAGAAATAACAGCTTTTTTCCTAAAGTCTTTTCTGGCTCTAAGAAATCTTCTTGCACAGTATACATCCACAGTCAAGGTAAACGAAGGTAGACACATACTTTTGGGTAGCAGAGATGGCTAGCGTGAACGTGCGGGTGTCATCAATTGGCCCTGCTCTCTGGCGCGATTGGCGTTGCCAGCTTGCACGGCCTGATGGCGTTTGGGCTGCGCGGATTTGCGCAAGCGCATGATGAAGAGGACCGAGACCGTTGAAATGCTCACAATATACATGCCAATAGCCCAGATGTTTGTCGAATTACTCCCCGCAACGATACCATGCAGAGCAGCGAGCGCAAACACACCCAGCGTTACTATATGAAAACTCCTCCACACTTTATAACCGATATATGGGCGTATCCACGTGCTGATGCCGACCGCGATACCCAGGTAGAGAGCCACAATGCCCATCGCCATACCCAACGGGCGATATGTACTGACGAACGGAACCAGTATCGCGCTCCAACCGAATTTTGTATAGGGATCAATCCAGACAGCCAGCACATGAATAACGATAAAAATGAGGCTGAGCAGAGTTAAAAAGTTATGCATTTCGCTATTAATGAGACGCGGCCAACGCGAGGGTGACTGCAATTGCAGGCTCAAGGCCAGTCCCACGATGACAGCAAGTGATAGAAGAATATATGCCGTAAAACCGCCCGCACTCGCCACCGCCCACGTCACGCTACTCCAAATTGTTGTTGTCATTGTTTCTTTCCCTTTTTCTTATAAAACTCTCTATACTATTTTCTCACTATTATCGGCAAGATTATTCAATTACATTAGGACGTTCGTGTGCCAGAAACAGGAGCCTGCGACGTGCTCGAAGATGAATTCGACGAGCCGAAACTAAAACCGCCCTGCTGGAAAATGCTTGACGAGGACGATGTCGTCGTCGGCGATGTTGTTGTTTTCGTTGTTGTAGATGTTGTCGTGTTGACAACGGTTGTCGAACCAAGGGTGTAACCCGCTGTTAGTCCGCCAATAATGCCAAAGAAGAGCACCGAACTGACAACCACCCACTGCTTCAATCGCTCCACCAAAGCCATCGCCTGTGGCTTGGACATTTTAGCAGGCGGTTTTGGCGTAGCAGGCTTTTGCGGTGCTGCTTGCATTGGTTGCCACGCCTGATGTTGTTGAGCATTCTGGAAGGTCTGCCCCTGCTGATAATATGGCATAGTATTCGCTTGCTCATAGGGAATATATTGTTCAGAAAATGTGCCTCGTGTTGTCATGTCTGTACGTCCTTTATATGGTATCTATCTTTATAAGTTTTTCCGTTTTCGTTTTTCAGGAGAGGGACTTGTTCCTCTCGACAGTGATAAGAGTAGCACTGCTCCATTGGAGTTTTATTGAGAGATTATGAGAAATTTCTCATTTCGGCAAAATAGCACAGTCATCTTTCAGCATTCACTAACTTTATGTAACTTACTTTACAAAAGTTATTGACATATGTTATAATCAAAAGGCCAACGAACCTCTGGCTATGGACGTTTTTCCCCGAAGAAAAACAGAACACACCATGAGAAGAACGATCCGAATAAGAAGGAGCACGTTACAACGCTATGAGCGATACCAATACACTTACCATAGATGAAACATTGCAACCCAACGTACAGGGACTTGAAACCTATCTTCAGCATGTGCAGCAGCGCCGTTCAATCCGCAAACTGACTAACGGTCCCGTTTCGGATGAAGTCATTCGCACGATTATGGAGGCGGGTCGCTGGTCGCCCTCGTCAGGCAATTCACAGCCTGCCCGTCTGGTCGTAGTCAAAGAGCGCAACACGGACCTGTGGAACTTTATCGAGCAGACATTGCGCACAAAACTCCAGGGTGACCAGTTGCAGCGTGCTCTGGGACGCCTGGAAGGATACCGCGCGGGCGTCTTCACGATTGTTTTCTACGTGGATACGAACGTCACCAATAACACGCCTGCTGGCATGAGTCCAGAACTATGGAAGAATTTCGAGGCACAGGCGATGGGCATCATCCAGACCAACGTGTGGAACGCGATTGCTGCCGCCGGACTGGCAACTTCAAACCAGCATATCAACTACCAGATGGAAGAAGAGCTACGCGAATTCCTTGGCGTGCCCGCGACATGGCAAAGCTATAGCATCTTCCCCGTTGGCTACGCCGCAGAGACACCTCAGCCCGGCAATCGCCTGAATCACGAAGATGTCATCTTCTACGAGCATGGTCCCGTAGCATAATTGCGCATAAGATGGAGCAGGGCGACCCTCGTAGCTTACACCTGTAGGGTTTTTGGACCCATTGGTGCATGGTGGGACACGCACGGGCGACCACAAGGGTCCCCACCCATCCCAACCACCGCCCCCGCCCCTACTATATTACGATGCACGATGTGCATTGATATTTTGCACTCGCATGCGGGTGCAAGGGCGTGTATAGTAGGGGCAGGGGTCGGGTGGACGCGGGGTGGGGACCCTTGTGGTTGCCCGTCGTACCCCATCTACGTCCAATGTCTCTTCAAAAAAACCTCCCCGTGTAAGGACCTTCGCGGTCGCCCTGCTCCATGCTAAAAAAGGTCTTCTCTATGGGTAAGCATTCTGTCAGGCACAGGGACGAGACACATGAAAGGGAGATAACATAACCATGATCGATTCATCATTTCCCTCTATTCAAAACGTTTCTTTTGAGCAAGCGCAAGAACTTCTTCCCGAACTCGTCCACCTGCTTCGAGATACAGTAGATGGCGGGGCATCGGTCGGTTTTCTCCCTCCTTTAAGCGCAGAAGATGCAACGCAGTACTGGAACACTGTTTTTGAAGATGTGGCTCAGCATAAACGTGTACTTCTGGTAGCACGCGCTGATGAACAAATTGTCGGATCTGTTCAACTGGAGCTGGCAACAAAACCGAATGCGTTGCATCGAGCCGAAGTACAAAAACTCTTTGTTTTACAAAATCAACGCAGGCGTGGGATTGGGAAAGCCCTCATGCAAGCAATTGAGCAGGTGGCAGGTGACTATAGACGCACATTGCTTGTACTCGATACGCGCCAGGGCGACACAGCCGAGCGTCTCTATCGCACATTAGGCTGGCAGGAGGTTGGCGTCATTCCCTCCTATGCGCGCAACGCGGAGGGCACACTCGATGGTACAGTTTTCTTTTACAAAACGCTCCCGCTCCTGTAGCACAACACAGGCAAGCAACAACGAAACCGTTATATACTTTGCTTATGTATCGTTTCTGAGAAAGAACTACACAGATCAATGAGGAGCAGATTTATGACACCATTGAACTATCAGGAGCAACGCGAACAGGTTGTACAGGCGGCAAGACTGCTAACTGGCGCAGGCGTTTTATCACATAGTGGACATGGCAATATGAGTATGCGCCTGCCCAACAAAGAGCACATGCTTTTGACTTCGGTCAGTCGGATCGATCATCTGTCAGCGGAACAGATGGTCGTTGTCACGATGGATGGCGAGCTTGTCGAGGGCAAGATCGACCCTGTTTCACGCGAGATCATTGGCATGCACACCTGCGTTTATCGCCTGCGCGACGATGTGAATGCCGTTATTCACACCCACTCGCCACGTGCAACTAGTTTCGCGATGGCCCATCAACCCTTGCCATGCGTGTATGAAGCGTTCCTGCGTTTCGGCATTACCGAGGACGTGCCAGTTGCGCAGTGGGGACCGCGTGGCTCACAAGAGGCTGTCGCTTTCATTGTCGAGCAGCTGCAACAACATCCTACCGTTCCCGCCCTCCTGCTGGCGAATCATGGTCTACTGGCTTTCAGTCGCGACCCACTGGCAACCGCGCAGCTGATCGTTGCCATGGAAGAAGCAGCACAATTGATTCTCGACGCCCAAACACTTGGCGGAGCACGGCCCTTTCCAGCTGACGCGCTTGAACGCGAACGCCGCCATATGCAGCAATTTGGCTCGGCCCATTAGCATACATGCCCATTCCCATTCTATATGCCACATACCCCACTAAATTATAAAGGAGCGATCACATGGACGACGAGAAGGAGACAGGGCGTGTTGAAGCATTCAGCGACGGCGTTTTTGCCGTCGCGATCACACTGCTGATACTCAACATTCAACTTCCCTCTGCTCAAACATTCAAAAATGATCAGGCTATGTGGAGCTTCTTTGGCGATCAGTGGCCTATGCTGATCGCATTTGTCACCAGCTTTGCCACCATTGGCGTCATGTGGCTCAATCATCACAAACTGTTTAAGCATATTCGCTATGTCGATAATACACTTATTCTACTTAATTTATTGCTTCTATTAACAATTGTCTTTATTCCCTATCCGACCGCGCTGCTGGCCCAACAATACATCCATTATCCATCACAACATGCGGCAGCAATCATTTACAGCGGCACAAATATTCTCATGGCGGTCGGTTTTAACATGCTCTGGCGTTATGCCTCGCATAAAAATCATCTCTTGAGCAAGAACGCAGATAAGGAAGAAGTTGAGGCTATTACACGCCAATATCGCTTTGGCCCTCTCTTATATATCATTATTTTCGCGCTAGCCTGGTTCAGCACGCTTGCATCGATTGCGCTCATCCTGTTCCTTGCTATCTTCTTCGCGCTTCCATTCCGCTCGCTATTTCCCGCTAATAAGCAGATCAAAACGAATAAAGACCTTGAGCAAGCCAGTCAGTAATATCCGTTGTTCTTGCACTCTTCCACTGCTCATGCAACAATGGATAGAGTTGTGTCTTTCAATGAACGGAAGAGGATAACAGTCTTCATGATTAAAAAAGAGGCGCGATTGCTGCGCGTCGGCGTTCTAGGGGCTGGCCCTATCGCGCAGGCCGCGCATTTTGAGGCATGTTGCAAGGCGCGTAATGCGGAACTTTACGCTATGTGTGACAGAGCGGAAGGCCTGCTCGCACGCATGGCAGCGATTCATCAGCCACACGTGACCTATACAGACTATGACGCGATGCTCGCGGACCCACAGGTCGAGGCGGTCATTATCGCCGTCGCCGATCAGTTTCATATCCCACTGGCGCAGAAAGCACTCGCGGCAGGCAAACATGTGCTGATCGAAAAGCCACTGGGCGTCAATATAGAAGAATGCGAATCACTGCGCACCTACACGCAAAAGGCAGAGCGACCGCTAGTCGTGCAGATTGGCAACAATCGGCGTTTCGACCCCAGCGTAACCTTTGCGCAACGCTTTGTACAGGAAGAGTTAGGACAAATACAAGCCTTGAAAGCTTGGTATTATGACTCGGTTGATCGCTACACGATGACCGACAATCTGCAACCGCTACCCATCACAAGCACAAACATCTTACGTCCCGCTGGCAATCCCAAAGCCGACAGGCAACGCTATTTTCTCCTGACGCACGGCAGCCATCTCGTCGATACGGCGCGTTTTCTCGGTGGCCCACTCACACGGGTACACGCGCGTTTCCAGAAACGCT
>DAIDJF010000074.1:0-19430 GCA_027451525.1 Ktedonobacterales bacterium
GAGAGCAAGGAAGAAGATACTGATATAACGTTGGTGCGCAAGAAAAATTTTTTGCAGGAAGACACGCATAGTCATGATGCCCTCTTCTGGTCTGCCGACCCGGCTGAGTGGTCGCCCATTGCGCAAAGTGCTTCTGAAGTTGAAGCGGGGGCAGTACCATTTTCTGCGAGCGAATACCTGGAACAAAAGACAGTTTTGCCGGTCGAGTCACAAGACATTACCCCCTTACCCCTAGAAGAGACCTTGCAACCACGAGCTAGTGTGGAAGAGGAGCAGGAGGCGGAAGGGCAACAGGACAGGCAAGATACGTATGAGCAGCAGAAAGTAAATACTTTTGCACACCTGCTGCACAAATTCTTACCTGTGATTGTCGTTATCCTGCTTGTCATTGGTCTGTTAGGAGCCATCGTATCAGCATTTTTCTTTCCAGCCAATAAATCTGGCACTAACATGCGACCAGGGAGTCCCGTTATCAGTCAGGGCGTAAGCTCTTTACCGTTACATATATGCTCTCTCCCACTAGAATAATAAGGCACCAAAAAGCGAGATGGCGCGTTGAAAGATTGCTACTATCTTTCAACGCGCCATCGCATCTTCCGCCAGAAATAAACCGTTAAGAAACTCCGACTATGTGCCGCGTCGTGGCTAAATGCGTATAGTAGCTGTGGTTGATAAGTGTCCACAGTTCTTGGAAGAAGGCAGGCTCCCGCCGCTCCCAATGTTTCAGAATGGTTTGTTGTACTTCTGGACTACTATGACAAAAATTACCACCAGCCTCAACATTGAGATCATGTAACATGGTGCGCAAGCGTTTTTCTTTCAACTCCAGTGTTGTTTTACTCGTATTGCCGGGTACAAGGCAACGTAAGAGTTCGTCGAGTAAATGGAGACTAGACGGGGGGGGAAACTCTTCATCGGATGGAATAAGCAGATCAAGAATTACATTCAACTGAACACGTTCTTCGTGACTGAGTGTAATGATCTGTTTACGAATCCGACGTGCTTGTAGAACCCTTTCGCTCATGAAAGCTCCTTTTGAGATTGGGGGGCAAGTCGCGTATACACTGATTACGCAAAACAATGAAGCAATGTTTGCGCAAGACAGAGTAGTACCGTAAACGATTCTTTGCCGCTAAGAAATACTGATACTATGATAAATGGTACAGGCTTATCTGTCAACAAGCAGTCAACAAATTTCTATTTTCTACTCTCTTGCTTGCCTAAAACCTGTTATGCTTCTAAAATAGCAGGACGCGCGATCTGCTGGCTGTCGAGAGTAATAGTCCACGTGGGCCAGCCAATGACCTCGGTGATGATCTCCGGGCCATTTGGCGTGAGCAGAATAGTATCCTCTGATTTCACGCCGCGTATTGAGGGATTCCAGGCGAAAGCTTGGTGTGATTTGATGGGTATACTACTGCCCTCAAAGGCGATGACTTCGCGGGGCATATAGGCCAGACTTCCACCCTGATGATGTTCTTTAATCGCCTCTGGATAGCCAACATCTTGATAGGCCTGTTTTGCCAGGGCAAACATTTCTCCCATTGTGCGCCCCTCCTGTGTGCCATAAATGAGTTTGGCATCGACAGTCGCGACGGCATGGGCTTTTTCGCGCAGTTCGTCTGGGAGTGGGCCAAAATGAACGAGGCGTGTAATCGCAGGGATCAATCCCTCAAGGCGCAAACAGAGAACCGCCATTACATAGCGTTGAATGACTTTCTCAGTTGGCAACGGGTGACGATACTGATAGATGCGTTCATCACTTGCTACCAGATTGACGACTGCGTTGCCGCCATGCCGTCGGCTTGCTGCTGCTAACCGAGCCGCCACCTCGTACTCAGTGAGTCCAGGACGTAGTGAACGCACAACCTCGCTCATAATGTCAGCCGCAACACGACTGACACGGCGCAAACGGGCCACCTCGGAGGGCTGAAGAACAGAGCGCAATCTCTGTAGCTCCTCACCTATATCTATAAATGTGCCTGGATAGTCCGCGCCAACCTGTTTTCCATGCGCAAAGGCGTGCATGAAATTACCTTTGGCATACCAGGGTTCAACGATAAGTTCAAACCCTAGCTGTTCTAGTCCCTCTTCTTGCTGTAAACGTGGGGCCTCGACGCCATCGGTCAAGACATAGGCATGCTCTGCTGAAATCAGAATCGATGACGCCGCCATATCGGTCCCCTCACCGACATGCAGAGAACCGCCAGCGGTAATCCAGGCTGTATTAGGGAGTAGATGAAGTCGGATAGCATCCAGGTGACGGACGGCCATCCGCTCTCGAAGGCGTGTTAACTTTGTCGCGACCTCTTGGGCGCGTTCTTTAAGGCTAGATGAAGAAGCCGACATGTAGATACCCCCTTGTTAGAATACGATGGTTTTATTACCGAACGTAAGAACGCGATCTTCGGTATGCACCCGTATGGCCTCTGCCAACACGAGTCGTTCCACATCGCGCCCTTTACGTATCAGGTCTTCTACGCTATCGCGATGGTTGCAGTGAATAACATTCTGTGCGATGATTGGACCCTCGTCCAGATTCGCGGTCACATAATGCGCGGTTGCGCCAATCAGCTTCACGCCCCGGTCGAATGCGCGCTCATAAGGATTGGCCCCGACAAAAGCAGGCAAAAAGCTATGGTGAATGTTGATGATCTGATTGGGATAGGCATTGACAAAGAATGGTTCCAGAATTTGCATATAGCGAGCCAGAATAAGAAAATCAACCTTCCCGGCCAAAAAATCTAACACGCGGCTCTGATCGGCTGCGCGAGTCTCTTTGTGCATTGGGAAATGGTGATAGGGCAAGCCAAATAATGCCGCCTGTGATTCCAGTGCCGGATGATTGCTGATGATGCACTCGATATCCATGCGCAGTTCGCCGCTTTTCCAACGCCAGAGCAAGTCAGTCAGACAATGATCGAGCTTTGAGACGAAGATTGCGACGCGCTTGCGTTGCCGCGAGTAGTGGACGCTCCACTGCATCTGAAATCGCTCGGCAATTGGCTGAAAAGCCGTTAACAGGGCAGACCTCGTTAGCGCAAAACCTTCTTCTGAAAAGCTGATGCGCATGAAGAATGTTCCCTCGTGATGGTTTGTTGAGTGTTGATCAGATTCGACAATATTGCCGTGATGCTCAAAGATGAAGCTTGAGATCGTTGCCACAATCCCTGGTTGATCGGGACAGGAGATAAGCAGCGTAATCGTTGGATGATTCCCTTGTATAGACACGAAAAAACTTACCCACCTTTTCTACATAATCTCACATAGCCGCGCCATCATACATGGTCGCTTTACTGGTTGTGTATAACTGTTTTCTTATTTATCATGGATAATTAATAGTATGTTTTGTTTTCCTTTGATGTCAATAGGGAAAACATCTGCCTTTAGCTGATACGGTGTAGCTATTGTTCTGCAAAATAGTGCATAATGCGTATACAAGCCGATAATAGATGGGCAAGCGTGAACGCGAAACTGCAAGTGCGTTCTAGAGCAGAAAGGCGAAATATTGATGGCGATGACTGCAACGAAGACTAGCTATCGAACCTGCCCCTTGTGTGAGGCGACGTGTGGATTGGAGATTGTGACGCAGGGGCGCGAGATTATGACGATCAAAGGTGATGCGCAGGATATATTCAGCCAGGGCTACATCTGTCCCAAAGCTTATAGTTTGAAAGAACTACACGAAGATCCTGATATCATTCGTCAGCCAATGGTACGATATGGTGAAGAATGGCGCATCGTGAGCTGGGATGAAGCATTCGCTCATATTGAGCAGCACCTGATGCCGCTACTGCAACGCTATGGGCGCAACGCGCTGGCAATGTACGCTGGCAATCCGAATGTCCATAGTCTGGCGAATCAGCTCTTTATCCCGACGCTGATTCATGCAGCGGGAACACAACAGCTTTTCTCGGCCTCATCGGTTGATCAACTTCCAAAACAAGTTTCGTCGGGTTTGATGTTTGGCACGAGCCTTTCGGTTGCTATTCCCGATATTGATCATACCGACTATCTCTTGCTGCTGGGGGCAAATCCGCTTGTCTCTAATGGTAGCTTGATGACCGCCCCTGATATGCGTGGGCGTGTAAGACGCTTACTCCAACGCGGTGGCAAAATTGTGGTGATTGATCCCTATCGCACGCGCACAGCCCAGGAAGCAAGCGAACACTATGCTATTCGTCCGGGCACGGATGCACTGCTGCTCTTTGCCATTGTACAGACGCTCTTTGCTGAAAATCTGCTTGCCCCTGGTTGCTTAGGGGAATATCTGAATGGCTTAGAACAGCTACGCGAACTGGCACAGCCTTTTACGGCAGAACAAGTTGCCCCACGTTGTGGTATTGCGGCGGAGACAATTCGTACGCTGGCCCGTGAACTGGCGGCTGCACCGCGCGCAGTTGTCTACGGACGGATGGGGACCTGCACGCAGGAGTTTGGCACCCTGGCAAGCTGGCTGGTCGATGTAATCAATATCCTGACTGGCAACTTAGACCGGGCTGGTGGTGCTCTCTTCCCCAAAGCTGCCGCTGGTGCGCGCAACACGAGTGGCGTTGGTGGACGAGGACGTGGGATCGGCTATGGACGTTGGAAGAGTAGAGTCCGTGGATTACCAGAATTTTTTGGTGAGCTACCGTCCTCGTGTCTGGCTGAAGAGATCGAGACAGCGGGTGACGGGCAGGTACGCGCGCTGATTACTATTGCGGGCAATCCAGTGCTGAGCACACCCAATAGTAGTCGTTTACAGGCCGCTCTCGGTACACTTGAGTATATGGTGAGTGTCGATATCTATCTTAATGAAACGACGCGCTTTGCTAATGTCATCTTGCCGCCAGCACCCATCTTGACCCGTTCTCACTACGATATTACCTTTTATCAGCTTGCTACGCGCAACATCGCCCATTACTCGCCGCCTGTCCTGGCGCATGAAGAAGGTATGGTTGATGAGTGGGTTATTCTTTTGCGTCTTGCGGGTATTTTAAGCGGTCAAGGAGCACAGGTGGACCCCGCTCTGTTAGATGATATGGCAATGACCACCTTGATAAAACGGGAGGTGACGACTCCTGGTTCACGCTTGGCCGGGCATAATGTAAAAGAGCTACTTGCGATGTTGCAACCGCGTACAGGTCCTGAACGGGTCCTCGATTTTCTGCTCCGCAGTGGCCCATATGGCGATGGCTTTGGTGCGCAACCCGATGGTTTGAGTCTGACAATGCTGGAACAGCATCCACATGGTATCGATCTTGGCCCGTTGCAACCGCGTATTCCAGAGGTTTTACGCACGCCATCGGGCAAAATAGAACTGGCCCCTCCACTACTCGTTGCTGATGTCGCGCGTTTACAGGTAGCATTAGAGCGTCCAGCGGAAGGTTTGGTATTGATTGGGCGGCGCGATCTGCGCACGAATAACTCGTGGATGCATAATCTGCATGTATTAACAAAAGGGAAAGAACGATGTACATTACATGTTCATCCCGATGATGCTGCACGTCTGCAATTGTGTGAGGGCACAATAGCGCAAGTCTCTTCGCGTGTTGGAACTGTGACGCTACCTGTTGAAATCACTGACGCAATCATGCCTGGAGTTGTCAGCATTCCCCACGGTTGGGGACACGGCTTGTTGGGCACACGCATGCACATTGCCAGCGAGCACGCGGGCGTCAATATCAATCTTCTGACCGATGAGACGCAATATGATATGCTATCAGGGAATGCTGTGTTAAATGGCATTGCGGTGACGGTGACAACACGGGATATTGTCTCGCCACCAACCGTTGCATGAGAGGCATAGGGCAAGAGAATGCTTTCTGCTCTCTCAAAGATACACATAATGCTTCTAGAGTAGGAATAGTTTATGGTTGAACTGAGCGATATTGAACATGCACAGCTTCGCCTTGCACCTTACATCCGGCACACACCCTTGTTGGCGGCCTCTCCGCTCAAAGAGCGGCTACCGAATGCTGAACAGCTGTATCTCAAGCTAGAGAATCTGCAGATCACTGGCTCATTCAAGGCGCGTGGTGCTGTCAATACGTTGCTTACATTATCGCCAGAACAACGCGCGCGTGGGCTGGTAACAGCATCGGGTGGTAATCATGGCCTGGGTGTAGCCTATGCTGGCTGGCTCGCGGGAGTGCCAACTACAATCTACCTTCCGCATAATACACCGCTTGAGAAGGCGCGCAAGTTGGAAACGTGGGGCGCGAACGTCGTGTTCGAGGGGGCGGTTTGGGATGATGCCAATCGCACGGCTTTGGTTGTTGCAGAGCGTGAGGGGATGACCTATGTGCATCCCTTCGCGGACCCCGCCGTGATTGCCGGTCAGGGCACGGTAGGTTTGGAAATTCTGAGTGCGTTGCCGGTCTGTGATGTCTTGCTGGTTGCAATTGGCGGTGGGGGTCTCATTAGTGGTGTAAGCATTGCCGCGAAAGCTCTCAAGCCAGAGATAAAAGTGATTGGGATAGAGCCTGTTGGTGCGCCAACGCTGTACGAGAGCCTACGTCAAGGGCGTCTGGTTGAATTACCAGAGATTCGTACTGCTGCCAATACGCTTGCTCCGCGCCAGAGTGCTCTACTCAATCTGGAGATTATTCGGCGCAATGTAGATGAAATCGTGCTGGTGACGGATGAAGAGATGTACGAAGCGGCTTCCTGGCTCTGGTCAGAGATGAACGTGGGGGCAGAGCTAAGCGGAGCAGCGGCACTGGCAGCGTTATTAACGGGCAAAGTGCGTTTGCAGGGCGATGAAACGGTGTGCGCGTTGGTCTGTGGAGCGGGTGATGCCGCAATGCAGCATGTGACAAAGAAACAGTAAAGAAGGGCCAAAAGACGAATGCAAGGGGCAATGATTGCGACTGCGATTGGACTGGGAGTGGCTTACGCGGCTGCGCCGGGAGCAGTCAACACTGAGGCCGTGCGCCGGGGCGTTGTTCATGGGGCACGCTCAGCTTTTTTAGTGGAGGCTGGCTCGCTTTTTGGCGACTCGCTCTGGGCTGTGCTAGCCTTAACGGGTGTAACGGTTTTTGCGCAACATTTAGCCGTACAAATCTTATTGGGTATTGCGGGTGGCTGTTTTCTGTTGCGCATGAGCTGGCTGGCATTACATGAAGCCATAACGCAACACGTAACAGTAGAGAAATCTCCCATCTCCAAGCGTGGCGATTTCGCGACAGGTATTGTGTTTGGTGTAGCAAATCCCGTTGGGCTGGCATTCTGGTCTGGCCTGGGTGGAAGCATTGTTGCCTCTGGCGTTGTGGGTGTGGGACTGGTCATCTTCGTCTGCGGCTTTTTCGTGGGGGCATTGCTCTGGAGTATTGGGGTCGCAATTGTCTTCCGCTGGGGCCGTCGCTGGATTCGCCCAGCCCTCTTCCGTTGGATTGACGCGCTATGCGGCCTCGTGCTTGGCTATTTTGGCGTGCGCATCTTGTGGACAACCTTGCCGGATGTCTTAAAACTGATCTAAAACATGTTTAACTGTTGTTGTGTTGTGCGCTATGCCATTGTATGCATTTCTCCTTCACCTCTTCAATGAATTTCTTTTCTTCCAATGTGAGATCAACATCATATGGCGGCAAAGCAATAAAATTCAAAAGCGCGACGAGGCCCGGTTGACCGGAAGGTCTTGCCAGCATATGAGGTGGAGAGATCTGTGCACACAGTTCGTTGACGAAAAGCAGCGATGATCTTCCTAGTGAAGATAGACGCGGGAGCAGAAATGCGAGGCCGCAGTTAATCAGCATGTCCGCGCGGGCTGTTTCGTTAGCAATCAGGACATGGTTGACTAAAATGGAGTGCAGAAGAGAGGTCTCTTTTGTTTCAAGAAACTGCATGCTTGTACCTACATGAACTATGCTAAAAGTTAATTTCGTAGAGGTACACGCAAAATGTCGCATGTACCTCTCTGATCTGTATTCTACTCTAGCAGAGTATCAAGGTTCAAGCATTGCAGTAAAAAAAGTCATTGAGAGCTAAATTGCGCCCTGGACAAGCTCCCAATAAAATTTGGCAATATTGGTTGACTCGGCCTTTGCACCCGATTGAAGTCTCTGCGATTTCAACTCCTCCTCAATGCGTCGAAACATCTCTGCTTGCTTTTGCGGTGGAAGGTTCGTTTCGCTGATCTTGCTTTGAATACTAGGCAAGAGAGGAGCATAATTTTTTCCTGCTCTAGCCTCGGATTGGGCCTGGTTGACAATCTGTTGGATTTCAAACAATGTCTGTTCTATCATCTCTGTTCCTCCTGTGTGGAAAGATACACTTTGATCTTATCCCAGATGCTAAATATGGGTACTCCTTCACCCATACTCAACGCATTAGGACTACTACTTTCTGGATAGCCGCGATGGATAGCCACAACGCGCCAGTCTGTGTCAAAGACTGGTGCGCCAGATGATCCATGATCGGCGGCAATACTATACCGAATACGCTGCTGGTTTGGGTTGATGTCAATAATCTGACCCTCATCAGATATCTGAACGGCCGCTCCATTTGGATGGTGAATGAGGCGAAGAGTATCTGTGAGACTCGGCCAATCGGTGAATAGACGGGCGGCATGCTTCTCTGGTTTGCCAATAATGCGCAGAAGAGCATAATCGGCAGTATCGTCAACCTGTGTCTCAGCAGAAGTGCGATTGGGGGGGCCTAATTCAAATATATCGCCAGGTTCTACTGTATAGCGTCCCATCTTATACCCGAAACGTACCCATACTCGTTCCTGACTGTGACCTGCATGAGGTGCGATAACATGTTGGCATGTCAGCAAGAGTTGCTTATCAAGCAATACGCCTGTACCGATGGGTGTTCCAATTGGTGACTCAATGCGCCCAATAGCGCTACGAGCGACTATTGCTTTAAAATTTTCGTGCCCCTGTTTGAGTAGTCTCTGAAACAGCAATTTGTCCTGTTCTTCCAATTCATGTGCCTGTAACATGTAATCTAGCAGGTTCAGCATTGGATGATATATAGGTTGGTGTTCAGAGATCCGGTACTCTCTGAAGTAGGCAGTAAGTTTGTTGGCAAAGAGATACGGGCTTGTTTCAAAGATCAATTTACTCAGCAAAGCTAAATGGATGCCCGCGTTTATCAGTATCTCTTTGCGTGCCTGGGCCGTATCGACTTCAACCGCAAATGTGTTGAGAGCCTGGGTAAGTACAGGAACATCATCTTGTTGGAGAAATATCTCTGGATTCATCATCGTGAATTGCCTCCTACGCCTGTAGCTCTTATAGTGATAGCTAATTCTTTGTTATCATCTTTCATTGCATGTGGTTCGTAGCCGATCTTACCTAAAATATTTTCAATTGCCTCTGTAAAATCCTTACCTATCTTTTGTGCTAATGCTGGCTGTTTTGCTAATTCCTCTTTAATGATAGATAATCTGTCAGGCGGGAAGTCTTCTTTGAATGCTTCCTTTGCTATATCCCAGATACTAGTTGAACGCGCTACGCTATATATCAAGTAGCGAAGAGCTTTTGTTTCAGCATCAGGAACTATGGTCTGGCCCGAAGTTTGATGTTTGGCTAGAAGAAGATACCAGCGAGCTAAACTGAATAGGTATGCAGCGCAGTCTGGGCGCTTGGGATCGAAATTGGCTGGATCTAAAGCTGTTTCTAATTCTTGTACTTCTTTAACTGACTGCTCAACATAGATGTTATCCTTTGAGGTAAGCTTTGCAGTGGCCCGCTGAAGTTTTATGCGATATAAGGTCTCTTTTGGTTCAGTACTAGCACGATTAATTGCCTGCTCGTACATCTGTAATGCTTCTATGAGAGCCTGCTGGCGCAACGGCTCATTATTGGCTGAGATAAAATCGCTATATATATTTGCCAGATACAAGCAAGGAGCATACCAATTCGTATCTTCATTGGCCGCCTGGCTGAAATAATCGATAGCACTCTGCAGAAAGAATTGGGTACGCCCCTGAAACTCAATATGACTGGCAAAGTACAGGGCACCAAGCAAATAGTGAAGGACCGCTTTTTCATGGTCCAAGCGTTCTTTAGCATAATGATGAAACAGACGTCTGATGATATGATCTATTGCGGGATGTTGAAAATGGGCCATGTGGGTTCGTATTCTCTGCTCCCAGAAGATCAGTACTAACCAACGCATCGCGGGCTCCAGCAATTGCCTATACCGATCTGAGGTTTGAGGTGTTGGGTTGGAATTGTTCTCCCAAATGGTGCGAATCATAAAGCTTGCTTCATCTCTGACATCTATCGTCTCAAATGTGATGCCTATTTTGTCGGGGCTCTGCCATTGGAAATAACCTGTTGCTTTAGATATATGGGGAGGCAGGACGGCTTCAATTACGCTGATAATTGGAGCAACTTCCTTGGGTACAATGGCTCCAATAGATTTCATGAAATCAAGCATATTAGGATCGCCAAGCGAACGCATTAATTTTTCTAAGCTCTGTGTGAGCGTAGATGCCGCACGATCTGTAAAGGGAGGCAGCAATGGTATGATAGATTGTATTTGCCGTCCCCCAAAGAACGCACCATTTAATGGAGAGGAGACTTGATCACGTTCATTGTTCTTTTGTTGTTGGTACGCTTTGTGGTAGTTCTGCATCTGAACATACAAAATTTTGAATTGATAAATCATTTCCTCACGTGCTAGTTTGCTAAAATTTATTGGCTTGTTCTCTGAGGTGTCCTTCGTTGCCAGTGCGCTCTCATTATTAAAATCTTCGAGAATAAAGCGGTGTGGGCGGATGTATTGAATGTATTGATAGAGGATGAAACCTGCGAGGGCAATCGCAAGGAAAATACCAATGATTTCTAGCAAGGTAAGCAGTAAATTGAGAATATCTTTTCCATGCTGAATAAGGCTGGTGGCGGTTTCTCCCCAAACGACTAAAATGGTGACAAACAGCGCAACAAAAATAAAAGATATTAAAAAAGGTACTACGCGTCTCATCTTGTACTCCTTCTCTTGATTCTGTTTACCTTACGTCAAGAATGCAATATTATGAATACATAATCATCACAAAATGCGTGCTGTTTCTTACAGAGATATCACAAATTTTTGCGAAATATATCAAGCGATATTTTTACAAAAAAACACGATGATAAAAATCAAATATTTATAATAAATCTTTTTTAGATAGCATGAGCCAGAGTAAATACGATGCTGGCATACTTTAGCTATGCCAGTGATGTGTGCTGATGCCCAAATAGTGTGGCGGGATGACGGTGGAGGTGATATCGTTGATGAGCCTGCGCTAAAAGATCATGTTCACGCTATTGTCGCGCATGATGGGGGAGTGGGAAAATATATAGCGTTATAAGGCATTAATGTGGATTGATTGCTGAAAGCCATCAAGCTCCGTCCACAGAAACGGAACTTGATGGCTTATCAAGTAGACAGTTGAGAAGCAGTAAGCCGTTTTATGGGTAGCTTACCACTGTGACCGGGGTATCTGGATTGGCAGCGGTCGATGAACCGCCCGTGTTATTGATCACGTTCGAGATACCGCCAGAGCCTGCTGTGGAGAGGAAGATTGTGAACAGATCATGCATGCTTCCCGCCGGAAGGGTAGTGGGAACCTCAAATGCGTTTGCCGCGTAGATGCTCACACCCTGGTTGAAGAAGCTGTAGCTCCCCATACCATATCCGCTGAAGCTTGTCACAGTATTCGCAACCTTGAATGCAGCCCAGCCGTTCACGCCGGGTGCCTCACTCCACGCCGCTTGGCTGGGTGGGTCATAGGGCATCTCGTTCTGGAAGAAGATGTCCGTGCCGCCATTGCCGTTCCAGATCACCTCGTACTTCTGATAGTGCTCAACGAACAGGCCGTATGCGGTAACGTTGTTGCCGTTGACGACAACGCCTGTATCGGCGGTATTGCTGGTCCAGCCCACGCCATTGCCATGATCGGCTCGCCATGCCCAGATGTCATCAAGAATGACGTTGTTGCTATTGACGACCAAGCTTTGCGTCGCGCTGCCTGCCTGCGCGCCGCCTATGCGGAAGAAGACATCCTGAAGCGCTGATGGATCGGACGCATCATGGTCGCTAGCACCGTGCCCGTTACCAACCTCTAATAACACTGGAGAGGTTGTTGAGCCAGCGTCAAAGATCATGCCGGAAAGCAAAATGCCTTTCGCGTTGGCTGTGCTCATAGCCACAACGCCATTTTGAGGAATCAGCGTTGGGAAACCGATACCGAGCACGATGGTATCGGGACGAGAGACGACAATACTCTGGTCCAGGTTGTAGATTCCAGGCGTCAGAATGAGGTTCATGCCAGAACCTAAGGCTTGGTTAATTGTTGCCACAGAATCTGTTGGCTGTGCAATGAAGAATTTATTGATCGAGATGGATGTACCAGCCGCCGTTCCGCTGGACCAGGATGTGCCCGAAGAGTTGTGCTGCACAGCAGGCACGAAGACGTTGTACTGTCCATTGGCATCCATATACAGGTAGGGTACTTCGCGTGTCACTGGGCTGGTCGCAACGGTGGTGTAGGGACCGCCGCATGAAGACTGCGCAGGGAAACACTGAGCGGGTGCGCCCGTAGTGCCTGAGAAGACCTGGTTCCAAACACCATTGGTCCAGCCATCAAGCTGGCTATTTCTGACTACCCACTGCTGCTGTGAGCCATTAATCACCGTGCCGCCAGTAAAGGCTGAGTCGGCGATGAAGCCACCACTTGCATATGATGGACCTGAGCAATAATCCATCAATGTGATCTGTCCATTCACCTGCACGCGGCGCATCGGGGCAGCCTGTGAGACAGCCCAGAATTCGCCCGTGTAGCAACCCGCGTTCGGTGTGGTCACGTTGATGGTCAAGTTTGACAGTGATCGCCAGAAGTTGTCGAGCGCAATGCAGTTGTTCGAGCCGAAACACTGGTTATAGACATCGACAGAGCCATTGATGACGACATCGCTTGGAGAGAGTCCAAGACCCGCTACTGTCGTATAGTAGCCAACTTGGAAGTTGAGCGGAGTCGTGCTGGTACCATATGTGCCTGGCGCAAATAGTAGCGCGTAGCGTTGTGTACCAAACTGATTAGATATCTGCTGGTTTGCTATCGAGTTGACTGTTGTCTGGATCTGGCTTAGTGGCATACTCGGTGTAAAAATGTAGACGTTAGCACCAAAATTGGGCTGATTGGGTGCCGTATGGACGAGATTGCTCTGCGTGTTGGCATAAGCAATTGAAGACGAACTGATGAGAGGAGAGGCTGCAAAGAGGCCGATTATACAACAAAGTAGCATGATAAGCCCGATCAGCCGTTGAACAGGTTTTGGTCGCCCAAGAGGACGTACATTCATGGCATCTCCTTTTTTCTCTCTTGCATGCCTGGCATTTGGAAGCCCAAGAAAATGTGGTCAGATGCTGAAGTAGAGGGATTCTGACCATGCTTTCCAATGGTTTCAACTTGCCAGGGGTATTTAGTAAAGTAGCATGCATAGACCTTCCTTCCCCTTTTGCGGCTGGCAGTATGACACCCCCATGCCATTCTGCTTAGATGCCTTGATAAAAAAGAAGCGATTTTTTATAGAAGAACATAAATCACTTCATTGGCGTATTTATCTGATTATATGCGAGAGGAAGGAAAAACCCGAGAATCATGGCCTTCAATCGTGTGCGATGTTCTGTGGCCGCTGCACGCGAAAGAAGAGAACCACGTATTTGACTGATGCCGATACCTTCTAATGTGAATATCGGTTCAGTATTATTGACTATAACTTATTATTTAGAGATTGTCAAGCAGGAATTTGGAGTGCTTTCCTGTTCTAAAAACCAAATTAGTACCGTAACTAAACAACTTTTAGAGAGATAAAAATAATTTATGATAAAGATATTATAACCTTAAAATAATTAAAATAATAAATATTTAATCGATAAAATAGTTTGTTGTGTTTACGCTTGCAATTCTTTGGCGATCTCCGCGATAAATGAAATACAGAAACCACTGGAACAGTGAAAATGTTCCAGTGGTAATGATCGCGCCGACGAAATCTTTAGCGAAGTGCAATGCATGCTGCGTGTATCGGATTAGCTCAGCATCGTGATCAGTTCTCCATCAGGTGTCGGTACATTGAAGATGGAGCCAAAGGGGCGCTTGGCGATCTCTGTCGCCTCCACGCCGCGATTAACCAATGTGGCACGCAAGCCTGCGAGATCGGAAGTCTTAAAGTAGACATGGGTAGCCCCTGCTCCTGGTGTTTCGGCAGTGGCCTGCAAAAGTGCGAAGTCAACACCACCTTCGCCGCCTCTCAATTGGCAGAAGCCTGGGCCACTCTCTTCGGCAATGTACTGAAAGCCAAGTTTTTCGGTGAAGTAGCTGCGTGACTCCTCCAGGTTCGAGACGTAGAAGAGAACGAAGTCGATTTTTGGCAGTGTAGACATGCTGTACCTCTTTCTGCTTGTTAGTCGTTACTGCAAACGTACTGTTCGTTTGTCTAAGCAGAGTGTACACGGAGCGAGTGACAACAGTATGTCAGTAGCGTTTTTGGATCGCGGAAATCTCAGTAAGCAGTTTTTGCCGTAGCGATTCGGGTTCCAAAATGTACACGTGACTGCCCCAACCGAGCAACCATGAGAATACATCGCTCTCTCGTCGTGCCTTGAGCGTTACAAACAAACCTTGCGCCGTTTCTTCAAAAGAAGCGATAAAATAGAAGTGTGACTCACGTACCCAACGTGCGACCTCGGCATCAAACAGGACTCGCACGATCAGATTTTTCTGGTCTTCATCTGGTGGGTGCATCTCAAAATCAGGTGAGCGGTAAAATGTTTTTGGCAATAATTCCAGATGCTCTATGCGATCCAGGCGAAAGATGCGCATATCTTTGCGTAAATGGCAGTAAGCCGAGAGGTGCCAGCTATCATGTAAGTGCACCAGACCATAAGGATCAACCTCGCGTCTTGTAGGCTCTGCATGACTGGTATCTTCATCTTTGCGATGGCGCGTATGATAGGTAAAGCGCACAGTAATACATTCGATAATGGCCTGTCGCAGTTGTTGTAATAGGGCAAGCCCGGCATTATCATCCGAGTTGTTGGGATTGAAGGCAATAAAGCGAAAATTTTTCTGTAAAGAGCGCACCGTATCGCGATGCTGTTCGGAGAGCACACCTGCGATTTTTCGGCTTGCCGCCTGAGCCGCTGTACGGTACTGCGTATCGAAATGCTGTGCTATCAGATCGCTTCCCAGTAGCAGTGTTGTGGCCTCGTCGGCAGTGAAGCTCAATGGCGGGAGAAAGTAGCCCTTCATCAAGCTATAGCCCTGCCCTGGAATAGAGACAATAGGCACTCCTGCCTCACATAGAGCTTCGATGTCGCGGTAGATGGTGCGTTTGCTGGTCTCAAAAGTTGCGGCGAGGTCTTCGGCGCGTTGGCGTCCCTTGCCTTGTAACTCTAGCACAATCGCCAGGAGGCGATCTGTTTTGTTCATCAGTAACCTCTTTACGAGAAATCCAGGTCGAGCCAGTTCCCACGCTTTTGTCTTCGTTTGGAACGCACGATACGTTCCAGATCGAAGGGGAGTTCAAGGGGAATAGCTGACTGGCGGGCCAGTTCTGTCGCCTCGCGGTAATGATAGGCAAAGAGTTCCAGGTATTCATCGGTTTGATCTGTCTCTAGAGCATCGAATGAGTTAACAATTGCTCCATGCAAGCGAATACGCTCCGCGCGCGAAAGCATACCATAAGCGACATCGCGGATAAGGGTGTGGCGAAATGTGTAAGCGTTCTCTACACCATCTGCGAAGCTAATTAAGTTGCGCGTAAGTAACGTATCGAGGGCGCTATCAATCTCACTTGTAGACAAGTCGCTCAGGATTGCCTTTAGTGTTGCTGCACTGAATGTATTCCCAACGACGGAGGCGACCTGGATAACCCTTCGTTCTTGTGGCGGCAGACGGTCGAGGCGCGCTAGAATAGCGGCATGCACAGTATCTGGAAGAATATCTGTTTGCTGTCCCTTTCCATCGTTTTCTTGCTCGACCATGACGCGGATCAATTCGATTGCAAAGAAGGGGTTGCCACCTGAACGTTCCACGATGCGCTCGCGAATTTCTGGTGCGAATTCTGTCATCAATCGTCCAACCAGTTCGCGAGTTTGAATTTCAGAGAGTGGCTCCAGGTTGAGCATGACAAAGTTTGGCCGACCGCCACCCCAGGTAGGGCGACGTTCCAGCAACTCAGGCCGACTTAACGTAATGACTAGTAGTGAAACCTGAGCGCGTGTGAGCATAAGTTGCTCGACAAGGTTGAGCAGATTGTCGTTTGCCCAATGCAGGTCTTCAAAAACGATGATGCGTGGTGCTTTGCGTGCAAGCGACTCAATGAGCAGACGCCAGGAGGAGAAAATGGGCTCCTGATCGCTGCTTTCCTCCTCTTCCGCGCTCAGCGAAGTAAGGATTTGCTGTACCAGTCGTGCCGCCGCTTCAGAAGATTGTTCGCCCTGGATCAAGGCATCAGTGATATGCGTTTCATCAACTGTGTTATTGAGCAGTTCTGCCAGCAGACTACGGAGAGGCCAGTATGCCAAACTCTGGCCGTAGGGGAGACAACGGGCTGTGGCTATCTGTATCCCTTCGGAACTATCGATACGCGCAAGAAATTCTTCTAGCAGGCGTGATTTGCCAATGCCTGCCGGAGCGATGAGCGAGACTAGGTGGGGACGATGCTCTTCG
Source organism: Ktedonobacterales bacterium (assembly GCA_027451525.1). GTDB lineage: Bacteria > Chloroflexota > Ktedonobacteria > Ktedonobacterales > Ktedonobacteraceae > DTNP01. The sequence continues at coordinate 16,655 of DAIDJF010000074.1, forward strand.
GTGGCTCTGGCTTGTAATAACTCAAGTTGCAGTATATCTTGTTTTCTGCCGACAAACTTTGGCCTATCCATCTGGCGAATCGAGCGCACCGCTATTAAAGGAAATACACGCACTGGCTGTTTCCTGCCTTTTAATTTTAGAGAACGTTCTTCTCCGAAGATATAAATGGCCTGTACAGCCTGCGCTGTGCGCTCATCTGTTAGAATCTCGCCAGTATTGGCCGCTTGCTGGAGGCGGGTAACGCTATTTACCACCTCACCTTTAATGCTGTATTTCCCAGGGGTTGGATTGCCGGTCATCACTACTTCGCCTGTGTTAATACCCATTTGAAGCATGAGGCGTTCCTGGTCGTGTTTCATCGCTTCTTGCAGTGCTAACGCAGCTGCACAGGCGCGTTCTGCTTCATTGCCGTACACCTGTGGTAAACCAAAGATCGCCATCATTGTATCATCGGCAAGTATCTCGCATGTCCCGCCGTGACTGAAAATAACCTTTTGCATCTGCGTATGATAACGCGCCATGAGTGTGCTAATATCTTCTGGATCGAGTGTTTCTTCTAACGAAGTGGCTAAATCCAGGGCGATAGAGAGGACTGTGACGAGCGTGCGTTCCTCTACAGTGCGTAGATTTTGTGACCTGGCGGCATCTGTTTCAGGCGCAGCGGTCTTGCTGACAGGTATTTTAGGAGGCTGGGAAGAGATAAGCGTGGGCGCATTGGGAGAAACTATCGCTCCCATATTAGCAGAACTGGCAGCGTTTGAGAGGGCTTGGGCCAATTGCATGATCGATGAGAAACGCTCATCACGATTTTTGGCGAGAGCCTGTTGTATTACGGCGTCTACTGCCGCTGGAATCAGCGCGTTGGTCTGGTGTAATGCTGGCGGTAATTCCTCCATATGCTTCGCAATGATCGTATACGGAGTATTCCCATCAAAAGGCAATTGACCGCTCAGAAGTTGATAGAGAAGAACGCCACAGGCATAGATGTCAACGCGGTGGTCAATCTGCTCACCGCGAAACATCTCTGGGGCCGTATAGTAAGGTGTACCGAGCAAGGCTCCAACACTGGTCAACGGTGCGCCCGTCACTTCCGCCGCGTTTTGTGTTATACGCGCGATACCGAAGTCGGTTAAAAGTAATCGTCCGTCTGTATGGAAGAGAAAGTTAGAAGGTTTAAGATCGCGATGGATGATCCCGTGCGTGTGAGCATAATCTAATCCGCTTGCAATCTGATTCATATAGTCAACAACCTGTTGAAGTGGAAGATGACCGTGTTGTGTCAGCGTATCGTAAAGGCTTCCTCCTTGAAGATAGGGCATCACCAGATAGGCCAACCCGTCCTGTTCGCCATATTCATAAACTGGCACAATATTTATGTGTTCTAATGTCGCGATGATATCGGCCTCGCGTCTGAAGCGTGCGAGATAGAGTTGTTGTGTCTGGCTGTTCGTGATACTTCCAGGAAACAGTACCTTAACGGCTACATGACGAGCGGGGCGTTGTTGGCGTGCGAGATAGACTACCCCCATTCCCCCTTGGCCTATAATACGTTCAATACTACATGTTCCTAGCGTTTTCCCAAGTAATTGTTGGTTGCTCTCTAGCATGATATATATTCCTTAGATAGTGAATGTTTAAGAGCAAGTGGGCATGACGATACAGGTGACTCACTTCTCAGTCTTTTATGCTTCAGTCTTTATGTTCGCATATCTCCTTCTGTTTGGCAATACTCCATGAAGTGAGATATTTCCCGATATAGAAAATCACTACCATAGTGCTCGTATCTATGATAAAATGAGCAAAAGTTCGCTGGTGAGAAGAGATAATGGAGGCTGAAGCCATTAATGACCAATCATATACATTGGTACCGGCATCATTACTGGTTGTAGACGATAATAGTATGAATCGTATTATGCTCTCGCGCTATACAACAAAACTTGGTTATCGTGTCACTGTGGCTGAAAATGGACGCGTGGCCCTGGAAAAACTGCATAATGAGCCATTTGACCTCGTTTTGTTAGATGTGCAGATGCCTGAAATGGATGGTTATCAGGTATTGGAGCAGATGAAAGCGCATGTGCGTCTGCGTGAGATCCCAGTAATTATGATTTCCGCTATCGATGAGCAAGAGAGTGCCGTCAGGTGTATCGAGTTGGGGGCGCAGGATTATCTCCCTAAGCCATTTAATCCCGTGCTACTACGCGCCAGACTTATGGCTTGCCTGGAACGCAAACACTTCCGCGATCAGGAGATTGAGTATCTGCATCAGGTCGCGCAGGTGACAACTGCGGCGGCAGCGATCAAGTCTGGAACTTTTCAAATAGAGAGCTTGAATGAAGTTGCTAATCGTTCTGATGAACTGGGGCAACTTGCGCAGGTGTTTCAAGAGATGGCCCGTCAGGTGTATGCGCGTGAGCAGCACTTACAGCAACAGGTACTGCAATTACGTATTGAGATTGATCAAGCGAGAAAAGCGCGCGAGGTTGCTGATATTACCGAAAGCGATTACTTCCAGTCGTTACTCGTCAAGGCAGATGAGATACGGAATAGGGTCAGGGGTGACGAATAACAGAGCAATAGGGAGAGCCGAAAGGCTAGCTCTAAATGCTGAGTTATGAAATGCGAGAGGAGTGCCCAGTGTACTGGCAATTTACGCCTTATGTGATTCCCTATATTATTTCAGCGGCAGTATCGCTCTGGCTCGTTAATATTGCGTGGTCGCGCTGTTCTCTCCCCGGTGCATCGGCATTTATTTTTCTCATGCTGGTAGCAACTG
>DAIDJF010000074.1:19440-26384 GCA_027451525.1 Ktedonobacterales bacterium
GAGATGTCTTGACTCTGGGAAGCATCAGTTCGTCCACCGTTATCTTCTGGGATAATATTACCTGGCTTGGCACGGTACTCATGCCAGCTGCGTGGCTTATTTTTGTCCTCCAATATACAGAACGCAAACAATGGCTAGCCTTTCCCAGAGTCCTGCTCCTGGCTATTGAACCGCTTATCACGACAATCTTCGTCTGGACGAATGCTCAGTTTGGTTTGATTACCACCAGCATGCAATTAGATAGACATGCTGGATTTTCAGCGCAAATTGTGACGTATGGGTTCTGGTTTTGGGTGAATGTTGCGTACTCTTATCTGCTAATTCTGCTTGGAGCTTTTGTGCTCGGTTGGTTTATCCGAAAACGTATGCAACGGGCAACACTGTATCGTGGGCAGGTTGTGGGACTGGTAATCGCTATTTTTGCCCCCTGGATTGCCAGTGCCATTACAGTTCTTGGTGTCGGCCCGTTCCCTACGTTAGATTTGACACCGATTTCTTTTACCATTACGGGATTGGCCCTGGCTTGGAGCATTTTTCGTTATCAACGTATAGACCTCGTGCCAATAGCACGCAATATTGTGGTGGAAAGCATGAGCGACGCGGTGATTGTAATGGATGCACATCATCGCATGACAGACCTCAATCCGGCAGCGGAGCGTCTTATCGGGCGTAAGCTCTCAGAAGTGATGGGCCTGACCAGCCTCGAAGCGGCTCCCACGTTTGCCGATTTGATTCGACGCTATTACAATCTCTCAGCGGCGCATGAAGAACTCCCTCTGACGGTGGATGGAGAACTGCGCTACTTTGATTTACGGCTCTCGCCCCTTTCTGATCAACGTGGCACCCCTACTGGTCGTCTGGTTGTCTTACGCGATGTTACAGAGCGGAAAGTGGCAATGCAGGCTATGGAGCAGGCGAAAGCCGCAGCCGAGGCGGCCAATGAGGCGAAAAGTGCCTTCCTGGCTATGATGAGTCACGAGATCCGTACCCCAATGAATGCCATTATCGGTATGACTGGCTTGTTGCTTGATACGCAACTCACCCAAGAACAAAATGACTACGCGGAAACTATTCGCACGAGTAGCGATGCATTATTGACGATTATCAATGATATTCTGGACTTCTCAAAAATTGAAGCGGGAAAAATGGAGCTGGAACATCAGCCCTTTGACTTGCGCGAGTGTGTGGAATCAGCCCTGGATTTATTGGCAAGTCGCGCTACCGAGAAGGGGCTTGATCTGGCCTATCTACTAGATGAGCAGGCTCCTACTGCTATCTATGGTGATGTGACGCGCTTACGGCAGATTCTTGTCAATTTACTCTCCAACGCTGTTAAGTTTACGGAGAAGGGCGAGGTTGTACTTTCTATTGCCGCAAAGCGTAAGAATAACAATATGGTATTAAGCGGACCCGTGCATGAAGGACTGCCTGCCTATGAACTGAGTTTTGCGCTGAGAGATACCGGGATTGGCATTTCAGAAGAAGGGAAGGCCCGTTTATTTCAAGCCTTTAGTCAGGTAGATGCATCGACAACGAGACGCTATGGTGGGACTGGTCTTGGATTGACGATCAGCAAGCGGTTAACAGAACTCATGGGTGGAACAATGTGGGTGGAAAGTGAGCCGGGAGTTGGTTCAACCTTTTACTTTACAATTCTTGCTCAAGAGGCTCCTGCATCTCCGTTGCCTTATCTAGATGCCACTCAACCATATCTGGTTGGGAAACGCATGCTGATCGTGGATGATAACGCGACCAATCGTTCAATTCTTGCCTTACAGGCTCAATCCTGGGGTATGCTTCCTTACGCTTACGCTTCTGGCGCGGAGGCTCTGCTTCAGATCCAGGCGGGGATCGCTTTCGATGTTGCCATTCTAGATGGGTTTTATCCCGCTCGTCGCGCGGCTAACATGGATCCCATCGTTGCTTTACGCACTGATTGAGTATGTGCAGAGGCTGGTCGTCAATCGCAAACTGGGTTTTCAGCCCCTGCCAGGAAAATCTCTCTTTGTACACGAATTGCCTGTGGAAGGCACGGCAAACGGATAACCAGAGTATTGCTCATTGAGGAAAAAGGTATGTGTAGAAATATCAAGACGCTGTTCAACTTTGAGCCACCGACAACTGAGGAAGAGATTCACGCCGCCGCTTTGCAATTTGTGCGCAAAGTAAGTGGCATGCACACGCCCTCGAAAGCCAACGAGGCGGCTTTCTTTGCCTCTGTTGATGCAATAACCGCGGCCTCCAGCACCCTTCTCAGTACGCTTGAGACGCAAGCTCCAGCGAAGAACCGCACGGAAGAGGAGGCCAAAGCCCGTGCCCGTGCAACGCGCAGGTTTGCTCACTAACTGATAGGCGATCGCATATTTTGTTTTCAGGAAGCTTGACAAATCTCCTGACTTAGTGTTATATTTACACTATAGTAAGTGTTAAGTGTACACTAAGTCACGGAGAGGCAATGACGCAAGCTGAATTGGAGAGGATCGCTGGTATTCTGGAGTGTGCCACAGCACCCGAGGACATTTTCGGGATGCTGGTTGGGACTCCGGAAGAGATGTTGGCGGCGGGACGCGACATTTTTCGCCAAATAGCGAAAGTGACACATCCCGATCTCTATACAGGAACGGCTGTATGGGCGAGTGCCAACCGGGCCTTCACACTGTTAGCGCGTTTCTGGGAGCAGGCGCAGACAAAAATTGTCAGCGGCACTTATAGCGCGCAGTCGGATTTTCAGCCTTTTACCTTACAAACATCGACCGCTACCTATACTGTTGAGCGTTTGCTTGCCAGGGGGGACATCTGTGCGCTCTATGTAGGAGTAGGACACATGGCTGGGAGCAACCCCTGGCTTCTGAAGATACCTGTGCGGCCAGGAGATAACGATCTGCTGGCGAACGAGGCCCGTATTCTCAAGCACCTGCAAGCCAGCGAGAGCTATACGGAACTGCGCTATTTTGTTTCGCAGTTGGCCGAGAGCTTTGCCTATCAAGAAAAAAGTTCGGGCATTACGCGCCAGATCAATGTGTTGGAGTATCTTGATGGGTTCTACTCTCTCAAGGAGGTGCGCGCAGCCTATCCCCAGGGCATTGATCCCCGCGACATGGCCTGGATGTGGCGACGCCTCCTGGTCGCGTTAGGCTTCGCTCATTCCTGCGGAGTCATCCACGGCGCGGTCCTGCCAACTCACATCCTGATTCAGCCGCATGAGCATGGTGTGGTCCTGATCGACTGGTCCTATGCTGTGCTCGAAGGCGAGCGCATCAGTGCCATCAGCAGCGAATATCGCTCCTGGTATCCAGCGGAAGTTTTCGCCCACGAGGAACCTCTGCCTGGCCTGGATATTGCTATGGTCGCTCGTTGTATGCTTGAGCTGTTGGGCGGTAATCCGATCAAGCAAACTCTACCAGAGCGCGTTCCCTGGCGGTTAGCCAGCTATCTGCGTGGATGCACGCTCGCTAATCCCAGGAGGCGTCCGCAAGATGCTCGCAAACTGCTCAGCGACTTCGATGCGCTGATTGCGCACCTTTGGGGACCCAGAACTTTCCGCAAATTTGTTATGCCTGTCTCGTAGAATGTGTTTCACCAACCACCTGATCCAGCTACAGAAAGAGAATCTTTTCATGGGTAGTTCACACTGGTCAACCGATGCCTATACTGAGGCCGCTCACTTGCGCAAAGCATCTGGCAAAAGCAGCTTTGCTTATAGCGATTCTGCACGCACAAGCGGACATTGGGATATCCACCCTACGCTTGATCCCAATGGCGTGACCGTGCGCGAGAGCCGCGATAGCGACGCGCATCCGCTTTCCAACGCCATCGCTGTTCTTTTCGATGAAACTGGCTCAATGGGCGGCATTCCCCTTGTCTTTCAGCAAAAGTTAGGCGAACTAATGAATATCCTGCTCACACGGGGCTATATTCAGGACCCGCAGATCCTTTTCGGTGCCTTTGGCGATGCTACTTGTGACCATATCGCCTTGCAGGTCGGACAGTTCGAGAGCGGCGTCGAGATGGATGAGAATCTGCGTAACATTATCCTTGAAGGCGGCGGTGGCGGCACCAATCACGAGTCCTACGAACTTGCGCTCTACTTCCTGGCTCGTCACACCTCGATTGATTGCTGGGAGAAACGCGGACGCAAGGGCTATGCCTTCCTGATCGGCGATGAAAAAGCCTATGCCGCTGTCAGCAGGCGGCACGTTGCGCAGCATATCGGTGACAAGCTGGAGCAGGACATTCCCCTGCGGCAGATCATCGCTGAAGTGCAACGCCGCTATCACTTTTTCTTCATCTTTCCGCGCAATGCCAGTCACGGACACGACGAGGACATCCAGAACTTCTGGCGCGATCTGCTTGGGCAGAATGTGATCTTCCTCGACGATGAGAGCGCGGTTAGCGAGACGATTGCCCTGACGATTGGTTTGACCGAAGAGGCGATCAATCTGGCTGACGGAGTGCGTGATCTGAGTGCGGTTGGTGCGCGTGCTAGTGCTATTGATGCCGCGACAAAGGCGCTCCAACCCTATGCCAGTGAGAAGCGACTGGTCTCAGCCAGTGGCGAAACCCTGCCCGGTTTAGGGGTAGCGGACAATCCAACCGCTGGAACTGCGAAAGTTGAGCGCATCTAGCGGTGTAGGGGCGTGATTATCGTCTTTTAAAAAATCATACGAACAGGTCACACGGTGGTGTAGGGGCGTGATGGAATCACGCCCTGCCTGTACATCGCTCCGCCTGGGGAACCATGTGAGAGGCCATACGAATGGGGACGAGGGCGTGATGGAATCACGCCCCTACACCATATCCGCATTATTTTGTTGAATACGATTATCACGGCTTGCTCGCCTATCGATCCGTCTGGGGAGCCGTGTGAGAGGCCATATGAACGGGGGACGAGGGCGTGATGGAATCACGTCCCTACACCATTATGGTTGTCGAATAGGAGAGCGTATGAAGCAACACGCTATTTTGCTTGCCGATCTGGGATTGGGCGATTCGGGTAAAGGCACCTTGATCGATTATCTGAGTAGAGAGACGGGTGCGCATACCGTGGTACGCTATAACGGGGGACCACAGGCCGCGCATACCATCGTGACTACCGATAGTCGCCATCATACCTTTGCGCAGTTTGGTAGTGGAACGCTGGTTCCGGGCGTGAGGACCTTGCTCTCGCGCTTTATGCTGATCAATCCACTGAATATGCTCAAAGAGGAGCGACACCTGCGCACCTTGGGAATTACTGATGCGCTGCAACGTATGCTGATTGACCGCCGTGCCCTGGTGATTACACCGTTCCAACGTGCCCTCAATCGCCTGCGTGAACTCGCGCGGGCAGATCAGCATCATGGAAGTTGTGGCGAAGGTGTGGGCGAATGTATGGCTGACTCTCTGATCTATGGAGAGCAGCTTTTGCAAGCTGGAGACTTACGTGATCGTGTGATTACGCGCAAGAAGTTGCGTTTTCTGCGCGAAATCAAGCAGATGGAACTGGCAGAATTGCGCGTTTTGCTGCCCGCTAGCGAACTTACACGCCGGGAGATGGCACACTTTGCCGATGATCAGAGCATTGAAGACTGCGTCGAGGTCTATCAGCATTTCGCCAGTCAGGTGGAGATTCTTGATGAAATCGGCGTTGGCGCAGTTCTCGCGCAAGCTGGTACGCTGCTCTTCGAGGGTGCGCAAGGTGTCCTGCTAGACGAAAACTATGGCTTTACTCCCTACACCACCTGGAGCACAACAACTTTTGCCAATGCCTACGCAATCCTGCGTGAGCACAACTACATAGGTGAGATCAGCACTCTAGGTGTCATACGCACCTATGCTACCCGCCATGGTGCTGGACCTTTTCCCACTGAGGTTCCTGAACTCAGTCCTCTCTTGCCCGAACGGCATAACACCTGGAATGACTGGCAACGCGCCTTCCGCATTGGTTACTTCGATCTGCTTACCGCGCGCTATGCTATAGATCTTCTCGGCCAGTTGGACTCTCTTGCGTTGACCCACCTTGATTGCTTGCAGGCGTTGCCAGCGTGGAAAATTTGCCACAGTTATCTCTTTCAGGGCCAGCCCGATGACCTGGAGGGCTACTTCGAGCACGACGGGCGGAGAATCAGCACAATCAACTTGCCTGACATCGTGGATCTGGAGCGTCAGGAGCGGCTCACGCGGCGACTTCTGCAGTGTTCACCAGAATATCTCACGCTCCCCAAACGCGATCCAGCCAGCTATCTGACTCTCATTGAGGAGCAGCTAGGTGTGCCAATTCTGATTACCTCATCTGGCCCCACCGCCGCTGATAAACAGAGCAGAAGATGAACAAAGCCGCAGCAGATGCTGTCGTCATCTCGCGAGGAATAACGTTGTCAGTCCCGATTAAGGATGGATTTTCTGGTGTTCAGAGAGCATAGCAATGAACTTTTTTATGCGTGCGGAACGTGTTTCAAGAGTTTTCGCGGTCTGGATGCGGTAGAGAATGGCATAGCGATTAGCGGCATTGAGGGTCTTAAAAAACTCGTGCGCCTCCTGATTGCTGTCCAACTCTTTTTGAAAATCGTCGGGAATGGTGATGTTCCTTTGTGAGTCGTAGGCAGATTCCCAACGCCCATCAGCCTGCGCTAACTCTATTTGTCGCATTCCAGCAGGCTGCATTCTTCCTGAATCCAAAAGTGCCATCGCTTTATCGCGGTTAATTTTTGACCATCCGCTTTTTGGGCTGCGCGGCGTGAATTTTTGTAACCAGTGCAGTTCATCGAAAGAGGCTTTTTGCCCATCAATCCAGCCATAACAGAGCGCACTTTCTAAGGCTTCTGTATAAGAGACAGAAGGAGCACCTGCATCTTTTTTTGCTATCTTGAGCCAGATGCCGCTGCTCTCGGTATGATATGTTGCGAGCCAGGCTTCCCACTCTTGTTGGCTTGCAAATGCGATGATAGGAAAATTGTCTGCTTTCT
>DAIDJF010000075.1 GCA_027451525.1 Ktedonobacterales bacterium
AGGGTGACGCTGGGATAATGCAAGCTTGATCTGTGCATAGGCTGCACTTGCTACTGGATGAGAACGCAAGTAATCGCGAAAAAGAATGGGATAGCGTTGATTAGGTCTACCTAGAGCGCGGACATGTAGATGGGTGGGACGCTGATTGACTGGCGGTCGGAAGTAACGCTTCTCCCAATCACTATCAGTTCCTTGATAAAGGGGCGGCAGATGGTCTCTGACAATTTCAGGAATGAATGTGTAACCAATCGAACCAAGCGCGGTGACCAGTTGTGGCGTTTCGATGAAATTCTCAACGGTCACCTGCACATCAATAATATCTTTGGCTACCAAACCTGGAACAGAAGTTGATCCGATATGATCGATACGGAGTGCCCGTTCTCCCAGTACAGCATGCAGTGAGCGTGCAATGACAATAAACTCTTCTGACCATTTCGTATCATATGGAACAATAGTAATCATCACACCTCCAAACGAGGAAAAGCTAAACTATGCATTCAGTTACAACTTTATTCAGATGTTTGGCTAGTCAGCTTGGCGAAAGATGATGGCTGCTCCCAGAGCAGCTCTAGCCGAGACAAAAATGCCACCTGCAGGCTCTATGTTCACACGGACCCCGTTGTTCTCAAGCCATTTGCGTGTTGCATCAAGGTCGCGCACAGCAACGACATAGGCGACAAAGGCAGGAAGTGCCGATGCTGTTTCGCCGGGCATTATCTCTTCCAGTCGGCTTGCAGGAACGAGCCTGACACACGATTGCTTCAAATCAAAGACATATGCTACACCATCCTTTCGTGCGCCACGCCCCAGGTAGCGTTGATAGCGGGCTACATACGCCTCAATCTCTGCATCAGGCACACAAAGCACTGACTCGATCAGATCAATTGCTGCGTTTGGATGCATTGGAGCGGCTTGAACCTGTGAAGTCTCCAGAATTGGAGCTTCCGCGATGGCGAGACGACCTTCTGGCACATCTTCCCTGTCGATCTCCACCACACCCATTGGAACCCGTTGATGAGGCTGTTGTACTTTATTAACACCACTATGACCAACTTCATGCTGGTCAAAACGTTCTACGGATACTTGTGCATCATCTGTTTGAAACACGAGAATGCGCAGTCCTTCAAAGCGGGCAAGCGAGGCTGAGATAGTTGAGAGAGTACGTTCAATATTTGCCACCACCTGAGAGAGAACCGCTAGTGGAACTTGTAGTGGGATGGGAGAAGCATCCTCAGGGAGGTGACTCTCTTCGGTGACAATCGCCATGATTTCGATGAAATTACGAGCGAAGCTCACATGCATGTTGGCTGCCCCGAAAGGTATAGCTGGCTCCCCTGCCTTACGTGACAACATTGGATAGGGAGGGGCAGAGCAGAGGAAACCGAGGTGACGATATCGTTCTCGCGCTGTCTCTATATCATGGACGACATGACCGACGTGATGGATATATCCAATTTCATTGTCCATAGCACTCATTCCTTGTTAAAAGGCAATTCATCTTGTTTCCTAGGTGGTCACGATTATAAGTGGCATCATCAGTATAATATAACATAAAATTTTAAATAGGTTGCCATTCCAAGTTGTGATCCGTCACCAACATGCAGTTCTTTGCTATCGGCACAAAATAATGCGGGAATACCTATGGAACATGATGGTTATGATATCGTACTCGAAATGCCGGAAAGGAACGTAGAAACTGGCAGCAAATCCTTGATTTCGAGCCTTTTCTCCGTCTCCTTAATATAGCGGCAGGTGTACTAGGACCAGATGATGTTGTGTTGCGGCTTGTCACGCGCCAGGAGATCAGTCATCACCTGGGAGGACTGCACGGTGGAGCTCACTTTACGAGGAACGCGACAGTTCTCTACCAAAAAGCGGCTATGGGCGACCTGATCGCCCATACACGTGTTGCGCACGAGGAACGCGAGAAGCTCCACCTGGAACACGAAAAGGCGCGTGCGTCTGAATGTCTCGGTTGAGCTTTCAGACGCGACGAGTCAGATAGTCACTACGCTGAATGTCGAGTGCTTCGTGTTGCCACGCGCATAAATGAGCGGTGCGCAACTGTCAATTTGTTCACTTTGATGGTGCAGTCTCGTTGATCGTACGCTGTAACACCCGCGCCTCCCAGGGGCGAAGAGGCGGCAATACCTCATTACCCGTGCGCGGATAGTTCGCCAGCAGTTCTTCCGCTACCGCCCAATCGTTCGCGTTAGGAAGATCAACAGCGACGACCTCATGAGAAAAGTTTGCCAGCACCAGCAGTTCAACATCCTCCAGATGGCGTGTGAAGGCATAGATATGTGGGTCCTGCGCTAGCAGCATCGTGAAATCACCCAGTGCCACGACTGGCAGACTGTGACGCAGTGCGATCAGCTTACGGTAATAGTGCAGGATTGAATCGTGATCGGCAAGCGCAGCATTCGCGTTGATCAGATGATAATTCGGGTTCACTGCCATCCAGGGTTTGCCGACAGTAAAACCTGCCTGTGGGGTGTTATCCCACTGCATAGGCGTGCGCGCATTGTCTCTGCCACGCTGACGTAGGGCAGCCAACACTTTGGCAGGGTCCTGGCCGGAAGCAATCGCCGCAGTGTAGTGATTGAGCGACTCGACATCCTGAAAATCCTCAATGGAGGCAAACGGGAAATTCGTCATGCCCAATTCTTCGCCTTGATAGATATACGGTGTGCCACGATGCAAGTGTAAGACCGTAGCCAACAGTTTCGCCGCCTGCACGCGATACGCCCCGTCGTCACCGAAGCGGGAGACCGCGCGCGGCTGGTCGTGGTTATTCCAGTACAGGCTATTCCAGCCAACCTCGGCAAGCCCAGCCTGCCAGCGGCCAAAAACCGCTTTCAAATCAAGCAAGCTAAAGGGCACAATGTCCCACTTCCCGCCCTCGCCATAGCCGAGTTGGACATGCTCAAAGTGGAAGACCATATCCAGTTCAGCCCGTGCCTGATCAGTACATAAACGGGCTTCATCGACGGTAATCTCTGGTGCCTCCCCCACCGTGATGAACCGCCCCGGTCGATCCGCGAAAACCTCACGGTGCATCTCCTGGAGGTATTCATGCCAGCGCGGGCCACAGATGAAATAGGGTTCACCATCCCCCCAGAGACCGCCAGAAAGCACATGACCGTCGGGAAGAGTCGTGTCCTTCGAGATCATGTTGATGACATCCATGCGAAACCCATCAATGCCACGATCAAGCCACCAGCGCATCATGGCATAGACGGCCTGGCGAACTTCGGGATTCTCCCAGTTGAGGTCGGGCTGTTTGCGGTCGAACAGGTGCAGATAGTACTCGCCTGATGCCTCGTCAAATTGCCACACCGACCCAGAAAAGAAGCTCACCCAGTTTGTCGGCTCTGCTCCAGGTGCGCCTGCCTGCATGCCTGCGCGGGCAGGACGCCACCAGTACCAATCGCGCTTGGGGTTAGAGGTACTTGAACGCGACTCTATGAACCAAGGGTGCTCGTCGGAGGTGTGGTTCACTACGAGGTCCATCATCAACTTCATGCCACGCTTATGAATCTCGCTGAGTAGCGCGTCGAACTCTGCAAGCGACCCAAAAACAGGCTCAATATCCTGATAGTTGCTAATATCGTAGCCATTGTCGGCCTGTGGTGAAGGATAAATCGGCGAGAGCCAGATAACATCCACGCCCAACGAGACCAAATAATCCAGATGTTGCGCGATACCTGCCAGATCGCCAATACCATCGCCGTTCCCATCGGCAAAACTACGCGGATAAATCTGGTAGATAACCGCGTTCTGCCACCACTGCCGAAATTGTTGGGCCATTTTCCCTCCTAAGTTAATGTTTAGACAGATTGAATAAGGATAATTACGACAAAAGCATCTGACTACGCCCCGCACGCAACTGGCGCGCTGAGCCATTGGACACAAAACCCATTTCTTCAATGGCTAACTGCACTTTACGGCGCGTCTCTTCTGCAACAATTTCCGGTCGATTGAGCACATTGGATACAGTTCCCAACGAAACATCGGCACGTTTGGCGACTTCACGAATACTTAATGTTGAACTCATCACACATCTTTCCTGGCTGTTGCGTTTGGTTGTAAGCGAATGAAGAATTGGCACTAAGCAAACGCTCTGTTAACAGTATGTCACAGAAGCAAAAGGCTCTGCATGAGTCTTTGAACATAGCGTAATTTCCCTGAGAAAGTTCTGACAAGAGAGTTGGTAATATGTGTACTCATAAGCGGTTGAAACGTTTCATTTTTGACATATCCTATCTTACCTGGATGTGTATTGTCAAAGAGGACACAATCTTTTATCTAAAGACCCAACGAAACTTGGCAAAGACGAGCAATGGAAAGCGTAAGGCTACTGCTACTCCCTGGAGGCACAGGCTACGCAGCACCTGATAGTTGATGGAACCGTATAGGGACCTTGCAATTGACGCATGTAGTAGAGTGAGATACAATAAAAACCTCACTTTGCGGGATAGGATTAGAAGAACGATGTCAGATGGAAGCACGCGAGCCAACTTTATCCTTCAGGAACTTCAGCGCAATGGACGGGTCGATGCAGAAGAGCTGAGCAAACGCTTCGCCGTCAACTCATCAACCATCAGGCGTGACCTGGAGAAGCTAGAACGACAACACCTCCTGCGACGCATTCATGGCGGAGCTGTGCCTGCTGACATCCTTGCCTACAGTAGCTATGACCAGGATTTGACGTTTCAGGTCAATATGAGCAAACAGTTTGCGGAAAAGGAGCGCATTGCGCAGGCGGCCATCAAGCTGATCCAACCTGGCGATACCATTGCACTCTCTCCTGGAACAACCACAACCTGCCTCGCCCGCCACATCCGTTATTCCCAATTGCGCAATCTCACCGTCGTGACCAATGCCGCCAATATCGCGATGGAGTTGGCAAGTGTACCCGGCATCACCCTCACCTTAATTGGCGGACTCTTGCTCCCAGATTTCTTCGCTCTGGTTGGACCTTTAACTGAACAATTTCTGAAAGAGGTGTATGTCACCAGAGCCTTCATTGGGGTAACTGGCCTTCACCCTGTTCATGGACTCACCGGGCCAAATCAGCTAGAGGCGTGGACTCACCGTCTCACCATCGAACGCGCACAACAAACCATCGTCCTGGCCGACCACACCAAACTTGATCGTATCGCACTCTACGCGATTGCGCCGATCACTGCTATCCACACGTTAATCACTGACCGCGAAGCCTCTCCTGATACGCTCTCTCAACTGAAAGAGCTGACCATTGCTGTCCAGACAGTCTAAAAAACAGCATGTGTCTGTCCTCTTTGCAGGCTGTCCCACGCCGTCTTGAAATGCGTACAGACAGGCTTCCTTCATGAAGCTTCCCGAATGTTAAGCAATTCATGAGCATAGACGTGCAAAAAAAGAGTATATATGCACGAATGAGCATTGACAAATGCCCATTCGTGCATATATACTGTTCCTATGGTGTGGAATATTGACCGCATCCTATCAAAACAATGGCTGCAAAGGAAAAGTTGTATGAGAGTGCTTGTGACTGGTGGGGCTGGATATATTGGCTCACATACGGTTCGCGAATTGACGGCGCGTGGGTACGAGGTTGCTGCCCTGGATAGCATGGAACGTCCGGCCCTCCAGGCTATCCTGAAGGTGCCCTTTTTTCAGGCCGATATCACAGACGAATCTCGGCTCGATGCCATCTTTAGCGAATTCAAGCCGGAGGCCGTCATCCATTTCGCCGCTCTGAAAGCGCCTGGCGCATCGATGAACGAGCCGACCAGATATTTTCGTACCAATGTCAATGGAACACTCGTGTTGCTTGACACGATGGTTCGACATCAGACAAAAGCTATGATCTTCTCCTCCAGCTGCTCGGTTTTTGGCACGCCTCGCATCCTACCGGTTACAGAGGAGATGCCATTTAGCCCGGAGAGTGTCTATGGAGAGACAAAGGTAATGGGCGAAACACTCCTGAAATGGTTTGATGTGACCAAAGGACTCAAATCAGTCGCGCTGCGCTACTTTAATGCGGCGGGAGCTTCACTCGACAATGCCATTGGCGAAGATTGGAATACCACCTCCAATCTTATTCCGCTGGTCATGAAAGCAGCCCTGGGGAAGACGGAATCCATTAAGGTCTTCGGCAGTGATTATCCCACTCGTGATGGCACCGCTATTCGCGACTATATCCACGTGGTTGACCTCGCGCTTGCCCATGTCAAAGCACTGGAATATGTGCTGAACGAAAAGCACAGCACGGCATTCAATCTGGGAACTGGCGTGGGATGTACCGTACAGGAAGTCATTGATACCGTGCGCAAGGTCAGTCACCGAGATTTCCGTGTGGATTATGTTGGGCGCCGCCCAGGCGACCCGGTTGCTATCTGGGCCGATACGAGCAAAGCCGGACGTGAGCTCGAGTGGAAAGCACAATACAACCTGGAAACGATTGTCTCTACGGCCTGGGCCTGGCACAGTACACATCCTGACGGCCTGTAAGGAGCATTATCCCTATGAACAGCTCATTAGATCACGCCGCCTGGGAAGAACGCTGGCATCCTTTACGTGAGGAATGGGTAATTATCGCAGCGCATCGACAACATCGTCCCTGGATTGGGGCGATGGTTGAGGCGCAAGGGAAAGAGCTTCCTTCCTACTTGCCTGACTGCTATCTGTGTCCTGGCAACCTACGGGTCGGAGGTGCTCGCAATCCCGCTTACACCACAAGCTATGTCTTTGAGAATGATCATCCCTGCGTTGGCATGCATGCCCCTGCGAGTATCGCAGTCTCCCCGCCATATCGTTCACAGCCCGCACACGGCTTTGCGCGCGTTATCTGTTACAGTCCACAACATAACTTGACGATGGCTGAAATGTCGCTCTCGGCCATCGAAAACATCGCCCGCGTGTGGCAACAACAGACACAGGACCTGGGAAACCGTCCAACTGTCAGGCATGTGCTGTGTTTCGAGAATAAAGGCGAGATCGTTGGAGTCTCCAATCCACATCCACATGGGCAGGTCTATGCAACCAACTTTGTCTTCAAAACTATTGGGGACGAACTTGCTGCCTCTCAACGCTATAGCAACGAGACCGGGCATACGCTCTTTCATGACATTATCGAGGCAGAGCAGAAAGATGGACGCCGCCTGCTTTATGAAGATGAGTATGTGATTGCCTTTATTCCATATTTCGCTCGTTATGCCTATGAGATATACCTTGCTCCGAAACGGCGGGTTCCTCATATTCATAGCCTAAATGACAGCGAGATTGTTTCTCTGGCGCAGGCACTCAAGCAGATTACGGTCCGTTATGATAACCTCTGGCAGATGTCTTTCCCGTATGTCATGTCATTACATCAGGCACCTATCGACGGTGCTGATTATCGCGCCTATCACTTCTTTATCGCCTTCCATCCTCCTTTGCGTCGTCCCAATGTGCAGAAATTTCTGGCGGGACCAGAAATTGGAGGTGGCAATTTTGTCAGTGATACGCTCCCAGAGGCGAAGGCTGCCGAGTTGCAAGCAGTCTCGACCATCCATTATCGCGCAAAGGAGACCAGAGTATGATTCGAGAGAAAGAAACCCTCCTACAACGCATTCGTGCTATCCAGGCCGCCATTCGCGATCAGGTCCTCCGCACGTGCGAACAAGCCAGCACGGAACAACTGGCCGAGATCATGGCAGAACAGGCAGGTGATACCGTTTTTGCAATTGATCGCATCTCCGAGCAGGTTCTTCTTGAACATTTTGCGCACTTAGGCGAGACCTGGTCCTTTGTATTAATCGCGGAGGGATTGGGCGAGGATGGCATGGTAGTTTTTCCCGAGGGAACTGCTCCTGAACAGGCTGAACTACGGATTATTATTGATCCTATCGACGGAACACGTGGACTGATGTACCAGAAACGTCCGGCCTGGGTTTTAACGGGTGTCGCGCCCAACCGAGGCCCTTCTACATCGCTTGCCGACATTGAACTGGCCGTCCAAACGGAGATTCCGTTGGTGAAACAACATCTCAGCGACGTTCTGTGGGCAATGACAAACGAGGGGTATCAGGCGGAACGCTACAATCGGCTCACAGGCACAACGATCCCTCTTCACCTCAGACCCTCGCGGGCAACCACCATCGCTCAGGGCTTCGGTGGCATTGCGCGTTTCTTTCCGGGTAGCCGCGCCATACTCGCCGCACTGGATGATGAGATTGTGGAACAGGCATTGGGACCAGTCGAGAGCGGCAGGGCGCAGGCTTTTGAAGATCAATATATTTCTACCGGTGGCCAGCTCTACGAACTCATCGCGGGACATGATCGCTGGCTTGCAGATCTGCGTCCAGTGGTCTATCCGCCCGAACGTGCGGGTCTCTGCTGCCATCCTTACGATTTGTGTACCGAACTAATCGCACGTGAAGCGGGTATTCCTATCACAGACCACCAGCAACAACCCCTCGCCGCCCCGCTGGATGTGACCACCAAGCTCGCATGGATGGGTTTTGCTAACCAGGCAATTTACCAGCAGATTGCGCCCCTCCTGCATACCGCATTGCAGCAATATCCGTTGACTGGCAAAAGGTAAATTGCCAGAAGAAGAGGAGAAAGAGCATGTGGCACTCCACTGCACGATCTGAGGAACACAACGCTGAGATAAAACGATTGCTCCATCATTTCGACAATTACCCGGACTTCTTTACGGCAGGTTCATCCATTCACATTGCTCGCGCGCCTGGAAGATTAGATGTTATTGGTGGGATTGCTGACTACTCCGGCTCGCTTGTTCTTGAGATGCCCCTGGCAGTAGCAACGCTGGTTGCAATCCAACCAGCAACGGATGCCACCATCACGATTCTCAGCACTGCCGCTGCCGAGATCGGGGGAACCCCCCAGGTCTCCATTCCGTTGTATACCCTCTGTCCACCTGACAAGCCATTGGATTACCAGACAGCCCACCAGTTACTGACATCTTCTCCACACGAGGCGTGGGCGGCTTATATTGCAGGTGTCCTTGTTGTGCTCCAACACGAAGAGCACCTTGCGTTTCAGCAGGGGTTACGAGTGTTTGTCCATTGCGAGGTCCCAATAGGAAAAGGCGTTAGCTCCTCGGCCTCGTTGGAAGTTGCAACAATGCAGGCACTTACCTCTCTCATGGATCATCCGTTGACAGAACGACGGCTGGCACTGCTTTGTCAGCAAGTAGAAAATGTAGTCGTTGGCGCGCCATGTGGGATTATGGACCAGTACTCGGTCGTCAGCGGTCAACCCGCGCATTTGCTGGCCTTGCTCTGCCAACCAGCAGAGCTCCAGGCTCCCGTACCTGTACCAGAAGAGATCGAGTTCTGGGGTATCGACTCGGGCATTCGCCATGCGGTAACTGGCAATGATTATGAAGCGGTGCGTGTGGGAGCCTTTATGGGGTATCGCATCCTTGCGGAGGAAGCGGGACTCACCATACGCGCAGGAACGCAGGAAGCGGTAGAGATTGCGGACCCGCTCTGGCATGGGTATCTGGCGAATATTCCGCCGTCTACCTGGGAGCAGTTCTATCGCGCTCGTGTGCCGGAAGAGATGCAAGGCGCAACGTTTCTGGCACGCTACGGTGGTGTGACGGATACAGTTACCCACGTGAGAGTAGAACGAACGTATGCGGTTCGTCAGCCAACTGCCCATCCCATCTATGAGCACCACCGCGTTCGCCTTTTCCGCGCCCTACTCACCCAACGTCCCCTGACAGACGAACACCTGCTACTCCTGGGAGAGCTACTGTACCAGGCGCATGCTAGCTATAGTGCCTGTGGACTAGGCTCTACAGGCACGGATCGCCTGGTTCAACTGGTTGCTGAGGCTGGTCCCGCGCGCGGTCTCTACGGTGCAAAAATTACAGGAGGGGGAAGTGGTGGCACAGTGGTCGTTCTCGCACGTCGTGGCTCATACAAACACATTCGCGAAATCGTCGCTCGCTATGAGCAGGAGACAGGACAACCTATCTCACTGCTACATGGAACCTCATCCGGTGCAGCCGCCTGGGGAACGATAACCTGTCAAAATGACGCTTAGTGAATTTGCCTGACTGTCGTGTACTTGTTTGACAAAGATCAGTCAGGCAAGCGTAAGAAATAAATTCATGCTCTATTCTTGAGAGGAGAATGTCTGGACGCGGAAAAGCCTGGCACTATATCGTTGAGGGAGCGAAACGTGGAGTTGCTGGTGCTGGACGTTCAAGTGCCATGCCCCCTCTTCTTGCGCAGGATACAGAGATTCTACCTGGAGTGCCCGATCCTGAAGAGCTTGCAGGGGTATAACGCGCTCGCTCTCTATACTGTCCTGACGCCAGAGGGCCAGATAGAGCGAGTCATCCATACGCAAACCAAGACAGAGCCACTCGCTGCTAAAGTTTGGCAGGCCGAGCGGCCAGTAGGGAACCGCCTCAGGCAATCCAGCGCGGAACGTTTTATAGACCGTGATGGCTTCCTGGACGAGTCTGAAATGCGCTGTATCCAGTTGTGCTAATTGACCACTGAGATGCACCCGCCCAAGCAACGCGTTAACCATATTGTAGCTGACCGCGTGCATATCATCAGTGGCCAGAGGGTAGGCCCAGATGGCCCCCTGTTCCGGCGTAACGGCAGTGGGGGCGTTGACGGCAATCACACTCATCTTGCGATAATCAGTCTGGTCGCTGACCGATTGCACGCTATGGCGACTGAGGAGCGCATAATCCATGCGCATCCCACCACTACTACAATTCTCTATAATTAGCTCAGGGTAGCGATCTATGACCTTCTCTAACCAGTCCAGATAGGCACGGTTATGCTGTAAGAGGCCATCACCCGCACTCTCGGCAGAGAGTTCTGTCCCGACCCCTGCATTGATGTTGTAGTCCATCTTGATATAGCCCAGCCCGTATTGGGAAATGAGGCGATCAAGGATCTCATCAGCATAGGCGCGTACGCCGGGATGGCGATAATCCAGCTGGTAGCGTCCATGATCAATCACGCGTTTGCCTTTGCGACAAAAGAACCAGTTATCGGGAACACGGCTGGCTAGCGGACAATGTACCCCCATAACTTCCAATTCCAGCCAGAGGCCAGGAATCATTCCGTGCGCCTGAATCGCAGAGAAGACCTCCTCAATACCATTGGGAAAACGTTTGGATGAGGGCAGCCACTCTCCAACACTATCCCACCAGTCGCCATCCGCGTACCAGCCAGCGTCAACACAATAGATCTCACAGCCCGCGCGTGCAGCCGCTTGAATTAAGGGAAGCTCTTTTTCGGTCGTGGGGTCGGCGTTGAGACAATTCATATAATCGTTGAAAATAACCGGTAGCAGGGCTGTATCGGAATGCGGACGACGAATACGCCGACGATAGCCAGTCAAAGCGCGCATGGTTGACTCAAAAGGAGTCAAGGCGTTGGACTGGCTACGGCCCACACTCAGCGCGACCGGGACGCTGGTGAATTGTTCGCCAGGAGCAAGCGTCTTGGACCACTGGCTCTCCTGATCAGTCGGGCCACTGAGGCGGAGGTAGATATCTCCAGTATCATCACTAACTTCCCAGTGCCAGGAACCATTATGCTCGATCTGCCAGGCAATTCCAGCTCCCGCCTCCAGATTTTCCAGGTAGCCCATAGGAAGCCACTGCGCGGTAGACCAGGTGCCTAGGCTTCCATATGAAAGACGTTTAGTGGAAGAACTGGTACCAGTATCAAGACGGAAAAAGCCCAGAGCTGGAAACGAGGAGAAGCACCACTGCACCTCCCCATACCAGGCATTGTGCGGCACACCCAGTTGCATTTTCTCATCCCAGGGCAACGTGCCTTCCTTTGCCAACCCATCCAGGGCAAACGAGGAAACGTATTCAAGCGTCTGAGCAGCAGGCCCTTGATTGACCACAGTCGTCCAGGAGCGAACCACTGGAAGGGCGGAGAAAAACTGCAAGTGGCTCGTGACGAGCAGACCAGTCACAGCATCCAGTTGGTCGATTTCAAGAAGACGACCCTGAGTCCGCGTCTCATCTCGATGACGAACATAGCGGAGCCGACCAGCAGGTTGCGAGCCGATATGTTTGACGTCGTGGTGACTCTCTCTGTCTTCCCCTGTCAATTGAACCTCAACAAGGCGAAAGAGCCGCGCAGACCGTTCGTATGGCAATGACGTTTCGTCAAAAGGGAGGGATGAGCAATGAAGCAGGTGAACCGTTCCCGCATCTGAAACGTCGAGGACAAGGGAACCAGCCTCTTCATAACCATTCATAAGCGCGACGCGCCATTGATACTGGGACATGGTGTATGAACTCCTGTATATACATATATTGGTTACAGTGATCTCAAGTATACCAGAAAATGAATACGTTTGCAAATTTGCTAAATTAGCAAGCCATTGGAAAATTATCCCCATATAGACATCCCCAAAAGCTCGTTTTATAATCTTTTAAGCACCTGAAAGACAGCGACTAACGGCTATTTGATGCACTGCTTCCCTCATAATTTCAGTCATTTACCTTAATTAGGACACAAGTAGGTACTTTTTGCATACGTATGGAGTAAAAAGCGGGGATAAAGGGCCATTCTGTCACCTCAATGCAGAGCATAACCCTTGACATCAAGAGCTTTCTATGGTATCGTTGCTATATCAAAATGAATACGCTTTCATTTAGGAGGGTTTTATGACTACCAGCAGAGACATTGCACGAATTGCGCATGTATCGCAATCGACAGTTTCACGGATGCTTAGTGGCTCTGCTCAGGTCAGCCCGAAGGCGCGTGCGCGCATTATGGAGGCAATTGCCCAAACTGGCTACGAGCCAGATGTTGCGGCGCAGAGTCTGGTCAACAAAGTTTCACGCACTATCACCTTGACCCTCTTTAGCGATCCGGGAGGGCTAGCTTTCCCCGTTATTGCTCAGCCGCAAGGATATTACTATCTCAAGATTCTTGCCAGTCTGGAGCGGGAGATCGTCGCATCGGGCTACGATCTGCTGCTTCCCTCGCGTCCTTTCAAACAATTTTCGACCTACGTTCAGAGTATGAAGAAGCGTAAAGTCGCCGGAGTAATTATGATGGCCCCCAAGCCGGCAGATGAGCGCCTTCAGGTACTGCTAGACTCAGATTTACCAACCGTTCTTATTGATGCTTATGGGAAAGGAGCACACACCACCTACGTGGCAGCCGACAACCTTTCTGGCTGCAAGCAGGCGGTTGAACATCTCGTCCAGTTAGGACACCGCCGCGTGGCCCTATTAATCGGAAGTTTGATTGATTTGAGTGGCACCGAGCGTTTGCTTGGCTTTCAGCGTGCCTTGACACAGGCAGGCATCGCGCTGGATGAGCACCTGATCCTTCAGGCCAATTGGGATATTGACGAGGCATATCGGGCAACACTCTCCTTGCTAGATGAACGTACAGAGGTGACGGCAATCATAGCAGCGAGCGATCCTATGGCAATTGGGGCCTTACGGGCCATTCACGAGCGGAACTTGCGTATTCCCGAAGACATCTCGCTCATCGGCTTTGATGACTCCGACATCAGTGGATATTTGCCACCGCCATTGACTACCATTCGCCCCGACCGCGATCGTGTCGGTAAACTGGCGATGCAGACACTCCTTGCTCTGATCGGGGGAGAACAGCATGTTCCGCCCATCACGGTCCCGACACATCTGATTATCCGAGAGTCCACCGGGCCAGCAGCAACAAGGAGAGGTGTCTAGCATCTCACTCACCAGTCATCTTGTGCGAAAGGAGGTAGACCCTGCCACCAATACATTAATATTTTTCTCTTTTATCTTCACGCCCGATTCTTTTTAGGAAGAAAAGGCCTCAATCTACACAGGTACGTCCATATTGCCGTACAAGAGCTTGTTCTTAAGACATGAGGATAGACAGAGCATTTTGCGCCTCAACGCGAAAAGTAGAACATACTCGCTGTTTGCGCTGCGGATCGCAAGGTGCCAGATGCACAGCACGGACTCAGTTTCCTACATCGTTTTTTATTCAAGGGAGAATATCCGCAATGGACATCACCACACTGCAATCCAACATGACCCGCCGCTCCTTCCTGGGAAAATCTACCCTGGCCGTCGCCACCGCTTTGGGAGCGGGAAGCCTGCTCGATGCCTGCGGCTCACCAGCAAGTAGCACACCCGGCAAAACCACCGTGAGCATTATGCTCTTCCCAACCTCCGAACTCTCGCAAGCTGAGATCAATGCTTTTGAAGCGGCCAACCCTAACATTGTAGTCAATCTTATCCCCTACGATACTACCAAGCTCAGTGCCATGTATGCCGCAGGCTCGCCTCCCGATCTGGTACGAGTGACCGGGGCAACCGATCTACCCGGTATTGTCGCACGCGGCCTGGCTGTTGACCTGACCGAGCGCTTCAATTCCAGCAGCGTCTTTAACAATGGTAATCTCCTGCCGGTTGGCGATGTGTACCGCTGGGATGGCAAGGCACAGGGCCAGGGGCCGCGCTACGGCGCACCCATCGATTGGTCCCTGGATCTGATGCTCTGGTACAACAAAACGCTCTTCGATCAGAGGAACATTCCCTACCCCAGTGCTACTACCCCTATGACCTATGACGAATTGCTGACTCTCGCCAAGAAGCTGACGGTTGTCGAGGGTGGAAAATTGAAGACGCTCGGACTCAATACGTTCATAGGCACATTCTGGTATGCACACGTCGTGCAAATGCTAGCACAACGCGGAACATCGCTCTTTAGTAGCGATCTCTCAAAAGCAGATTTCACTACTCCTGATGCGATGGCGGCATTGCAGTGGTTTGTGGACCTTGCCCAGGCCCATGTGGGTGATACTCCCCTTGACCCACAGGCCGATTGGGGGAATAACTCGTTTCCTGCCAATCGCCTCGCGATCATGTGCGCTGGCTACTGGTTTGGTGGCCACATTATCCAGCCTGATCCCGTCCTCGGCGTTGGAGACAAGGTCGGATTCGCGCCCGCCCCGCAGTTTGGTACCTCACACGTTGATGGCGTTGCTGGTGCGACGGGCCTCTATATGGCGACGCAATGCAAACACCAGGATGAAGCCTGGAAACTGCTGGAGTTTGTCTGCGGCGGCAAAGGTAGCGCTATGCATGTTGCCGACGGAAGCGGTCTGCCATCCGTGAAGAGCAATTTCAGTGACCTGCCAAGCACACAGCCCTGGCAAGCACAGGCCCTGCAGGCAGTCAATAACGAATTGCCCTACGAGTCGGTCCTCAAATTTACGCCTTACGCGACAACGGGAGCCATCATCAACGCGATGGAACAGTCAATAACGCCCGTTATGCAAAAGAAGATCTCGCTCCAACAGGGCGCAGAGAATTTGACGAATTCAGTCAATTTGCTCATCAGCCAGGGACAATCTGTCATTGGTTAAGTGAGGTGGGCAAGCGAATGTATCACCTCTCATCCTATCGCTCTGCCGAGAGATAAAATGGTCGTGATACATTCGCCTCTACATCTCCTTTTATTCCTATCAAAACACTATAATCGAAATCCTACTTGTTGTCTCATTGTTGAGAAGTTTTGCGCGTTTCTAAAAAAGCTGCAAAGGTGGTATTGCTTATGGCACACCTGATAACACCCGGCGCGTCACCGCTGACCCAACGCGAGAAGCACATACATACTGGAAACGTCTCTAAGCATCATCGTAAATGGAAACGGTATTCCTCGCGTACCTTTTATCTCTTTGCCTCGCCATGGATTCTCGGTTTCCTGCTCCTGACACTCTTTCCAATGATCTACGCGCTCCTCTTGAGCCTGACGAACTGGGATGGACTCTCGCTGCGTTGGAAATGGATCGGGCTGAAAAATTATATTACCGCCATCCACGATCCAATGACCTGGCTAGCAATTGAGCGCACCTTCCTCTACACGCTTATTGCCGTCCCAGGCTCTATTGCGCTCGGAATGATCCTTGCACTCCTGCTCAATCGACAGCTCCCCGGCATCGCCATCTTTCGGACGATCTTTTATCTGCCAGCCGTCGTACCAGTGGTTGCCAGTGCCATTACCTGGCGGTTAATTCTCGATCGCGACTATGGCTCCTTGAATGCCTTTTTAGGCTTTTTTCACATTTCCTCAATTACCTGGTTAGATGACCCCTGGGCCTTTTTTTCACTGCTCATGCTCACCTTCTGGGGAGTGGGAAGTAGCATGATTATTTCGCTGGCGGGCCTGCAAAATCTGCCGCAAGAGTTACAAGAGGCAGCCAGATTGGAGGGTGCCAGCACGTTGCAAACGTTTTTCCGCATATCCTTGCCACTTATCTCGCCAGTATTACTTTTCGAGGCGATTACAGGCGTTATCTTCGCGCTCCAGGTACTCTACCAGTCTTACGCATTGAGCGTCACACAAAATGGAATCGGAGTCGCGACAAGCATTTATGTCTACGGTATTCACGTCTTAAATGCTTTTGTCAACAATGAAGTTGCTTACGCCGCAGCCTTATTATGGATCCTCTTCCTCGTCATTCTCGTGGTTACGCTCATTCTTTTGCGTGTTGGCAGTTTCTGGGTCTACTACGAAGTTGAGAGAGATTAGCCCACTCTGAGAAAAAGCAGGTCTCGCCAATGAGTCATGAATAAGAAGAAAAGTGAGGAAAAACATGCAGCTACCACTGACAACGCGGCGCACCAGCTCGTCAGCAACACAACGCTCCTGGTTGTCTCGCCATTGGCGTAATGCTGTCATTTACGCCATCCTGATTGTGCTCGCGCTCGTATTCTTGTTTCCTCTGGCGTGGTTATTGTCAATCGCATTGAAAACACCGTCGGCGGTGAGTGCGATCCCCTTGCAATGGTTGCCATCTCCTGTGGCATGGCACAATTTTGTTGATGTATTTCAGTATATCTCGATCACGCACTATTTGCTCAATACCATTGAACTTGCGGCCATCTTTACCATCCTGACTACCTTATCAAGCGCGTTTGTCGGCTTTGCCTTTGCCCGCCTGCGCGGTGTTGGCAAACAGCCCATTTTTATCCTTATGCTCTCGACGCTCATGCTGCCTCCATTGGTCACAGTCATTCCCTCTTATATCTTGATGGCACATCTGCAAATTGCCGATACCTACTGGCCATGGGTCTTGTGGGGGCTGGGGGGCAGTCCATTCTGCATCTTTCTCTTTCGTCAGTTCTTCAGTGCAATCCCTCAGGATTTAGAAGATGCCGCCATTGTGGATGGATGTAGCTACTTCCGCATGTTCTGGAATATCTTTCTTCCACTCTCACGCCCTGTTATTGCCACTGTCGTCATTCTTACCTTTACCGCGCTCTGGGGCGACTGGGTAACGCCGAAAATATTCTTGGATGTGAACAACACAACGCTTGGTGTTGCGGTAACGATTAATACACAAGACCCACATGGGTCACAGACCGATTTGCTGGCAGCTGCAACCATCATCTATCTACTTCCCATCATTATCATGTTCCTGGCAGCACAACGCTACTTTATACGTAGCATCGTCACAACAGGGACCAAAGGCTAAAAAGCAGACACATCTGAGCTGTTTCAGGAGCGGCTTGATGCTCTGACAACGAGTTCTGGCTGATAGACAATGTGCTTATGCTGGTGCGTGGTCAGGCTGACAGTTTCATCGAAAAGCAGTTCAGCCGCTGCATGTCCGAGTTCATATTTGGGTTGCCTGATAGAGGTGAGTGGCGTGGCAAGAACGCTCGCAAATTCGACATCATCGTAGCCAACCAGCGCAATATCTCCTGGAATGGAGATGCCTCGCTTCATCAGGCCGCGCATGACTCCCAGGGCCAGGAGATCATTAGCACAGAAAGCTGCTGTTGGCTTCTTCGCAGAGTTCAGTAGAGTTTCGACGCTGGCCTCGCCCTCACTGGCACTTTGTGCCATCGTCGTAATGTCGACCAGTGCCTGCTCCGGGTCCAGGTTGAATGCCTTTAGGGCATGTAACACACCACGGCGACGATCAGAACATTGACGGATACTGAGCGGCCCATGCACAAAAGCAATGCAGGTATGCCCCTGCTCAAGCAGATGCAAGGTCGCCAGTTCCCCGCCACGCACATCATCGACGGAAACAGAACAGAGGTCTTTGCTACGGCTGGGACGGTCCAGCAAAACAACACCAATACCCCGCTGTCGTAAACGTTGTAGATAGCCCACATCATTCTGGACAGGAGTAATCAATACGCCCAACGTGCGTTGCTCTTCAAGCACGCGCAGATAGTGCTCTTCCTTTTCAAGCGAGTCATCCGAATTACAGAGAATCACCACATAGCCCGCTTCATTCGCCATATCTTCAACTCCACGGGCCACCTCTGTAAAAAACGGGTTGGCAACATCAAGAACAACCAGCCCGATATGCTGACTACGCCCCGCACGCAACTGGCGCGCTGAGCCATTGGGCACAAAACCAATTTCTTCAATGGCTAACTGCACTTTACGGCGCGTCTCTTCCGCAACAATTTCCGGTCGATTGAGCACATTGGATACAGTTCCCAACGACACGCCAGCACGTCTGGCGACTTCACGGATACTTGACGTTGAACTCATCACACATCTTTCCTGGCTGTTGAGTTTGACTAAGAGCTGATGACACATTGGCACTAGCAAACGCTCTGCTCACAGTATGCCACAGAAGCAAAAGGCTCTGCTCGACTATTTTACGCTTTGCACGTTATGTATTTTCCTGTAAAAACCCTTGACAAGAGAACAAGCGATACGTATACTCATAAGTAGTTGAAACGTTTCAACTCATGACAACGATGCAACTAAAAATGAGTAGAATTTCGATTCACACGGAGGTGAATATATAACTCTTTCAACATTTCACCCGTGGCTACAAGAAATCTCTATTTTTTACGGCTCATTGAAACGTTTCATTTTACCTGCGCATTCTATCTTATCCAAATATGGATTGTCAAACAGGCATGGAGGGAGATGAAGCTATGGCACAATCTTCTGAGCCAATTCAAGTCTCTCTACTAACCACCAAAAGCATGATGAGACCAGGGAAGTGAGCAAGGCCATGCAGCGAATTGCTTTTACAATGCACATCAAAGCGGGGTGCGAAGAGGAATATCGCGCTCGCCATCAGCACGTCTGGCCTGAGATGCTGGCTGAATTGAAAAAAGCGGGCTGCCATCGCTATTCCATTTACATGCAAGATAGACAGCTCTTTGCCTACATGGAAGTAGAAGATTTCCAGCATTATCTGCATATCATGAACACAAGCGAGATAGCAAGCCGCTGGGAGAGCTTTATGAGTGACATCTTAATCCGCGAGACAGATCCAGCCACTGGTTTCCCAGCATTATTACCAGAGGTATTTCATCTCGATTAAGAGCAACACACAGAACATTCTTCTGTCGTAAGAAATATTTTAGCGAATCGTATACGTTGTAGCGCACTCATGACGCTACTAGAGAAAATGGACCGGGTGATTGCATTATGCAAGATAATTTTGGGCACTATGCGACTAATCAAGACGCTGTATTAGAAAAAATCCAGCATCTTGCCATTGAAACGCCATCCTGGGGCTATGGCAATTCGGGCACACGCTTCAAGGTCTTTCCCTGGCCAGGAGCCGCACGCACTCTACGCGAGAAACTAGACGACGCGGCCCAGGTGCAGCGTGCCACAGGAGTGTGCCCCAGCGTTGCTATTCACATTCCTTGGGATAAGGAGGATGACTGGCAAGCGATCAAGGCGTATGCCCAGGCTCAAGGGTTGCGCATCGGTGCAGTCAATCCCAATCTGTTCCAGGAGGATGTATACCGTTTTGGCAGTCTTTGTCACTTCGATACGAGCATACGCAAGCACGCGATTGAACATGTCATCGAATGCATTCGCATCGCGCAGGCGGTGGATTCGCAGATCATCAGTTTGTGGCTGGCTGATGGCACGAACTACCCTGGTCAGGATGATCTGCGCCAACGTCGCCATCGCTTGCTGGATTCGCTACAAAGCATTTACGCGGCTCTCCCCGCTGGCATGCGCCTGCTGATCGAGTATAAATTCTTTGAGCCAGCCTTCTATTCGACCGACCTGCCAGATTGGGGTACAGCCCTGCTAATGGCACAAAAACTTGGTCCGCAGGCCGAAGTACTGGTTGATACGGGCCATCACGCGCAAGGCACCAATGTGGCCCAAATTATCTCGCAGTTGCTAGACGAGGGCCGTCTGGGTGGCTTTCATTTCAACGACCGCCGCTATGCCGATGATGATTTGATTGTTGGCTCACAGAACCCGTTTGACCTCTTCTGCATGTTCAACGAGATTGTCGGTGCTGGTAGCGAGGGCAACGCCAATGTCGAGCGTATCGCCTACATGATCGACCAATCGCATAATATCGAAGCCAAAATCGAGGCCATGATTCAAAGTGTGCTCAATATTCAGATTGCCTATACGAAAGCCTTGCTGGTAGATCGGCCTGCACTACGCGCCGCTCAAGAACAAGGTGATGTTTTAGGAGCGTATCGTGTCCTACAAGCGGCTTATGAAACGGATGTACGCCCGTTGCTGGCTGAATTTCGTACTCGTCAGGGATTAGACCCAGACCCGATTGCGGCTTTTCGCAGCAGTGGCTATGCTGAGCGCGTGGCTCACGAGCGTGTTGCCAGCGCACTCAGTAGCGGCTATCCAGGCGCGTAAAAC
The DNA here is from genome assembly GCA_027451525.1 of Ktedonobacterales bacterium. GTDB lineage: Bacteria > Chloroflexota > Ktedonobacteria > Ktedonobacterales > Ktedonobacteraceae > DTNP01. The sequence goes on from DAIDJF010000075.1 coordinate 20,625, forward strand.
GCAAGTTTTAACATTAAAGAGAATAGAATACCAAGAAGGATAAGGCACAATGACGGATACACCAGCAGAAACGACACTGGCGCAACTGGTGGCTCGTTCGCGCAAGTTAGGGGCGGATCGTACAGTATGTAACTGGGGTGGCGGCAATACTTCGGCAAAGTCCGAGGAGCTGGATTTTCGTGGGCGACAGGCACGGATTCTCTGGGTTAAAGGCTCTGGTTCAGATCTGGCGACCTGCACAGAGGCATCCTTTACAGGCTTGTATCTTGATGACCTGTTGCCGCTCTTGGAACGTGAACGTTTGAGCGATACAGCGATGGTTGACTATCTGGCCCACTGTTTCTACGAACCGGGCCACCCACGCCCTTCCATCGAAACATTACTCCACGCCTTTTTGCCCTTTGCGCATATTGACCATACCCATGCCGATGCAACCAACTATTTTGCCTGTGCAGCCAACGGCAAAGAGTTGGCTTACGAGTGCTTTGGAGATGCATTGATCTGGATTCCCTATCGTCGTCCAGGCTTTGGGTTGGCCCGCGAGGTCGCATTAGCCGTGCGTGCCAGGCCAGAGGCGAAACTGGTCATTCTAGCAAAACATGGTCTGATTACGTGGGGCGATACGGACGAGGCATGTTACGCGACAACACTTGCCACGATTGCGCAGGCACACACCTTTGTGGAAGCGCGTATAGAGCAGGCGAAACGCCGTCTCTTTGGGGGCATGCGTGTTGAGCCAATGGAGACGGCAGAGCGACGAGCACTGGCCGCCCAGATTGCCCCCATATTGCGTGGACTGGTATCGGCAGAGAAACAACAGATATTGCGCTTTGAAGACGGAGAAGACGTACTCGGTTTCGCAGGTAGTCACGATGCCCCTCGTCTTACTGCCATTGGCGCGGCCTGTCCTGACCATCTGGTCCACACTAAACCCTGGCCGTTATTGGTAGACTGGTCCCCAGTACAAACGAGCGCGGACCTCGCGGAGACACTCCGGCGTGGGATTGCGGCGTATGTTGCCCAATATCGTCAGTATCTCGCCGACAATATGCAGCAAGACCTGGACCCCGACGCCGCGACACCCGTGTATCGCGCCGCCGATGCAGTAGCTGACCCACACCCACGTGTCATCCTCATCCCCGGCGTGGGCATGTTTACCACTGGCAAGGATGCCGCGCAGGCTGATGTTTCCGCACAACTCTATCATCGCGCTATCGCAGTTATGCGCGGTGCAGAAGCCTGTGATGGCTTTATCTCGCTGAGCGATGCCGAAAGCTATGCCGTCGAATATTGGCCGTTGGAACAATACAAGCTCAAATTGGCCCCGCCGGAACGAGATTTTGCGCGGCGCATCGTGCTGGTCACAGGTGCAGCGGGCGGCATCGGTTCAGCGGTTTGTCGGCGTCTGGCGCAAGAAGGCGCGCATGTTGTGGCGACGGATATCGATCTAGCAGGTGCTGAACAACTGGCGAGCTATCTCAACACCCATGTGGGAGCAGGCCGTGCGGTAGCTGTCAAAATGGATGTGACGAATGAAGAGAGCGTGCGCGTAGCCTTTGAGCAGGCCGCCCTGGCCTTTGGTGGCCTCGATATCGTGGTCAACAACGCGGGACTGGCCGCCAGCGCGCCGATTGGCGAAACCAGTCTGGGCATGTGGAACAAAAACTGGCAAGTCTTAGCAACAGGCTATTTCCTGGTTGCACGCGAGGGTTTTCGCCTGTTTCAGGCACAGGGGCGCGGCGGCAATCTGGTCTTTGTTGCCAGCAAGAACGGATTGGTCGCAGGCAAAAACGCCGCTGCCTATTCAACGGCCAAAGCGGCAGAAATCCATCTGGCACGCTGTTTAGCGGAAGAAGGTGGACAATTCGGCATTCGCGTCAATATCGTCAATCCTGACGCAGTGCTCTCCGGTTCGCGCATCTGGGATAGCACATGGCGGCAGGAACGAGCGGCAACCTATGGCGTGGCTCCTGAGCAGTTAGAAGAGGTCTATCGCAAGCGCACGACATTGGGCGTCAATATTCTGCCGGAAGATATCGCGGAGGCGGTAGCCTTTTTTGCCTCCCCTACGCGCTCTCTCAAGAGCACGGGCAATATCATCAACGTTGATGGCGGCGTCGCGGCGGCGTATCCCCGCTAAAAGAGGAGGCGATGATGACAACGCGGAACGTTGCAGCAGTCGATTTGGGAGCGGAGAGCGGGCGCGTCATTCTGGGGTGCTTTGATGGACAGCACCTCGCTCTAGAAGAGGTTCACCGTTTTGCCAATCGCCCCGTGTTCATTCATGGACATCGTTTCTGGAATCTGTTCTCACTCTGGAGCGACATTCTGGATGGATTGCGCAAAGCCAAACGCATAGTCGGCACGTTGGACAGCATCGGAGTAGATACGTGGGGCGTTGATTACGGGCTGGTGGATGCCAGAGGACTGCTGCTAGGGCAACCATTCCAATATCGCGATCATCGCACCGATGGCGTGCAGGAAGAGGTATACGCACTTCTTCCACGCCCCGTGCTGTATCAACGCACAGGCATTCAGTTTTTGCCGTTCAATACGTTGTTCCAATTGTATGCACACGAGCAGATGCGACCGGGTGAACTGGCCCGGTCACATCGTTTGCTCATGATACCCGACCTCTTGCACAACTGGCTATCTGGTTCATTCGTGGGAGAACGCACAAACGCGACAACAACGCAATGTTGGAATGCCATGACTAGCACATGGGCAACAGATCTGCTTGAACACCTGCAACTGCCGACAACCATGCTACCGCCTGTCGTCGAGCCAGGAACGGTCTTAGGCAAAGTGCTGGCGGCGTGGCAGGACGATCTTGGAAATGCTCAGGTTATTGCTCCCGCGACGCATGACACAGGCTCCGCTATTGCAGCCCTGCCTGCATCGGCCTCTGAACAGTGGGGATATATCAGTTCTGGGACATGGTCGCTTGTGGGGGTTGAACTCACACAACCCTGCATAACAGAAGAAGCTATGCAGGCCAATTTTACTAACGAGGGCGGCGTGTTTGGCACAACACGCTTTTTGAAAAATGTGATGGGCCTCTGGCTCTTACAGGAATGCCTGCGCAGTTGGGCCAGGGATGGGCACGAAGTAGCATACGACACGCTGCTAAGCGAGGTCGCACAGGTGCCTGCTTTTTCCGCCCTGATTGACCCCGATGATCCACGCTTCCTGGCTCCCGACGATATGCCCACCGCTATCAATGCCTATCTACGCAAGCATAATCAGCCGCCCTTACAATCGCCTGCCGCCTTCGCACGCTGTATCATGGAAAGTCTGGTATTGCGCTATTGTCAGGTTTTCAGACAAATTGAGCAGTTAACAGGCCATACCATCACACGTGTACATGTGCTGGGTGGCGGAGCGCGTAACGCACGCTTAAACCAATGGCTGGCGAATGCCTTAGGTTTACCTGTTCTAGCCGGGCCATTTGAAGCAACAGCTCTGGGCAATGCCTTGATGCAACTGGTCGGCTTAGGCGATATGCGCACCTTAGCAGAGATACGCACTATCTCTCAGAGTTTGCCAGGACAGTTCTATGAACCAGAAACGGTACACTATGCCGCCTGGCAAGAACAACTCCGCGACTACAACTCAGCTACCTGAAAGATATGCTACGAAAAAAGGGCATGATACTCTACCGTTGTTTCCAGGTGAGGGCCTGCGTACCATAATGGGAGCTACCTATACCAGACGGCAAACGGATAGGTCCTAAACTTACAGTAGATGGGGCCAAATAGCATAATGGGCCAGCAACACTCCTTGTAAGTCCGACAGCAGATGGATAAAAAATGTTGGGAACATCGAGTTAGAACGGTAATACAGAGCAGCATAGGACGCTGTAAGTAGCAGATTCAGGGGTATAATCAGCCATGAATAGGGCGTAGGTTTTGATAGAGGTAAGAAATTTAGCCAGAAAAGCAGGTGAATCAGGCTTACCACTATCAACAACAACACAATACCCACTATCAGGCCAACCCAACGCAGTATCCCATGCTGCCAACGATTACGCCAGGAATCAAGTACGTAAAACCAGGAAAGCTGTTCCATGGAGGCATTGAGGGGAACCCAGATAAGCAACGTTAACACAAAACCAGGCAATGACGCGTGATAATCTGGCGTAGAACCAAAGCCAAGAACAGCAGTGGCAAGCGGTATCAACACACTCAATATGAAAAGTAACCACGGCCAGCGACTCGGCCAGCGATAATCCAGCGTCCCTTTGCGCCACCACACAATAGCAATACAGCATACTCCATAGTACAATAGCAAACTCGCTAATGCTCCTCCAGTCTGCTTGAACAACCACTGACAAAGAAATGGCGTAGCGAGCGCGATGAGTGTGGCAAGCACGAGATCGAGATTCGTAGACCGAAAGCTACTACCTGGGATACTACGAGACCTTGAAAAGTGGCCTTCAACGTATGTGGACATGAGCTCACTCCTAATTAAACACAATACAGCAAACTAGCCATCTAAATACTACGTTCAAAAGAATAGTCTACCATATCATGAGCAATGATAAGCTCAACATTATAGCGGTTTATCATTGCCTGATCGAAAAGCCATCTTAGCATGAGAGAGCGGGTCTACGGATTGCAGTGCGAACTGTTCTAGTTTCCGTCTTCAAAGAACTTGCAGATCGTAGATCTGCAGGTTCTTCCCCATGATACGCTTAGAAATGCATACCACATTTATGCTGTAGCGCAGGGGCAGCACAAGATACTCTACAACATCTTGCGTGGCACACGGGCGCGCGCTTAATTTGCCATGCTTGCGAATATGAAAGGCCAGCATTTCGCCAACATCAATGATGCCTAGCTGATGGAAGTTGTGATACACCATCCAGGCAAGCGCGGTCTTGTTCTCTAACAGGAGCAATTCATCATCACTGCCAAGATCAAGCGCGATACGTGGACGAGGGCGAGGTAGCCCTTTACCTGTCTGCCGTTTCGATTGCGTTTTTGTTGGCACGACCTCTATCTCTGGGGGATATGTAATCGCCATCTGAACCTCCTTGACCCAAGAGCCTGTTTCATTTACAGGTCTATCGTTGCCGTTTTGCCAGTTGTAGCTGAATAGCATGTTCTACATGTTGTGTATCCATACTATAGCTGTGTAATAGCGTCATCACGGGCGTGTTGTCACTTTCAAGCAAACCTAACAACACATGTTCTGTTCCAACATAGGAATGTCCAAGCCGCTGTGCAGCAATGGTGGCACGTTCAATGCACCGTTTTGCGTCTGCTGACAAGCCCAATGCATCCCAATCACGTTTCTCAGCAC
>DAIDJF010000076.1:0-243 GCA_027451525.1 Ktedonobacterales bacterium
CGCACTGGCCGCTAACACAAAATAGGCGAAGATTTGCATGATCGTGAGCACCACCAAACTTCTGACGCGCAACAATGCCAGAAATTGGGCAAATGCGTTGCGCGGAACCACCAGTGAGGCCGCTGCCCCCTCCGTGCTATAACGTGTCGGGTCACTTGCCGCAGCTGCATTATCGGCCTCATTGCGTGCTGGTTCACGCATGCGCCAGACGAGAAAAGCCAGGATGAGGCCCGGTAAACCTGT